>CAMYIZ010000059.1 GCA_947258585.1 uncultured Haliea sp. | reverse complement strand
GCCGCAGCCTCGGCGGCGCCGACAGCACCCCGCTGGGCCTCGCGATCAGCCCGCGTGGGCTGCGGTCGACGGCGCGACGCCCGCGGCCGCCGGTATTCATCAGAGCTGGGCCGGAGGTCCCCATACTCGAAGCGATGCAGGATCTCCTCCATGGTGCGACTGATCTTGGTGCAGATCCTGATCGTCTCGACACTGGGGAAACAGGAGTGCGCCCCACCCTGCATCAGCGCCACCAGCTCCTTCTCGGACAGGTGCGACAGGATTTTGGCCGGATTGTACCAGCGGAAACTGGGCACGATGTTGATGTCGCCACTGTATTCCTGGTCCAGCAAGGAGTGGATACCGTTCATCAGCAGGTTGAAGCGGGGCCAGTTATCACCCTTCTTTTGCACCATGCCGCGGTAGAAATTCAGCACCTCACGACCGATTCCCACGCCGAGACTGCCCAGAGCGGCCGTCAAGCCACTGGCTTTTTTATTGCCGCGCAGGAACGGGGTGGCAATCGGGTTCACCATGCTGACGATGTAGTGATTCGTGCTGTAGAGCCGCGACAGGCGCTTGGCCGGCAGGTCATCGGCGATCGAGCCGTCAACCCATTTGCGGGTGGGCAGGTAGGGCTGCGCCTCGTCATGGGAGTTCTTGGCCATCAACATTACCGGCGGGAATACCCCGGGTACCGCACAGGAGGCCATCACCGCCGAGCGCACGTAAACATTGGGCGAGGTAATGGCATTCAGCAGCCGCGAGCGCTGGTGCGTCTCCGCCGGCGCCACAGTGATGCTGATCTGCCGCCCGGTCTTTTCATAGGCCTCCTGGAAGGTCATCTCCGGGACAAGGCGGGCAATGATTTTCTCCAGGTCGCGCACATCAATCTGGGGGTTGCGACCCAGGAACATGCGCGAGAATACGCTGGCTTCACGTTCGGCTTCAAAGTGTACGTTGTCGGGGTCGAAAAAGTGCTCCAGCTCAACGTCGGTATGGGTCCCGACCACGCCCGCCACCAGCGAACCGGCACTGGAACCGGAAATCACTCGCGGCAGCAGCCCCTGCTCCAGCAGCGTTTTGACCACACCGAGGTGGTAGAATCCCAGCACCCCGCCACCACTTAACATCAGGGCCGAGCGACCGAAACAGATGTTGGCGCGGTAGAAGAAATCCAGTTTCTGCTGCAGCGTAACGTCCTTGCTCTCGAGTTCGGCGAGGAAGCGCAATGAGTCGTCCACCTCGTCTATATACTGCTCTATCAGGTGTTTGGTGCCGAACTTGGCGCGCTGGTACAGGGTGCTGCGCCCCATCCCGCCCATATTGCCGTGAATACCCTCATTGAGGGTGAACAGCAGGCCCTGATAGTCGTGGCGCGAACGCAGGCTGCGCAGCCGGTCCAGGCGCAGACGAATCTGGCTGTAGTCATACTGGCGGGTCTGGTCGACCTCACGCCAGCGCCGCATGCCGGACAGTTCATCGTGCTGCAGCGCAGCCTCTCGCCATTCATCGTAGGAATTGCAGCCGGCCATCTGCTTTTCCAGCAGGGCAAGTTTGCGGGATGTTCTCACCTGTTACCCTCTTTACTACATCGTTATACCCAGCATACTGCAAACCCGCGAGGCGGGCACGGGTCGAATCAGGCCAGAATCTACCCCGGGTGGGGTCAGCCCGGTTCGAGATTTTCGCGTGCCTGGCCGCGAAACGGTACCGCACCTCCAGCGCGCAACCGAGCCAGTTCTTCACGCTGCTCCAGCACCAGGGCGTGGCGCTGTTGCAACAGACGCTGGAACCTCGGCTCCTGCAACAGGGGCGCAAACCCGGGGTGATTGGGAATAATCCAGTGCCAGCCGGCAACAATGCCGCCGCTATTCACTGCGTCTCCCAGCACGGCAACGGCCTCATCCATGTGCCCCAGACTCACGTCGGCCAGCGCCTGCGCGATCGGCTGGTAGCCACGGATACAGCCGTGCGTATCCAGAGCGGTCGCGGTCAGCTCGGCCCACCAACGGGCAATCTGAGCACGGCCGTCGCCGTCGTACCCCGGCCCGTACCAGATCAGCAGCAGATTCAGCAGGAAAAACCGGTCGCCAGGGTCCATAGTTTCCGGCAGGCCACCGGCGTAGCCGAAGTCCTCGGCCAGATAGCGGCGGGCTCTCGCGTAGTCGCCGCTGGTCATGGCCGCGGCCAGCAGCCAGGTGGTGAGCTCCCAGGGAATCACTTCGCCCGCGATCGGAACAAGATCTGCAGCGTAGATCATCTCCCCGCCAGCGACGTGGTTACCGAGGAAATACTGTTCCCAGAGTCGGCTGTTGAAGCTGCTGTCGGCCACCTCCCGGGCCGCCGCCAGCTCCCCCAGATGCAGGTAGGTCATGTGCAATCGCTGCCGCACCCAGCTGGCGCGGGGGTCCAACTTGAACGCCTGCTCCTGAAGCTGCACAGCCTCGGCCAGATCCCCCCGCAGGGCAGCGATTGTGCCCAGCAGGACCAGAGCGGAGCGAAACCGCGGGTTTACCCGCAGCGCTTCCCGGGCGAGCTCTGCCGCCAGCTCATGCTCACAGCTGCCCAGCATCATCAGCGCCTTGCTATAGTGACCGCGTGGCCAGAGGGGGTCCAGGGCCCTGGCCCGGTCGATCAACGCAATGGCCTCCTCACGTCGCCCTGTGTCGAAGAACATCCGCTGCGCCAGCAGCTCGTAGGCGGGGGTAAAGGTCGGGCTCAGTGCGATACTCCGCAGGAGGTCCTGCTCCATCAGCTCCTCTTCTCCCGCCAGCCGCACCAGGCCGCGCAACCCGTAGGCCTCGCCCAGCTCCGGGTCCAGCGCCATGGACTTCTCGATGAGGGTCAGTGCCGTTTCGCGCACGCCGAAGAATTCCGCTACGCCCTGATTATTGGCATTCATCAACATGGCCTCGGCCAGGCGGGTGTAAGCCGGGGCAAAGTCCGGCGCCAGAGAGATCGCGTTCTGCAGATGGACAATGGCTTTCTCAAGGTCCGGTGTGGCCCAGCTTGCCATCAGCTGACGGGCCTCCAGATATTCCAGATAGGCTTTGGCACCCGGGGCGCCGGCTCCCTCCAGCGCGCGAGCGGCTGGTCGATCCGGCGTCACCAGCACCACTTGCAATGCCCGGGCTACCTCCGTGGCAATATCCGCCTGCAGCGCGAATAGCCCGGCAATACTGCGGTTATAGCTGGCAGACCAGAGCTGGTAGCCGCTGTCTGTCTCCACCAGGTGCACGTCGATACGCACCTGATCGCCATCGCGGCGCACACTACCCTCTACCAGATAATCCACCCCCAATGCGTCTCCAACCTCAAGGGGGCTGGCCATCCGGTCGCGAAACTGGAAGGACGAACTGGGGGCGGGCACGCGGAAAGCGGTGAAACGCTGCAACAGCCCGATCAGTTCCTCCGCCAGGCCATCAGCAAGATAGGCTTGGTCCGCCTTTTCACTCAGATCAATAAACGGCAATACCGCAAGGGCGTAGGGCGGGCCATCCGCCACTGGTGAGGAAGGCGCGGGGCGCGGCAGCCAGAGCCAGGCTGCGACCAGCAAAAGCAGTAGCAGCAGAAATAGCCACGATGAAGACGAACGGACATCGACCCCCAGGCGCGCTGCCGCTCCTGGCGGGGAATCAGCCCTGGCAGGTACGACCGTGGCGGGGGGCAGATTGGCCAGATAGCCTTTCTTGTGCACCGTAGTAATGAGCTGGTCGGTACCGTCCGCCGCCAGTGCGTGCCGCAGAGAGCAAACCGCGCGTCGAATGGCGTCATCGGATACCACGCGATCATTCCACACCACGCCAACCAATTGCTCGTGACTGAGCACCTCGCCGGGATTGGCCAGGAAATATTCCAGCAGACTCGCGACGCGAGGCTCCAGATGGAAGCTCTCTCCCTCCCGCTCCAGGATCTGGGAGTCCGGGCAAAACCTCCAGGCACCGAAGCTCAATTGACGAGTCATAGCCTTGTCCCGTTGCGAATCTGCGATCGCAGTACTTAAGCGTAGTCGCAGGGACAATCATTCACCACCCATCAAAGAGCAGGATATGAACCCTAAAATTGATCTCAACCTCTTGATTTTAGGGTAATCACATTTTCCTCACACAGAAATCACGACTTACTCCCGGATAAGTCACGGTTCCACCCGGCGGCGCGACTTGGCCTGTGCTGAACTTGACTCCAGGCTGAACAGCCGGGCACCCCGCCCGGCAGACAGTGCGCTACTGACAGCCACGAACTAGCGAGGAAAACGCCATGAACAATCCGGGAAACAAGAATCAGAGAAAACTGCCGCTGGCCACCACCGCTCTTGTGTCACTGGCACTGACCCTGCCATTGCTGGCGAACCACACAGTCGCCGACGACGAGTATCGTTACAACGTTGAGCAAACCACTACGCGGGAAACCCGGGCGGACTTTGTAAGCTTTCCCCATATCGGCCGCACTGACCGCTCAGTGACGGTCACCTGGGCGGATCTCAACCTGGGCCACCCCGCCGGCCTGGACCAGCTGTACCTGCGCCTGACCCAGGCGACCAAGGCTGTGTGCTCACCGCGGGCAGACATTCGCGACACCGCCATGCACCGTGACCACAAAGCCTGCCTTGAGACGGCAATGGACAACGCGGTCAGCAATGTAGGGCATCTGGGTCTGGAGGAGATGCACGCCAGCCGGACGGGGCGCAGCATGAAGCCGGGCCAGGACATCGCCAAGCGTTGAACCCGGTGCGCTGGCCAGCATTCCCCAGGATGGCGATTGCTGGCCATTGCACTATTCATCGGGCGAGCTCTTGCCGGCGCCGATAGTGTCACCCTTTTCATCCGTGCGGGTGGCTCCGCGATAGGCGTCGGCCAGGTGCCGCTTGTACATTTTGCCGTTATCCATCCGCGGCAATTCACGGTGGAAGTCCAGCGACCGCGGCAGCTTGATATGGGAGATACGCTCGCGCAGCCATTCCATGATCTCGATCGCCACCTCGTCGGTGGCATCGGCCCAGTTCATGGGCTGGATGACAGCCTTGACCTCTTCCCCGAACTCGTCGTTGGGAATCCCGAACACGGCGACATCCGCCACCTTGTCATGAGTGATCAGCAGGTTCTCGATCTCCTGCGGGTAGATATTCACGCCGCCGCTGATGATCATGAAGTGCTTGCGATCGGTCAGATACAGGAAACCGTCCCGGTCGAGATAGCCGATGTCGCCTGTAGTCGCCCAACCGCGCTCGTTGAAAGCCTCGGCGGTCTTGTCCGGCTCGTTGTGATACTTGAACTGGGCCTGTTCGCCGCTGAAATACACGGTGCCGATCTCACCGGGCGGCAGCTCGTTGCCATCGTCGTCAAGGATATGGATAGTCCCCATTAGCGAGGGACCCACAGAGCCCTTGTGAGTCAGCCAGTTGGCGGAGTCGATGATGGTAATACCGATGCCTTCGCTGGCGGCGTAGTACTCGACGATGACCTCGCCCCACCACTCGATCATCTTCTCCTTCACTTCGATCGGGCAAGGCGCAGCAGCATGGATGGCAAATTGCATGCTGCTGAGATCGTACTTGTTGCGCACTTCTTCCGGCAGCTTGAGCATGCGCACGAACATGATCGGTACCCACTGGCTGTGGGTGGCGCGGTGCTCCTCGATCAGCGCCAGTGCGGCCTCGGGGTCAAACGTTTCCATTACCACGGTGGTGCCGCCCTGGTACAGGGTCATCATGTTGTAGTGCAGTGGCGCCGCGTGATACAGCGGCGCCGGTGACAAATAGACCGTTTCCTCGCTGAAGCCAAATGCGGCGCCCAGGCTTGCCGCCAGGGGGTGGGGAGCATTGACGTCATCGCTGGCGGGCGGCAGGAATACGCCCTTGGGCTTGCCGGTGGTGCCGGAGGAATACAGCATGGGCACGCCATTGGCCTCGTCGGCGATGCGCTCGGCAGGCTGCAGGCCGGCGCTGTCGTCCCAGGAGTCAAAGCCGTCGATAAGTCCGTCAACCATGTAAAAATGCTGGATGGCCCCCTTGCTGGCCGCGCGCACCTCGGCGGCCACGCCGGCCAGGTCGTGGGATGCTATAAACAGCCGGGCGCCGCAGTTCTCCAGGATATAGGCGGTTTCATCGCGTTTCAGGTGGGTGCTGATGGGGGTAAAGATCAGGCCCGCGCGCTGCGCGCCCCAGCAGATCTCGAGGAACTGGCGGCAGTTCAGCAGCATCATGCCAATATGATCGCCCTTCTTCAGGCCCAGGGAGCGGAACAGCTGCGCCGCCTGGTTGCTGCGCTCGTCAAGCTCGGCGAAGGTGACCATCTCGCCGGAGCCGCCCATGATGATGGCGGGCTTGTGGGGGTAGGTTTCAGCAGTAATGGCGGGGTGGGGCATGGTGTGATCCTTATGGTGAACGGCGCGAACCAGCACCTCATCATAAGGTTCCCCACCCGGCGAGGCAACGCGTCAACGCAGGCGCATGAGTCCCTGCTGGACAACCGATGCGACCAGTACGCCCTCGCGGTTGTAGAATTTGCCCCGAGCCAGCCCGCGCCCGCCGCTGACACGCTCTGCCTCCACCGCGTGCAGCAGCCATTCGTCGGCCCTCACCGGGCCGTGGAACCAGAGCGCGTGATCGAGACTGGCAATCTGGCAATCGTCCAGCAGAAAACTGCGCCCGGTGGCAGCGAGACAGACATCGATCAGCAAGATATCCGACATGTAGGCCAGCAGGCAGGCGTGCAGGGAATTGCCCTGCGGCACAGGACCCGTGGTTTTCATCCAGGCTTCCAGATGGGGCGGTAACGGCTGCGGATTCTGCCAGTCAACCGGATGCACCAGTCTCACATCGAGCTCGAGACCCGTTGTCACCATGAAGCTTGCGTCCATGGTGCCTTCCGCCAGAGCCCGCTCGCGCTCGCTGGGCAGGGTTTCCGGCGCGGGCACGGCGGGCAGCGGCTGCTGGAAATCATCGCCGCGCCCTGCACGCTGGAAGGAGACGGAGGACACCAGGATCGGTTTGCCCCGCTGCAGGGCCACGACCCGCCGGGAACTGAGACTGCCCCCATCCAGAGCCCGGTCGACCTCCAGCCGAATCTCCTCGCCGGGATCACCCGGGCGCAGGAAATACGCGTGCTGGGAGTGCACTGCCCGCTCCGGCTCGACGGTCGCGGCAGCGGCCCGCAGCGCCTGGGCCAGGACCTGTCCGCCGTAGACCCGGAAGGCCTGGGGATGCATGTTATCGGCAAGGAACACGTCTTCTCCCGCTGATCGGGGGGAAAGAACCTGCAGCAACTGGTCGAGCATGAGGGGAATCAACTATGATGGACCGCAACGCATCATTATCCCGCTTTCGGGGCGCGGTCTCCAGTGCCAAGGCCCGCCCCTCTCCGACGAGGTTCAACATGGCCATCACCCCAACACCTGCCGAACTGCGCCGCCGTATCCGCAGCGGTCAGCATTCCGGCAACACTTCCGGTCTTGCGGCCGGCTTCGTGCAGTGCAATATCGTGATCCTGCCCGCAGCCTGGGCGAGCGATTTCCTGCGTTTTTGCCAGGCCAATCCGAAACCCTGCCCGCTCATCGCCAGCTCCGCCGCGCCGGGAGACCCGTCGCTACCACTTTTGGGGGATATAGACATCCGGTCTGACGTGCCAAGCTACCGCGTTTTCCGCGACGGCAAGCTGCAGGCGGAGTGCGAGGACATCAAGGGCCTGTGGCAGGATGATCTGGTAACCTTTGCCCTGGGCTGCTCGTTCTCCTTTGAAGAAGCACTGCTGGCCGACGGGCTGGAGGTGCGCAACGTCAGCGAAGGCGTCAACGTCCCCATGTATCGCACGGATATCGACTGCCAGCCCGCGGGACCCTTCGCCGGCAAAATGGTCGTCAGCATGCGGCCCTTCAAGGCCGCCGATGCCATACGGGCGATCCAGATCTGCACCCGGTTCCCGTCGGTGCACGGCGCGCCCATCCATCTGGGGGACCCTGCGGAGATAGGGATACGGGACCTGGAGCGGCCGGATTACGGTGACCGGGTCACGCTGAAAGCCGGGGAACTGCCGGTGTTCTGGGCCTGCGGCGTTACGCCGCAGGTCGCGCTGGAACAGGCGCGACCGCCGCTGGCCATTACCCACAGCCCGGGCTGCATGCTGGTCACCGACCTGCGCAACAGCCAACTGGCTATACTCTGATCACAGGCATTTCTGAGTACAGGACCGACAATGCTTCTCAATTGTGACCTCGGCGAAAGCTATGGCAGCTGGAACATGGGCATGGATGCCGACGTGATGCCCCACATCGACCAGGCCAATATTGCCTGCGGTTTTCACGGTGGCGACCCGGTTACCATCGACAAAACCCTGGCGCTGGCAGCGCGACACGGCGTCAGCGTGGGCGCCCACCCCGCCTACCCGGACCTGGTGGGTTTCGGCCGCCGAACCATGCACCTGGACGACACGGAGCTGGCCAGCAGCCTGCGCTACCAGATAGCCGCCCTGGACGGGATGGCCGCCTGTCACGGCCTGCAGCTGGCCTATGTCAAACCCCACGGCGCGCTCTACAACGACATGATGGCCAACAGCTCACTGCGGCGCATCATCATGGCGGCGGTAGCCGGCTACCACCGTCCCCTGGCGTTAATGCTGCAGGCGACGCCGCAGGCGGAGGAACATCGGCAGGAGGCGCATGCGCTGGGCCTGCAACTCCTGCTCGAAGCCTTTGCCGATCGCTGCTATGACGATGACGGACGCCTGCTATCCCGAAAGCGGCCACACGCCGTGCACGATCGCGAACGCATGCTGGCACAGGTGGACGAATTGTGCCGCCAGGGCACCGTCACCACGATCAGCGGCCAGCGCCTGCCACTGTCCGCTGACAGCTTGTGCGTGCATGGCGACAATCTTGAGGGTGTACGCGCTATCGAAGCCGTGCGCGCGTTGATCAAGGGAGCCTGACCCGCGCATGCAGTTGAGCTACGCCGGTGACAATGCGGTAATACTCTATCTGGGCGAGAGAACCGGTGCGGAGGTGGCCGCCCGGGTACAGGCCGCGACCGCGGCGGCCCGCCGGGTGCTGGGGCCCGACCTCATCGATCTGGTTCCCTCCTACGCTTCCCTGCTGGTGATCTACGATCCACTTCGCACCGACCACATGAGTGTCATTCACCGTTTGCACGGTATCCGCGCGGACATCGACGGTGCCAGCGCCGGCAGCGGTGGCCGGGAAATCGTGCTGCCGGTTTACTACAGCGCGGAGTCCGGCGCCGATCTGGAGCGGCTGGCGCAGCAGTGCCAATTGCCGGTGGACGAAGTGATCGCACTGCACAGCGGAACCGAGTACCGCGTCTACGCCATTGGCTTCGCCCCGGGGTTCGCCTATCTGGGCGAGGTGGACACGCGCATCGCCGCCCCCCGACTGGCAACCCCGCGCGCGAAAGTGCCGCGGGGCGCGGTGGCCATTGCCGATCGCCAGACCGCAATCTATCCGGCCGTGTCGCCGGGGGGCTGGAACCTGATCGGCAACTGCCCACAGCGCATGTTCGACCCGAATGCCGAGCCCACCATGCCGGTAGCCGTTGGCGACAGGGTGCGGTTTGAGCCGATCAGCCGGGAGCGCTTTCTGGAACTGGGCGGAGAACTGGCATGAGTCTGGTGGTGCGCCAGCCCGGGCTGCTGAGCCTGCTCCAGGATCCGGGCCGCTACGGCCAGCACGGCATTGGCCTGACCACCGGCGGCCCGCTGGACCGCAATGCCTTCGCACTCTGCCAGCGCCTGCTGGGCAACGACCCGGCGGCAACCGCCATTGAAGCCAGCTTTGGCGGGCTGGAACTCGACGCCCACACCGACACCTTCCTGTGCGTAACCGGAGCCAGCATGCCCCTGGCAATCAACGGCAAGGAGCGAGAGCTGTGGACGGTGCACAAGGTCAAGGCCGGCGACCACATCAGCCTCGGTTATGCCACGGATGGCTGCCGCAGCTATCTGGGCGTGGCCGGCGGCTTTGTCGTCGCCCCCCAGTTTGGCAGCACGGCGACCGTGGTGCGGGAGCAGCTGGGCGGCCTGCGCGGCGACAAGCTGGCGCCCGGCGACGTCCTGCCCTGCGCCACGGTGAGCGAGCATCACCGTCTGCAAGTGCCGCGCGACCAGCGCCCGCACTACCAGAACCAGGTCACTGTCAGGGTCATACCCGGCTACCAGCAGCAGCACTTCGACCGTCTCCAGCAGCGGCGTTTTTTCAGCAGCGAGTGGACGGTTTCACAGCGCTGTGATCGCATGGGTTATCGTCTGGAGGGCCCCGCCATCCGTTGCGACATCGAGGGCATCCTGTCCGAGGGCATCTGCTTCGGCGCCATCCAGATCCCCGCCGATGGCCAGCCGATCGTGCTGCTCAATGACCGCCAGACCATCGGTGGCTACCCCAAGATCGGAGCCGCCCTGTCCCTGGACGCGGAGCGCATGGCGCAGCTGCAGCCCGGCGGCAGGGTACATTTCGCCGCCATCAGCCCGCACGCCGCCCACAATGCACTGCATCTGAACCATTGGCGGATACAGCACATGCCCTTGCAGGCAGCGCCCGAGGAGCGAAACCGGTGAATGACCAGACCCTGAGTGAAACCATCGAGGCCCTGCTGGTCGCACGCAATCCGCGCCAGATGCAGACCGCCCGCGCCGCACTCAGGCCGGGTTACTACCTGCGCGCCGCGGAGCTGTTGCACGGCCTGCGGGGGACAGTGTTGATCGGCACCGGCTTCCCGGTGGGAGACACCTTCGAAACCGATGGCCCGGTGGGCGCCATCGCACTGTACCAGGGTCTTGAGGCCCTCGGCGCACAGCCCGTCATCGCCTGCGCCACGCCCCTGGCCGATGCCATGGCAGCCGACTATCGCATCCTGGCCCTGGACCGCGACCCCGCCGACGGCGGTGAGCAGGCAGCCACTACCTGGCTGGCGGCGAACTCCCCCGCTGCCGTCATTTCCATCGAGCGACCCGGGCGGACCACAGACGGCCGCTACTACAACATGCGCGGTGAAGATATCAGCTCCCGCTGCGGCGCCTTCGACCCGTTTCTGACCCGGGCAACCTGCCCGACCATCGGCATCGGCGACGGCGGCAACGAGATCGGCATGGGCAAGATTGCCGAGGCCATCGCTGCCCTGGATATCCGGGTCGCGGTCACCAGCTGCGACGAGCTGCTGGTGGCCGATGTATCCAACTGGGGTGCCTACGGCCTGCTCGCGTTCCTGGCTCTTTGGTCGGAGCGCGACCTGCTTGGAGCATTTTCGCCACTGGCCACGTTGCGCTATCTGTCTGAGCGTGGCAGCGTCGACGGTGTGACCCGCAAAAATACCCTGACCGAGGATGGCATGCCCCCCACCGAGGGCGATGCGGTCATTGGCGAAATCCGCCGCTTGACCGGCTTTCTGCGGAACTGAACACGAACCAACACAGGATTTGAACATGAGTATTGTCTACCTGAACGGCGACTACCTGCCAATGAGTGAAGCCCGCATCTCGCCGATGGACCGGGGCTTCCTGTTCGGCGACGGTATCTATGAGGTGGTGCCCTCCTACGCTGGCAAGCTGGTGGGATTCGGGCCACACCTGCAGCGCATGCAGCAGGGGCTGGATGCCATCGAAATCAAACTGAAGGTAGACGAGACGCAGTGGCGCGGTATTGCCAATGAGCTGATAGCGCGCAACGGCAGGGGCAATCTGGGCGTTTATTTCCACGTCAGCCGGGGCGCCGATAGCCGGCGCAATCACGCCTATCCAGAGAACGTCGCCCCCACCCTCTACGCCTTCGCTTTTGAAATCCCGCCGGCGCCAGTTGCCGACAAGGCGTCAGCCACCTGCTACCGGGTCTCTACGGCGGAAGACCTGCGCTGGCGCCGCTGCAATATCAAATCCACCGCCCTGCTCGGCAACGTCATGCACTATCAACACGGCCACAGCCGCGGCCACGGTGAGACGATTCTCTACAACGAGGCAGGCGAACTCACCGAGGCCGCCGCCTGCAACGTGTTTGTCGTCAAGGACGGCACCGTGGCCACTCCGGAGCTGGATCACCAGAAGCTGCCCGGAATCACCCGGCTGATGCTGCTGGATATTCTGCGTAAACACAGCGACATCCCGGTAGAAGAGCGGGTGGTAACCATGGCGGAGGTCGACGCCGCCGATGAAGTCTGGCTGACCAGCTCCAGCAAAGAGGTGGCTCCGGTCATCGAGATCGACGGCAAGCCGGTGGGCAACGGCGGCATCGGCGATGTCTGGCTCGCCGCCGCAACCCTGTTTAGCCGGCACCGTTACGACTACTGATGACCCGTCCCAGCCAGGCCCGCCTGGACCTCAGCGCCCTCCACCACAACGTCGCCGTGGCGCGCGAGCTCGCCCCCGGGACGCGCTTGATGGCCGTGGTCAAGGCCAATGCCTATGGGCACGGCGCAGTGACCATGGCACGGGAACTCGAACCCCGGGTGGACGCGCTGGCGGTCGCCTGCACAGAGGAAGCCCTGGCGCTGCGCGACGCAGGCATCCGCTGCCCGATCCTGCTCCTGCAGGGGGTTTTCGAAGCCAGTGAGCTGCCGGTCGCTGCCGCAGCAGGGTTCTGGATCACCATTGACAATGACCTCCAGCTCCAGTGGCTGGAGCAGGCCTCGCTCTCGGCACCGGTTGGTTGCTGGCTCAAGATCGACACCGGCATGCACCGCCTGGGCGCCCTGCCGGCGCAGACCGCCAGCTTCTACCAGCGGCTGCTTGCCTGCGGCAAGATGGCGGGCACGCCGGTGCTCTCCACCCACTTTGCCTCCGCCGACGAGCTGCACAACCCGCAGACCTGGCAGCAAATCGAACTGTTCGAGGCCGCCACCGCGGGCCTGGAGGGGTTGCGCAGCGCAGCCAATTCCCCTGCCACCCTGGCCTGGCCCCGGGCCCACTACGACTGGATCCGACCGGGTTACATGCTCTGGGGCAACTCTCCCTTCGGCGAGACCCAGCCCGAGGCGGAACGCCTGCGGCCTGTCATGACCCTGGTATCGGCGGTCATCTCGGTGCGGGACATCGCGGCCGGCGAGTGCGTCGGCTACGGTGGCAGCTGGCAGGCACAGCGCCCCTCCCGGGTTGCGACGGTAACCATAGGCTATGGCGACGGCTACCCGCGCACGGCAGCCAACGGCACCCCGGTCCTGGTCAACGGCCGGCGAGCCACTCTCGCGGGCCGGGTCTCCATGGACATGATCACTGTCGATGTAACCGACCTGCCACCGGTTGCGATCGGCGACCCGGTCGTGCTCTGGGGAGAGGGCCTGCCGGTGGACGAGGTTGCCCGTCATGCGGGTACCATCGGCTACGAATTGCTGACCCGGATGCCCCCGCGAACCCCGCGGGTCATTGCCCCGTAGGCATCACTCTGCCCGGGGGTGAGACAGCCGGGGCAGACAGGAGCAGTGCATTTGCGCTATACTGGCCGGCCATCCGTTGCAAGAGCACTGATCATGTCCGCCGCCAAGCCCCAACGCGCCCCCGCCAAGAAAAAGCAGCCAGCAGCCGTTGAAACCTCTTCCTCCATCGAAGAACAGACCAGGATGTTCCTGCAGTCCGGCGGCAAGATCGAGAGCATCAAATCCGGTATCAGCGGCCAGCAGGGCGGCTACGTAGCGCGGCCCTCGGGCGCCGGGCGCAAATAGGCCTGCCCGGGCCCGCATCCAGCGCGCCGTTACTTGCGTAAGTTCATAATCAGTCTCACCGTGCGGGAAAGACAATGGACAACGCTCTCAATGACTCCGCGCCGGTTGCCGAACCCACCGGCGGCATCAGTACCAGCCTGGTTGCCTTTACCCATCTCGGGATCACCCTGCTCCTGCTGGGGCTGTTTACCGCGACCAACAACTGGGCGGTGAATTCCGGGCAGCCGGTGGCCGCGCTTTTCAGCGTGGCCACCGGCCTGCTGGCAGGAGCTATCACCACCACCCTGGTGCATGAGTGGTTCCACTACGCCGGCGCACGCACGGCTCGCGGCCGCTACCACCGACCCAAACGGCTAAACCTGTTCGCCTTCGACTGGGACTTCCAGCGCAACAAGCGCGGGCAATTCCTCGTCATGAGCTACGCTGGCACCCTGGGCTCGGCAGTCGCCATCGCCCTGCTCTGGCTGGCGTTCAGCACCGACTCCCCGGGCGGGGTGGCACTGCTGGCGGCCGCCTTCGGCAGTCTCGGTTTCGCCGGGGCCATAGAATGGCCAGTCCTGGCCCGGGTCCACGCTGGTGGCGACCCTCTCGCGGAATTGTCGAAGATCAGCGGCAAGGTGCTGCTGCTCAGCGCAGCAACCGGCCTGCTGACGCTGCTCATTGCCGCCCGGCTGCTGGCCTGAATCCAGCCTGACGGCGGGGTCCGTGCGTCAGGGCGGGCTATCGTTTATCATCGCAGGCAAACGCCGACCGCGAGACAACCCCCATTTTGGAACCCCAAACGCGCGAACCCCTTCCTGACGGCAGCCTGCTGGCGGCGGTCGACCTCGGCAGCAATTCCTTTCACCTGATTGTGGCCCGCGTAGAGCACGGGGAAATGCGCCCGGTGGAAGTGCTGGCGGAAAAAGTGCAGCTCGGAGCCGGCCTGGTCGACAACCGGCTGTCCCCGGAGGCCATCGCGCGCGGGCTCGACTGCCTGGCCCGCTTCGCCCAGATGCTGGGCAGTGTCGATACAGAGCGCATTCGCGTGGTCGGCACCAACGCTTTGCGCGTGGCTGACAACCGCCGCGACTTCACCCGACCGGCGCAGGAAATCCTGGGCGCTCCCGTGGACGTGGTCTACGGTCGCGAGGAAGCGCGCCTGGTGTACCTGGGTGTCGCCCACACCCTGGCCGATGACGCCCAGTCGCGGCTGGTGATCGATATCGGTGGCGGCAGTACCGAGCTGATTATCGGCGAGCGCTTCGAACCCCGGCGTCTGGAGAGCCTGCAAATGGGCTGCGTCTCCTACTCGGACAGCTGTTTCCCCGGCGGCAAGATCAGCAAGGACAACTACCGCCACGCCTACAACCGGGCGCGCCTGGAGGTGTCCCACATCCGCTACCACTACCACGCCGGCCATTGGGCGGAGTGCGTGGGCTCCTCCGGCACCCTGCAGGCGGTGGAGGCGGTGCTGCTCAGCCAGGGCTGGAGCGATGGCGGCATCGACCGCAAGGGACTGGAGAAACTGGAGAAAAACCTGCTGCGCTTCAAACGCTTCGACAATATCGCCCTGGAGGGGCTCAGCAGCCAGCGCCGCAATGTCATCGCCGCCGGGGTAGCCATCGCCAGTGCCCTGTTCGACGAGCTGGGCATCAAGCAGATGCGCACGTCTCGCGGTGCGCTGCGGGAAGGCGTGATCTATGACCTGATGGGGCGCCTCAGCCATGAGGACGTGCGGGAGAGAACGATCAATGCCCTGATGCAGCGCTACGGGGTGGATACCCCGATGGCAGAGCTGATGGCACGCCGGGCGCGCACCCTGTTCAACGCCACGCGCAGCGGCTGGAAACTGCGCCGGACCGACGGCGACCTGCTGCAGCGCACGGCCCTGGCCCACGAAATCGGCATGGCCATTTCCCACAAGCACTACCAGCGGCACAGTGCCTACCTGCTGCTCAACGCCGACCTGCCCGGGTTTTCCCAGGAGGAGCAGGAACAAATGGCACTGCTGGCCGCCACCCAGCGCGGCAAACTTGACGAGACCCTGTGGGCCGCGGTCCCGGACACTGAGCGCCCGCGCCTGTTGCGGCTCATCACCCTCATCCGGCTGGCGCTGATATTCAAGTACGTGGAGCAGCTGGAGGCACTGCCGGATTTCGCCGTCCATCCGGAAGCGGACAGCCTGCGATTGGAGTTTCCGGAGGGCTGGCTGGCGCAACACCCCCTCACCGCCCAGGAACTGCAGCAGGAGCAGGCTGTGCTGGCCAAGCAGGGACTGGCGCTGGCAATCTGCTAGCGAGGGTTGCGCCCTTGACGCCGGGGCACCGTGACTTGCCCCCCGCTAGCGCTGCGGTGGCGTAGTCTTCCAGCCGCGCCGGCGAATATCTGCAAGATACGTCAGCAGGATCGCGTTCACCTCTGTCGAGGCCTCCAGCTGTACCATGTGTCCCGCACCCGGGATCATGCGCACCTCGCGCAGATCCGGAAAGATCCCCCGCATCTGGCCAATAGGGTCCTCGCCGTGAAACCCTTCCAGGTCCACATCGTGCTCGCTACCGATGAAATAGGCCGGTACGGTGCTCTGCACGCCCTCGAAGGGCTTGCGCTGGGCCCACTTGAGATCGAACGAGCGGTACCAGTTCAGGCCCCCGGTGAAACCGCTGCGACTGTACTCGGAGACAAAGAACTCCAGTTCCAGCTCCGACAGCCAGGACCAGGGCAGCGGCGGCGGCTCCTCCATGGCGTCGATATAGGAGGTGCCCGGCGGATGGCGGAACATCTCGAAGTAATTGCAGGCACCGCTGAGGGTATGGAAAACCTTGTGCAGGAAGCGCCGCGGCGCGGCCGCCAACTCCCGATCTGCCCGCGGCGGCTCGCGGAAGTACTCGATGTGCAGGAAGTGTTGCTCCCCCATACGCCGGTATTCACTGAGGGGGGGCTCGTCGGGATTGTGCGGGGCCGCCGGGTTCTCCAGGCCAATCACCGCGATCACCCGCTGGGGATGGCGCAGGGCCAGGTCGTAGATGGCAAAGGCGCCAAAATCGAGCCCGGCGAACACCGCGCGCGGCTCGCCGATATGGTCCAACAGGCCCACAAGGTCGGCGGTGATGTGGTCGATATCGTAGGCCTCCACCGCCACCGGCGCCTCGGTCTGGCCCATGCCGCGCATGTCCGGGGCAATGACCCGATACCCGGCCGCAGCCAGCGCACTGATCTGCCGGTGCCAGCTGAACCACAGGTGCGGGAAGCCGTGGCAGAGCACCACTGGCATGCCCTGCCCCTGCTCCACATAGTGCATGCGGATGCCATTGATCGTTGCGTGGTGGTGGGTCCAGTCCATCATGGCGGTACCTCGGGAAACCGGATCGCCGTGACCTCGGCGAGAAAGAAGGGGAAGTAGTCGTCTGTACCAAACATGTTGCCCGCCTCCACCCGAAACGGCAGGCGGTAGCCCCCAACCTCGCGAAAGTCGGAGAGGACGGCGCCAAAGGGTTGAAGGCGGTGCAGCTTGTCCGGGTTCGCATTGCTCCAGCGCTGGAAAGCGACAACAACAGGCCTTCCCTCACTGTCGACGGTGACGTCCACCGCCTGGCTCAGATCCCCGTGACGCACCGTTACCCGCGCGGTATTTTCGCCCACCGCGGCCCAGGTCACCCCTGGCCCGGGCAGCAGGGCGGCGGGCGTCCAGATCACCGACTCCCCGATGTAGCGGCCGAAGGCCGATCGCGCATGATCCGGCGTCCCGCCCAGTCGCGCCACAGGGATCAGCCAGAAAATGCGAAACCGTGTCCACAACCCGGAATCCGACCCCGAGAGCGGCATCCCGCCGCGGGTGCGCATCGCCCAGACGAAGCCATCGGGGGCGGCGAGAATCTGCCGCGCTGACATCGGCTGGTAGGCGGGACTATCCCTGTTTCCGAGACTGAACTCGCCGCTCATGTCGATTTCGGCGACCCGCAGCAGCGGCGCTCCCGGCGCGATCATGAAGTTGAAGTAACGCCGGGCAGGCTCGGGCAGACCCGCGACCAACTCGACGGAAAAATGTTGCGGCACTTCGGGCTGGAGCGCAGCGAGACGCTGCCACTCGGCACGGTCGGCGGACTGGTCCCACACCCTCAGGGCAACGAGGGCAAATATCCCGACCAGGACCAGGAAAGCGAAGGCGATCGCCCACTTCATCATTGCGTCAGCCAGCCTCAGTTCACCGTCTCACGCCCGGGGGTAGACGTCGTCGCCAACCCCGGCGGTCACTACAAATTCACCCAACTGTTCAGGGCCCGCAGGCGGAACTGCTCGCCATCGTGGCTCAGCACGACCGAATCGGGCAGGATGTCTTCCACCTTGACCCCGCGGCCGACGGTTTGCCCCGCGCGTGCCTGCTGGGCGTTGATGGTCACTGTCGAACCACCCTCTGCCCGGTAGTCGTGCTGCAGATACATCAGGGTCGGCACGGCGTCCTTGCGCTGCTGGGAAAGCTCGCCCAGGAACGGCGCCGGATGCTCTGCCAGCCGCACATCCTCCAGGGCCTGCTCCGCCGCGGTCACCAGGCTCGCGATATCCACCGCGTCTTCCGTGACCGCCGCGGGCTCGGTGACTGCGGCCGTGGCCGGCTCCGCAGGCGCTGTCGGGGTCCCGGCCTGCCGGTACAGGGCGGCCACCTCCGCGCTGGTGCCGCCGGCAGAGATCGTCGACGGCGGCAGTTGCGAGGGTGATGCGGCCGCCACCGGGGCGGACACCTCGACAGCGGGCTCTGGAGGTGCCTCTGCCACGGGAGTATCCTCTGCCTGCGGCGCAGGGGTGCCCGCCACCGCTGCCGTCGTCGGTGCGGCGGGACTTATAGCGGGTGGCGGCGCCAGGGGCTCTGCAACTACCGCATGCGGGGTCGCCGTTGCCCCGGGCGACTCAGCCCCGTCGCGGGCGAGCTCCCGGCCCAGCAGCACCGCGATCACCAGCAGTGCAAGGCCCAGCGCTGCCAGGGTACCGCGCTGCCGCCAGGCATTATCCGCCGGCGGGGGACTATAGTGTTCGCTGTCCACGCCCGGTACCGGCGCCGCGTTGTTCTGCTCCCGCCGGGAGCGATTGAGCGCTTCAAGTATCAACGACATGGGCACACCCCTGCGCTTGGAATATCCCGCTCTGCCGTTGCGGTCATGGTGTGGGCGCTCCCGGGATCGCGGTGTTCGAGGTGAGCAACTGCAGGGCGGCCCGGGCGGAGAGATCGCGCCCGGCAAGCAGGTTGAGACGCAACAGGGTTTGCTCCCCGACCACACCGTCCGCCAGCAGCTGCTGCTCGCTCTGGAACAGGCGCACCCTGTCGGCCAGCGCGGCGGTATAGCGATTGTCCGCCAGCGGTTGGGACTGCCCATCAAGGCGTGCAAACAGTGCCGCCACATCGGCAACCGCGGGGCTGGCCTCGGAGCGTCCAATAGGACCACTGAATCCAGCGGGCGGCCGCCAGAGCAGACGGTAGCCGCCGCGCCAGAGTGGCGCCAGCTCAGTGAAGGGAACGCGGGACAGTGCACTCCCGGACCAAAGCAGGGCGCGCCCATCTTCCTCCCCCAGGAACAACGCCGCGGCGGCGAACCGGGCCGGCGTCACCAGGTCCAGCAGCAGCGGTCGCTGCAGCGCCAGCAGCTCCTGCCAGGTGTCCGCACGGCCGCGCAGACAGCTCAGGGGAAACCGGATGGCCTCGTCGCAAAGCTGCTCCAGCGGGGGCGCCGGGCCCTCTGCCTGGAGTTGCCAGAGCTGCTCCAGCGCCGCTTGCGGGGCCATCTGCCAGGCGTTGCTCGCGGGAGTCGCCGGGGCCGCAGCGGGAGCCGCCGTGTCGGGCGGCGCGGCAACGCCCACCGGTGCAGGAACCGGCACTGGCATCCCGGCCCCGGCAACTTCAGCTGCTGCAGCAGCCGGGGATTCCAGGATAGCCGCCGGTGCTTCGGGTGCGGGTCCATCGGGCCACAACCACCACAGCAACAGGACCGCCAGCAGGACCGCGCCGCCCCCCGCCAGCCACGGGAAACTGGCCCGGTGCCGGGACCGGACGCCCTCCTCCCCCAGGACCTCGGCGGCCGCAAGCGCCAGCATGTCCCGGTCGGCGCGGTTGCGATTGCGGCCATAGGTGCCCAGCAGGATCCGGTCACAGAGCACGTTGATCAGGCGCGGTATACCGCGCGTCGTGCGGTGTATCCCGCGCACCACATCCCGGGGGAACAGCTCGCGCCCTGGCGCCAGCCCGGCTACCTGTAGCCGGTGGCGGATATAGGCGTCGGTCTCTTCCGGGCTCAGGGGCGCCAGGTTGTAGCGGGCAGTGATGCGCTGGTTGAGCTGGCGCAGCTCAGGGCGCTGCAGCATTTGCGCCAGCTCCGGCTGGCCGATGAGGATGATCTGCAGCAGTTTTTCGCTGTTGGTCTCGAGGTTGGTCAGCAGTCGGATCTGTTCCAGCACATCAAAATCCAGATGCTGGGCCTCGTCGATCATCAACACCGTCTTGCGCCCGTCCGCGTGGTTCTGCAGCAGAAAACGGTGCAGGCTGTCGGTCAGGGTTTTCAGGGTAGGACGCTTGCGATTGTAGTCGATCCCCAGTTCATCGCAGACCGTCGCCAGCAATTCCAGCGCATTGAGCGCCGGGTTGAGGACGATGGCGACGTCCGTTGCCGGCGGCAGCTGCTCCAGCAGGCAGCGATTGATCGTGGTCTTGCCGGTGCCCACCTCGCCGGTGAGCAGGATAAAGCCACCGCCAGCTCCCACACCGTACAGCAGGTGGGCCAGCGCGTCCCGGTGCCGGGGACTCATGAATAGATAGCGCGGGTTTACCGCGATGGAGAAAGGTGCTTCATTGAGGCCAAAATACTGGTGGTACATCTGCTACCGCGCTGCCCGTGCCCCGCAATCGGACCGCCATTATGCCCAAGGCGGTCACCGGGCGCCATGGCGCGAGTGCCAGCTCAGGGGCACTTGTAGGCGCTGTACTCGCCGGTGCCTTCCCGGATGGATTCCCGCACCACGGTGTTGCCGCCCATGCCAAAGGTACGCTCGCGGGCTAGATTGTCCAGTTCCACCCGGATCTTGTTCTCGCCGCGCTTGATACCCGCCACTTTCCAGGCGACGTTGGTCGAGACACTGCCCAGACGCTGGCAGTTGCCGACCGCGCTGGCTTCGACGATCGCAACGGCTCGCGCGTCGTCGGGGATCTTGACCCAGGTGCAGGCGGGGATTAGCACGGTGATCGCAATCAGGGCGACCGGGCGGAACAACAATTCAATTTTCATCAACAAGCCTCTGCGGAACCCGCCGAAAGACTAACATAGCAAAACCGATGCCGGTACCCGCAGGCACCGTTGCCCGGGTCGAGGCTGCTATCCAGTCTCAGACATTGCTGCCCTGCTGCTCCCGCGCCGCCGCCGGCATATCCCCCGGCCCCATGATGATATCCCGGTAGGTGCCGCCCGCGGGGATCATCGGATAGACGTTCTCCTCGGCAGCGACGATCACATCCAGCAGGTAGGGCTCGTCCGGATCCGCCAGCATGCGCTCAAGGGCGGCGGCCAGTTCTGACGGCGCCGACACCCGCTCCGCCCGCACCCGGTAGCCCGCGGCGATGGCGGGGAAATCCGGGTAGATGTCGGTATCCCCAGGCGCTTTCACCGCCATCGGGTCCGACAGATCCGAGCCCGAGCGGTGCCCCTCGTAGATCATGTCCTGCCACTGCCGGACCATGCCCAGCCACTGGTTGTTGATGACCACCACCTTCACCCCGATGCCGTAGCGATGACAGGTCGCCAGCTCGTGGATGGTCATGTTCAGGGAGCCGTCGCCATCGATATCGATGACCTGGCGCCCGGGACAGGCGATCTTCGCGCCGATGGCCGCCGGCAAGCCGTAGCCCATGGTGCCGAAACCGGAGCTGCTGAGAAAAGAGCGCGACTGCCGCGGCTGGTAGTGCTGCATGGCCCACATCTGGTGCTGGCCGACACCCAGGCTGACGATGGCGTCGCCGCCGGTGATCTCATTGAGCAGGCGGATTGCGAACTGCGGGCTGATCGCCTCGCCCGCCGGCACGGCATAGGGAAACTCGCGCTTGATATCCGCCAGGTAGTCCAGCCAGGCCTGGTGCCCGTCTCCGCGGAGATCGCAATCGCAGAGCTGCGCCAGCGCCCGGGCGATGTCCGCACAGATAGGCAGGGTGACCGTCTTGTTCTTGTTCAGCTCGTCGCGATCGATGTCGATATGGATAATCTTGCCCGCGGCGATAAAGGCATCCACCTTGCCGGTGACGCGGTCGTCGAAACGCACCCCGGCGGCAATCACCAGGTCGGCCTCGTTCACCGCCACATTGGCATACTTTGACCCGTGCATGCCCAGGGTATGCAGCGCCAGCGCATGCCCGGGCGGAAAGGCACCGTGCCCCATCAGGGTGGTGGTCACCGGGCAGCGCAATTTCTCTGCCAGCTGCAGCAGCAGGTCCGCACAGTTGGCGGAGATGATGCCGCCGCCGGCATAGATGACCGGTCGCTGCGCTTCGCCGATGAGACGACAGGCTTCTTCCAACTGGTTGGCGGTCAGACCTCCAATCTCTGGCTCCGGGCGTTCAACCACCGCCGGAATCCGCGGCGGCACATGATTGCCGTCCGCATCGCGGGGGTACTGTTGCTGGATATCCTTGGGGATGTCGATCAGCACCGGCCCCGGACGGTTGCCCCCTGCCAACGCAAAGGCCTCCCGCACCACCTCGGGGATCTCGGTGACCTTTTTCACCAGGGTACTGCGCTTGGTCACCGGCCGGGTGATGCTGACAATGTCCACTTCCTGGAAGGCATTCTTGCCCAGCAGGTGCGACGGCACGTTGCCGGTGATGGCGACGATGGGGGTGGAATCGCTGTTGGCGTCGGCTATCCCGGTGACCAGGTTAGTGGCCCCGGGGCCGGAGGTTGCCAGGCACACGCCGATGCGGCCGCTGGCGCGGGCGTAACCCTGGGCCGCATGCACCGCGCCCTGCTCGTGTTCAGTGCGGACGCAGCGAATACCGAAGTCCCGCAGCACATCAAAGATTTCCAGGTTGGCACCGCCGGGGTAGCCGAACAGTACCTCCACGCCTTCTGCCTGCAGGGCTTTCGCCAGCAGTTGGGCGCCGCGCAGGGCACCCTCTCGCTGGTCGGGACGGATCTCGGCCAGGGTGCCGCCGGTGACGGTGGACGTATTGGCGTAGGTAACGTTGTCCGCACTCATGCGCACAGATCCCCGTCAGTCAATTCCTGGTAATCCGCAGGCAGCGGCACCATCCAGCCAAAGGGGTCTGCCGCCCTGCCCTCCTGGATATCCAGCAGCTCCTCGCGCAGCAGGGCAGTGATTTCGCCCTCGGCCTGCAGCAGGTCATGGCGAGTGCCGTGCGCCTCCCCCAGTTCGCGGATCGGGGTCACGATCGCCGCAGTGCCGCAGGCAAAGCACTCGCTGCAGCGCCCCGTTTCGATCCAGCCCAGCAGCTCGTCGATGGCAATCGATGTTTCCTCCACCACCAGTCCCTGGGCACGGGCCAGCTGGATAAGCGAATCGCGAGTGATCCCGGCCAGGATCGAGTCGGTCAACACCGGAGTCAGCAGGCGGCCATCGACCACCGCGAAAAAGTTCATGCCGCTGAGCTCCTCAATGTTGCGCCGGTGAACGGGGTCCAGCCACAGGGTAAGGTCGTAGCCGAGCTCCGCGCAGCGGGCGGCGGACTGCAGGGCACAGGCATAATTCCCGCCCACCTTGGCGGCACCGATGCCGCCACCGGCTACCCGGGATTCGGCGCGCTCGATCAGCAGGCTCATGCTGCCGGCGTGATACGCCTGGGAAGGGCTGGCGATCACCATGAAGCTGACCTCCCGGGAGGCCGCCATGCCAAGGTTGCTCTCGGTGCCAAAAAGAAAGGGGCGAAGATAGAGAGACTGGCCGCTGGCGCCGGGAATAAAGGCTTCGTTGAGCGCAGTTACGCCGAACACGCCATCCAGAAACAGGGTTTCCGGCAGCGGCGGCAGGCACAGCCTGGCGGCGGAGGCATTCAACCGCCGCCAGTTCATCGCCGGGCGAAACAGGGCCGTGGGCTGGTCGCCAACGCGGTAGGCCTTCTGCCCCTCGAATACCTCCTGGGCGTAGTGCAGCACCTTGGCGCCGGGGTCGATGCTGATCGGGCCGTAAGGCTGGAACTGTCCGGGCTGCCAGCTGCCGTCGCGGTAATCGGCGCGGAACATCACCGGCGCGAACACCGAGCCGAAGCCCAGCCTGTCGGGCAGACTGAAAGCGGCGACGGCTGGCCCCAGGCCCTCGTGCAGGGTAAAGCGCTGAAGCGGGTCATCGCCGAATGCCGGTATCTGGTGCATGCTGGCTCCTTGTTTTGTGCGGTCAACAATAACCGGGGGTCAGTGCAAAAGCTTATCGCAATCAACCCGATACAGCCCGGGATACGCATAAGTTATTCGCGCGTCTTCATGATTCCAACCGTATTATTCGGGTGCCGTCATTGGGGGTATTCTAGCCCGGAACTCAAGCCCGCAGAGAGGTCCTCAGCGGTCAGCAGTCCCGGCTCACCGCCCTGAACCACGCCGACAGATACGCCGCCAGCGAGCGACAGGCAAACAGCAACATCTCATCGCCCTCTGCCAGCAGCAACACCGGCACACTGGCGAACCGGGTGACCGCACATCGCTGATGCTCGAAATACTGTTGATGCAGGTCGAGCGTCGTGCCACGGGCCAGTACCTCGCGCACCCGCGCACCACCCAAGCTGAACATCACCCGGCTGTCAGTCACCGCGGCTGCGACCGCGAGCAATTCGCCGGCCGCAGCACGCAACGCCGCCAGCTCAGTGGCGCCGGTGCCGGCCGGCACTGTCACCAGCCAATCACCGGGGGCACACCACAGCCAGGTCCGCGCGCCCTGCGGGTGCGCGATCCCGGGACCCGGCAGCGCCGTGTGCAACGCCGACGCCAGCGCCTCGACCTGACCCTCGCCGCGGTGAAAGACCTGCAGGCGCAGCAGTTCAACGCCCGTTGCTTCCCGCAGGCGGAAACCCGGCGTCGCTATGCCACTGTCGCCAGCCAGGGGGCCGCGGGCCGCAAGGACCTGCGGGATGTGCTGGGATGCGGCGGGCTGGGGTGTGGCCGGCTGAGGTGTGGCCGGCTGAGGTACGGCCGACCGGGGTGTGCCCGGCTGGCGTACGGGCTGGGGTGCAGCGGCATCGGCCTGCAGCCGCGCACCCTCCGGATCGAGCTGGCAGGGCGCCACCAGCCGCGCCGGCTGGGTTTTACCCTCGTAGTACACCGACACCGTCTCGCCCAGCCGCGCCCGGGCGCCGGCGACAATCCCCAGCGCCACGGTGCGGCCCAGGGTCGGGCTGAAACAGGCCGAGGTGACATAGCCGGCGCTGCTGTTACCGTCCTCGCTGAGGACATGGGCGCCACTGACCGTCGTCCCGGTCTCATCCTCCAGCGCAAGCCCCGTGAACTGCAGGCGCTGCGGATCCTGCCCCGCCTCCAGCGCCAGGGAACGGCGGCCGATAAAGTCGCCGGGGTTTTTGCCGATGGCGTCACCCCAGCCCAGGTCCTGGGGCATGGTGTTGCCGTCGGTGTCGGAACCGATGTGCAGGAAGCCTTTCTCGGTGCGCAGTACCATCAGGGCTTCAATACCGAACGGAGTGATACTGTGGGACGCACCCGCTGCCATCAGCACCTCCCACAGGGACTCGCCGCAGGCGGCCGGGACGCTGATCTCGAAGGACAGCTCACCGGTGAAGCTGGCGCGGAGTATCCGCGCCGGAACGCCGCACAACGTGCCGGTGCGAAACTGCATGTGCGCAAAGTCATCACGACTGCATTGGATGTCACAGGGCAGTTGCGCCAGCACCGCGCGGGCCCCGGGCCCGCTGAGCATAAACGTGGCCCACTGGGTGGTGACGTTGCTGACCAGCACCCGCAGCGCCACCCACTCACACTGCAGCCATTCCTCCAGGGCGCGGTGCACGGCACTGGCGCCGCCGCTGGTGGTATGCAGCAGGAAGTGATCCTCCGCCAGGCACACCACCACGCCGTCGTCCACGACGATGCCGCGCTCGTTCAACATCAGGCCGTAGCGGGCCGCGCCCGGCTTCAGGGTCGCGAGATTGTTGACGTAGACACGGTTCAGGAACTCCCGGGCATCGGGCCCGTGCACCTCCAGCTTGCCCAGGGGCGAGTAATCGAGCAGGCCCACGGCATTGCGCACCGCCAGCACCTCCCGGGCAATGGCCTGCTGTTCGCTCTCCCCGGCCTGCGGGTAGTATTCAGGGCGCTGCCAGCCGCCCATGTCCGCCATCTGTGCACCCAGCGCGACGTGACAGGCATGCGCCGGCAGGCGCTGGAAGGGCTGGTACAGGGCGCCCAGCTCGATACCGGCCCAGGCGCCAATGGTCGCCGGATGATAAGGCGGCCGGAAGCGGGTAGTGCCGACCTCGGGGATGCTGCGCCCGGTGGCCAGCGCCAGGATGCCCAGGCCGTTGACGTTGCTGGTCTTGCCCTGGTCGATGGCCATGCCATTGGTGGTGTAGCGCTTGACGTGCTCCACGGAGACGTAGTTTTCCCGGGCAGCCAGCTGGATGTCCGCCGCGGTGACGTCGTACTGGAAGTCCACCCACTGGCAGTCGGGCGCCACTCCGGGCGTGAGCCAATAGGCCTGGGTATGCAGGGGCTGGGGGAAATCGCCATTGGCGCGCCCGACCACGGTCACCGCCTGGCTCCCCGCACCAGGTACGAAGCAGCTGTCTTCGTCGCGCCAGTCGAGCTTGCCGCCGGACTGGGAGTACAGGTGCAGGGTGGGACTCCAGCCACCGGACATGGCCAGCAGGTCGCAGTCCAGGATATCCCGCGGCCCCTGCAGACCGTGGCCACCCTCAGTCAGGCGCCGGATCACCAGCTGCCGCAGCGCCCGCCGGCCCCGGGTATGCACCACGCTGTACCCCAGCCTGTCGACGATGCCCGCCGCCGTGGCCTGCCGCAGCAGCTCCGGCGCCACCCGGGGCCGTACATCGACAATGGCTGCCACCCGCACGCCGTGCTCCGCCAGTTCCAGCGCCGTGTGCCAGGCCGAGTCGTTGTTGGTGAAGAAAACGATGCGCTCACCCAGGGTAAGGCCGTAGCGGTGGGTATATTCCCGCACCGCGCCGGCGAGCATGATCCCGGGGCGGTCGTTGTGGGGAAATACCAGCGGCCGTTCCAGCGCGCCGGTTGCCAGCACCACGCGCCCGGCACAGACGCGCCAGAAGATTTCCCGCGGCGCTGTGCTCTCTGCGTGCGGACCGAGATGACTGCACACCCGCTGCAGGGCAGCGAGCACATCGTGGTCGTAGTAGCCGTTCACCGAGCATCGCGGCACCAGCGTGACATTGGGACACTGCGCAATGCGCTCCAGGGTGCTCGCCAGCCAGGCCCGGTCCACCGGATCCGGGCTCGCCAGCAGGCTGCCGCCGGGTTCCTCCTGCTCATCCAGCAGCAGCACCCGGCAGCCGGGGTCCTGAGCCGCCGCCACTGCCGCCTCCAGCCCCGAGCGGCCCGCGCCCACGATCACTACTTCGGCGTGTACGGTCTGCTTGAAATAATACTGCGGGTCCGGCGCGGTCGGCGCCCGCCCCAGCCCCGCCAGGCGCCGCACCAGGCCTTCCCAGTACTTCCAGTTGGGCCAGATGAAGGTCTTGTAGTAGAAGCCCGCCGGCAGCACTTTTTTCAGCAGGCCCAGCGCCGCCAGCAGGTCCCAGCCCGGCGCCGGCCACGCATTCTGGCCCTCCGCCACCAGGCCATCGTACAGCGGCACCAGGGTCGCGCGCGCATTGGGCTCGCTCCAGGCCCCGTGTTCCAGCTGCACCAGCGCATTGGCATCTTCCCGGCCGGCGGCGAACACGCCCCGGGGCCGGTGCAGCTTGAAGCTGCGCCCGACAATGCTGACGCCATTGGCCAGCAGCGCGGAGGCCAGGGTATCGCCGCTGAAGCCGCGGTAGGTCTCGCCTTCGAACCGGAAGGTCAGGGGCTTCCCGGTATCCACCCGCGCATGGGGCAGGCGCTGGCGAGTGCGCTTCACGCCTCACCTCCGGGCACATCCAGTAATTCAGGTTTGGGGGCAGTCATGGGATAGACCGCGAGTATCTCGTGGCTGACGGTATCCCGCGCCATATTGAACCACTGGCCGCAGCCGAAGCGGTGCAACCAGCGCTCATGATGCGGGCCCTTGGGATTATCACGTTGATAGAGATACGCGGCCCACTCGTCATCACTGGCGGCCGCCGGATCCGGCCGCGCGATATGGGACTGGCCGCCGCAAAGGAACTCGTCTTCGCTGCGACTGCCGCACCAGGGGCATTCAATGCGCATCATGGCGCTGCCACCCTAGTGCGCCACGCCGGCCGCGGCGCCTTCATCGATCAGCCGGCCGCGGGCAAAGCGGTCCAGCGAGAAGGGCTCCACCAGCGGGTGCGGGGCGTCGTGGGCAATGGTGTGGGCCAGGGCCTCGCCGCCGGCGGGAATGGCCTTGTAGCCACCGGTGCCCCAGCCGGTGCTGATGTAGAAACCGGTGACCGGGGTCTTCGATACGATGGGACTCGCGTCCGGGGCGATGTCGACGATACCGCCCCACTGTCGCATCAGCTTCATCCGGCTCAGCATCGGGTACAGCTCCACCGCCGCGTTGAGTACTGCCTCCGTCGACTGCAGGCTGCCGCGCTGGCCGTAGGAGGGGTGGGTATCGGCGCCGCCGCCGATGACGATCTCGCCGCGATCGGACTGGGAGATATAACAGTGCACCATGGGCGACATGACCACGTGGTCCAGGCAGGGCTTGACCGGCTCGCTGACCATCGCCTGCAGGGTCTGGCTGACGATGGGCAACTTCACCCCCGCCATGGCCGCAACCACCGTACTGTGCCCCGCCACGGCCATGCCCAGCTTGTCCGTGCGCACGTTACCGCGACTGGTCCTGACCCCGCGCACGCGGCTCTCGCTCACCTCGATGCCGGTCACCTCGCAGTTCTGGATAATATCCACACCCAGGTTGCTGGCCGCACGGGCATAGCCCCAGGCCACCGCATCGTGGCGGGAGATGCCGCCGCGACGCTGGATAAAGCCGCCGTGCACGGGATAGCGGGCGCCGGCGCTCATGTTCAGCAGCGGCACCATTGCGGCGATCTGCTCCCGGCTCAGCACTTCGGAGTCCACCCCCTGCACCTGGATCGCGGTGGCCCAGCGGCGGAAGATCTCCAGCTCGTGGCGGCTGCAGGCCAGGTTGATGATCCCGATCTGGCTCAGCATGATGTTGAAATTGAGCTCGCGCCCCAGGCCTTCGTAGGCCTTCAGGGAATGCTCGTAGAAACGGGTGCTCTCGGGATAGAAATAGTTGGAGCGGCTGACCGCGGTGTTGCGGCCGGTGTTGCCACCCCCCAGCCAGCCCTTCTCCAGCACCGCGACATTGCTGATGCCGTGGATCTTGGCCAGGTAGTAGGCCGTGGCCAGGCCGTGGCCGCCACCGCCGATGATTACCACGTCGTACTGCGACTTCAGCTCTGGGCTGCGCCAGGCCTGCGGCCAGTGGCGATGTCCGCCGAGGGCGTGCTTGAGCAGGGCAAAGGCAGAGTAGCGCTCCACGGGCGAGCCTAATGCAAAGCCACTAGAGAATCACCGTGCGCTGGCCGTTCAGCTGCACCCGCTCCTCGCAGTGCAGGCGCACGGCATGGGACAGGGCGGTGGCCTCGGTGTCGTGGCCGAGATGGATCATCTGCTCCACCGACACCTGGTGGTCGATGGCCTTCACCTCCTGGGCAATGATGGGGCCCTCGTCGAGGTCGGAGGTGACGTAATGAGCGGTGGCGCCGATCACCTTGACCCCGCGATCATAGGCCTGGTGGTAGGGTTTGGCGCCCTTGAAACCGGGCAGGAAGGAGTGGTGGATGTTGATCGCCCTGCCCTCCAGCTGCCGGCACAGCTCATCGGACAGAATCTGCATGTAGCGCGCCAGTACCAGCAGGTCTACCTTTTGCTCGCGGATCAGGGCCAGGATCTGCGCCTCCTGCTGCGGCTTGGTCTCTGCCGTCACCGGCAGGTAGTGATAGGGCAGGCCGTACCACTCGACCTGGCTACGGCAGTCCTCGTGGTTGCTGACCACGCCGACCAGCTCCGCCGGCAGTGCCCCCGCCCGCCACTTGGTCAGCAACGCCACCAGGCAGTGGTCGTAGCGCGATACCGCCAGCAGGACTCGCGGCAGGGCCGCCGCGGGCCGCAAGCGGTACTGCATGTTCATCCCGGCGGCGAGCTCGGCAAAGCGCTCACTGAATTCCTCGTAGGAAATCGTCATCGCGCGGTCGTCGAACACGCAGCGCAGGTGGAAAGTCGCGGTCACCGGGTCGCTGTAGTTGGAAATCTCGGTGATAAAGGCGCCGGCCTGCAGGAACAGCTGCGAGTAGTGGGCGACCACGCCGAGGCGGTCAGGGCACTGAAAGGAGAGGATATAGGCACTGGGAGCGCTGGTTTCTGTCGTGGTCATCATTGGGCCATGGCTGCGAGAGTTGCGGCGAGGGCCCCTGCCCTGCCGGCGCCAGCCGCGCCACCCGCTGCGGGGCGCTGGACTGACGATACTGAGGGGAGAATACTAAAGCATGGCGCCGGCGCATTACAGCGCCCGCGCCGTTATCACTGCGGGAGCCGACTAGAAATTGAAGCCGTTGCCGGTCACCACCGGCACATTGGTCCACAGGTCATTCGGATCCCGGTACCAGCCCGCCGCCGCCAGCGCGCCGCCGTCGAGATTGATGGTGGTGCCCGTCACCCAGGCCGACAGCTCGGAGGCGAGGAACAAAGCACAGCCCGCCGCGTCCTCCGGGGTGCCGAAGCGCTCCAGCGGAATCCAGCGCCGGGTGTGCGCCTGGTGCTCCGGGGCGATCAGCTCGGACGGCCGCACCTGGGCGGTCTCGGTGGTTTCCGGGGCGATGGCATTGACCCGGATGCCGTCCGGCCCCAGCTCCAGGGCCAGGCTGCGGGTGAAGCCGGTGATGGCGTGCTTGAAGGCGCAGTAGGTTGTGACCATGGGGATGCCGCGGAAGGCTTCGATGGAGGAGATGCTGATGATGCTGCCGCCCTTGCCGCGCGCCTGCAGCAGGGGAATGGCGGCCCGGGTGACGGTGAAGATATGCTTCAGGTTCACCGCATACAGGCGCTCCAGGTCCTCGTCGGTACAGGCGGCAAAGGGCTTGATAATGCCGAGGAAGTCGCCGACGTTGTTGACCAGCACATCCAGGCCACCGAAGCGGTCCTGCACCTGCTGCATCAGCGCGGTCACCGCGGCGCTGTCGCAGACATCGGTGCAGGACACCAGGGCATCGACCCCCTGCTCCGGCAGCGCCGCCTCCAGTTCCGAGCAGCGCTGTTGATCGATCTCGGCCACTACCAGCGCCGCGCCGCGCGCCGCAAAGGCCTCCGCGATCGCCCTGCCGATGCCGGCGCCGCCGCCGGTGACCAGTACTGTCTTGCCGCTGAAATCCAGGTCCTGCATGGTGTCCTCTCCTGTCGGAACGTGGGGGAAACCGGTGGTATAACACGGCGTCGGCGGCCATGCATTGCCGCGGCCGTGCCCGTGTGCAGGCGGGGCACGGGGGTTTGAATTGTCAGGCTCCTGCGGCCGCCGGATTCGGCGCCGTGCTATCTGTAGGTCACCACCAGGTAGCCCTGCAGCGCCACCTTGCCGGTGGCGCGGATACTGTGCTCGACATCGGCCCGGTAGTGCGCGGAATCACCCGCCGCCAGTTTGCATTCGGTCCCGCCGGCGACGATGGTCGCCTTGCCAGCGGTCACGGTGAACAGTTCGCGGGTGCCGCTGAAGTGGGCCGAGCTGTCGAGACTGGCGCCGGGCTGGATCTGCAGTTCGTAGAATTCGACGCTCTTTTCCATGTGCAGGGGCGACAGGGTGCGGATCTGGCATTCGCTGTCGGCGCGGAACAGGCTGGCCGGGTCGTCCCCCCGCACCACCTCGATCATGCCACCGGCCAGCGGGTCATCGACCAGTTCACCTATACTGAGGCCAAAGGCCTGGGCAATGCGGAAGGTCACCGCGAGAGTCGGGTTGGCCTGGCCGCGCTCGATCTGGCTCAGCATGGAGCGGCTGACACCTGATGCCGCTGCCAGCTGGTCGAGAGTGAAGCCGTGGTGCTGGCGCAGCTCGGTCACGCGTTCACAGAGCACCCGGCTGGCGGGATCAAGGGCGGATTTGGACATGGCATTTTCCACAATAAAAGAATTTCTTCTTGTATGAAGGATAAGTGGCATCTACTATACCGGAATATTTCCACAATGGTGAATCTGACATGAAAGCGCTGGTGAAAAAGGAAGCGACCAAAGGACTCTGGCTGGAGGATGTACCCGAGCCCCGAATCGGCATCAACGATGTGCTGATCAAGGTCAAGCGCACTGCCATCTGCGGCACCGACATGCATATCTACCACTGGGATGCCTGGGCACAGAAAACCATCCCGGTACCGATGGTGGTGGGCCACGAGTTCGTCGGCGAGATAGTCGAGGTGGGCTCCAACGTGGTTGATTTCCGCCCCGGGCAGATCGTCTCCGGCGAGGGCCACGTGGTCTGCGGTCGCTGCCGCAACTGCATGGCCGGCAGGCGCCATCTCTGTGCGAAAACCAGCGGCATCGGCGTTGATCGCTCGGGAGCCTTCGCGGAGTACATGGCCCTGCCCATGTCCAATGTCTGGGAGCACTCCCCGGGCATCGACCTCGACGTAGCCGCCCTGTTCGACCCCTTCGGCAACGCGGTGCACACCGCCCTGCAGTACGACCTGCTCGGCGAGGACGTGCTGATCACCGGGGCCGGTCCCATCGGCGCCATGGCTGCGGCGGTGTGCCGCCACGCCGGTGCGCGCCACGTGGTGATCACTGATGTGATCGACAAGCGCCTGGAGCTGGCCGCCACCCTGGGCGCGACACGCACGGTCAACGTGACCCGCGAGACCCTGGCCGAGGTGCAGCAATCACTGGGCATGGATGAGGGCTTCGACGTCGGCCTGGAAATGTCCGGCAACCCCCAGGCCTTCCGCGACCTGCTGGCCAACATGTGCCACGGCGGCAAGGTGGCCATGCTCGGCATTCCCAGCGAGAACACCGCCATCGACTGGAACACGGTGATCTTCAACATGCTGACCCTGAAAGGCATCTACGGCCGCGAGATGTACGAGACCTGGTACAAGATGTCGGTGATGATCGAGTCGGGGCTGGATATCTCCCCGGTGATCACCCACCGCATGGGCTATCGGGATTTCCAGCGGGGCTTCGACGTCATGAGCGCGGGCGAGGCCAGCAAGGTCGTCCTGAACTGGGAAGACTGACCCGGAGACGGGCCCGGATTCAGGAGCCGGGCTTGCCCACCGTCGCCAGCATCGCCAGCGCCTCGTCACACCAGGCCAGGAACTGCTCGCCCTGGCGGATGCCCGCCAGCAGCGCCAGGTACACACCCTTGCGCCGCACCGGGAGAGTCTCTGGCCTGGCGTAGTGGCGGCGGCGGATCCGTTCGTACAGAAACAGTCGCTGCATCATCTGCTCCCGACGCTGGGTCACTTCAGCGGCCAGGTGGGCGGCGTTGTCCTCCCCCAGGTTGTACAGCTTGACGAACAGGTCGTCCTTGCCCTCCTGTACCCGGCCGCTGCCCAGCACCCAGTCCGCCAGGGCCTCCTGTCCCGGGGCCGTCAGGCCGTAGACGATCTTGTCCGGCTTGCCGGCCTGGGGCACGGTCTGCCGCCGCAGCCAACCCTTGTCCGCCAGTTTGTGCAATTCCTGGTAGATCTGCTGGTGGCTGGCGCGCCAGAACAGGCCCAGCGATACATCGAAGGCCTTGGCCAACTCATAGCCGGACATCTCGTCTTCCAGCAGGGCGGTCATGATGGCGTGGGACAGGGCCATGGCGGTGTCAGGCGTCCTCGTAAACGAATTTGTCCAGCTTACTCCCGACGCCTTTTTTATGCAAAAGGTTGCATATAATTTCTTTATGCAATAAATTGCACATATCGCCCCCTGACAATTACCCGGAGACCACCCCCATGGCACTTCCCGCCTCCCTCCAGGGCCGCCTGCGCCTGCCGGCCGTTGCTGCCCCCATGTTCATCATTTCCAACCCGGACCTGGTGATCGCCCAGTGCAAGGCCGGTATCGTCGGTTCATTCCCTTCCCTGAATGCCCGCCCCGCGGAGAAGCTGGAGGAGTGGCTGCAGCAGATCACCTCCGAGCTCGCGGCCTGGGACGCCGCCAATCCCGACACCCCGGCGGCACCGTTTGCGGTCAACCAGATCGTCCACGGCTCCAACGATCGCCTGCAGCACGACCTGGAGCTGTGCGTGAAGTACAAGGTGCCGATCGTGATCACCTCGCTGGGGGCCAAGGAATTCGTCAACGAGGCCGTGCACTCCTACGGCGGCATTGTGCTGCACGACATCATCAACAACCGCTTTGCCCGCAAGGCCATCGAGAAGGGAGCGGACGGCCTGATCGCGGTCGCCTCCGGTGCCGGCGGCCACGCCGGGCCGATCTCGCCCTTTGCCCTGGTGCAGGAAATCCGCGCCTGGTTCGACGGCCCGCTGCTGCTGTCGGGCTCTATCGCCACCGGCGATGCCATCCTCGCCGCCCAGGCCATGGGGGCCGACCTCGGCTACATCGGCTCCGCCTTCATCGCTACCGTGGAGGCCAACGCCGAACAGGCCTACAAGCAGGCCATCGTCGATTGCGGGGCCTCCGATATCGTCTACAGCAACCTGTTTACCGGCATCCACGGCAACTACCTGCGCCCCTCCATCGAGGCCGCGGGGCTGGACCCGGACAAGCTGCCTGAGAGCGACCCTTCGGCGATGAATTTCGGCTCCGGCGGCAATAGCGACGCCAAGGCCTGGAAGGATATCTGGGGCTGCGGCCAGGGCATCGGCGCGGTCAGGGAGATCCTGCCCGCGGCGGAATTGGTGGCGCGCCTGCAGCGGGAATACGCCGCGGCCCGGCAGCGCCTGCTGGCGGCCTGAGGCAGCTGGCGCCGGCACCGGCCCCCCGGGCGAGTGTGTCAGGCGCCGACGGCGTTACCCGCGGCAGCGTGCACCTGAACAGCGCCTCCCGGGTTGTGGAAGCGCTGCAATAGCTCCCCCCGCTGCTGCTGGTAACGGGCCACGGAATCCGCCTTGACCGGCCCGTAGCCGCGCACTTCCTCGGGCAGGCGGGCCAACTCCAGGGCGAGGTCGAAGTTGGCGGGGGCCAGCCCCGCCAGCAACTCGCTCACCAGCGCCCGGTAATCCGCGATCAGGGCCCGCTCCTGGCGCCGGTCCGGATGGTAGCCGAAGGGATCAAGCCGGGTACCGCGCAAGCCGCGAAAGCGTGCCAGCAGGGCAAAGGCCCGCAGCATCCAGGGCCCGAAGGTACGCTTGCGCGGCCGCCCCTGCTCGTCCAGGCCGCGGCTGAAGATGGGCGGCGCGAGATGGAACTGCAGACTGTAGTCGCCCTCGAAGGTCGCCTCCAGCTGCTTGCGGAACTCGCCGTCGGTATACAGCCGGGCCACTTCGTACTCGTCCTTGTAGGCCATCAGCTTGTACAGGTTGCGCGCCACGGCCTCGGCCAGGGCGGTACTGCCGGGCTTCACCGCCTGCTCCCCGGCCTTTACGGCGGCGACAAAATCGCGGTAGTCCCGGGCCAGGGATTCGTTCTGGTACTGCACCAGCAGGCCCGCGCGATGCTCGACAATCTCCTCCAGGCGCGGCGGCAGGGACAGTACCTGCACCAGTCCCGCGACCCGGGCCACATAGTCGGCGTCCACCGCCGCCACCCGGCCCCAGGCGAAGGCCTGCAGGTTCTCCGCCACGTTGACGCCGTTGAGGGCCAGCGCCTGCTCCAGGGCCGCCAGCGACACCGGCACCAGGCCCTGCTGCCAGGCGTGGCCCAGCAGGAACACGTTGGCGTAGACCGTATTGCCGAGAATGCGCTCCATCAGTTCGTTGGCGGGCACCGTGTGCAGCCGCTCGGCCCCGACCGCGGCAGTAATGGCGGCTTCCCGCTCGCGCATGCGGATATCGGCGTTGCGGTTGCGCACGAACTGGCCGCTCGGCACTTCACTGTGGTTGATCAGCACCCGGGTCCGCTCCCGGGCCAGCACCCGCACCGCGCGGGGGTCCGTGCCGACCACGATATCGCAGGCCACCACGGCGTCGGCACAGCCGTCGGCAATGCGCACCTGGTTGAGCGCGGCGGGACTGCTGCCGATGCGGATATGGCTGATGACCGCGCCGCCCTTCTGGGCAAAGCCGGTGAAATCCAGCACGCTGGCGCCCTTGCCTTCCAGATGCGCGGCCATGGTCACCAGGGCACCCACGGTGACCACACCGGTACCGCCGATACCCGCCACCAACAGGTTGAAGTTGTCGCGGAGGTCCACTTCCGCCGGCAGGGGCAGCGCCGCCAGCCGGCTCTCGAGTTCGTCGCTGACGGGATCCGCGCTTGAACGCCGCAGGCGGCCGCCGAGCACCGAGACAAAGCTCGGGCAGAAGCCCTTGACGCAGGAGTAGTCCTTGTTGCAAGAGGACTGGTCGATCTTGCGCTTGCGCCCCAGTTCGGTATCCACGGGGTAGATAGAGAGACAGTTGGATTGCACTGAGCAGTCGCCACAGCCCTCGCACACAGCCTGGTTGATGAACATGCGCCGGTCCGGGTCCGGGTAGGCGCCCTTCTTGCGCAGCCGCCGCTTCTCCGCGGCACAGGTCTGGTCGTAGATTAAAACCGTGACTCCGGGGGTCTCGCGCAGCTCCCGCTGTACCGCGTCCAGCTCGTCCCGGTGGTGGAAACTGGTAGCGGCGGGGAACAGTGCCTTGTCAGTGTATTTCTCCGGCTCGTCGCTCATCACCGCGATCCGCTGCACGCCCTCGGAACGCACCTGGTTGGCAATCGCCGGCACGGTGATGACCCCGTCCACCGGCTGGCCGCCGGTCATGGCCACCGCGTCGTTGAACAGGATCTTGTAGGTGATGTTGGTACCGGCGGCCACCGCCTGGCGGATCGCCATGTAGCCAGAGTGGAAATAGGTGCCCTCGCCCAGGTTCTGGAACACGTGGCCGTTGCCGGTAAAGCGGGACTTGCCGACCCAGTTCACCCCCTCGCCGCCCATCTGGATCAGGGACTCGGTGTTGCGGTCCATCCAGGAGGCCATGAAGTGACAGCCGATACCGGCCAGGGCCTTGCTGCCCTCGGGTACCCGGGTGGAGGTGTTGTGGGGGCAGCCGGCACAGAAATAGGGAGTGCGCTTGACGTCGGTGGGCACGCTGACTGCCACCTGCCGCGCCTGCAGGGCCGCCAGCTGGTCGTCGAAGCGCACCTCGGGGTATTCGTGGGTGATGCGCGCGGCGACGATGGGCGCCAGCAGGGCCGGACTCAGCTCGCCGGTCCAGGGCACCAGCGGCCGCCCCTCCTCGTCGTACTTGCCGACCATGCGGCTGGGCTTGTCGCTCTGGTAATCGTACAGGGCCTCCTTCAGCTCGCTCTCGATGATGCCGCGCTTTTCCTCCACCACCAGCACTTCGTCCTTGCCGCGCAGGAAGGCCCGGGCGCCACGGGTTTCCAGCGGCCAGACCATGCCCACCTTGTAGATGTCGATACCGAGTTCACGCGCTCGCGTCTCGTCGATGCCCAGCAGTCGCAGTGCCTCCATCAGGTCCAGGTGGCCCTTGCCGGTGGTGATGATGCCGAAGCGGGCATCCGGGATATTGTAGATCGCCCGATCGATCGGATTGGCCCGGGCGAAGGCCCGCACCGCCTCCAGTTTGGCCACCATGCGCGCCTCCACCTGGGGTCCGGGAAGATCCGGCCAACGGTAGTGGAGGCCGTAGTCCGGCGCCTGGTAATCCCCGGGCACGGCGAACTCGCGGCTGTAGTCCAGCGCCACCGAGGCCGCGCTCTCCACAGTCTCGGAGATGGCCTTGAAACCGACCCAGGTACCCGAGTAGCGGGACAGGGCGAAACCGTACAGGCCGTACTCGATATATTCCGCCACCGAGGCCGGGTTCAGGGTGGGCATGAAATACGCCATGAAGGCGACATCGGACTGGTGTGACATGCTGGAGGACACGCAGCCGTGATCGTCGCCGGCAATCACCAGTACACCGCCGTGGGGGGAGCTGCCGTAGGCATTGCCGTGCTTGAGTGCGTCCCCGGAGCGGTCCACCCCCGGCCCCTTGCCATACCAGATCGAGAACACGCCATCGACCTCGCGGGCGGAATCGGTTTCCACCTGCTGGGTGCCGAGGATGGCGGTCGCCGCCAGGTCCTCGTTGATCGCGGGCAGGAACTCGATATTGTTCTCGCGCAGGAAGCGCTCCGCCCGCCACAGTTCCTGGTCGTAGGCCCCCAGCGGGGAACCGCGATAACCGGAGATGAAGCCCGCGGTGTTCAGCCCCTGGCGGCGATCCAGCGCCCGCTGCAGCATGGGCAGCCTGACCAGGGCCTGGGTGCCGGTCAGGAACACGCGCCCGGTCTCGCGCCGGTAGCGATCCTGCAGCTCGTAGGTATCCAGGGGCGGTACTGTGGCGGGCTGGTTCATGGGGCGGATCCGGTGAGTTTCGATCTTTTAAATGTAGTCCTTTCAGCCAGAAATGTGCTTCCATTTTCTTTGACGCGACGCCGGATTATCGGATAATCCTTCCGCTTTTCAGATATATTCGAAATTTTATTTCATTGTGGGGTGAAAACCATGGACCGCATTGATATCCGCATACTGCAGGCCCTGCAGCGCGACGGGCGTATCAGCAACCAGCAGCTGGCGGCGGACGTCGGCATTTCGCCGGCGGCCTGCTGGCGGCGCATGAAAGGGCTGGAGGACAGTGGGGTGATCGAGCGCTACACAGCGCTGCTGAACCGGGACAAGGTCGATCTCAGTCTCTGCGCCTTTATCCACATCACCCTGGCGCGGCACGTGCGAGAAAGCACCGCGGAATTCGAAGCGGCGGTGCGCCAGCGACCGGAAGTCATGGAGTGTTTCGTGACCACCGGGGACGCGGATTTCATCCTCCGGGTGGTCACCGAGAATATCGCCACCTTCGACGCCTTCCTGGAGGGCTTCCTGTTCGGGATTCCCTGGATTTCCCAGATCAAGTCCAACATCGCCCTGCGGGAAATCAAGCTGGAGACGGCCCTGCCACTGGGCCGGGAGCCGTCCTGAGCGGGTCCGCCCCGCTCAGACGCTGTCGAGCTCGCTGAACTTCACCACCCGGGCCTGCACCGGCGGATGTTCGCTGGCGCCAATCCAGCGCCAGCACAGGGTGCCGCGCTGGTGGCCAGCGGTCTCCACCCAGTTGGCCTGGGGCGGCTTCCGGTGCGCGACCACGATCACCACGCTGCCGTCCGCCTCGTAGCGGGCCGTGTGCTTGTTGAAGTGGATCTGGTGATAGCGGTAGTCCAGGGATTCCATCCACCAGTTCTGCAAGACGAAATTCCAGGTCTGGCAGGCGGGCACTTCGGGGGCATGGATCAGCAGCGCCTCATCCTCCGCCAGCTCCCAGCTGCTGTGGAAATAGTAGATATTCGGGTCGCCGCCGATCGCCTGGCAGAACGCCTGGTCCGCGGGCGCGACCTGGTTCACGGTGGGCAGGAAGCTCTCCGCCCAGTCCTCGAACAGGCCGGTGGTATTGCGCATGAACTGCACCGCACCCTGCAGGGCCCGGTCCAGTTTCTCCGGCGTCAGCGGTGCCGGCCTCTCCTGCTCGGCACCGATGCGCTCGATGCGGATTTCCGCTTTCGTTTCCCGGCGCCGGTCCTGGAAGGTCTGGCGCACGTTGAGGGAATTGCTTTCCGGCCCCATGGGCAGCCAGTTGCCGGGCTGCCGGGTCTGGCTGACGATGATTTCCAGGGTGCCGTCGGGGTTCAGTTCCAGCTCGCGGGAATCCAGCCAGCCGTCGGTCTTCATGCCGCCGCCGCTGCTGTAGCGGTTGATGACGGTGCCGAAACCGAGGTAGTCGACGGTGCCGCGGGTGCCGGTGATGCGGTAGTCGTGGTTGGGGTCGATACTGGCGGTCTGGTAGTGGTTGTCGGGGTTGTCCGCCCCCAGCTTGATGGTCTCGTGGGCCGGGCAACGCAGCTCGGGGAACAGCGGATCGCCCGCCTCCAGGAAACTCTCCAGGCCCGCGCGCAGCATGCGCGACAGGTAGCGATAGCCCTCGGCGCGATCGAAGGCGTTCTGCGGCGCCAGCTCCGCCTCCACCAGCTGCCCCGCTTCCTTGAGGGCATCGCAGAAGTCACTCCAGGCGCTGCCGTCCAGGACGCGCTGCTCCGCGGTTTTGGGCTCGTTCATGCTGCTCTCTCCTCATCCATGTTCAGTCCATAGCGGCGGGTGTAGTCCCCGAACAGGGCCTCCACCTCACTGCGCTCAATACTGTAATCCTCCAGGCAGTAGCGGTGTTCGCCGTGTTGCCCGCGGGGGTGGGCGTCCAGCCAGCGCTGCATGCGTGCCCGCGCCCCAGAGTCGAAAGGCATGCCGCGCAGGGCATAGACCCGTTCCAGCACCGGCCAGGGATCGCGCAGGAAATCGTCGTGGTGGAGATCGATAAACTGGCCCGGGTGGGCAGGCTCCAGCACCGCCCGGTCGGCCTCGAAGCTGCGCGTATAGGCGATCAGCATGTTCATCCAGTCGCGGCCGATCTCCGCCCGGTCCACCACATCGCTGCCACTGCGCCGCAGCACTTCACTGAAACTGCAGCCCGAGGCAACGAAGGCCATGGGCGCGCGGTGGGTCTGGAGAATGATGGCATCCGGATAGACCCGCAGGATCTCCCGCAAACCCAGCTGGTGGAACGGTGCTTTCAATACCCAGCTGCCAGGATGGCGCGACTGCAGCAGCTGGAGCTGACGCCGGTGATAGTCGTAGCTGTCGGAGCGGCAGAGATTGGCGTAGAACCAGTTGGCATAGCTGGGGATGTGGAACAGGGCCGGGTACTCCACCGACATGAAATTGCGATTGAGCAGCATATAGCACTCGTCCGGCTCCTGGGCATCGATCAGGTGGGTGCGCTTGAAACCGGGCAGGAAGCTCTCGGTCAACGCCACGCTCTCTGCCTGCGCCGCTATACGCGGGTCCGTGGTATAGGTGGCGGTCTCCGGCGGCGGCACCGGGTTCTGGGCCTCCCACAGGCGCAGGGTGCGGTTGCGCGGGTCCTGGTTCAGCAGATGATGCAGGGCAGTGGTGCCGGTGCGGGGCAGGCCGACAATAAACACCGGCTGGCGCACCGGTTCGTCCGCGACCTCCGGGTGCGCCGACAGGTAGTCCTGGATCTGCAGGCGCTTGCCGAGCCCGGCCAGGATCGTCATCTCCGCCCGGAGCCGGCCAAAGTCGTTGAGCCGCGCCTCGGTCAGCAGCGCGTCCAGCAGCCGCTCCAGCGCCTCGTAAAAGGCGGGATCGCCAAAATCCTCCAGCCCGGTATCCAGCATGGCCTGCTGGCGCAGCGATTCAATTTCAAGCACGGCTTTGGCCCTTCCTGTCGTTATTATTGTGCTGACACGCCCTGCGGCCCATCACCGGCCACTTTACAGACACAGGCTGGGGCTGGCATCTCGCGCTCCCGCGAGTCATCGCACTGGTATAACAAAGGAAACCGTATTGCGGCATTGCCCCCCCGCAATCGCGACTGCTACCCTCCCGGGTTTGCGACCGGACCCATTGCCATGCGACTTCCCCTCTCCACCTGGCCGGACATTGAATCCTGGCTGCAACAATCAAGCTGCATTGTGCTCCCCATCGGCTCGATGGAGCAGCACGGACCCAATGGCTTCCTGGGCACAGACGCGCTGTGTCCCGAGATCATCGCCAATCACGCGGAAAGCCTCGCTCCCGACAAGCTGCTGATCGGCCCGACCTTCAATGTCGGCTGTGCCCAGCACCACCTGGGGTTTCCCGGGACCGTGACGCTGCGCCCCTCGACCATGATCGCCACCATGGTGGACTGGACCGAGAGCCTGCTGCGACACGGCTTCGACAGAATTTACTGGCTCAATGGCCACGGCGGCAACATCGCCACTATCGAGGCCGCCTTTGCGGAAATCCATGCCCGGCGCAGCTTCGATCCCCGCGGCGCCGACACGCGGCCGGACCTGTGGTTAAAACGCCGGGACTGGTGGGATTTCAGGGAGGTCCTGGCGCTGTGCAACGAACTCTATCCCCAGGGCCACGGCAGCCATGCCACCGCTTCCGAAGTGGCGGTAACCTACTGGGCATACCCGGAGCGGGAGCGCCAGCACACCGCCATGAGCCCGAAGATTGCGCCCAACGGCTCGATCAGTGATGCCGTGCGCTACCGGCAGGACTTCCCGGATGGCCGCATCGGCTCGGACCCGACCCAGGCCAACGCCGACGACGGCGGACGGCTGGTCGCCGCTGCCGCGCAGTGCCTGATCAAGGACGTGGCGCGTTTCGCCTCTCACTGATCACGGTCGAGGCCCAGCAGTAGAGCGCGTTGAAAACCTCGCGGGGGCGAGCAGGATGGCAATCAGGCCTTAGCGAAGCAGGACAAGCAAGGGTGTTTTCATCGCGTAGTCTCCTGCCGGGTCAGATCGGTGACCCGGGAGGCGCCGGCAGCGCCTCCAGACCTTGCAGGGCAGCGGGATCATCCAGCAACCGCTGGATCTGTGCAGCACTGAAGGTGTAGTGCGCACGCCACTGCGGCGGTGACGCCGGCGCTCGCTGCTGCAGCCAGGACTTGAGTGCCAGCAGGGCGTCAAGACTCTCGGCCCGCACCTGGGGCTGGACCTCCGCCGCGCCCGCCAGGCGCAGCAGCCGCTCCAGGGTGGCGATATTGACCACCCGCTGCAGGGCCCCCGCATTGCCAGCTTGCGGCTGCGCATACAGGGTCGCCGCCAACAGCGGGTCCAGCAGATCGGTGAAGCCGGGCTGCGCGGCAGACCGCGCGCGATTGTTGTTCATCCGCGCCGCCCGGGTGGGGTTCAGCAGCATGTCCAGGCTGAGTCCGGCAGCGGCAGCGGCTGCGGCGTGGGGATCAAACACATAGCCCGTCTGGCGGGGAAACAGTTCCCGGCTGTCGCCGGCACCGGGAGGGCGGGGTGGAATCAGGGCAATCAGCTCCGGCGCCAGCGCCAGCTTGTCGGCTGCCAGCGTTTCCAGCAGGGCCGCAATCGCGTCGCGCTGGCGCGCGGGCAGCACCAGCGCGGTGGGAATCTGGCCGTCACCGCGCAGCGCATAGGTAAACTCCTGCCCGCCAATCAGGGTGGCGGCCGCCTGCAGCTGGTAACGGTGTAACAGGTACATGGGCACCAGCACATCCTCGATCTGCGCCAGGGGACGGCCCAGGCGGACGACGCGCTCGGAGAATCGCTCCAGCACTGTGCCGCGCAGTGCCAGCAGGCGCCGCAGCTCGACCACCGGGTCGGCGCCGTTATCCCAGAGGCTGCCCAGGGGATGGGCGGGGCCGGCGGTGACCGCAAAGGCATCGCCGCGGGCGTGGGCATCGGCGACAAAGTGCAGGCCGGAGGCATAGGTATCGCGGATGATCTCCTCCCGCGCCGCAACGGCGTCAACGCCCTGCGGGAAATCCTGGTAGCCGTGCAGGATGGCGCGCCGATCCCAGGGCCCAATGCCTTCGGCATAGGCCCGGGAGAGGTCCGGATTGCCCTGTTCATCCAGGGTCACCCAGGGATGGGGATAGTCCATCACCGAGGCGCGGCCATCGGCACTGGCGGCAAAGTTGTGCTCCAGCCCCAGGGTGTGACCCACCTCGTGGGCAGACAGCTGGCGAATGCGCGCAAGAGCGAATTCCAGCAGCTCCGGGGGCACTGCGCCGTCGTCGCCGTAGGGCGCCAGCAAACCCTCCGCCAGCAGATAGTCCTGGCGCACCCGCAGCGAGCCCAGGGTCACATGGCCCTTGATGATCTCCTGGGTACGCGGATCGCGCACGCTGGCGCCGTAGGACCAGCCACGGGTGGAGCGATGTACCCACTGGATGACGTTGTAGCGGACGTCCATGGGGTCGGCGCCCTCGGGCAGCATTTCCACCCGGAAGGCATTGATGTATCCGGCCGCCTCGAAGGCCTGGTTCCACCACAGGGCCCCCTCGATCAGCGCGCTGCGCACCGGCTCCGGCGCGCCGCGGTCAAGGTAGTAGATAATCGGCTGCACCGGCTCACTGCGCTCGGCGGCCGGATCCTGTTTCTGCAGCCGGTGGCGCCAGGCAAAACTCTGCCGCACCGGCTCGCCGATCGGCGTCGCGTAGTCATGGCGCCGGGCATCGTTCCCCGGGTCGATAAAGCCCGAGCGCGGGTCGTAGGCCAGCGGCTCGTATCCCGGCTCCGGCAGGCGCACGAAGGAGTGATGCTGGTGCACTGTCACCAGGCGCGGGTCGGGCACCACAGTGCCGATGAGCTCCCCCTGCGGCTCCCCCGCCAGGGTTACCATGGCATCCACTTCGGTATTGTCGGGAAAACCGCGGGTGCGGGGCAGAAAGATCGCAGAGCGATCCGGATCGGGCCGGTACTCGCCCTGACCGGTGTCCTTGAGGCGGCGCGCAACACCGTGCACGTCCTCCAGGAAATACTCCGTGCCGTCGACCAGCAGGCGCCGGCCGCTGACCGCAACCAGTTTGAAACCGGCGATGGCGGAGCGGGCAAAGGCCTCCGCTACCGCCAGGCGCTCGTCGTCATTGTCACTGCTGGCGGTGAAGGCCGGGTTGTCCGCCAACAGCAGGGCGCGGTCGCCGACGCGGGTAAAGCGCGCCAGGTGGGTCGCGCCCAGCTGGCCGCGATCCAGGCCCAGGTCGTTGGAGCCGACTCCCCGGGACAGGCTGCGGACGTAGATGAAGGGCTGGTCGGGCTCGGGGATTTCCAGGTACAGCCGACCGCGCTGCTCATCCCAGTAGAGGCTGTGAAAGCCGGGCAGGTGCTGCATGCCGCGGGTGTGGGCGGCAATCCCCGGCAGATTCGCCGTGGAATCACCGCCGTTGTCAGTACCGCAGCCCGCGAGGAGGACGCCCAGCAGGAACAGCCACAGCGAGCGCGCCATCGTCTCAGGCCGCCTGACGCCGCGCACGGACCGCGGCGGCCAGCTCCCCGAGCAGTACTTCGGTATCGTCCCAGTTGATGCAGGCGTCGGTAATGCTCTGGCCGTAGGTCAGGGACTGGCCCGCCACCACCTCCTGGCGCCCCTCCACCAGGTTGCTCTCGATCATGATGCCGAACACGCTGCGGCTGCCACGGCCCACCTGGTTGCCGATATCGCGGATGACGTCCCGCTGCCGGGCCGGGATTTTCCGGCTGTTGGCGTGGCTGGCGTCAATCATGATCCGCGCGGGCAGGCCCGCCTTGGCCAGCATGGCGCCGGCGTCGTCCACCGAGAACATATCGTAATTGGGGTGTTTGCCGCCGCGCAGGATGATGTGGCAGTCCTCGTTGCCGGCGGTCTGGAAGATTGCCGAATGCCCGTGCTTGGTCACCGACAGGAAGTGGTGTGGCTGGGAGGCGGACTTGATGGCATCGATGGCAACCTGGATATCGCCATCGGTGGCGTTCTTGAAACCGACCGGGCAGGACAGGCCCGAGGCCAGTTCCCGGTGCGTCTGGCTCTCTGTGGTGCGGGCACCAATGGCGCCCCAGGCAACCAGGTCGGCGACATACTGCGGGCTGATCAGGTCCAGGTACTCGGTACCGGCGGGCAGGCCAATGTCAGCCAGGTCCGACAGCAGCTGCCGGGCCAGGTGCAGGCCCTTGTTGATCTGGAAAGTGTTGTTGAGATCCGGGTCGTTGATCAGTCCCTTCCAGCCGACGGTGGTACGGGGCTTTTCGAAGTAGACCCGCATGACCACCAGCAGCTCGTCCTGCACGGTATCCGCCACGGCCTTCAGTCGGCGCCCATAGTCCAGCGCCGCTGCGGGATCGTGAATGGAACAGGGACCCACCACGGCCAGCAGGCGGTCGTCCTCGCCAGCCAGAATGCGATGGATACCGTGGCGGGCGGCTGCCACGGTGGCGGCTGCGGTATCACTCACCGCGATATCGCGAATGAGCTGCTCTGACGCCACCAGTTCATTGATGCGCCGTATGCGCAGGTCGTCGGTATTGGTTCTCATGATGCTCTCGGACAGATTCAAAGGAGCCTGCCAATATACCACTCGCAGCGCCCTGATGTGCAGCGCAGTCAGGTCAACAGTTCCGCCAGTGACCGGAGCGCCGCCGGAGAGTCCACATCGCGCAGAATGCCGGGGTCCGCCACCGGCAGGCGCAGGCGGTGGCTGGCCGTGACCAGGTCGCGGGCGCCGCGATCACCGTCCAGGCCGGCGAGATCGGCGAAGAAATCACGCCCGAACCCCACCGGGTGTCCGGACTGCCCGGCAAAGGTCGGCGTGACGATCACGTCCGCCGTCACCGCCTGGGCCACCTGGCGAAAGGTCGCGGGATGGATGACAGGCATATCCGCCAGCGCCACCAGCAGTCCGTTCCAGTCCAGCGACTGGTTCACCGCGTCCGCCAGGGTTGCGCCCATGCCACGCGCGGCGCGCTCACATTCGAGGACCTCGACCCCCGCGCGCAGCAGACTGTCTCCGAGCCGGTCCTCACCCGGTCGCAAACAGACTCGCAGCGGCAAGCCGCTGCGCTGGATCGAAGAGACGGCCGCGAACAGCAGGGACCGGCCGTCCGCCATCAGGGCCAGGCGCTTGTCGCTGCCAAAGCGCTCGCTGCAACCCGCCGCCAGCAACAGCACGCCAACGGTCATTGTCGCCGGCGCCGCAGCTGCACCAGCTGCGCCATGATGGACACGGCAATTTCCAGCGGCGTCTTGCTGCCGATATCCAGTCCCACGGGGGCGTGCAGCGCCGCCAGACGGTCCTCGCCCAGCTCCAGCTGGCGCAGGCGCTGCAGCCGCTTCTCCGTGGTCCGGCGCGAGCCCAGGGCGCCCACATACCAGGCATCGGTGGCCAGGGCCTCCATCAGCGCCATGTCATCGATGCGCGGGTCGTGGGTGAGCGTAATCACGATACTGTGGCGGTCACTGGCGTGCTCGCGCACGGCGTCATCGGGCATACCCGCCAGCAGCGGCACGTCCGGCCCCTGCCACTGCTCGCGCATGCGCTGCCGCGGATCCACCACCAGCACTTCGTAGTCCATGGCCAGGGCCAGCTCGGCCAGGGACTGGCCCAGCTGACCCGCCCCGACCAGCAGCAGGCGCATCTGCGGACCAAAGGTCTGCTCCAGCCTGGCGCCATCAAAGTACAGGGGAGCGTGCTGCTCCCGGGTGCAGGTCTCGGTCTCGCCGCTGTCCAGGGCAACTGTGCGGCGCAGGCAGCGCCGGGTGGCAATGGCCGCCAGCGCCTGGCGCAGCCAGTCTGCGTCCCGATCAGCGTCCAGGCGTTGTACCAGGACCTGCAGCCGGCCGCCGCAGGGCAGCCCCAGCCGTTCATTCTCCTCCGCAGTAACCCCGTACTCGATCAGCTCGGACCGCGCCACCGGCATCGCCCCGGACTGGAGACGCTCCAGCAGGTCTTCCTCGATGCAGCCACCGGACAGGGAGCCCACCTGGTCGCCGCGGCTATTGCAGGCCAGCAGTGCCCCGGGGGGGCGCGGCGAGGACCCCTGGGCCGCGACAATGGTACACAGCCAGGCCGACGGCGCGGAAGGCTCCAGCAGCCAGCCGAGGGCACTCTCCAGGATCGCCTGCTCCGGTATCTGCATCAGCGGCACCCGGCCCTATTCGGCGGCGGCGACGGTCGCCGCCGCCCAGTGCCGGTCCAGCAGGCCACCGATGGTATTCGGCACGACCAGGTGCGACGCATACCAGGTGTGCAGGCAGCGTATACGGGTGAAATCGGCGATACCGCCGATTCCCCGCTCCTGCAACACATCCGCAAAACCCGCCGCCTGCAGGGCGCCGCGGTCATCCTCCGCCAGATAGCTGTCCCGCAGCCGGATATGGGCCTCGTGGTCGGCGCGCATGGACGCCTGCAGTCGGGGGTCGGCATTGACCCGGGCCTGGAAGTCCTTGATCAGCCCCCGCGCCTCTTCCTGGTCGATACGGTAGTTCAACGCCGCGTCAACCAGCCAGAACAGGGTCGGAAAGGGCTTGCCGTCCACCAGGGAGGCCACCCGGATGACGCGGGGGTGGCCGTCGCCATCCATCACCGGAATCGCCTCCAGGCCCCGGGGCTCTCGACCCAGCAGTGTCGCCACCTGCGACCACTGTGTTGCGGTAAATGTCATGGTGTTTCCCGTACCGGTTGCCAGCCGCCTATTCTACGGCAAACAGGCGTCCGCGTAAGGCGTGCGGGGTCCCCGACAAAATCTGGACAATTGACAGCCCGGGCCCAAGTCACTACAGTGCGCCGCGTACCAGGTGCCTGCCGCCGGTGTCACTCGACACGGCTGGGCGGGTTAAATGGGAAGTGTGGTGAGGTCCCCGAGCCGATGCCACCGCTGCCCCCGCAACGGTAGACAGCAACAGCTGTGAGCCCGATACCTGCCTGGCACAAGCAACGATGGAGCGGAGGGCTTCATTGAAGGTTGCCTGATGCCCTATCCGCATTGTGTTCCCTGGATCCCCTCCCTCAATCGCCACACATTCCTGGCATTGAGGTACGACATGAAACCACACGCACTCGCCAGCGCCGTTGCGCTGTTGACCACCCTGCCCGCCTGGAGCGCCGACCAAAATACGCAGACACTGGAAGAGATCGTTATCAGCTCTTCCCGGATCGCCATGCCGCTGCGTGAGGTGGGCACCTCGATCTCGGTGATCGACGCCGGGGAAATCCGCGCCCGGGGCTTCCATTCCCTGCAGGACATCCTCCGCAGCCAGCCCTCCGTTGCGGTCAGCAACAACGGCGGCCCCGGCAAGGTCTCCTCGCTGCGGATCCGCGGTGAAGAGGCGTACCGGACCCGGATGCTGATCGATGGCATCGATATCTCCGACACCTCCGCGCCCCAGGTGGGGCCCCGGGTCGAGCAACTGCTGAGCAGCGGCGTGCAGCGGGTGGAAATTCTCCGAGGCCCCCAGGGCCTGATGTACGGCGCCGACGCTGGCGGTGTTGTCAATATCAGCACCCGCGCGCCGGGCGAGGGCTTTGGCGGCGACCTGAGCGCAGAGACCGGCCGCTACGGCAGCCGGCAGCTTGCCGCCAATATCGGGGGCGGCAGTGCCACCCTGGACGGCGCCCTGTCGCTCGCGGACTACCGCAGCGACGGCTTCAATTCCCGCATCACTGATACCACCCCCGCCGACGACGACGGCTACGACAACACCACGGTGCACGCCCGCGGCGGCTGGAACGTCAGCGAGCAGCTGCGGCTGGAACTGGTGGCCCGTGACGTCGACGGCGAAAACGCCTACGACAGCTGCTTCACCAACGACACCTTTGCGCCCAGCAACCGCTGCAGTGACAGCTTCTCGCAACAGTCCTGGCGCGCCGCCGCCAGCTTCCGCGGTGAACAGCTGCAGCACGAACTGGCCTACAGTTACAACAAGACGGAACGCCAGTACTTCACCGAAGGCCTGCCGGGCTTCGGCACCGAGGGCACCCTGGACCGGGTCAGCTACCTGGGCAGTTACGCCCCGGCGGACAGCCTGCAGCTGGTCTATGGCGTCGATCACGAAGAGCAGACCCTGGATGACGGCACCTTTGACACCGAGCGCGACCAGACCGGGGTTTACCTGGAATACCAGGGTCGTATCGGTGACAAGCTGTACTTCACCGCGGGCGGTCGCTACGACGACAACGAGGATTTCGGCAGCCACGATTCCTACCGGGTCAGCGCCGCCTACCTGGTGCCGGTGGGCGCCGGCGAACTGAAGTTCAAGGGGGCCTGGAGCACCGGTTTCCGGGCGCCGAGTCTGTATGAAATTGCCTACAACAACAGCTTCTTCGCCTTCCCGCCCGCAGCCGGGACCATGCTGCAGGAAGAGCGCAGCGAGGGGCTCGACCTCGGCGTGGGCTGGTACGGTCCCACCGGCCTGGTGCTGGAGGCGATCCTGTTTGAGCAGACGGTGGAGCAGGAAATCTATTTCGACCTGGTTGGCTATTCCGGCTACCTGCAGGGCAGCGGTGACAGCGACTCCTCCGGGGTTGAGCTGATCGCCGAGCTACCCCTGCCCCTGCAGCTGAGCCTGCAGGGCAACTACACCTACAACGATACCGATACCGCGGCGGGAGGCCACCGGGTCTACCGTCCGCGCCACCTGGCCAATGTCGGTCTGCAATGGCAGGCGCTATCCACTCCGCTGGCCCTGGGGCTGCACCTGCGGGCGTCGCGGGATGCGCGCGAGTCCGACGGCAGCGCGATTGACAGCTATGAGGTCCTGGACCTGAACGCGCGCTACACTCTGGCAGCAGGCTTCGAGGTCTACGGCCGGATCGAGAACCTGCTGGACGAGGATTACCAGGAAATCCCCACTTATCGCACCAGCGCCCGGGCCGCCTACGCGGGGCTGCGCTATTCCTTTTAGGAGTTCACCCGGATGACCGACAACGAGCGCAAGAACGAACGCCACAACAAGGCCATGGCCAAGCAGAAGGCCAGCGTCGACGCCAGTATCAGCGCCGCCAATACCGAGCGCGGCGTGGCGATACTGCTCACCGGCAACGGCAAGGGCAAGTCCAGCTCCGCCTTCGGCATGGTGATGCGAGCCCTGGGCTATGGCTACAAGGTTGGCGTGGTGCAGTTCATCAAGGGTGAACAGCTGTCGGGCGAGGAGATCTACCTGCGGGAAAAGTGCCCGGAGGTAGCGTTCTACCAGATGGGGACAGGGTTCACCTGGGATACCCAGGACCGCAGTGGCGATATCGCCGCTGCGCAACGAACCTGGGAGCAGGCCAGCGCCATGCTCGCTGACCCCGCCTACCACCTGGTGGTCCTCGACGAGCTCACCTACATGCTGGCCTTCGACTATCTGCCCGAGGACCTGGTGCTGGGCGCCCTGGCCAACCGCCCGCCGGAACAGAGCGTGGTGGTCACCGGCCGCGGGGGCGGCAAGGCGCTGCAGGACCTCATGGACACGGTTTCCGAAGTGAAGGAGATCAAGCACGCCTACAACCACGGCATCAAGGCCCGACGCGGCGTTGATTACTAGCATCACCCAGCGCCGTCACCGCGCCCGCCAGCTGCTTGCGGCGCTGGCGGTGCTGCTGCCGGTGGCGGTGCTCACGGGGCTTGCCAGCGGCGCGGTCAGCCTGGGCCCCCTGCAGGCATTGCAGGCGCTGCTGACAGGGGACGGTGGCGGCCAGGCGGCAATGATCGTGCAGCAGATACGCCTGCCGCGGGTGCTGCTGGCTGCGGTCATGGGCGCCACCCTGGCGATGAGCGGAGCGGCCATGCAGGGCCTGTTTCGCAACCCCCTCGCGGATCCCTCGCTGATCGGCGTCACCGCCGGGGCCTCCCTGGGCGCTTCGCTGCTGATCGTGCTTGGCGGTGGCGTACTGCAGGGCTTTGTCGGCCTGACCCTGGTGTCTCTGGGCGCCTTCGTCGGCGGTGTACTCGCAGTGCTGCTGGTCTATCGCCTGGCCAGCTCGGAAAACGGCACCTCGGTGGCGACCATGTTGCTGGCCGGCATCGCCATCACCGCACTGGCGGGCGCAGTGGGCAGCTTGCTGGAGTTCTTCACCGACAATGAGCGCCTGCGCCAGATCAGCCTGTGGAAGATGGGAGGGCTGGACGGGGCCAACCTGCCGCGACTGGCACTGGCGAGCGTGGTCGGCGGTTCTGTGTTACTGGCCCTGCCCCGCTACGCCCTGGCCTTGAACACCCTGCTGCTGGGAGAATCGGAGGCGCGCCATCTCGGTATTGATGTGAATCACACCAAGCTGGCGCTGATCGGCTGGGTCGCGGTCGGGGTGGGTACGTCGGTGGCCCTGGTCGGCACTATCGCCTTCGTCGGCCTGGTGGTACCCCACGTTGTGCGCCTGTGGATCGGCCCCGACCACCGCTACCTGCTGGCGGCTTCCGCCCTCGCGGGCGCCACCCTGCTGGTGGTCGCCGACACCCTGTCCCGGGTCGTCCTGGCGCCCACAGAGCTGCCGGTCGGTATCATTACCGCGCTGATCGGCGTGCCCTTTTTCATCTCCCTGCTGCGCCAGCGGCACCATTACGGCATGCAGACATGACGGTGCTCGCACTGGACGGCGTCAGCGCCGCACCCTGGGACGAGCCCCTGCTGGTGGACATACGGCTGCAGGTATCTGCAGGTGAAGTCGTGGCCCTGATCGGACCCAACGGCGCCGGCAAATCCAGTCTTCTGCGCCTGATTGCCGGAGATTTCTCCGCCAGCGCGGGTACCCTGGCGTTCGGCGGCCAGCCCCTGGCGGACTGGCCGCGACGGGAACTGGCGCAGCATCTCGCATTCCTCCCCCAGCTATCGCTGCTGAACTTCCCCTACACGGTGGAAGAGGTGGTGCTGCTGGGGCGCACCCCGCACGCCACCGGCGCGCGCGCCGACCGGGAGATCGCCCACCACGCACTGGTGGCAACGGATACCCTGGGACTGCGCAATCGTCTCTATACCCAGCTCTCCGGCGGCGAGCGCCAACGGGTGCAACTGGCCCGGGTTTTTGCCCAGATCTGGGACAGCGGTGACATGGCTGGAAAACTGCTGTTGCTGGATGAACCGACCGCAGCCCTTGACCTGGCCCACCAACAGCAACTGGCGGGCGCCATCGCCGGTATCGCGGAGCGGGGCTGTGCGGTCCTGCTGGTGGTACACGACGTCAACCTCGCAGCCGCCGTTGGCAACCGACTGCTGGTGCTGGACCGGGGTCGGCAGGTGGCCAGCGGGACGCCCGCGGAGGTACTCACGGCGGCGCTGTTTCGCGATCTGTTTCACGCCGAAGTGCTGGTGCAACAACACCCGAACGGTCGCCAGCCGCTGGTCATCGGCCTGTGACTGCGCGCCGGGGCATGTTCTGCTGCCTGCTGCTGCTACTTGCCGGCGCAGCCCGGGGCGAGCCGGTCAGCGTGGTGGATTTCATGGGCCGCACGGTCAGCCTGCCGGCTCCGGCGCAGCGCATTGTCGCGCTGGCGCCGCATATCGTCGAGAACCTGTACAGCGCGGGCGCGGGGGACCGCCTGGTCGGTGTGGTGAGTTTCAGCGACTTTCCCGCTGCGGCCCGGGACCTGCCCCAGGTCGGCTCCTTCAGCGCCTTCAGCCTGGAGCAGATTATCGCCGCGCAGCCGGACCTGATCCTGATGTGGGGCTCGGGCAATGGCTCCGGTGCCCTGGCCAAACTGCAGCGACTGGGCATCCCGGTCTATGTGAGCGAGCTGCGCCAGCTGGCAGACATCCCCGCCAGTATTCGCCTGTTGGGCAAACTGGCGGGTACCGAGACCAGCAGCGAGCCCGAGGCACTGCGGCTGGAACAGGGGTTCGCGGAACTGGCCCGGCGCTATCGTCACGCCCGCCGGGTTTCCGTGTTCTACCAGATCTGGCACGACCCCCTGCAGACCATCAACGGCGAGCACCTGATCAGCCAGGTCATCGACCTGTGCGGCGGGTACAACGTGTTTGCGGATGTCGCCACCCTGGCACCGAGAATCAACCTGGAATCCGTACTGGCGCGCGACCCGGATGCCATCGTCGCCGGCGGCATGGGCAGCGCTCACCCCGAGTGGCTGGATCACTGGCACCGGTACCCTGGCCTGCGGGCGCTGCAGGGTGGCCTGCTGGTGGTCAACCCCGACCTGATACAGCGCCCCACGGCCCGGGTGCTGGCTGGCGCCCGGGACCTCTGCACGCAGCTACAGGGTGTGCGTGAGATACGCGACCGCGACTAGTCGCCCCGATCGACGGGTGCCTTGTTCGCGCCCTCTTCCAGCCCCTTCAGGAACTCACCCATCTTGCGGCCCGCCTCTTCTGGTGACAGGTCTTCGATTCCCTCGAACTGGCTGCCCATATGCGCCATGCGCGCCTCTAGCTGGCGCGCGGCGCGCTCGCTGGCAATATTCGACAGGATCATCAGCGCCGCCAGGATCCCGAACACGATCTGGGCGGTCCGGCGCTCGCGGCCGTGCACCGACACACTGGCCTCGATAATCAGGAAGGTGGCCCAGGCAATCATGACGATACTGCCTATATAGGGGACAATCGACAGCAGCGCCGTGATCGGGTAAATCGCCGCAACAGAAGCCTGGCAGCGAAACGCGGTCTCATAGTTCTCGACAGAACCCATGAGTTTCCAGATGACGTACAGGATGGCGGCACCGATAAACGCGCCAACCACGGCAAAAATCGGCATGACGATGATCGCGCCCAGACCCGCCGCCAACATGCCCGCAGTCGAACCAAAGAGTGACAGCACCGCGGTGATCAGCCCCATCACAGCGCCCATGACCGCGACGAAGATCACCGGCGGACCATAGCCACCGGTCTTGGGCATGGTCTGGAAGTAAGCCACGGGATTGGTAATCACCGCCTTTGCCTGCTCAATCACCTGGTTGATGTCGAAACTTGTCTGCTCGCTCATGGTACCCGTCCCCTGATCACTGTTGAGTGGCGCGGCGCAGTGGCCGCTAGAAGGATAGTAGGAGCTAGTCGCTGCAATTGCCAACGGGATAGGCTTGTCCCGGCAGCACTGGTATCCTGACCCACTGTCTCCCTGTTCAGGTTTGCCATGAGCTTTCGTTCGTACATCACCTCGCTGCTGTCCCTGCTGTTGGTAACCGCGGCAGTCTCTGCGCAAGCTGCGGAATACGAGCTTGTGTACCGCGCCACTGTCAGCCCCGACCGCGAAGTCGCCAGGGTCGAAATCCGCCTGCAGGGCGAAAAGCTGCCCCGGCGCCTGGTACTGCACCTGAACCCGGAACGGCATCTCAAACTCCACAGCGATGCCGGACTCACCCTGGACGGTGATCGCGCCATCTGGAAACCGAAGGCCCCCCAGGCCAGCCTGCACTACGAATTCGTGATCAGCGAACAAAAGGCCAGCGGCAGCTACGATTCCCTGCTGACTGCGGACTGGGCCATTCTCCGCAGCGACAAGCTCATTCCCCCGATCACAGTCAGCGTGGCCAAAGGGCTGAACGCCAGGGCCCAGCTGCAGTTCGAACTGCCTTCGGGCTGGTCCTCGGCGGCGCCCTACGCCAACACCAGTGAAAGCAAGCATCACTATGAAATAGTCGACCCGGGGCGACTGCTGCCGCGGCCCAAGGGCTGGCTGATCCTCGGCAATATCACCAGCCGCCAGGATATCATCGCCGGGGTGGATGTCCGGGTCGCAGCGCCTGCCGGTCAGGGCGAGCGCCTGCAGGACACGCTGGCATTCCTCGCCTGGACGCTTCCCGACGTCAAGGACGTTTTCCCGGGCTTCCCGGACCGGCTGTTGGTGGTCACCGCCGGCAAGCCCATGTGGCGCGGCGGCTTGTCCGGCACCCGTTCCCTGTTCATGCACGCTGACCGGCCGTTGATCAGCGGCAATCGCACCAGCAGCATGATCCACGAACTGGTGCATGTCGCAACCGGCATCAACGGTGGCAAGGACGCGGACTGGATCGTCGAGGGGCTGGCGGAATACTACGCCGCCAACATCCTGTGGCGATCGGGCGCGCTCAGCGACCTGCGTTACCAGCAGACCCTGGACTGGAAAGAGAACTGGGCGCGCAAGGCCGACACCCTGTTCGTCAAGCGATCCTCCGGCCCGGTGACCGCCCGCGCGGCGCTGTTCATGCACCGTCTGCACCTGGCGCTGCAGGATCCCACCGATGGCGCGGCCGGCCTGGACGATGTGGCACGGGAGCTGGCCCGGGACCGGGGGCGGGTATCACTGGCACAGCTGAAACAGATCGTCCACGCCCTGGCCGGCGCAGAGGTGGACGTCGATGCGCTCATCGCCGATCTGGAATAGCCCGGCCATCACACCGGGAAAAGCGCAATTTTCCCACAGCGGAAATTCTGCCGGGTGCTGGTCCGCAACACAGCTCTTGGGTATGATCGGCGCCCCGAAACGTCTGCTTACCGGTAGCTGAGATGTCCTTTTGTGTTCCCTGTGCCCGCATCCCTGCGTTGCTGTGCTGGGCGCTGGCAGTCCTGTTACCGGTGCCGGCGCTGGCCGTGCCCATCGAACTGCCGGTCAGCCTGGACTACGCCGTGGTCAACGACGCACTGGCGCGACAGGTATTCCAGAATCCGGACGGCAGTGCCGAACTGTTCAGGGACAGCCAGGACTGCAACCAGCTGACACTGTCCGACCCGCAGGTGGAAGGTACGGAAAACGGCCAGCTGCGGCTGACCACCAAGGTCCGTGCCCGCGTCGGTACACCGTTGGCCGGGCGCTGCATCCTCCCTTTTGCCTGGAACGGCAGCATTGAAACCTTCAAGGAAGTCCTGGTCTCACCAACGGGCGGCCGGGTAACATTTCGCATTATCGACTCGAATATTCTCAGCGGGGACGACCAGAAACGGAAGATGCCAGGCGTGGTCTGGAGCTGGATCAAGGATCAGGTTCACCCAAGACTGGGCGGCGTCACCATCGATTTCGGACCCGCCCTCGCCGATTTGCGCACCCTTGTCTACGATGCGCTGCCAGCCGAACAGAGCGAGCGGGGGCTAATCGCCGACTCACTGCAATTACAGAGCGCCCGGGCAGAGATCGACGCCCTGACGGTGACCCTTGCCCTGGAAGCACCGCTGCCACCGCCCGAATGGACGCCGGTGCCGGAAGCGGCGCTCTCCGAGGAGGAACTGGCCCGCTGGGACGCCGCCTGGCAATCCTGGGATGCCTTTGCCACGTGGCTGATCAAGGATCTGGCAGCCCCTGCGCAGCCGGAGCTGCGCGATGCGCTGGCCGAGATATTGCTGGAGGCAAGACACGAACTGCGGGACGCGCTGGCTGCGGATGCTCGCGACGAGGACCCCGTGCGCGGCCTGTTTCTCTCCACCTGGGAAAGACTGGCGCCACTGCTGCGCGACAGCGACCTGAACCTGCCCGGCGCCCGCAGCGTGGAACTGGCGACCTTCATCAGCGCCGGCAATGCCCTGCAGGCGCTGGATACCGCCGCCCCGCACCTCGGGCTGACCCTGGACAGCGACTCCCTGCGGCGGATGGCGCGCATGCTGGAGCCCGCAGTCTCCGAGGAGGAGCTGGGCTACACTACCCGGGTCGATCCCGAGCTGCGGCAACTGTTGGGGCTGGAGCCGGAGCTGGCAATCGAATCCCTGGAGGACACCTCTGCGTCCGGCCCTTTTGCCTGGCTGATCGCGCCCGCCTGGGCGGCGGCTGTGAGCCCGTCGCTGGTAAAACTGCTGACCAACTGGATTCCAGAGCCGAATGACCTGGATCGCTACCTGCGCACCATGGAACAGTTGCTGGACGAGAGCATTGCTACAGAGCGCAAGCGCGGCAAGGTCAGCGACGATTACTTCGACCTGTATGAGAACCTGGTTCGGGCTACCGCCTGGCAGGAGTCCTGCTGGCGCCAGTTCGTGGAGACCAATGGTGTCATCAAGCCGATCCAGTCCTCCGCCGGCTCGGTGGGACTGATGCAGATCAACCAGCATGTCTGGCGCAACATCTATGACCTCGATGCCCTGCAGAACAATGTCGGCTACAACGCCCGCGCCGGCAACGAGATCCTCGCCCACTACCTGGTCGACTACGCGATCAAGCGCAAGGAGCACGAGGTCAGGGACGACATCCACGACCTGGCGCGCGCCACCTACGGCGTCTACAACGGCGGGCCCCGCCACCTGTCCCGTTACCGCCGGGACGACACCAACGCCTACCTGCGCGGCATTGACGCCGCCTTCTGGAACAAGTACCAGGCGATCCGTAAACAGGGCGCAGATGCCGTGAGGCAATGCTACGGCGGCTAGGAATCCCTGAAGGCCAACGGGACGCCTCACCCCCACAACGGCGCTGGCGGAAGCCGAGGCTGGCGTCAATACCACTTTTTTACACAATTCAGCGCTGGCGAGACTGCCTGACGACACCCCACTGGTGGTAGATTGGGGGGAAATAATCAAGGAAGGTCGCACGCCATGATCAAGCACTGCTCTCGCCCCACGGCCATTGCCGCCGCCATTGCCACTGCCGTGAGCTGCGGTTCTCTCAGCGCGCAGGCCCAGGTACTCGAGGAAGTTATCGTCACCGCGCAGAAACGGGAGCAGAGCCTGCAGGATGTACCGATCGCGGTCACCGCGTTCACCAACGAAATGCTGCAGAGAACCGGCGTCCGCGACATGTTCGAGCTGGCCAACAACGACCCGGCCCTGATTGTCAGCAAGACCCAGACCTCGACCACCTCCAACTTCAGCATCCGCGGCGTGTTTACCAGCGGCCAGAACTTCGGCCTGGAATCCTCCGTCGGCCTGTACGTGGACGGGGTCTATCGCGCGCGCCAGAGTTCGATGATCAACAACCTGGTGGATCTGGGCTCGGTGGAAGTGCTGCGCGGCCCCCAGGGCACCCTGTTCGGGCGCAACACGCCCTCCGGGGCGGTGTCCATGAACAGCGTCAGGCCCGACCATGAGGGCACCGGCTACCTGGAAGCACAGGCCGGCGACCTCGGTCTGCTGGCCCTGCAGGGAGCGAAATCCTTCTCCGCCATCGACAACGAGCTGGCCGTCAGGCTGACCGGCTTTTACCAGGAGCGCGACGGCTATATCGATGTGGTTGGCCTGGGCAGGGACCTGATCGACGATCGCGACCGCTGGGGTGTTCGCCTGCAGGCGCTGTATACCCCCAGCGACCAGCTCTCGGTGCTGGTCATCGCCGACCGCTCCGAAGTCGACGAGGTCTGCTGCACCGCGGGCAACTACAAGAACAACCTGGTGGCGCAAGGCCTGGCGCCCGGCGCACCGGTCAAGACCGGCTCCGACCAGCGGGTGCTGAACCTGGGTGGCACGGTACTCGACCAGGATGACTTTTTCGGAGGTGCGGTAGCAGCCAGTTTCCTGCCAGAGTCAAGCAACGAGGACCAGGGCATTTCCGTGCAGCTGGACTGGCAGGCCGACAATTTCCTCGTCACCAGCATCACCGCCTTTCGCACCTTCGAGTCCTACGACAACGCGGACGTCGACTTCTACGACATCGACGCGCTGATCCGCAGTAACGATGCCGAGCAGGATCAGTTCTCGCAGGAACTGCGCCTGAGCAACGAAACCGAGGACTTCACCTGGGTGGTCGGCGTTTACTACTTTGAGCAGGATCTGGATTCCATCGTCGACACTCTGGTCGGCCCGGACACCGGCGGCCTGGTGGGAGTTCCCACGATCGCCTTCCCCGCCGGCACCGGCTCGCGCAACGTCGCCAGCCAGGACCACAACACCTGGGCCCTGTTCGGCCAGTTCGACTATAACCTGACCGACAGTCTCGTCCTCACCGCCGGTGGCCGCTGGACCAAGGAGGACAAGGACATGGTGAACGTGTTCACCCAGGACGCGTCCGCGGTGCTGGACTTCGTCTCACCGGGCTGGGGGTTCTGGCTGTTCCCACCGCTGGCGCCGCGTGCCGACGTGAATGAAACGATTGATGACGACCAGTTTACCGGCACGGTCAAGCTGAGCTGGTTTGCCACCGACGACCTCATGCTGTACGCCTCCTACGGCACCGGCTACAAGGCCGGTGGGGTAAACACCGACCGCATCGCCGCCATCCTGCCGGTGGCGTTTGACGCCGAGACCTCGGACTCCTTCGAAGTTGGCATGAAGGCGGAATTCCCGGAGCAGGCCCTGCGGGTCAACGTGGCCCTGCACCGCACCGACACCGAGGACCTGCAGACCATATCCTTCCAGGGCACGGGATTCGCCCTGCAAAACGCCGGCGTTGCCAAAACCCAGGGCGGCGAGATCGACGCCATCTGGCAGCCGCTCGAGGGCCTGAGCCTGACTCTCGCCTACGCCTACAACGACGGCGAGTACGAGGATTTCGCCGCGGGGGATTGCTGGATCAGCACCCCCTGGCACACTAACCTGCCCGACCCCCGCGCCAATGGCGATGGCTCCTGCGACCGCAGCGGCGGCCTGCTCTCCGGCAACCCGGAAAACGTCGCCGTGGCCTCGGCCCGGCAGGCGTTCCCGCTGGGCAATGGCTTCACCGGCTACGTGTTCGGCGAATATATCTTTACCGATGAGCGTATGACCGACGTCAATAACGATCCGGCCAAGCTTGCGGGCTCCTACGAGCTTCTCAACCTGCGGGCCGGGCTGATCATGGAACAGTGGGACGCGGAAATCACCCTCTGGGGCCGCAATGTACTGGACGAGGACTACACCAACACCATCTCCGACGGTGTAGCCCAGGACGGACGGCTGATCGCCTACTTCAATGAACCGGCGACCTGGGGCGTCACCCTGCGCAAGAATTTCTGAGCGGGAGGCGGCACTGCCTAACGGCGCACCTGATCCACGGCGTAGGTGTAGATGACATCGGTGCTGGAGTTCAGGGCGGTTTCTGCCGAGTCCTGGATGACGCTGATGACAAAGCCTACCGCCACCACCTGCATGGCAACGTCCAGCGAAATACCGAACAGGGAGCAGGCCAGCGGCACCAGCAGCAGGCTGCCTGACGGTACCCCGCTGGCGCCGCAGGCTGCCAGGGCAGAGACAACGCACAGCACCAGTGCGGTCGCCAGGGACACCTCGATACCCAGGGTGTTGGCGGCGGCCAGGGTCAGCACCGTGATGGTAATGGCGGCGCCCGCCATGTTGACCGTCGCCCCGATCGGGATCGTCACCGCATAGAGCTCCTCACTGATGCCGAGTTTCTTCGCCAGGTTCAGGTTCACCGGAATATTGGCCGCGGAGCTGCGGGTAAAGAACGCGGTAACCCCCGACTCCTCCAGGCACTTGAACACCACGGGATAAGGGTTGCGCTGGATCAGCAGGAACACCAGCAGTGGGTTGACCAGCAGCGCCATCACCAGCATGCAGGCCACCAGCAAACCCGCGAGGCTGGCATAGCCCGCCAGCGCCGACAGGCCGGTCGTCGCCACCGTCGCGCACACAAGACCGAAAATACCCAGCGGCGCCAGGCGGATAACATAGCCCACGATATCGCCAACGCCCACGGCGAGCGTCTGCAGATGCTCCCTGAAATTGCTGTTGGCCTTGCGAAAACTCAGGCCCAGCAGAATCGCCCAGGTCAGGCAGCCGAGAAAGTTGCCGGTGAGCAGCGCATTCACCGGGTTATCAATGAGTTTGAACAGGACATCGGACAGCACCGCGCTCACCGCCAGCGGTGGGCTACCCGCTGCACCCTCGCTCAGGGCAATCGTCTGCGGAAACAGCTGGCTCAGCAACAGGGCAACCACCGCGGCACTGACCGTACCGACCAGATACAGGGCAAGAGTCAGCAGGGACTTGCGACCATCACCGCCGCGCTCGTGCTTGTTGGCGATGGCGGACATCACCAGCAGCATCACCAGCAGCGGCGCCACCGCTTTCAGCATGCCCACGAACAGTTCACCCAGCAAGCCCAGCGGCGCTGCCAGCCCCGGAACCAGCCACCCCAGCAGGGCACCCAGGACGACCCCGACAAGTATCTGGGGCACGAGGCCCAATTTCACTCTGGACATTTTTCCACCCGCACAACGACACACATTCCGGAACAAGGGGCGGATGATACACGCTGGCTTGTTTGCGGACACACCCGGGCAGGATTTTTGCTAACCTGCGCGCTTTGCCACCACAGATCGGGGCGTGCACGGTGATCACTCTCAGCACAGCTTTCCTGCTCGCCTGCAGCCTGCTGGTCGGTGCCTGCGGTGCCTCCCAGGCCGGGGTGAATTCCCGCCTGCGCCTGGCGCTGCACTCACCCATTCAGGCCGCATTCATATCCTTCCTCACCGGTACCCTCTTGTTGGGCGTGATCGCCCTCCTCTCGGGCTCGCCCTGGTTTGCACCGGGCGCCCGCGGAGGCCTTCCCTGGTGGGCCTGGCTGGGAGGCCTGCTGGGGGCCTTCAACGTTGCCATGTCGGTATATCTGGCCCCCAAACTGGGGGCGCTGACGCTGGCGCTCAGCATCATTTGCGGCCAGGTGCTTGCATCGATGGTGCTGGACCACAACGGTTGGCTGGGCTACCCCAGAATCGAGCTGTCCCCGGAGCGAGTGCTGGGCGCCCTGCTGATTGTCGCCGGCGTGTTGCTGGTATCCCGGACGCATCCCCTGGGAGCCGCCGCAGGCGCCCACGCCGGGGCATTGCCCAGCAAGTCGCCGGACAGGTATTTCCTGTTGGCATGCAGTATCGCGATTGGCTGCTCCCTCGCCTCCCAGGCGGGTATCAATGCCGAGTTGCGCACCGCACTGAGCTCCCCCGTGCAGGCGGCATTCTTCTCCTTTCTGCTGGGAACACTTGCGCTGGGGCTCCTTGCAGCCACCACGGGGCGTGACTGGTTCAGGCCGGGGGCGCTTGCCGCGACGCCCTGGTGGGCATGGCTGGGCGGCTTGCTCGGCGCGTTTATTGTGACCATGTCGGTGTTCCTCGCCCCGCGACTGGGGGCGTTGACCCTGGCGATCGCCATCATCTGCGGAAAAGTATTCGCCTCGCTGGTGCTGGACCAGCGAGGATGGCTGGGCTACCCAAGAGTCCCACTGACAATGCCGCGGGTCGTCGGCACCGTGCTGCTGGTGCTTGGGGTCATGCTGGTCGCGGCCAACTGACCCCGGCTGCGCCTGCCCTTCAAACGCTGAAGTGCTTGCCCAGGGGCAGTTCCCTGATGCGCCTGCCGGTAGCGGCAAACACCGCATTGGCTATCGCGGGCGCCGTCGGCGGTGTGGGGGGCTCCCCCACCCCCGTCGGGGCCGCATCGCTGGCAACGATATGGCTGCGGATCACAGCGGGGACCTGATCCATGCGCGCAATGGGGTAGTCATGGAAATTGGACTGGGCGGCCTCGCCCCCGGCAAAGGTAATCTCGCCGTTCAGCGCCAGACTCAGGCCAAAGATCATTCCGCCCTCCATTTGCGCGTGCACCCGGTCCGGGTTAACCACCCGGCCGGCGTCAATCACGCCATGCAGTTCGAGTACCCGCAACCGGCCGTCCCTGACCTCCACCTTGCTGGCAACCGCGACATCGCTGAGGAAACTGTTGACCACCGAGAGACCCCAGCCCTGCCCCGGCGGCAATTTCTCGCCCCAGGGGATAGAACCGACCAGCTCGCGGATCACATTTTTGGTGCGCGCTGTGGCAAAAGGGTACTCCGCTATGTCGCGCCCGTAATTGCTGTACTCGAAGCCATCGGCGCTGAAGTCCAGAAATCGGTCCTCACCGATCAGCTGCAGCCAGAACTCTGCGGGGTCGACGCCGGCGGCATGCGCCAACTCGTCGACGAAGCTGCCAACCCCGAATGCGTAGGGAATGTTGTATACCGAACGCAGCCAGCCAATACGCACGTGACCGGGAGCCTCGTGACTCTCCACCCGCAGGTTGGGCACGGCGAAGGGCACATTGGCAAAGCCCTGGGACAGCCCGCCACTGCCATTGCGGCGCACGCTGGTATCGAAAGTGGAGCCGATCGGCGGCGATGCCTCGCGGGCCAGCCAGGCAGTCACCTTGCCCGTGTCGTCCAGCGCCCCCTTGAAATGCTGGGCACTGCAGGCATGGAAGTAATCGTGGCGGATGTCGTCCTCGCGGCTCCAGACCACCTGTACCGGCTTGCCGACGTGGGATGCCAGCCTCGCTGCCTCTACCGAGAAGTCCGGCTTGGACTTGCGGCCGAAGCCGCCGCCCAGCAGGGTCACGTGCACGGTAACGGCGGCGACATCCAGCTCCAGCGCTTCCGCGACCGCCCGCTGGGTAGCCTGGGGGGTCTGGGTACAGGCCCATATCTCGCAGCGCTCGTCCGTGACCCTCGCGGTCGCCACGGGTGGCTCCATGGATGCGTGGGCAAGGTAGGGAGTGCGATAGGTCGCCTCGACCACCGAGGCCGCGCTCGCCAGGGCAGCGTCTACATCGCCCCGCTGGCGCCGCACCTCGCCCGTGCCACCCTCGACCCGCGCCGCCAGCTCGTCCAGGTACGCCCCGCTGTCGTGGTCGCTGTGCTCGCTCTTGCGCCAGTTCACCTTGAGCGCCACCCGCCCCTTCAGCGCACTGTGGTTATTGGTCGCGATCACCGCAACGCCCTCAATCGGGTTGAAGCCCGGCGCTCCCGCCACCGCCACCAGCTCGACGACATCCAGCACGCCTTTGACTTTCAGTGCCGCGGACGAGTCATAGGAGGCAATGCGCCCCTGCAGCCAGGGCGTCCGCTCAATGCTGGCGTACAGCATGCCCGGCAGATGCACATCGATACCGTAGGTCGTATTGCCGGTGGTCATGTCCCGCAGGTCGACAATCGGTACACTCTGTCCGATATAGCGAAAATCCGCGCTGTCTTTCAGGCGCAGGGATTCCGGCGCCGGCACCGGCAGCTCCGCGGCGCGCGCTGCCAACTCGCCAAAGCCGAGACTGCCGCCGCCGCTGTGGTAAACCGCGTGATTGCGCGCCGTGCACTCTTCTACCGGAACCTGCCAAGTGAGCGCGGCGGCCTGCTCCAGCAACGCGCGGGCGGTGGCGCCCATCTGCCGCATGATGTGGTAGAAGTCGCGCACGGAGCGCGAGCCATCGGTATTCTGGCTGCCATAGCGGGCGTCCGCGTGGGCCTGGATGACCTTGACCCGGTGCCAGTCCGCCTCCATTTCGTCCGCCACTACCTGCGGCAGGCTAGTGCGGATTCCCGTGCCCATTTCCGAGCGGTGGGCGATGATCTCAACGCTGCCGTCCGCCGTCACGCTGACAAACAGATTGAGCTGCGCGCCTGCGGCCTCGTCGAGAATGCCGGCCAGGGCACGGTTGCGCGGCATCACCGCGCCCAGTACCAGGCCGGTGGCAGTCAGGCCCGTCAACTGCAGGAAGCGGCGGCGGGATACCCGGGTCAGCGTGCTCATGCCCCGTCCTCCGCGGCACTGGCGCCCGCGCCGGAAGCGGCGTCGGCAGCCACACTCCTGATCGCCGCGCGGATCCGTGGATAGGTGCCGCAACGACACAGGTTACCGGCCATCGCGGTATTGATCTCCGCATCCGACGGCGCCGGGTTGCTGGCCAGCAGGGCGCTGGCGCTCATCAGCTGACCGGACTGGCAGTACCCACACTGGGGCACGTTGAAATCGCGCCAGGCCTGCTGCAGGGGATGTGACCCGTCCCCGGACAAGCCCTCTATGGTCGTTATCTCGCCGCTCGCCGCATCCGCCACAGTCAGCTGGCAGCTGCGCCGTGGCTGGCCATCCAGGTGTACCGTGCAGGCACCGCAAAGCCCCTTGCCGCAGCCATACTTGGTGCCCCTCAAACCGAGGAAGTCCCGCAATGCCCACAGCAGGGGCATATCGGGCTCGGTATCAAGCTCGGTCGTTGTGCCGTTGATCGTCAGTTTCATCGTCGCATCCATAGCCGTTGATGGCTGTCACTTTACAGCCTTCACCACCGACGGCAAGTCAGGCGGGGCCACGGGCCGCGCGGCGGCGCCGCAGATACCATTTGTGGGCTTCCTCCACGGCCAGCAGGGCAAGGGCTACCGTCAGCAACAACAACCACTGCACCAGCGTCACCGGATTCAGCGCCAGCACCTCACTGATTCCCGGCAGGTACATGGCCGCGATGTGCACCCCCTGGGCCAGTGGCACGGCCAGGATCAGGAACGGGTTGCCCAGCACGCGCATGCGAAACAGGGACTGTGTCTCCGAACGGCTGCTGAGTGCGTGAATATTGCCGAACAGCACCATCAACATCAGGATCGCGTTGCGGGCATCGGGAATCTCGCTACCGCTTGCAATCAGCCAGGCAAAGGTCGCAAAGGCCAGCACGCCCATGGTGGAGCCGCTTACCAGCACATGCTGGATGATGTGCTGCTCGAACACCGGTTCCCGCGGATTGCGTGGCGGAAGCTCCAGTTCATGTCCCTCCGCCGGTTCGAAAGCCAGGGCGACATCCTGCAGGCCATTGGCCACCAGATTGAGCCACAGCAGCTGCACCGCTATCAGCGGCATAGGCAGGCCCGCCAGCACCGTCAGAAAAAACAGCAACAGGGCCGAGAACCCGGTGGTCGTCAGCAGGGCTATCACCTTGCGAATATTGTTGTAGACAATGCGCCCCTGCTCTATGCCGGCAACAATGGAGGCAAAGTTGTCGTCAGCAATAATCAGGTCCGCGGTTTCCCGGGCCACATCGGTCCCGCGCTTGCCCATGGCAACGCCGGCGTTGGCCCGGCGCATGGCGGGCGCATCGTTGACGCCGTCGCCGGTGACGGCCACGAAATGGCCATTGCGCATCAGACAGTCGACAATCTGCTCTTTCTGCGTCGGCTCTATCCGGGCAAAAACCCTCGCGGGCAGGACCAGCGCATCCAGCGCGGCCTCCCCACGCGCCGTGGCCTCCCTGATCATGCTGCCGGTGACCACCCTGTCGTCACTGCCTGCCAACAGCAGTTCCCGCGCAATGGCCCCTGCGGTCGTGGGATGATCGCCGGTGACCATGGCCACCTCGATGCCACCCCGGCGACAACGCCGGATGGCCTCGCGCGCCTCCGGGCGCACCGGATCAATCATCGCCACCAGACCCAGAAAGGTCATCTCGCCGAGCTGCTCCAGAGCGCCACGCTGCTCCGCCTGGCGCCGCGCAAGGGCAATCAGGCGATAACCCTTGTCCGCCAGATACTCAATCTGGCTCTCGATCAGCGCCCGATCCACAGGGACATCCCCGTCCCGGGTACGCATGCAGGTGCAGAGGCCGAGCAGTTTCTCCGGACTGCCCTTGACATGGAGTACGAGCGGGTGGCCTTCATCCACGTTGAGGCTGCCGCTGAACGCGCGCTCCGATTCGTAGGGAATAAGCTCCAGCCGGGTACGCCGGGCGCGAATGTCACTGAGCGACAGGCCCAGTTTCTTGGCCAGAATGAGGAAGGCGACATCGACGATGTCGCCGTTGGAGACCCATTCGCCACCCGAGTAGTCCAGATGGCTCTCATTGGCGAGCAGTCCGGTGATACAGAGGTCCCGCAACAACTCCGGATCATCACCGAGTATGGCGCCACCCGGTGCGACACCCTCCCCGGTCACTTCGAAGGCAGCACCATCCGGCAGCAACGCCTGGCGCACCGTCAACTCATTGACTGTCAGGGTGCCGGTCTTGTCGGAGCAGATAAAGGTACAGGACCCGAGTGCTTCTACAGCCACCAGCTTGCGGATGATCACCTTGTGCGCCGCCATGCGCCGCATGCCGATGGCCAGCGCCACTGTCAGCGCGGCGGGCAAGCCCTCGGGTATGGCCGACACCGCGAGGCCGATAGCCATCAGGATCATGCCCTCGGTACTGTAGCCGCCGCGGAACAGCATCAGCGCCAGCAGCAACAGGATGGCGAGGCCAATCGCCCCCGCCATCTGGTAGGTGAACAACCGGATGCGGATCAGCAGCGGCGGATCAGCGGATTCCCGGCCCAGGACAGAGTCGGCAATACGGCCAAGCTCCGTATTCAGTCCCGTGGCGATCACCTCGCCCTGGGCCCGGCCGTGGGTCACCGTGCTACCGGCAAAACACCGGTTGAACCGCTCTGCCAGCGGTGCGTCATCTGCCACCGAGGCCCGGGCATTTTTGGTGATGGCCAGGGATTCGCCGGTGAGCATGGACTCGTCCACGCTCAGGCTATCGCTGGTTTCGAGCAGAATATCCGCGGGGACCTTGTCTCCTGATGACAGCAGCACCAGGTCGCCCGGCACCAGTTCCTCGACATCAATCCGCCCCGCTGTGCCATCGCGGATCACATGGGCGACGCCACGCACCATATTGCGCAGTGCGGCCGCCGAACGCTGGGCGGAAAACTCCTGCACCGTGCCAATGGCCGCGTTCAACAGCAGCACGGCCATGATAAACACGGCATTGGCCATCTGGTTCAGCGCCCAGGAAACAATGGCCGCGACCAGCAGGATGTAGATGAACGGGCTGAGGAACTGACGCAGGAATATGGTCGAAAGGCCGGGCAGCGGCGGCTCGGGCAGCTGGTTGCGGCCATAGGTCTGCAGACGCTCCCGCGCCTCGTCCGCACTCAGCCCACGGCTGGCGGTCCCCTGCCGCGCACTCGTTGCGAGAAGCTGGTGCGCATTGCTGTTGTCTGCCAAGCACTATCTCCGTGAGTGAAAATCCTACGCCAGCGTCCAGTCTACATGCAGCCAAGGTGAAAATCCGGCAGCGGAGCGCCACCCTCCACGCGCCCCCGGCGCGACCCGGATTGGCCGGCCTTGCTCCGTCTGCTACTCTTCGGCGCTGGAATAATACAACCAGAGTGGAACGACACCATGAAACCAGCGACTCTCGCCCTGCACGCGGGCTATGACGGCGACCCGGCGACCAACGCCGCCACCACGCCCATCTACCAGACGACCTCCTACACTTTCAATGACACCCAGCACGGCGCGGACCTGTTCGACCTCAAGGTGCCGGGCAATATCTACAGCCGGATCATGAACCCGACCAATGCCGTGCTGGAAGCGCGCCTGGCCGCGCTGGAGGGCGGGATCGGCGCCCTGGCGGTGGCTTCGGGCATGGCGGCGATTCGCTACGCCATCGAGGCCATCGCGGAGGTCGGCACCAATATCGTCAGCACCTCGCAACTGTACGGCGGCACCTACAACCTGTTTGCCCACACCTTCCCGCGGCAGGGCATCGAGACTCGCTTCGCCAAGGCTGACGATTTCGAGCGCGTGGCTTCGCTCATCGATGACAATACCCGGGCCCTGTTCTGCGAGTCCATCGGCAATCCGGCGGGCAACGTGGTGGACATCGAGCGCTGGGCGGAGATCGCCCACGCCGCCGGCGTCCCCCTGATTGTCGACAATACCGTCGCCACGCCACTGCTCTGCAGGGCCTTTGACCACGGCGCCGATATCGTCGTGCACTCGCTGACCAAGTACATCGGTGGCCACGGCACCACCATCGGCGGCGCCATCGTGGACTCCGGCAAGTTCGACTGGGCTGCCCAGCCCGAACGCTTTGCGATCATGAACACGCCGGACCCGTCCTACCACGGCGTAGTCTACACCGAAGCCATGGGCCCAGCCGCTTTCATCGGCCGCTGCCGGGTGGTACCGCTGCGCAATACCGGCGCCGCGCTCTCCCCCCACAGCGCCTTCCTGCTGATGCAGGGCCTGGAAACCCTCGACCTGCGCATGCAGCGGCATTGCAGCAATGCAAAGAAAGTTGCCAAATACCTGAACAAGCACCCGCAGGTCCGCTGGGTGAACTATGCCGGCCTCAAGGACAGCCCCTACCGCAAGACCTGCAAGAAGATCTGCGGCGGCAAGGCCTCGGGCATCCTCAGCTTTGGCATCGACGGTGGTCGCGAGGCCGGCGGGCGTTTTATCGACGCCCTGCAAATGATCCTGCGCCTGGTCAATATCGGCGACGCCAAATCCCTGGCCTGCCATCCGGCGAGTACCACCCATCGCCAGCTGAATCCCGAGGAGCTCGCCGCGGCGGGTGTCAGCGAAGACATGGTACGCATCTCGGTCGGTATCGAGCACATCGACGACATCATCGCCGATATCAAGCAGGCGCTGGCGGCCAGCAAGGGCTGATCACTGCGGCCTGGGTCCCGCCCAGGCCGTCTCCACCGCAACAAAAGCTTCCCGAAACTGTAAGACCCCTGCAATCAAAACAGCGCATTGTTGACCAAACCAACGGCAGCCGAGCCATGCGCGGCTGCCAGGGCGCGGGAAGCCAATGCAAAACAGTATCGAAACCCATTTCCTGCTCGTACCTGCGGCGCTGGTGTGCGTCTATCTGCTCTGGATCAGGCTGCGCCTGTCCCTCGCCAAGCATCCCTCCCTGCGCGGACACGCCAAATGGTCGCGGCGGATAGCGCGGCTGGTCCCCTACTACAGCTTCGGACCGGAGCGTTTTTTCAGCAGCGATGGCGCGCCAACAGCAGTGGCCGAGCAACGCCGCGCCGGCCTCGACCGGCTGCTGCGCCAGCTGCAGACCCGCTGCACGCAAAGCCTGGAATTCAGCGCCGGGCTGGACAGCAGTATTTCCGATGTGAACTTTACCAGCGCCTACCGGGTGCCCTTTCCCTACCGGGAAGGCCTGGCGAAAGCGCTGCGGCAAGGTTCCATTGTCGATTGCAGCGACGGTGTGCGCCTGCGCGATATCGACGGCAATTGGCGCTATGACCTATCCGGATCCTACGGCGTCAACGTCTTCGGCTACGATTTCTACAAGGACTGCCTGGCGGAAGGCGCGCGCATCGCGGGTCCGCTGGGTCCGGTACTCGGCCCCTACCACCCGGTCATCCGCAACAACGTGGAACGGCTCAAAGTCATTTCCGGACTGGATGAAGTCTCCTTCCACATGTCCGGTACCGAGGCGGTCATGCAGGCCGTGCGCCTCGCCCGCTACCACAGCGGGCGCTCGCATCTGGTTCGTTTCTGCGGCGCCTACCACGGCTGGTGGGACGGCGTGCAGCCCGGTGTCGGCAATCAGCGCAAGACCAGCGACGTCTACACGCTGCGGGACCTGAGCCAACGCACACTCAAGGTGCTGGAGACCCGCCGTGACATCGCCTGCGTGCTGATCAACCCGCTGCAGGCCCTGCACCCCAACGCCGATGCCGCCGGTGATGCCACCCTGGTGAACAGCAGCCGCAGCGCGCACTTCGATCGCAGCGCCTACAGCCGCTGGCTGCAACAACTGCGCGATGTCTGCACCCGCCGCGGCATTGTGCTGATCTTCGACGAGGTTTTTACCGGCTTCCGCCTCGCCCATCGCGGTGCGCAGGAATATTTTGGCATCCAGGCCGATATGGTGACCTACGGCAAAACCCTGGGCGGCGGCCTGCCCGTGGGCGTACTCTGCGGCCGTCATCAGCTGATGCAGCGTTTCAAGGAACAGCAGCCGGCGAACATTGCCTTTGCCCGCGGCACCTTCAACTCCCACCCTTATGTCATGGCGGCGATGAACGTGTTCCTGCAGCGGCTGGATGAACGCTGGTGCCAGCGCCTGTATCGCGATGCGGATGCGCTCTGGAATGCCCGGGCACAGCAGCTGAACGATCAGCTGGCGGCGGCGCAGCTCCCGGTGCGTGTCGCCAACCTGCACAGCATCTGGACCGTACTGTACACCGTGCCCTCGCGCTACAACTGGATGTTCCAGTTCTACCTGCGCGACCAGGGCCTGGAGCTGTCCTGGGTAGGCAGCGGCCGCCTGATCATGAGTCTCAACTACACCGACGACGACTTTGCCGCTGTCCTGCAGCGCTTTGTGGAAGCCGCGCGGCAGATGGCCATGGACGGCTGGTGGTGGCAGTCAGACCACCTGACCCACGCGGAGATCCGGCGCCAGCTGGCGACGGAAATGCTGCGCGCGCGCTTCGGTCTGTCGCCAGCGGGCCGTCACGCACCCGCAACGACTGGGCACATTGATGCCATTACCGGGAGAACGCCATGAATGTTACCCCCCTGGACCGCGCCCGTCCGACTGACTTCCGTCCGTCGCTCGCGAGCAGCTTCAACAGCTTCCTGCAGCAGGAAGAGGCGCGCTTTGCCGCGGAAGACCGGCTGCGCATCGACCTGCATTGTCACGACCTGAACAGCGACCAGCCGGATGAGCTCTGGGGCCGGATCCTGCGCCTGCCAGAGACCTGGCTGGAGACCAAAAAACTGGTGAAGTGCCTGCGTCAGCACGGCAGCGACGTCATTACCGTCACCAACCACAACAATGCCCGGTCCTGCTGGCAGCTGCTGGAGAAGGGCCAGGACGTGCTGGTAGGCGCGGAGTTCACCTGCCACTTTCCCGATCGTGACCTGTTCGTGCATGTCCTGACCTACGGCTTCAGTCCGGCCCAGGAAGAAGTGCTCAACCGTCTCCGTCGCGACATCTACCAGTTTCTGCGTTATGCGGCGGAACACGGGCTCCCGGTCATCCTGCCACACCCCCTGTATCTCTACGCGCATACCGGCAAGGTCGAGCCCGCCGTGTTCGAACTGCTGGCGCTGCTGTTCCAGCGCGTCGAAGTCCTCAACGGCCAGCGCGACCTCTGGCAGTCAACGCTGACACTGAACTGGGCGCGCGGCATTACCCCGGAAAAAATGCGGGCCTGGGCCCGCAGACACCGCTTGAACCCGGCGGACTTCGGGGTCGATCCAGACCGGCCCAAAATCCTGACCGGGGGCTCCGACGATCACATGGGTATCTTCGCCGGACAGTGCGGCTCCTGGCTGCAGGTGCCCAACCTGCGTCAGCGCCTGCTGCGGGAAAAGCCCTCCGCACTGGCCCTGGAGGCCATTCGCGAAGGACGCATGGCCCCCTATGGTCACGTCGGCGAAAACCAGAAGCTGAACATCGCCCTGCTGGATTACTTCTCCCAGGTCGCTACGCGCATCCAGGATCCGGGATTGCTGCGTATCCTGCTGCATCGGGGCGAGACCCACGACAAGCTGGCCTGTCTGGCCATCAGCAATACCATGCTGGAACTGCAGAAAAAGAAGCACGCCCGCAAGTTTTTCGAGTTTGTCCACGATGCCCTGCAGGGCAAGAAGCCCAATCGCATGTTGAAGTGGAAGGTCTCGAAGAAGTACCGCTTCTGCCTCACCCACCTGCAGCGGATCGCCACCAGCAAGCAGCAATCCCCCGAGCAGTTCGTGGCGACCGTCAACCAGTCCATCGGCGAACTGTTTACCGACCTGAACCGGCTGATGATCGCGAAAGTCGAGAAATCCGGCTTGCTGACCTCAGACAACCGGGCCCTCAGGTTTTCCACCGAGGACCTGACCCGCAATTTTGAACTTCCGGCACAGTTCAGCGCGCTGGCATTCGGCGGCGACAATCCCCATCGTCACAGCAGCGGTCGCAGGGTGACCGAGCTGTTGGACAGCGTATCTTTTCCACTGATGATCTCCGCGGTACTGGCCGGCGCCACCGTGGCGAGCACGCGCCTGCTGTACCAGAACCGGCAGTTTCTCAACGATTTTGCCCGGCACCTGGGCAGCAACGGCCACCATTGCCGGGCTCTGCACCTCACCGACACACTGTTCGACAGGAATGGCGTGTCCAGTTCGCTGTCCGGCAAACTGCGCCAGATCCAGCAGCGGGACCTGCCCATCGACCTGCTGGTCTGTGACGATGAGCGCGAGCCAGAGGATCACCTGCTGGTGTTCCGGCCCCTGGCCAGTTACACCCTGCCAGAGTCCGGTGGCCAGCAGCTGCGGATCCCCGACCTGCTGCAGATTGCCCGTGCCTTCTACGAAGGTGGTTACGATCGCGTCATCTGTTCCACCGAGGGCCCCATGGTGCTGGTGGCGCTGTTTCTCAAATACATGTTCAACGTGCCCTGCCACTTTTTCATGCAGACCGACTGGCTTGAGTACATCAAGGCCACCACCGATGCCACGGAGCACGAGCGCGACCGGATCCGGCGCCTGCTGCGCCTGCTGTATCAGCAGTTCAACGGTGTTTTCGTCCTGAATACCGAGCACCAGCGCTGGCTGACCGGCCATGAAATGGAACTGGACCCGGGGCGGGTATTTCTGACTGCGCACCAGGCACCCTCAGCCGCAGTGGACGTTGTACCAGCGGCAAAGCAGGCGCTGTTTGCCGATGCCACTGCGGAGACTCCCGTGCTCTTCATCGCCTGTCGACTCAGCCCGGAGAAGGGTCTGGGGGATCTGCCGCGAATCCTCGCCAGGGCGCGGCAGTCACTGCCGGACCTGCGCCTGGTCATTGCCGGCGCCGGTCCCGAAGAGGACCGGCTGCGCGAACAGCTGCCGGATGCCGCCTTCCTGGGCTGGACCGAACAGACTCAATTGGCTCAGCTGTACCAGGGCCTGGACCTTTTCATCTTCCCCTCCCGCTTCGATACTTTCGGCAACGTCCTGCTGGAGGCATTTACCCACGGCATGCCCGCGGTCGCCTACCAGCGCAAAGGGCCGGCGGACATCATCCAGCCGGGTGTCAGCGGCTATCTTGCGGCCAACGAGGAGGAGATGGCCGCGCACATCGTGGCGCACTTCCGGCAGCCGGAACGACATGCGGCGATGCGCGCTGCGGCCCGGTCCCGTGCCGCGGACTACGACGGCATCGCGATCATGGATGAATACTTGCGCAATCTTGGCCTGTCCGCGCCTGCCGCCCCACTGCAACAGCGCTCCGTGGCCTGAACCATGAATCAACTGATCCGCCAGCTGAGCCAGCAGGAGCAGCTCAACTTCCTCCTGACCAACCGCATTCCGCGCAGGCTGACGACCCAGTTCATGGGCTGGTTCAGCCGCATTGAAAGCCCGCTGCTGACGCGTCTGTCGATCGCCCTGTGGCGCCTGTTCGCGGACGATCTCAACCTGGCGGAGGCGCAGGAGCAGAGATTCAGCAGTCTGCAGGCCTGCTTCACCCGCAGGCTCAAGCCCGGTGCCCGCAGCGTGGACCTGTCGCCGGAGGTTGTTGCCAGCCCCTGCGACGCGATTGTCGGCGCCCGGGGAAGGATCAACGGCACGAGTCTGTTCCAGGCCAAGGGTTTCCCCTATGAACTCGCGGACCTCATTCCGGACCCGGCACTGCAGGAACAGTACCGGGACGGCGTCTTCGTGACCCTGCGTCTCACCTCCAGCATGTACCATCGCTTCCACGCGCCGGTGGACTGCACGCTGGAACAGGTCACCTACATCTCCGGGGATACCTGGAACGTCAACCCGATCGCGCTGAAGCGCATTGAAAAACTGTACTGCAAGAACGAGCGCGCGGTGCTGCCGCTGTGCACGGAGCAGCCCGACAGCGCCATCTGCCTGGTACCGGTGGCTGCCATTCTGGTAGCGAGCATCAAGCTGCACTGCCTGGACAGCGCACTGGACATGCACTACAGCGGCCCGCAGCGAATCAGCTGCAATGTGCGCCTGCGCAAGGGCGACGAACTGGGTTACTTTCAGCACGGCTCCACCATCATCCTGTTCGCCAGCGGCGACCACACGTTCTGTGCCGATACCGAGACCGGCAGCCGGGTGCAGATGGGACAGGCGCTGCTGCGACGGGAATTCGCCCCGGACCCTTTGCCATCCATTCTGGAAACTGCCCTACCGCCGGAGAGACTGTCATGACCTTTGCCGAAGAGCTCCACCAGCAGCGCTGGGACGACCACCGCTACTACCATCACAATCGCATCAACCAGTCGCTGCATCTGCTCAGCGCCAGCTGCTTTATTGCCAGCTATCTGCTGCTGCCTTTCAACCCGGTTGTCGCCGTGATGATCGGCTGGCTCCTGGCCATGGTCCTGCGCCAAATCGGCCACTTCTTTTTCGAGCCCAGGACCTGGGATGAGGTCAACCAGGCCAGCCACGAGTACAAGGAAAGCGTCAAGGTGGGCTACAACCTGCAGCGCAAGGTCGTGCTGTTGTCGATCTGGGTGGCGCTGCCAGCCCTGCTCTGGCTCAACCCCAGCCTTTTCGGCCTGCTTACGGAGACTCAGGTCAGCCAGGGCTTCCTGCACAACACGGCCATCCTCTGGTTCTTTACCGGCGTTGGCGCGGTGATATTCCGCACCGTACAGCTGTTCTTCCTCAAGGGCGTGCAATCGGGACTGGTGTGGGCCACCAAGATCATCACCGACCCCTTCCACGACATCAAGATCTACCACAGAGCGCCGCTGTATCTGCTGAAAGGCGAGCTGTACGACGACATGAGCCAGTGGTATCGCGAGCGTCCCGCTGAACAAGCCCCGAGCCGGTGACAATCAGCGCTTGCGGTAGGGAATATCGCAGTAGGTGATGTCCCGGCGCGGGGATGCGCCGCGACTGCGCAGGTACAGCGCCAAGGAGTTCATAGACAGATCGATATTGCTGGTGGGGCCGAGGAACGCGTGTTCGATCGCCAGCCGGCCCTGCCCGTCACGCAAGTCCAGCGGATACCAGGGAATCAGCATGGAGTTGCCCTCCCGAAACTGCACCGGGGCCGCCGCGGCATCGCTGACCATGGGTGACACAATACGCCACTCCTGCTCCTCCTCGAAGGCGGGATGCTTGAGCACAGCGGCGATCCGCAGCAAGTCACCCTCGATCGCCTGGAAGCGCCGCACCCACTGCCGGTTCTGGCTGGCGACCTCCTCAACCTGGTCGTTCCCCGCGTCCAGTATCTCCACCGCGTCGATGATCTCATCAATCATCTTCTCCTGCTGCGACGGTGCGTAGACACAGCGCCCAACCTCGAAGTGCTGGCGCCGGGCACAGTCCAGAATCTGCTCCGGCGCGAAGCCCACGCTGACCCCCTTGCCGTGGACACTGTAGCCGCGCCACTGGCTGAGCAGGTTGCCGTTGCCGCGGAAAGAGGCACAGAACAGCATCGGACCGCTCACCACCCGGTAGGTCAGCCAGTCAAGGAAGGTGGTCAACAGGGCCGGCTTGTCGACCCCCGCCACGATGCGCCGGGTCACCTGCTCCCCGAGCAGATCGAGGGTGTGGCGCAGCTCGGTGGAGTCGTTCATGTAGCGTATGTCGCTGCAGCGCAGTTCGGCACTGTCGACAATACCGAGCAGTCCGCTCAGGGTCGTGTAGTGATACAGGGTTTCCCGGGGCGGCGTGGCGAACAGGCGCTGTGAGATGAGGTCAAACATCGAACCGTGGCGCCGGATCCGGCCGGGACCCTGCTGTCACAGCAGGGCCTCGAAGTGATCGGTGAGCACACAGTCGCGACGACGGGCGTCGTACTCCCGCAGGGGCTCCACGTCCTCGCTGCGAATGAGCTGTTTGTCCACCGCCGCCTGCAGCGCCTCGTCCAGGGTCTCGGCATCCAGCTCGCCCTTGTTCCAGGCCCGCTGCAGGGCGATGAACGGCTCCTCTACCTCCAGCAGCATCTGGAAGGTACTCTCTACCCGGCCCACGGCATCTTCCGGATCAACGCTCAGGAACACCTTCGTCGCCAGCATGGCGCGCACCGCATTGGGCTCCAGTATCAGCGCTCCCAGTTCGCGAACCTGGCGATCATCGGGCGCCCGGAAGACCCGCCCCAGGGGCAGGCACCAAGCCCGCATGAGAAGACCCAGGGCACGGGGCTGGAAGTTGTCACAGTAGGCCAGCAGGGCCTCCTGGGCGGCGTGCAGCGACCGCTGCAGGGCGTAGGCGGCGTGCGCGTTGCCCTCCTCGCTGCGCGGCTGGGTAGCGTGGAACTTCAGCAGGCTGCTGGCAATGAACAGCTGGCTGTGGACATCACCCAGGCGCGCCGACAGCAGCTCCCGGCGCTTGAGATCACCGCCGAGAACCCCCAGGGCGACATCCGCGCAGGTAGCCAGCGCCGCACTCAGGTGGTTGATACGCTGGTACCAACGCCGGCTGAAGTCGTCGGCACCCGAGGGCACGGGACTGAAGCGGGCGCCGCTGACACCCAGCACCACCAGTCGCGCCAGGTTGCTGCTGATATGTCCCAGGTGCTGCAGGAACAGGGGCTCGAAGTCGCGCAGGCCCTCGTGGGTCTCTTCCGCCTCCAGGGTCTGCATCTCGTCCAACAGGAAAGGGTGGCAGCGCATGGCGCCCTGGCCAAAAATCATCAGCGAGCGGGTAAGTATGTTGGCACCCTCGACGGTGATCGCGACTGGCAGGGCGTGATAGCCGGCGGCGAGAAAATTGCGCGGACCCAGCTGGATGCCGCGACCGCCCACCACGTCCATGCCGTGGTTGACCAGGGTGCGCATCAGCTCGGTGGCGTGGTACTTCGCCATGGCGGTCATGACCGAAGGGGTGCCATCCTCCAGGCCCCGGGTCACCATCTGGCGCATTGCCTCCAGGGTATATGCGCCCGCGGCAATCTCGGCCGTGGCTTCCTGCACGCCCTCGAACTTGCCCACTTCCATGTTGAACTGGCGCCGGATGCGGGCGTAGGCCCCCACCATCAGGTAGCACATCTCGCCGCTGGCGGTGGACAGGGCCGGCAGGGACACACCCCGGCCGGCACCCAGGCACTCGATCAGCATCCGCCAGCCCTTGCCCGCCATCTCCGGCCCGCCGATGATCCAGTCCACCGGAATGAACAGGTCCTCGCCCATGATGGGGCCGTTCATGAAGGGGGCCCCCGGGTTGTGCCGGCGACCGATCTCGATGCCGGGGTGGTCAGCCGGCAGCAACGCACAGGTGATACCGTAGTCGACCTTGTCCGGGTCTCCCAGCAATCCGTCCGGATCCCGCAGCTGGAAGGCCAGCCCCACCACGGTCGCCACCGGTGCCAGGGTAATCCAGCGCTTGTGGAAGTTGAGTCGCAGGCCAATGACTTCCTCGCCCTCGAACTCGCCCTTGCACACCACCCCGAGGTCGGGAATGGCGCCCGCATCGGAACCCACCTCCGGGCCGGTGAGACCAAAGCAGGGCAGTTCAGTACCAGCCGCCAGCCCCGGAAGCCAGCGTTGCTTCTGCTCCTCGGTACCGTATTTCACCAGCAGCTCGCCCGGGCCCAGGGAGTTGGGCACCATCGCGGTGACCGCCGCAGTAATGGAGCGACTGGCAATCTTGCTCATGATGCGGCTCTGGGCGTAGGGACTGAAATCCCGCCCGCCAAAGGACTCCGGGATTATCAGGCCGAAGAAACCCTTCTGGCGCAGGTAATCCCACACCTCCGGCGGCAGGTCCTGGCGCTGGTGCACATCCCACTCGTCGATCAAGCCGCAGAGCTCATTGGTTTCGTTTTCGAGAAAGGCCTGCTCTTTCTCCGTCAACTCCGGCGGCTGAATCGCCGCGAACCGATCCCAGTCGGGATTGCCACTGAACAGGTCCTTTTCCCACCAGGTTGTACCCGCTTCCAGGGCTTCGCGCTCGGTATCGCTCATCGGCGGCATGGCTTTGCGCAGCATGGCGTAGACAGGCGCGACCACATAGCGGCGGCGCCACTCCACAACATTGAGAAGGGCGATCACCCCGACAACCGGCAACAGGACGAGCCACATCACCCCGTGCAGCTGGGCGAGCAACAGGGTGCCAACACCCACGATGCCGGAGCCTAATGCCAGCGGCGGGCGGTACCAGAACACGGTAACGAGCAGGACCAGAAAGAGCAGAATGGACAGCAACATGGCAGATTTACCTCTCTGTGGGGGCGCCCCAAAGGCGCCTTCCTGATTCAGTCAGTAGTCACAACCTTAGTCCATTATTATGACCGCGCACAATGCGGTATACTGGCCGCCTTCGCTGGACCTCCAACCATAACAGCGTCGGCCAACGCTAGCGCGGGCCGACGACACGAAAGTATTAGTCTGGACGATTGCCAACCCACTTATCCTGAGTTATCGGAGGAACACTATGGCTTTTCAACTCCCCGCACTGCCCTACTCTCGCGATGCCCTGGCACCGCATATTTCCGCGGAAACCATCGACTATCACTACGGCAAGCACCACAACACCTACGTCGAGAAGCTGAACGGCATGGTTCCCGGTACGGAATTCGAGGGCAAGTCGCTCGAAGACATCATCCGCACCTCCTCCGGCGGCGTGTTCAACAATGCCGCCCAGGTCTGGAACCACAGTTTCTACTGGGAGTGCCTGAGCCCCAACGGCGGCGGCGCCGCTACCGGTGCCGTGGCCGCGGCCATCGACAAGGCCTTCGGCTCCTTCGCCGAGTTCAAGCAGGCTTTCACCGAGTCCGCCGTCGGCAACTTTGGTTCCGGCTGGACCTGGCTGGTCAAGAACAGCGACGGCAGCGTTGCCATCGTCAACACCAGCAATGCGGAAACGCCGCTGACCGACAGCGCGGTCACGCCGCTGCTGACCGTGGATGTATGGGAACACGCCTACTACATCGATTACCGCAACGCCCGCCCGAAGTACATGGACGCGTTCTGGGCCCTGGTAAACTGGGACTTTGTGAACAAGAACTTCGCCTGACCCCCTCGCCGGCGCGGATTTCCGCCGCGCCGGCCTTCAACGTCCCTCCTTACAGGGGCAACACCGTCGTAGCCTTGATCTCTTCCATCACAAAGCTGGCGGACACATCGAACAGGTCGGCGCCGATCAGCTGCTGGTACAGCCTGTCGTAGTCTGGCATGTCGGCCACCACGGCTTTCAACAGGTAGTCCAGCTGCCCGCCCAGGCGGTACACCTCAAGCACCCCCTCAACGCCCTGCACCACCTCTCGAAAGCGCCTGGCCCATGCCTCGTTGTGCTGGTTGGTGCGCAGGGTAATGAAGACCGTCAGTCCCAGTCCGACCTCTGCGGCATTGAGCAGGGTGACCCGCTGGCGGATCACCCCATTGTGCTCAAGTTTCTGCAGCCTGCGCCAGCAAGCGGACTTGGAAATACTCACCCGCTCGGCCAGATCCGCCACCGAGAGCGCGGCGTCAACCTGCAGCAGGCGCAACAGCTTTTTGTCCGTCGAATCAAGCATGGACATCTCCTCCAATCAAATCTGAATGGAATATTTTCCCATTTATAGATACTTGAATGACACATTGTTTCGATTTAAATGAAATTATCAATGCAATCAGGCACAATGTCTCGCCTTCCCTGCGATAGGCTTTGTCCCACGAATTGACCCTACGCAACCGCGGGAGCACTGCCCATGAATCACCTGATTGAGCGGATCCGCCAGGCCGTTATCGGCCAGCGCCAGCCCATTGCCACGCCGTTTGGCGATGCCCCCCTGGTGTATGCCGACTACACCGCCTCCGGTCGCAGCCTGGACTTCGTCGAGGACTACATCCGCGCGCAGGTGCTGCCCTACTACGCCAATACGCACACCGAAACCTCCTTTACCGGCGCCCGCAGCACGGCACTGCGGGAAGCGTCCCGTGACCAGGTGCGCCGGGCCGTCAACGGTGGTGACAGTGACAAGGTGATTTTCTGTGGCTCAGGAGCCACCGCCGCGATCAACAAGCTGATCGATGTGATGAACCTGCGGCTGCCGGCTGAGCTGGACGCCCGCTGCCAGCTGTCGGCCCAGCTTCCCGAGCAGGAAAGGCCGGTGGTATTCATCGGTCCCTACGAGCACCACTCCAACGAACTGCCCTGGCGCGAGAGCATTGCCGAGTTGGAAGTCATTCCCCTGAACGCGCAGGGCGGCATCGATCTTGAGGCGCTGGCGGCTGCACTGAAGCGGCACGCCCACCGCGCCCTGCTGATCGGCAGCTTTTCCGCCGCCTCCAATGTCACCGGAATCAAGAGCGATGTCGCGGCCGTGACCCGGCTGCTGCGGGCACACGGTGCGCTGGCCTGCTGGGACTACGCCGCCGCCTGTCCCTACGTGGCTATCGACATGAACGGTGAGTACCCGCTGGATGCGGTATTCCTGTCCCCGCACAAGTTTGTCGGCGGCCCCGGCACGCCGGGTATTCTGGTGGCCAAGAGCGCCCTGTTCAGCAACCGGGTGCCGGCCATGGTCGGCGGTGGCACGGTGATTTACGTGACCCCGGAAGACCACGTCTACAGCAGCGACATTGAACGCCGCGAGGAAGGCGGCACGCCCGCCATCGTGGAGTCCATCCGCGCCGGCCTGGTGTTCTCACTGCAGCAGGCGGTGGGCACCGACACCATCCAGGCCCGGGAATCGGCGCTGGCCGAACGGGCCATGGCGCGCCTGCGCGCCTGCCCGAACATCGAGGTGCTCGGCAGTCACGACGCGCCGCGCCTGCCGATTTTCTCCCTCCGCTTTCGCCATGGAGAGCGCGACCTGCACTACGGCTTCGTGGTGGCGCTGCTGAACGACCTGTTTGGTATCCAGGCCCGCGGCGGCTGCTCCTGCGCGGGCCCATACGCCCACGCCCTGCTGGGCATGGACATGGCGTACAGCAAGCGGCTGGAGGCCGCGATCAGCGCCGGCGCCAGCCTGCTGCGCCCGGGCTGGGTACGTCTGAACTTCAACTATTTTATTGATGAGGAGGAGTTCGAGTACCTGCTGCGGGCACTGGAACTGGTGGCGGAACACGGCTGGCGGCTGCTGCCTTCCTACCAAGTGGACACCGCGCACGGCATCTGGCGCTTCCGGGGCCTTAACCCGGAACGCAAGGACCCCATCGCGAGCCTGGCGTGGCTGGAGCAGACGACAACACCGGACCCTCGGCCGCCAGCTGTATCACTCAGCGCACAGCTGGTGCTGGCGAAGCGGGAACTGACCCGGGAGGATCGAGCAATAGCTGCATCGCCGCTGCTCCTGCCGGCGGAACACGAAGCACTGCGCTGGTTCGTGCTGCCCCAGGAGATCCCACCTGCCCGCGAAGCTGCGGCGCTGACGGGGTAGACCGTCAGCGCCTATCCGCGGCGGTTGGGCCCTGGTCCCCGAACAGTGAAGAGCCTCTAACGGGCCGCGGAGAAGGTTGGCGCCACCGGCGCGGCCAGATGCGTTTCCTGCTCGCAGCGGGCGCGAAGTTCTTCAATACTGCCGCCGCGGTTGAACAGGGTTATCTCGTCGCCGCGCGCCGCAACGCGCTCAGCACGCAGTGACTCGGTCGCCGCCGAATCGACACTGCCATCGGCGGCGATCACCACGCCATAGCGCTGCGCGCCCTCCGCGGTAACCAGCCTGCGCTCCACATCCTGCCGCACCAGTTCCGGGTCGCGCTTGTAGGGATCACCCCAGCCGCCTCCGCCCCAGGTATTGAAGTACAGCAGGTCGCCTTTCTTGACCTTGATGCCCTCCTTCTTGGCGGGGAGCCATTCCTCGCTGCCGTCCGCCCGGACGATGCGCTTGGTAGAGCGCATGCCGGTCTCGCCGCCCAGGACGCCCCAGGGGTAGGTCAACCAGCGCTCGTCGTGGATGCCAACTTCGCCGTCCGCCAGGAAGCGATAGGCCACGCTGAGACCGTTGCCGCCCCGGTGCAGGCCGGCACCGCCGGAATCGGGGATGGTGGCGTACTGCTCGATGCGGAGCGGGAAATAGCTCTCGATGAACTCATTGGGCACGTTGGTGAACCCCGGCCACAGGGAGTGACCATCCGGACCGTCACCAACCGGCCGCCCGGGAATGCCACCAAAGCCGATCTGGAACAGCTGGAACCACTCGCCATCGTCTTTGTAGCCGGAATAGAACAGGTGCGGGGAGTCTGAGAAACCGGCGGCGTTCAGCATCATTTCCGGCGCGCCCATACCCAGCAACGCGCCCAGCAGGTCGAAGATGCGACCCAGGGCGTGGGTGCGTCCGGACAGGGCGGCGGGAAACTTGGGCTTCAACAGGGTGCCGGCGGGAATGCGCACGTCAACCAGGTCGTAGAAGCCGTCGTTGAAGACAATCTGCGGATCCACCACATTGATGGTGAAGGAGCCGAAGAACATCTTGAACATGTCTTCATTGAGGAAGAAGTTGACCGAGCTCTGGGCCTGCGGGTCGGTGCCGTCAAAGTCGAAAATCGCCTTCGAACCCTCGCGCCACATGCGGCACTTGATGCGGTAGGGGCCCATGCCCATGCCGTCGTCGCAGAGGTAGTCCTCGAATTCGCGCGGCTCCTCCGGGATGAACATTTCGATAATGTGCTTCATCGCAGCATGGTTGCGTTCCAGCATCACATCCATGGTGGAGAACAGCACATCGTCGCCAAAGCGGTGGGCCAGTTCCACGCAGCGCCGGGCAGCGGTGTTGCAGGCCGCCACCAGGGCGTTAAGGTCGAAGCGGTTCCACTGCGGAGTGCGCACGTTGTGCAGGATCAGCTCGAGAATATCCTCCTGCAATACGCCCTTCTTGTACAGTTTGATCGGCGGGATACGAATCCCTTCCTGAAAGATCGAGGTGGCCTCGATGGGGATGGAGCCGGGCACCATGCCGCCATTGTCGGACATGTGGCCAAACATGGCGGACCAGGCGATGTGACGACCGTCCTTGAACACCGGCACCAGCACCACCCAGTCCGGCAGGTGGGACACCGCGGCGTTACACATGTAGGGGTCATTGGTGAGGATGATGTCCCCTTCCTCGATATCTGCGTCGTATGCCTGCAGGAACGGTCCGATGAAGGAGCCGAACTGGCCCACCACCATCTTGCCCTCGCGATTGGCGATCATCGGGAAACAGTCACCCTGCTCGCGGATACCCGGGGACATGGCGGTGCGAAACAACACAGCATCCATTTCCTCGCGCGCGTTGCGCAGGGCGTTCTCGATGATATCGACGGTAACCCCATCGACATCCACGCTCTGCAGGGGCTGATCGTTGCTCTGGATAATTCTCGCGCTCATGGTCATTCCCCCCTCAGGCTACCGGATTGATCAACAGGTTTCCGACCGCGTCCACCCGGGCGTCGTAACCAGGGAGGATCACGGTGGTGGAGTCCATCTCGCTGACGATGGCCGGGCCGGGCACCACCAGACCCTCGTGCAGCTTGCCCCGATCATAGATGCTGCAATCGTGCCAGCTGCCGTCATGGTAAAAGCGGCTCTCGTGGATTCGGCACTGTTCCACGGTGTTGCCGGCGGCACCGGTTTGCAGCTCGGCAATCGCCGCGGAGCGCGCCTTGGCCAGGGCGCGAATCATCAGTATCTCGTGCCCATCGCCGAGCTTGAACGTAAACAACTGCTCGTGCTCTGCGTCGAAGGCGTCCGTCAGCAGGGCGACTCCCTTCTCACGCAGTTCCGCCTCGGTAAAGTCCACCGTGATCTGGAAGGCCTGGCCCACGTAGCGCAGGTCAGCCTGGAAGGTGACCTCGTGAGTATCGGCGGCAATGCCGTCGGCCACCAGGGATTCCCCCGCCCGCGCCTGCAGTTCTTTCAGGTCCGCCATCAGCTTTTCATTGGTGAGCTCACCGGCCATCATCAGGTAGGTACGAGCCGCCTCGTCCTGCACCTGGGTCGTCGCGTCACCGTAGGCGCACAGAACCCCTGGTCCGGGCGGAACAATCACCGGCCAGGCGTTGGTAAGAATACCCAGCGCATTGGCGTGCAGCGGGCCGGCACCGCCAAAACCCACCAGGGCGAAGTCACGTGGGTCATAGCCCTGCTCCACCGACACCAGCCGCAGGGCGCCAAACATGGATTCGTTGACGATGCGAACAATCCCCTCCGCCGCTTCCATCAGCGGGATACCCATGGCATCCGCGACTTTCTGCACTGCTGCCTCGGAGGCATCGCGGTTGATCTGCATCTTGCCGCCAAGCTGTACGTCCGAGGGCAGGTAGCCCAGGACCACGTTGGCGTCGCAAACCGTGGGCTCGGTACCGCCTTTCATGTAGCAGGCAGGGCCCGGCACCGCACCGGCGGATTCCGGGCCGACCCGCAGGGCCTTGGTCAGTTCAGGTACGAAGGCGATCGAGCCGCCGCCGGCACCTACGGTGCGCACGTCCACCGAAGGCGCCCGCACCCGCACATCGCCAACGATGGTTTCGCGGCGCACGCGCGCCTTGGAATTCTGGATCAGGGCAACGTCCGTAGAGGTACCCCCCATATCAAAGGTAAGAATGTTGTCGAACCCGGCGCGGCTACAGAAATAGATCGCTCCCGCGACGCCGCCGGCCGGACCGGACATCAGCAGGTTCACCGGTGATTCCTCTGCCGCCCGCGCCGAGGCCAGGCCGCCGTCGGAGCGGAGGATCGCCAGCTGCGTATTGCCGCCCATGCGCTCCTCCAGCGCCGCCTGCAGGTTGCGCACATAGGTGGCCACTTCCGGGCGCACGTAGGAGTTCACTACGGTGGTCTCGGTGCGCTCATACTCCTGCATCTCCGGAACCACCTCGCTGGAGATCGACACCGGCGTGGCGCCAAAAATCTCACTGGCGATGTCCCGCGCACGGCGCTCGTGTTCGCCGTTGATGTAGGCGTTGATAAAGCAGATAGTCAGGGCCTGGATGCCGCCGCGGGCGTGCAGCTTCTTGAGGTCCTCGCGCAACCGGTCCTCATCCAGCGCTGTAACGATGCTGCCATCGGCACCGACACGCTCATGGGCACCAATGGTAAGCTCCAGCGGAGCCAGCAGCGGCTTCTTGATGTAGCTGACCCAGCCACCGAGGCCGCCGGGGCAGTAGGAACGCGCCACCTGCAGGGTGTCCTCATAGCCCGCCGTGGTCACCAGGCCTACCGTGGCACCGCGCCCGGTCAGTACCGCATTGGTGGCCACCGTGGTGCCATGCATCACGCGATGAATTGCAGTAGGGTCAATGCCGCTCTCATCGCAGATACGGGCAATGCCGTTCAGTACCCCGATGGAGGAATCCTCCGGTGTGGAGGGCACCTTAGCGGTATGGGTCGCGCCGGAATCCTCGTTGATCAGCAGCAGGTCGGTGAAGGTGCCACCGACGTCCACGCCCAGGCGATAACTCATGGATCTCTCCTCTCAGGGTTATGAATGTTGTTTGGCCAGCCAGGGCTTGAGCCAGGCCTTCGCCCGGCCGCCGGGGGCGGTACCGGTCAGGGTCTCGGCCAGGTCCGAGGCGGCCAGCAATTTCTCCAGATCGACGCCAGTGGCAAAGCCCAGCTGTTGCAGCAACATGACCACGTCCTCTGTGGCAACGTTGCCGCTGGCGCCGGGAGCGAAGGGGCAGCCGCCGAGGCCGGCGATGGAAGCGTCGAAATAACGGATACCGGACTCAAGTGCAGCATAGACGTTTGCCAGGCCCAGGGCCCGGGTGTCGTGGAAGTGACAGCCCAGGCGCTGTGCGCCATGGCTTGCCACCAGTCTGCGGGTGAGCTCGCGCACCTGTTGCGGGTTGGCGGCGCCAATGGTGTCGGCGACCACAAAGCGCGCCACCCCCAGCTGCAGGAAGCGCGCCGCCACATCCGCCACCAGCCCCGGATCAACCGGGCCGTCAAAGGGGCACTCAAAGGCCACCCCGATCGTGGCGATGACAGCAATGCCGTCCTCGCGAGCGCGCTGGAGTATGGTTTCGGTGACCGCATCGGCCTCCTCGCGACCCATGTTCACGTTCTTGCGCGCCATGCCCTCGCTGCCGTAGAGCACCATGACCACGGTATTCACGCCCGCGTCCCTGGCCAGCTCGTATCCGCGCAGGTTGGGGATCAAGGCGCTGTAGTGGCCAGCGGGCAGACCTTGCAGGCCCGCCGCTACGATATCGGTCCCCGCCATCGCCGGCACGGCTTTCGGCGACACGAAACTGCCGACTTCAATACTGTCCACGCCCGCCTCGCGGATACCGGCGATCAACTGCAGGCGCTGCTGCGGTTCGAGGATCCGGGGCTGGTTCTGCAGCCCGTCGCGGGGCCCGACATCGTTGACAATCACAGACTCCGCCATCAGGCGATGACTCCCTGGCCCTTCATGGTTTTTATCTCGGCATCGCTCATTCCCAGCAACGCGGAAAGCACCTCAGCAGTGTGCTGACCCAACAGTGGTGCCGCCGTAAACGATTCCTCGCCGGTGCGGGACAGCTTGACCGGATTGCCCGGGCCGCGGGTAGTGGTGCCGTCGGGGTGGCTGAGTTCCACCACCATCTTGCGGTGCAGGACCTGCGGATCCGAGAGCGCGGCACTGAAGCTGTTCACCGGAGCACAGGGTATGCGCTTTGCCTCCAGCTGGGCGATCCAGTAATCACAGGTATTCCCTGCCAGCACCGCGTTCAGCCGGGCGTTGATCAACTCGCGATCAGCGTAGCGCCCCGGCTGACCATCGTATTTCGGGTCATTGAACTCGGGAATTTCCACGACTGTTTTCAGGTTCTGCCAGAAATTGTCGGTGATTACTGCGATGACTATGAACCCGTCAGAACAGGTAAACGTGTCGTATGGCACATGCACAAAATGAGAGTTGCCAATCGGGTAGGGATCTTCCCCCGACAGGAAATACATGGTGGCCATGTAATTGAGCATGGAAATCTGACAATCCAACATGGAAATGTCGACATGCTGACCCAGGCCGCTGCGCTCGCGCTCGTACAGCGCCGCCAACAGGCCCATGACACCGAACATGCCGCCGCCGAGGTCGCCGATGGGGATGCCCGCCCGCACCGGGTGATCGCGGTCGGGGCCGGTGATGGACATACCGCCTCCAGTAGCCTGCGCGACCTGGTCAAAAGCCGGGCGCTGATAGTTGGGACCATCCGAACCGAAGCCGGATACTGTGCAGGTTATAATGCGGGGGTTGATTGCGCTGAGGGTGTCGTAGTCTATCCCGAGGCGCTCGGGCACACCGGCACCAAAATTGCTGAGCACGATATCCGCCTGCTTTACCAGCTGGTGAAACAGGCGCAGTCCGGCTTCACTCTTCAAATCAATGGCGACGCTTTTCTTATTGCGATTGAGGGTAATGAAGTAGGCCCCCATGCCGCCGAGGGAATTCTTGGGGTCCTTGGCAAGAAGCTTGCGCGTGCCCTCTCCGGCGAGCGGTTCGACCTTGATGGTTTCTGCCCCCAGATCGGCCAGAATCATGCCCGCATAGGGCCCGGAAAGCATATGAGTGAGGTCTAAAAGACGCACACCGCAAAGAGACTGGTTCAATTTTATGTCTCCGCTATTTTATGAAGCTAATATCTTGCAGAAAATACAAGCATGACTCGTGCCAACTTGGAAAAACAAAGCCCATTTGGGATTACACCGCACTTTTGCACCCTACTTCATATGGAAACGCTCTCCAGGCAGCAATATAAATGCCATTAGAGGGTCACCAAGCTCTCCGAGTATTCCATACTGAAATAAAATAGTTTCATAAAAGGACAAATGCCGACCACGGGCTCCGGAAAATTCCTCTCACCAGCAGCGTGAGCAGGTGGAGGCAAACCCGCCGCCCGGCGATGCGCGAAAATCGGATGAAGATTATGGAACTCACCACTTCGATCATGACCGGCGATTGTGCCGCAGAACCTTCCTGCGCGGCTGCCGCGGCCGGCACCGTAGCTGTATTCGGGCGACACAAGCCCTGCCTGGTCACGGATACCGGCGACTGGCGCAGTGACGACGAAAGCGCCAATCTCCAAAACGGAAATCATCCTTGAGACTCTGGAACGCCTCGTTGGCAACCGGGCGCGCGCTGCCGAATCCCTTGGTATCAGCACCAATGCACTGTGGCGACGCACGCAATGCATGTGATAGCGTCCCGGAACATACTGAGAGCAGCGCAGGACAAGCCCCCGTGGCGCCACATAACCCCCACCCGCAAGACATACGCCCAGTGCCAGGCTGGTTTACCCGCTTCCTGAACGCGGTCGAATGGCTGGGTAACCTGCTGCCGCACCCGGTAACGCTGTTTGCCTGCTTCGCGGTCGGGATTGTGCTGCTCAGCGGAGTCGCCACCTGGTTCGGACTGAGCGTCGTCGACCCAAGGCCTGAAGGCATTCCCGGGCGCTCGGCCGACGGTATTATTCGGGTCGTGAGCCTGGTCAGCGTTGACGGTTTGCAACGCATCGTCTCCGGTCTGGTCACCAATTTCACCGGTTTTCCACCCCTGGGCGTCGTGCTGGTCGCCCTGCTCGGGGTCAGCATCGCCGAGCACTCGGGTCTGATTGGCGCGGCCATGCGCGGCCTGGTGCTGGGAGCTGCCCCGCGCATGGTGACGGTGGCCGTGGTATTCACCGGGATTGTGTCCAACACCGCCTCGGAACTGGGTTACGTGGTCCTGATCCCCCTGGCAGCGGCGATCTTCCACTCCCTGGGGCGCCACCCGCTGGCGGGTCTGGCGGCGGCCTTCGCCGGGGTTTCCGGCGGCTACAGCGCCAACCTGTTTATCGGCACCGTGGATCCCCTGCTGGCGGGCTTTACCGAGGCCGCGGCGCGCCTGCTCGACCCCGCCTATACCGTTGGCCCGGAGGCCAACTGGTTCTTCATGATCGCCAGCACCTTCCTGATCACCGTGCTGGGCGCGATCGTCACCGAAAAGATCGTTGAGCCGAAGCTCGGCGCCTACAGTGACAGCGGCGCCAGCATTGATCTCGAAGCGCAAAACCTGGAGCCGCTCACCGCCCTGGAGCGGCGCGCCCTGAAGGGCGCCGGACTGGCCTTTGTCAGCCTGCTGGCGCTGATCGCCCTCACAGTGGTACCGGACTGGGGCGTTCTGCGCCACCCCGTCACCGGGGCGGTAGCCGGATCACCGTTCCTCAAGGGCGTGGTGGTCTATATCTTCGTCACCTTTGCCATTCCGGGCCTGGTCTATGGCCGTATCGCTGGCACCCTGCGCAATGATCGCGACGCCATCGACGCCATGGCCAAGGGCATGAGCTCCATGGGGCTGTATATCGTGCTGGTGTTTTTCGCCGCCCAGTTCGTCGCCTTCTTTGGCTGGAGCAATCTCGGCGCCATCTTTGCGGTCAAGGGCGCGACCTTCCTACAGGAACTGGGCCTGACCGGCCCCCTGCTGTTCCTGCTGTTCATCGCCATGTGCGGCTTCGTCAACCTGATGCTGGGATCCGCATCCGCCCAGTGGGCCATCACCGCCCCCATCTTCGTGCCCATGCTGATGATCATCGGCTACTCGCCGGAGGTGATCCAGGCCGCCTATCGCATCGGCGATTCCGTCACCAATGTCATTACCCCCATGATGAGCTACTTCGGCCTGATCCTCGCGGTGGCCTGCCGCTACCAGAAGCAATTGGGTATCGGCACTCTGATCGCGATCATGCTGCCCTACTCGATGGTGTTCTTTATAGGCTGGAGCCTGCTGTTCTTCCTCTGGGTATTCGTGCTGGGCCTGCCGGTGGGGCCGGGCACCCCGACCTACTACAGCTTCGACAGCGTACCTGGTAACGGTTGACGCTGCCGCGGTTCAGCTGCCCGGGGCCAACTCCGCCAGCTGCGCCAACAAGGCATCCAGACCCACCACATCGGCATACTTGGCCTGCATATCGTGGAGATTGGCCCGGTGGGCATCCAGGTTGCGGTCACCGACCGCCTCCGTGACCACCACCACCCGGTAATCGTACTGCAGGCCATCGACTACCGTGGCGCGCACACAGCCGCTGGTGGTGAGACCGGTGACCACCAGGGAATCAACCCCGCGCGCCTGCAATTGCTCGTGGAGGCCAGTGCCGTGAAATGCGCTGGCCCACTGCTTCTCGACCAGGACGTCACCGTCTGCAACAGTCAATGCCGGGTCCACCTCGACCCAGGGCGAGCCGGGTTGCAGAATATCCAGGGCCGGCACACGGTCGCGAAAAACCCGTGCCTGCTGTTGGTTATGGTAGACCACCGTGGTGAAGAACACCGGCAGGCCACGGGTGTGGAAAGCCTCCAGCAAAGCCTGATTGGCGGCAACAACAGACCCGCTTTCCGCCCCCAGGGGGCAGGCGGGATCGGTAAATCCCCGCACCATGTCCACCAATACCAGCGCAGGCCGCTTGCCAAGCCCCAACTCTCTTCGATCCAGATCCATGTTTTTGCTTCCAGTTCTGCAGTGGTTTCGCGTCGCTATCGGCGCGCAGCATAGCGCGACCCGCGCCGCAGGTCATGCCTGACGCAGGCGCCGTTACCGCAGCGCCGTCCGAATCAGCGGTTTCACTGTGAAATAATCACAATCAACTTGCGGCCCGGACTGTCCTGTCCGTTACATGGCAAGCTATTGCCAGCGCGCAGTCACAAGACGTCAGCGCTCAGGTGGTCCATACATTGCTCCGCAGGAAACGGCAGCCCAGGTACCAGGCATGACTATTACAATAAAACGGGTGCTCGGCCCACTGCTGGTCACCATCTTCGGTATTGCCGGCTACGCACTGCTCCACGCCACTGCCCCGCAACCCGCACAGGAGGAAGGCAGGGCCCGCCCGGTCAGCGTTTTTACTGCGGCGGTTCGCAGCGACAGCCTGACCCTCGAGGTGACAACCCAGGGGGAGGTGCGCGCGGCGACAGAGCTGGACCTGGTAGCCCAGGTGGGTGGTCGCATTGTCGCCGTGGCCCCGGAATTTACCGAGGGAGGCCGGATCACCTCCGGCGATGCCCTGGTTACCATAGAGGATGTCGACTACCGCCTGGCGCTGAGTGAAGCCAGGGCCAGTGTCGCGGCAGCGGAGGTTCGCCTGCAGCAGGCCCGGGCGGACGCCGAGGTAGCCCGCAAGCAGCTGCGCGACGACCCTTCCGCCTCTGATCTCGCACTCAAGAAACCGCAGCTGGCAGAGGCGCAGGCCAACCTTAAGGCAGCCAGGGCTCGCCTCGAACAGGCTGAGCTCAACCTTGAGCGCACCCGTATTGGTCTGCCGTTCGATGGTCGCCTGCTCAGTACCCGCGTCAACATTGGCCAGTACGTGACCCCGGGCAACATTCTGGGGCGCGCCTTTGCCACGGACCGGGTCGAGATCCGCCTGCCCCTGAGCGACGACCAGCTGGCCGCCCTGGACCTGCCGATAGGCTTCACCGCCGACCCGGGCGCTGCCCCCGAGGTAACCCTGCGCGCCAGCGTCGCGGGCCGCCAACATACCTGGCAGGGACGACTGCTGCGCCTCGACGCCGCGATCGATCCGGGTTCCCGCATGCTGTTTGCCATGGCCGAAGTGGATGACCCCTACGGCAGCGGCGCCTCCGATCACGGTATGCCTCTGGCCACCGGACTGTTCGTGGAGGCGGTCATTCCCGGGCGCCAGCTGGCGCAGGCACTGCTGATTCCACCCGCAGCCCTGCGCGCGGGCAACAAGGTGCATGTGGTGGATGCCGATGGACACTTGCGGACCCGCGCCGTTGAGGTCGTCTCCCGCGGTGACGACAGGGTGGTGATTGCCGCGGGCCTGGAAGCCGGCGAACAGGTCATCGTATCCACCCTCCGCAATCCGGTACAGGGCATGGCAGTGGTCGCCATGCCCACGGCGGCAACACTGTAGATGGAGCGTTTCATTCGCTGGTGGGTGCTGAACCCCGTGGCATCAAACCTGTTGATGCTGGGTATTCTACTGGCCGGGGGGCTGGGGTTTGTCGCCATGGAGCGGGAAGCGTTTCCGCGTATCGCGACCAACCAGGTGCAGGTCGAGGTTACCTGGCCCGGCGCCGCGCCCCAGGAAGTCGAAGAGCAGGTTATCCTCCGGATCGAGGAGTCGCTCAAGGACCTGGACAACGTGCGCCGGGTCACCGCCACCGCGTCGGAGGGCCTGGCCAGGCTGGACGTCGCAACCTGGCCCGACATCGACCTCGACAGCTTTCTCAATGAGGTCAAGAACCGGGTCGACGCGGTAACTGCGCTGCCCCGCGATATCGAGCCCCCCCGGGTCAGGCGCAGCGAATCCCGGGAAGAAATGATCCGCGTCGCAGTCCACGGCCACGTCAGTGAGCGCGAGTTGACCCGCCTGGCGGAGGAGCTCCGCAACGACGTCGCAGCCCTGCCCTGGATATCCATCGTCGAGCTGTTTGGTACCCGCCGCGAGGAAGTCACGATTGAGCTGGCGGAGGAATCAATCCGCCGCTACGGCCTCAGCTTCGATGAAGTGGCCGAGGCAATTCGCGGCAGCTCCATCAACCTTTCATCGGGGCAATTGCGGACGGCGACCGGCGACGTGCGCCTGCGTGCCCGCAATCTGGCGGACAGCAGCGATGAGTTCAGCAATATCATCCTGCGCCAGGATGCCGCCGGCGCCACTGTGCGCATCGGGGATGTGGCGCGGGTGGTGGACGGCTACGAGGAGAACGAGATCCTCGCCACCATGAATGGCGAGCCCGCGGTTCTGATCCAGATGCTCTCCACCGACAACATGCAGGTGGTCAAGGCCAGCGCAGCGGTCAGGGCCTGGATGGAGCAGACCCGGCCGCGCCTGCCCGACGGCATAGAGCTGACACTGTGGTTCGATACAGCCGATATCTACAAAAGCCGCATGTCGACGATCCGCGACTCGGCGTGGCTCGGTCTGGCACTGGTATTCCTGGTGCTGATCCTGTCGCTGCGACCGAAAGTGGCGCTGTGGGTTACGTCCGGTATCGCGGTGGCATTTATCGGTACCTTTTCGCTGCTGCCAGCCAACGACGTTTCGCTCAACGTCATGTCGACCTTCGCTTTCCTGCTCGTGCTGGGCATCGTGGTGGATGACGCCATCGTGGTCGGTGAGAGCATCCATCACGAAGCCCACCAGCGCGGCGGCGGGGTGGAGTCCGCGGTGGCCGGTGCCCACGCGGTGGCACGACCGGTGATCTTCGCCGTACTGACGACCATGATTGCCTTTGCACCCTGGTTTTTCCTCGATATCGAGGGCGGACAGATGACCCGCCAGTTCTCCATCGTCATCACTGTCGCCTTGACGATCTCCCTGATCGAAGCGTTCTGCATCCTGCCTTCCCACCTCCGCCACCTGGAACACCGGGAGCACCTGGGGCGCTGGCGCCAGCGGCAAAAACAGCTGGAAGAGAGCATCGTCAGCTTTGCCAACACCCGGTATCGCAGCCTGCTGCGCCAGGCAACCCGGCACCGCTACCTCACAACCAGCCTGTTCGCCGCCGCTTTCCTGCTCAGTCTCGGCGTCTTCACCGCCGGCTGGGTGAAATTTACGTTCTTCCCGGAAGTGCAGAACGAGCAGATTCATATCAACGTGGTAATGCCCAGCGGCGCACCGTACTCCAGGGCACTGGCGGTACTGGAACAGCTGCAGGTGGCGGAGAAGGCGCTGATTGCAGAGGTCGAGGCCGAAGCTGCGGCCAGTGGCGGCAGGCACTCCCTGGTGGAAGGCTGGTACACACGCTCGCGCCGGGACAGCGTCATCGCCATTGTCAAACTGTCGCCGCCAGAACAGCGTGCAATGTCGGCCAGGGAGGCGGCGGAGCGGTTCCGGGCGCTGGTGGGGGATGTCCCCGATGCGGAAGAAATCCAGGTGAGCTATACCCTGAATGACCAGGGCGCGGCGATTACCTGGGTGCTGCGCCATCGCGACATGGATCTGCTGCAGGCCGCCAGCGCTGAGCTGCAGGACCGGCTGCGCAGCTACAGCGGCGTCTACTACGTGCGTGACAGCCTCCGCGCCGGCGCCGATGAAATCCACCTGCAGCTGCGGCCGGGGGCAGAAAAAATGGGCGTCAACCTGGCCGAGGTCTCACGCCAGGTGCGCCAGGCCTATTACGGCGAAGAGGTTCAGCGCCTGCCGCGAGACTACGGCGACGTGCGGGTGATGGTCCGCTACCCCGTGGAACTGCGGGGAAACCTGGCCAGCCTGGATAATTTCCGGGTGCGTACCGGCGACGGTCGCGAAATACCCCTGCTATCGGTGGTGGAGGTGGAAGTCACCAGCGCAGTCGAGCGGATCCAGCGCCGGGATGGTGAGCGCATGGTGGAGATATCTGCCGAGGCGGCGCCGGAACTGGTCAGCGACATCAACAGTGACTTGCGCGAGCAGTTCCTGCCCGGGCTGCAGCAGCGCTACCCGGACCTGGTGGTGCTGCGCGGCGGCCAGCAGGAAACCGAGGAGGAGTTCTTCAACGAGATCATTGCGCTCTACGCCATCGCCCTGTTCGTCATGTACGCCCTGATCGCGGTGGCGTTTCGCTCCTATGCCCTGCCCCTGTTGATCATGACTGCGATTCCCTTCGGTTTCATGGGCGCGGTGTTCGGCCACCTGCTGTTCGGTATCCCGATGGCCCTGTTTTCGTACTTTGGCATCGGCGCCGCCGCGGGGGTTGTCGTCAACGACAACCTGGTTCTGGTGGACTACATCGGCCGCCTGCGCGAGCGCGGCACGGCAACCCTGGAGGCAGTGATCGAAGCGGGTGTGGCCCGCTTCCGCCCCATTCTGCTGACCACGATAACCACCTTCGTCGGCCTGGTTCCGATCATGGCCGAGCGTTCCACCGATGCCCAGTTCCTCAAACCGGCGGTACTGTCACTGGCCTTCGGGGTCCTGTTTGCCCTGCTGGTCACCCTGCTGATGGTTCCGGCGCTGTACCTGGTGGGAGAGGATTGCAAAACCCTGGCAGGCCAGCTGTGGCGGCGACGCCAGCGGCAACCGTCGACAGCAACCGCCAGGGATGGCTGAGAGACCTGAGCGGCCCGGCCTGCGCGGCGCGACCTGCGCGGCCCGACCTGCGCGGCGCGGGAAAAATACCAGCGGCCGCGATGGTAATGTCACAAACAAACGCTATGATGCGTCCCGCCAGCTGGCACAGACCTTGCTGCATCAGCTGTAACAGGGGCGTAAAGCCGGTTTTGGCGGCACCGCACCTCCTGCAGCGCACTGCGGTGGTGCAGACATGCACCGCCTTGATGCCAACACAACATTTGGGAGCACCTGCAATGCCTCAGTCTCCGCTTGAACCCGCGCCTCTGCAGAGAACGGTCGCCGACCTGGTCGTCGCGGAAATGTTGCTGCTGCATGCGACCGTGGAAAGCCTGTCGGTCATCGGCAACGGAGTGCGGCAGCTGGGCCGGCACCTGGTCGCGGCCCCCTCTGATCCGGAACAGCCGGTCGGCTCCATTGCAGCCCTGCTCCAGACCACCGCCGACCGCGCCCTGGAGCCCTACAGTACCCGGCTCAGCTACCTGCGCCAGTTGCAGGACCTGTAGTCAGTCTGGCTGCCGCGCCTTGAGGGCCGCCAGCTGTTCGGCGCTGGCGGGCCGCTGGTACTTCGCCTTCCAGTCGCCGTAAGGCATGCCGTAGACCCGCTCCCGGGCCTGCTCATCCGCCACGTCCTCGCCGGCCTCCGCGGCTGCCTCCACATACCATTTCGCCAGACAGTTGCGGCAGAATCCCGCCAGGTTCATCAGTTCGATATTCTGCACATCCTTGCGGCTGTCGAGATGGACAAGCAGACGGCGGAAGACGGCGGCTTCAATCGCTTCGGTGTTGGTCATGGATCACACTCCGTATCAGGAAATCATTCGCCCATCGGGGCGACACTGCCAAGGATCAACTGTACCAGACGGGTCTGGCGGGTCACGCCGGTCTTGGCAAATACCGCGCTCAGATGGGATTTGCCGGTATTGCGGGAGACGTGCAGCTGCTCGCAGGCCTCGTCCAGGGTCGCCCCTGCGGCCAGCAGCAGGCTCAGGTTGGCCTCGGCCCGGGTCAGGCTGAACAGGGTCATCAGAAGTTCCGCGGGCGCCTCGCGCGGGTGCAGGGGATCGGAAACAAAAATCGCCACCGAGGGATTGCGACTGCCATCCGGGGCCGCGACCAGCGGCAGGGGACGCAGCAGCATGCCGGGGCCCGGGGCATCACCGGAGGCAAGACGCAGGGCTTTCACCAGACCGGGCTCGCCGCGCAGGTGGGCCTGCATCACGTCCTCCAGACAAGTGCGAAACGCCCGCTGGTCGCTCCGGTTGAGCAGCCGCAGCTGACCGTCCTCCGCGGCCAGCCAGCGCCCCTCGGCCAGCAGCCGGTCCGCCGCCTTGTTACTGTGCCGGATGCGCGCGCGCTGATCGAGGATAAATGCGGCCAGCGCCATGCGATCAACCGCGGTGGCAAACAGGGACCGCTCGCTCTCAACCCGGGCGATGCGTGCCTGCAGGCGGATGGTCTGCTGGATATGCGGGAGCAGGCGCAGGCACAGGGCCCGATCCGCGGCGGTAAAATTCTCGCGGCCGATGAGGCGGGCAAAACGCAGGCGCGCGCTGTTGCCCAGGGCATCCCCGAGATCCGCCCCCATCAGGTGCCGAATGCCGGTGGGCTCCACATACTGGCGATAGTAATCGGAGTTGTAGTAGTCCTCCGAAGCCATGAATTCATCCACGGTGAACACCTGCCCGGGGGGCAGATTGATGAAGGGGTCCAGGGCGAAATAGTTCTCGTTGTAGGCGGAGTACACAGACGGTGACAGCACCACGGAATTGATCACCAGGCCGGCGTCGCCCGCCCTGGGGGCACGCAGGATCAAGGTGACAAAATCCGCGGACAGCGCCTGGCCCAGCAGGCGCAGGAACTCCTCCCAGGGCGGCTCCGCGACCGGACCGCGGGACAGCGCCAGCAACAGCTCGTTCATCGACTCTGAGATCTGGTAATCGCGCATGCTGGATCCGGCGTGAAAGCGGTGATTGTCCTGCCTCCGCCGTTGGCGGTCAAACGCCCCGGCGCAGCGGGCGGCGTCAGCCGCGCAGGCGGGCGATGGCCGCGGCTGCCAGGGCGTCGTCCGCGGGATCCTCGGGCATGGGAAAGGTGATGCTGTGGGCCAGCCCCGCATAGCGCTCACGCAGCACACCGGCAATCTCCGCGTAGCTGCCCCGGGGCACGAACTGCGCCAGCATGTCGTCGGTGACAATACCGGCGAGATCCTGCCAGCGACCCTCGCGAGTGAGTTCCAGCAGCTGCTGGCCCCTGCCGCGCCAGCCGAACAAATCCAGGCTTGGCCAGTAGGCGGGAGTGGAATACAGGAACCCGAGCAGGCGCCGCTGTTTCTCCCAGGAGGCCGCTACTGCCAGCTCGTCGCGGCCGGTCGCGATCAGTGGTCCCAGCACCAGCCGCACATCGGTCGGCGGACGCCCGCCCTGCTCCAGCCCGCTCCGCAGACGGGGCAGGCACACCTCGCGGATGTAGGCCGGGGGAGAGTTCGTGGGATGGGTAATCATGCCGTCCGCCACCCGGCCGACCATGCGGGTCATGTCGGGACCCACGGCGCCACAGAGCACCGGGATATCCGGGTGCGCAATCGGGCCGGGATTAAAAAAGGGCTGCAGGCGGGTAAAGCGGTAGTGCTCGCCTTCGAAGTGCAGTCGCTGGCCGGTCTGGAAACTGTGGAAGATGGCCTTCAGGGATTGCACGTACTCGCGCAGCTGTGGCACTGGCGACACCCAGCGCGCCGAATAGCGCTCCTCGATGTTCTGCTTGATCTGGGTGCCCAGCCCGAGCTCGAAGCGGCCGGCGGACAGCTGCTGCAGATCCCAGGCCGCGACGGCCACGGTCATCGGGCTGCGCGGGAAGGCCACCAGTACCGCCGTACTCACCACCAGGCGTTGGGTGGCCTGCAAGGCCAGGGCCGCCAGCAGCAGGCCGTCGTGCACCGCGTCTGGCACCTGCAGTCCGTCGAAACCCATGGCCTCGGCGCGCGCCGCGTGGGCGCCGATGGCAACCGGACCCATGGTTTCAGGCGTCGTGGCATAAACCCGGAACATGACTTGACCTCAATCCACCGCAGCGGATAACTTAACCCTGGTTAGCTTACTACAGTCTGCCCCACAGCTGCGGCTGCCAGGCTTGTCTTACCCATCACCTTCGCCGCGAAATCCGCCCACTGTCACAGGAGCACAGCCATGAGCCAGCGCAAAGTCGCCTTCATCACCGGCGCCAGCCGCGGTATCGGTGCGGTCACCGCGATCGCGCTGGCCCGCGCCGGCTACGACCTCGCGCTGACGGCCCGCACCCTGAAGGAGGGCGAACGCCACGAGCACGGCGCCTGGGCAGCACAGGAAAGCGCCCTGCCCGGCAGCCTGGAAGCCACCGCCACGGCCGCCCGTGAGCACGGGGCGGCTACCCTGCTGCTGCGCTCGGATATCCTCGACACCGGCAGCGTGCTGGCGGCGGCGGACCAGGCCCTGGCGCATTTCGGCCGCGTGGACTTGCTGTTCAACAATGCCTGCTACCAGGGCCCCGGCAATCTGCAGCGGGTACTGGATGTCACCCTGGAGCAGGCGGAAAAGGTCTACCGCGGCAATGTGCTGACGCCGCTGGCACTGGTGCAGAAACTGCTGCCCGGCATGCTGGAGCGCGGCGCAGGCAGCATTATCAACATGGTCTCCGGTTCCGCCCTCGCGGACCCGCCGACTCCCGCCGACCAGGGCGGCTGGAGCTTCGTCTACCCATCCTCCAAGGCCGCCCTGATCCGCATGGTCCCTAGCTTGCGGGTAGAGCACGCCGACAGCGGCCTGCGATTCTTCAGCGTGGAGCCGGGTTTCGTACTCACCGAAGTCATGAAGGCCAACGGCTTCGGCGTCGACATCCCTGCCCTCTATAAACCGACCGCGCCGGAGGCCATTGCCGATGTCGTGCTGTGGCTGGCGGAATCAGCAGAGGCCCTGGACTGGCACGACAAGGGCGTCATCCGTGCGCCGCAGCTGCACCGCAAGCTGTTCCCGGAGCCGGTGGCGTAAATCTCGCCGTGCGCGCCGGTGGCAGGGGCTCACGTACCCTGGATCAGGGTTTCCAGGGCACACCGTTGATGTGACCGCCGCCGTCGACATAGAGCGTATTGCCGGTCATGTAGCGCGAGCCCTCGCTGGCGAGGAACAGCACGACGGGGGCAATATCCTCCTCCGGGTCGCCGCTGTAGCCCATGGGAATCATTTTCTGGATGCCGACCATCATCTCCGGCATTTCCGCCATCCGCGCCTTGAAGGCCGGCGTTGCCGCGCCCGGACAGATCGCGTTGCAGGTGATGCCATCCCTGCCCCACTCCACCGCCGCCGTGCGGGTAAGCGCACGCACCGCTTCCTTGGCGCAGTTGTAGTCCACGGTGCCGGCGTGGGCATTGACGCCGTTCAGTGAGCACATATTGATGATTCGGCCCCAGCGCTGGGCGGCCATGACCGGATACACCGCCTGCATGGCGGCCAGCACCGCGTGGAACCCCGCGGTCATTGACCCCGCCAGCCGCTCATCGCTGACAGCGCTGACGCTGGTAGGACCGCTGCCGGTGGGATAGGCGTTGTTGACCAGCACGTCCACCCGGCCGAACTCACCCAGGGTGCGTTCGACCATGCCGCGCACGCTGGCCAGGTCGCGAATATCGGTCTCGATAAACACGCCCTTGCCGCCGAGAGCGGCCAGCGAGTCGGCGACGGCCTGGCCGCGCTGGCGATCAATCTCCGCCACGACCACGGTCCAGCCGGCACGGGCAAAACTGCGGGCGACGCCCTCGCCAATGCCGCCACCGGCGCCGGTGATGATAACGATCTCGGGGTGGTGCATGGTTCAGCTCCCAATCAGGTGGATTTCACAGCCGCCGGCATACGGATCATCGGCAGCAGTACCAGGCCCGCCAGCAACGCGACCACGAAGCCGAGAAACGCGCCGGTGTAGCTGCCGGTAGCATCGTGCACCAGGCCCGCCAGCGGCGGCCCGAGCAGGGTCATCGGCATGATCACCGGGTTCATCATGCCCATTACCCGGCCGTAGTTGGCGGCACCGAACAGGACCGCCAGCAGCGCCCCCCAGACTGGCAGCATGCCGCCAGCGGCAAGGCCGAGACTGAGGCTGCCAAACAGCAACATGCTATAGCTGCCACCGACGACGTAGAACACCACCCCGGTGATCACCAGGGCCATGGACGCGGCGAGCCCCGCCCGCAGGTCAACACGGTCGGCGATGGCACCGAAACCCAGTTTGCCGGCGATGCCCGCCAGTGCCATCGCCGAAATCAGGAACGCAGCCCGGTCCGCGGTCGAGCCGACGTCCAGCGCAAAGGGCACCAGATTGGCCAGCAGCGCGGAATAGACGCCGAACAGCAGGCTGATGGAAACGGCCACCAACCAGAAGTTGCGCTCCCGCAGCAGCGCGGCGGTGGACAGTGGCGGCGGCAGCGGTCCGCTGCTTGCCGGTGGCGCGTCGCCATCGGGATGCAGGCCCCGGTCGGCGGGCCGGTTCGCCACCAGCCAGACCGCGGGCAGGGTCAGCAAGAGCGAACCGAGACCGAGAATCCGCAGGGCGTTGCGCCACTCGAAACTGTCGATCAGCCACTGCACCAGCGGCGGAAACACAAAGCCGCCGACCGAGGTCCCGACCGCGGCGATGCCCAGGGCCATGCCGCGGCGGCGAGTGAACCAGCGCGCCAGCAGGGTCGACGTCGTCAGCGGCCCCAGCAGATTGATGCCCAGCATCATCAGCGCCGCATAGACAATTGGCACCTGCCAGCTGGCGGTGGCAAAGGACAACAGAAGATAGCCCGAGGCGAGTCCTGCCGCTCCCAGGAACATCATCAGGCGCAGTGAACCGCGATCAATCAGTCCGCCCATGAACGGCGACAGCAAGCCGCCCGCCAGGGTCATGCCGGTGATACCCAGCATCATGGTCATGCGACTGGCCTCGAAGGCTGCCCCCAGCGGCACTGCGACGACACTGTAGGAATACATGATGGAGCCACTGCTGACCATCAACACCAGGAACGCCACACCCACCAGCAACCAGCCGTAGAACATCAGGATTCTCCCCTCAAACCGGCATGTATTCGCCGCCGTTCACGTCGAGCCCCGCGCCCGTTATCACGCGGGCGTAGTCCGAGGCCAGGAATACGGCGGCCTTGGCGCAGTCACCGTCGTCGGGGATGTGCCCGAGGGGAATACTGCGGGTGACCTCGGCGATCAGCTCTTCTTTGGGCCGACCGCTGGCCTGCGCCTGCCAGTCAAAATAGCCCTCGACCGCCGGGCCCCACATCCAGCCCATGTGGCAGCTGTTGACCCGGATGTTGTCTTTGCCCAGTTCCAGCGCCAGGTGCTTGGTGGCGTTGCGCAGGGCGGACTTGGAGGCGCCGTAGCCGCCCTGGGTCGCCAGCGGCTTGTGCTCCACCATGGTGGCGATCATCACAATGGCGCCACCGCCGGCCGCGCGCAGGTGGGGTATGCAGGCCTGGGTCAACTGCATGGTGCCGAAGAAGTTGACCTCCATGCTCCGGCGCCAGCCGTCCAGGTTCGCCTCCGCGATAGGCTCGAAATTGCCGGGGTCATAGGCGCTGTTGAAAAGTACATCGATACGCCCAAAGGCCTCCGCGGTCGCGCTGGCGAGGGCCTCGCACTGGGCCCGGTCAGCGATGTCAGTCACCACCTTGAGCGTGCGGGTTCCGAGACCCAGGGCCTGGATCTCGGCTTCCGCGACATCCAGCTTGGCCGGCGTTCGCGCCGCCAGCACCACCCCCGCGGCGCCCTCGCGGGCGGCGAGTGTGGATAGTTCCTGGCCGAGCCCCGGGCCGATACCCGAAACGATGACGATCTTGTCCTTCAACAGCATGGGGAGCACTCCTCGGTTGTTATCGTGCGTAGTTATCGGGAACCGATTCTGGGTGCTGGGGCACGCCGGCGCAATGCGAGGGTGGAGGTAGCGGAGGATGGTGCAGCAGATCGAACCGGCGGCGAAGCCAGTTGCAGCGGGCGGGGTCAGGCGTAGTGCAGCGCCACGCGGTCGTTGCCGACACACTCCCGCAGCTGTTGCAGCAGGTCGTCGCTGGGCACCACGGACCAGCGCTCTCCCAGCCGCACCCGCGCGCGATTGCGGGGCTGGCGATAGAGCAGCGACACCGGGCAGCTGCCGCCGCCGGCGCCGGCCAGCGTGCGGGCCAGGCGCTCCGCCAGCTGATCGTCCAGCATCTCCTGCCAGACCTCGATGGTGAGCTCGGCGGCAAAGGACTGCCGTGCCTCCAGCAGGCTGCGCACCTCCTTCGCCCGCACCGACAAGCCGCCGGAATAATCGTCGTGGGCGACACTGCCCTCGACGATCACGATCTGGTCCTTGGCCAGGATCTCCCGCTTCTCATTGAAGGTATCGGCGTAGACCGTGACCTCGATCCGCGCGCTGCGATCATCCAGCTGGAGAATGGCCATGGTGTCGCCGCGCTTGGTTTTCATGGTGCGCGAGGCTACCACCAGCCCGGCCAGCATCTGCGTTCCCTGCTTGTCCGCGCGCAGGTCGGCAATGCGCGTCGGCGCGAATCTGCGCACTTCATGTTCGTATTCGTCGATGGGATGGCCGGTCACATACAGCCCCAGGGTATCCTTTTCGCCGCCCAGTCGCTCGCGACCGGTCCAGGGGTGCACCGCGCGAAAACCCGCGTAGACGTCTGCCACGCCTGTAGCCGGCCCGGGGACGACATCGCCGAACAGGTCCGCCATGCCGCTGTCGCGATTGCTGGCGCTCTGCTCCGCGCTTTTCAGCGCGTCCTCCAGTGCGGCCATCAGCACCCAGCGCTCCACCCCGAGACTGTCGAAGGCACCGGCCCTGATCAGGGCCTCTATCGCGCGGCGGTTGACCTTGCGCGGGTCGGTGCGGGCGCAGAAATCGAACAGGTCCAGGAACGGACCCCCCTCCTCCCGGGCCCGCAGCAGGTTTTCCACCGGGCCCTCCCCCAGCCCGCGGATCGCGCCCAGGCCATAGATTATGTCGTTGTCGGCGTTGACGGTGAACATGTACTGGCCTTCGTTGACGTCGGGCAGGCGCAGGGTCAGCTGCATCGCCCGACACTCTTCGACGAACACCACGATCTTGTCGGTGTTCTGCAGTTCCGAGCTCATCACCGCCGCCATGAAGTGGGCGGGATAGTGGGTTTTCAGCCAGGCGGTCTGGTAGGAGACCAGGGCATAGGCTGCGGAGTGCGATTTGTTAAAACCGTAGCCGGCGAACTTTTCCACCAGATCGAAGATCTTGATCGCCAGCTCGCCGTCCACTCCCTTGTCACCGGCGCCCTGCTCGAACACCGCGCGCTGCTTGGCCATCTCCTCGGGCTTTTTCTTGCCCATGGCCCGGCGCAGCAGGTCCGCCTCGCCCAGGCTGTAGCCGGCCAATTCCTGGGCAATCTGCATCACCTGCTCCTGGTAGAGGATGATGCCGTAAGTGGGTTCCAGGATGGGCTGCAGCAGCGGATGTTGGTACTGGGCGTCCGGGTAGGATATGGCCTCGCGGCCGTGCTTGCGGTTGATGAAGTTGTCCACCATCCCGGACTGCAGCGGACCGGGGCGGAACAGTGCCACCAGGGCGATGATGTCCTCGAAGCAGTCCGGCTTCAGGCGCTTGATCAGGTCCTTCATGCCGCGGGATTCAAGCTGGAACACGGCGGTGGTTTCCGCCGCCTGGAGCAGCGCAAAGGTGGGCTGGTCATCCAGCGGGATGGCCGAAATATCCAGCGCCGCCTCGCCCCGGGAGTCGCGCACGGCATTGATCATGCGCACCGCCCAGTCGATGATGGTCAGGGTACGCAGGCCGAGGAAGTCAAACTTGACCAGCCCGGCGTCCTCCACGTCACCCTTGTCGTACTGGGTGACCAGGCCGGCACCGGTCTCGTCACAGTACAGGGGAGAAAAGTCGGTGAGCTTCGAGGGCGCAATTACCACGCCCCCGGCGTGCTTGCCGACGCCGCGGGTAATGCCCTCCAGCTGCAGGGCCATGTCCCAGATTTCCAGGGCCTGGCTGTCTTCATCGAGGAAGCTGCGCAACACCTCCTCCTGCTCCAGCGCCTTCGCCAGGGTCATCCCCACTTCGAAGGGAATCATCTTCGACAGCTTGTCCGCCAGACTGTAGGGCTTGCCCTGTACCCGGGCCACATCGCGCACCACCGCCTTCGCGGCCATGGTGCCAAAGGTGATGATCTGGGACACGGCCTCGCGGCCATAGGTCTCCGCCACGTAGTCGATCACCCGGTCGCGCTTCTCCATACAGAAGTCGACATCGAAGTCGGGCATCGACACCCGCTCGGGATTGAGGAAACGTTCGAACAGCAGGTCGTACTGCAGCGGATCGAGGTCGGTGATCTCCAGGGCGTAGGCCACCAGCGAACCGGCGCCGGAGCCGCGCCCGGGTCCGACCGGGATATCGTGCTGCTTGGCCCAGCGGATAAAGTCCATCACGATCAGGAAGTAACCCGGGAAGCCCATCTGGATGATGGTGTCCAGCTCGAAATCCAGCCGGGCCCGGTAGTCGGCCTGCAGCCGCGCGAAGTCCGGGGCACCCGGGTCAAACAGCGTGGCCAGGCGCCGGTCCAGACCCTCGTGGGAGAGCTGGCGGAAGTACTCGTCCATGGTCAGCCCGGGGGGAACCGGATAGTCGGGCAAAAACGGCTTGCCCAGTTCCAGCACCAGATTGCAGCGCCGGGCTATCTCGACGCTGTTGGCCAGCGCCTCCGGGATATCGGCGAACAGCTCCGCCATTTCCTCCGGCGAGCGCAGGTACTGCTGCTCGGTATAGGCCCGGGCCCGGCGCGGATCGTCCAGGGTCCTGCTTTCGCGGATACAGACCCGCGCCTCATGGGCCTCGAATTCGCTGGCATCGAGGAACCGCACATCGTTGGTGGCGACCACCGGACACTGCAGCCTGGCTGCAAGTTCCACCGCGGCGTGCAAGTGCGTTTCGTCGCCCTCGCGTCCGGTGCGGTGCAGTTCGAGGTAGAAGCGGCCGGGATACAGTGTCTGCCAGTGCCTCGCGCGTTCCTCCGCCAGCGCCGGTCGCTCCGCCAGCAGCGCCTGCCCGACATCGCCTGCGGCACCGCAGGACAGTGCAATCAGCCCCTCGCTGCGCTCGGCCAGCCAGCGCTTGTGCACCCGGGCCACGCCCAGATGCTGACCCTCGGTATAGGCGCGGGAAATAAGCACCGTGAGGTTGCGATAGCCGACGTCATTCATGGCCAGCAGGCAGAGCGGATAGGCGCGCTCCGGATCGTCCTCGTCCAGCACCCGCAGGTCCACCCCGAAAATGGGTTTGACCCCCGCGGCAAACGCGGCCTTGTAGACTTTCACCAGGGCGTAGAAATTGCAGACATCAGTCACCGCGACCGCGGCCATACCCAGCGCCGCCACCCGCTCGACCAGTGGTTTGACCCGCACCAGCCCGTCGACAAGGGAGTATTCGGTGTGGAGTCTGAGGTGTACGAAGTCGGCCATGCGGGCAGTTTACCCCGCGGGCGTCTGCGGCAACAGGGCTTTGACCGGCGCGAAGCTGCGCCGATGCACCGGCGTCACCCCGAGGGTCCGCAGTGCCTGTAAATGGGCCGCTGTGGGGTAGCCCTTGTGCGCGGCAAAGCCGTAGCCGGGGTACTGGGCGTCCAGCGCAACCAGCTCGGCATCCCGCTGTACCTTGGCCAGGATAGAAGCCGCGGCAATGGCGGGCACCCGGTCGTCGCCCCCGATCACCGGCTCCGAGCGGTAGTCCCAACGGGGCAGGCGATTGCCATCCACCAGCACCCACTCGGGCTGCGGAACCAAGGCCTGCACCGCCCGGTGCATGGCGAGGAGTGACGCCTGCAGGATATTGAGCGTATCGATTTCCGATACCGAGGCCCGCGCGACAGCCCAGGCCAGGGCGTGCTCGCGAATCTCTTCGGCCAGGGCCTCGCGGCGGGCGGCGGAGAGCTTCTTGGAGTCGCGCAAGCCCGGTATCGGGCGGGCGGGGTCAAGGATCACCGCTGCGGCGACCACGTCCCCCGCCAGCGGGCCGCGGCCCACTTCATCGACCCCGGCCAGGCCGGGCGCATGATAATCGATACCGAACAGCATGCTAGCGGTGACCGCTCCCCAGCACTGTGGCAATGGCATCGGCACAGCGTTCGCCAAAACCCAGCCCCAGCGCCTGGTGGATGGAGGCAAAGGCCTGGCGCTGCTCCCGCGCAACCTGGGAGTTGTAGAGCAGCGGCTGCACGGCGGCCACCAACGCCTCCTCCGTCGCCGCCCCCTGGATCAGTTCCGGCACCAGGGCCCTGCCCGCCAGGATATTCGGCAATCCGGCGAAGGGCGTTTTTACCAGCCGCGATACCAGGGCCCAGCTCAGCGGCGCCATGCGGTAGGCCACGGCCATCGGGCACTGCACCAGTAGCGCTTCCAGGGTCGCGGTCCCCGAGGCGAGCAACACCGCATCCGCGGCCATCATCACCTCCCGGGACCGCCCCTCGACCAGAGTCAGTGGCAAATCCCCATACGCCGTCAGCAGTGCCCGCAGCTGGACCAGGCGCTCGGGACTGGCGGCGGGCACGACCAGGCGCAGCTCGGGGTCGGCCCGGCACAGCCGCCGCGCCGTCGCCAGGAACAGGGGCGCCAGCAGACCGACCTCGCCGCCGCGGCTTCCCGGCAGCAGTGCCAGCAGGCGGCCGCCTGCGGGCAAGCCGAGAGCGGCGCGGGCGGCGCCGCGATCTATCTGCACCGGGATTTCATCCGCCAGCGGATGGCCGACGAAGTCCGCGGCAATCGCGTGCTGGCGGTAGATATCGGTCTCGAAGGGAAACAGGCACAGCATGCGGTCGACGGCGCGACGAATCTTGCGGATACGTCCCCGGCGCCAGGCCCATACCGAGGGGCTGACCAGGTGCACGGTGGGAATTCCGGCCCGACGCAGCTTCATTTCCAGATGCAGGCAGAAATCCGGCGAGTCGATGCCAACAAACAGATCCGGCGGATTGGCGAGAAAGTGTTGATAGACGCTGCGCCGCATACGCAACAGTTCGGGCAGCCGCTTCAGCGGCTCCACGAATCCCATCACCGACAATCGCTCCATCGGGAACAGGCTGTCCAGCCCCTGCGCCTGCATCAGCGGCCCGCCAATGCCCTCTATCTGAAGCTGCGGATAGCGCTGGCGCAGGGCGACCAGCAGTCTGGATCCAAGGATGTCACCCGAAGCCTCGCCGGCCAGTACACCAATGCGGAGGCCGCGGCCGTCCACTAGCGGACGATACCGCGCTCCGAGGCGCGCAGGGAGTCAATCATGACCTGTACCTCCGGCGTATCGCTGAGCATGGTTTCCAGCCTCTGGATGGCCAGCTCAAGGGTCAAGCCCTGCCGGTAGATGATCTTGAAAGCGCGGCGCAGCTGACCGATGGCGTCCGAGGAAAAACCGCGCCGGCGCAGGCCTTCGATATTGATGGTCTTGGCTTCCGCCGGGGCGCCGCTCACGGTGACGTAGGCGGGGACGTCCTTGCCTATCGCCGTACCCATGCCGCTGAAACTGTGGGCACCTATCTTGCAGAACTGGTGTACCAGGGTATAGCCACTGAGGATCGCCCAGTCCCCGACCTTGACGTGCCCCGCCAGGGCCGTGTTGTTCACCAGAATGGTATGGTTGCCGATCACCGAATCGTGACCGATGTGCACATAGGCCATGATCAGGTTGTTGTTGCCGACCGTGGTCTCGGAGCGATCCTGCACCGTGCCGCGATGGATGGTCACGTTCTCGCGAATGATGTTGTTGTCGCCAATGACCAGATAGGTGGGCTCGTCCCGGTACTTGAGATCCGGCGTCGCCTCACCGATGGTAGAAAACTGGTAGATGTGGTTGCCGGCGCCGATCCGGGTCGGGCCCTTGATCACGACATGGGACTCGATCTTGCATCCCGGACCGATTTCGACATCGGGGCCGATCAGGGTCCACGGGCCCACCTCGACATCGTCGGCAACGCGAGCAGAGGGGTCAACGATGGCGTGACTGTGGATCATGACTCAACGGTCGGCACAGAGAATGGTGGCGGAGGCACACAGCGCGCCGTCGACATCGGAGCTGACGGCAAACTTCCAGATTCCCCGGCGGTCCGACAGTATCTTCGCCCGCAGCATGACCTGGTCCCCCGGTACGCAGGGGCGCTTGAAGCGCAGGTCGTCGGCGCCGACGAAGTAGTACATGGAGCCGTCCGCGGGGGTCTTGTTCATGGAGCGGAAACCCAGGATACCCGCCGCCTGGGCCATGGCCTCCAGCAGCAGCACACCCGGGAACACCGGCTGTTCCGGGAAATGCCCGTTAAAGAACGGCTCGTTGATAGTGAGATTCTTGCACGCGACGATGGACTCGCCCAGGTTGAGTTCCAGCACCCGGTCCACCAGCAGGAAAGGATAGCGGTGCGGCAGGTGCTTGCGTATTTCCGAGATATCCATGATCAAACTTCGGGTCCCCCATCATCATTTCGATTGTCGTTTTTCCAGTTCGGCGAGGCGCTTCTGGATACTGTCCAGCTGGGCAAAGCGGACTGCGCTGCGCTTCCAGTCCCGGGTGGAGGACATGGGCGTACCGGAAGAGTAGGACCCCGGTTCGGTTATGGACTTCGTCACCATGGTCATGCCGGTGATGTGCACGTTGTCGCAAATTTCCACGTGGCCGACCACACCAACACCGCCCGCCAGCGTGCAATTCGCGCCTATGATCGTGCTTCCCGCCAATCCGGTGCAACCGGCTATCGCGGTATTTTTTCCGATGTGGCAGTTGTGGGCGATCTGCACCAGGTTGTCGATGATCGCGCCGTCCTCCACCACGGTATCTTCAAGGGCGCCACGATCAATCGTGGTGCAGGCCCCCACTTCCACCCTGTCACCGATGCGAACACCACCGAGCTGGTGGATTTTCTGCCAACCCGAGGCCGAGGGCGCGAAGCCAAACCCGTCGGCGCCGAGCACCGCGTTGCTGTGGATGGTGCAGTGCTCGCCCAGCCTGACGCCGCGACACAGCACCACACCGGGGTGGAGCCGGGTTCCGGCCCCCACATGGCAGTCGGCGCCGATAACGACGTTGGCGCCGACGACAACGCCAGCGCCCAGTGTTACGCCCGCCTCGATCACCGCATTGGGGCCCACCGATGCCTCGCTGTGGATGCTGGCGTCGGGAGCCACCACGGCGCTGGGATGAACGCCCGCTGCCGGGCGCAACTCACCGGCAAACAGCGCTGTGGCCCGGGCGAAGGTCAGGTAGGGATTATCCGACAGAAGGCAGGCCACGGGACACTGTGCCGCCTGCTCCGGACGCAGGATCACCGCCGCGGCACGGGTCTGCTCCAGCTGGGCCAGGTACTTGCTGTTGGCCAGGAAAGACAGTTGCTGCGGCCCGGCCAGGGCCAGGGTTGACAGGCCGGTGACCCGCACTTCCGGGTCACCGTCCAGGTGCACCCCCAGGGTTTCAGCCAGCTCTCCCAGGGAGTACACGCCGGCTATTACTCGGTGAACGCCTGGTTGAGCTTGTCCGTCACCTTGGCGGTAATGCTGTAGCCCGCGTCCGCGTGAATCACGGAGCCACGCTGCAGCAACAGGCCGATGCCTTCCGTGGTGATCAGCTCCTGCAGGACTTCCTGCACCTTGGCAGACATTTCCTGCAACAGCAGCTGGCCCACTTCCTGCTCCGCCTGCTGCAGCTTGCCGGCCACGTGCTCGAGATCGGCCTGCTTGCTGGAGAGACGTCGACGGGCGGCGAGCTGCTGGTCCTGGCTCATCACTGCCGCATCTTTCTGGAACTCCTGGACCATCTTGTCCAGCTCATCCTTCAGGCGATCAAACTCGGCCTTGTCGGACTTGTAGGCATCGCTGCTACGCTCCGCAGTAAGGCGTTTCTGCGCATGGTCGGTCTGCAGAATGGCCTGCTCCAGGTTGACCACGGCAATCTTGCCCTGGGCCCAGCCGACAGCCGGCAGCAACAGGGCGGCACTCATCAGGACTGCTTTAAACACGTTAGACACAATTACTCTCCAGTAGTGGAATGAAAAAATCAGAAGCCTCGACCCAGGGTGAACTGGAATATCTCCCGCTCATCTTCCGGAGATTCGTTCAGCGGCTTGGCCAGGCTGAAACTCATGGGGCCGAAGCCGGTAATCCAGGTTACCCCAACGCCCACCGAGTAGCGCAGCTCACCCGCGTCTATATCGAAGCAGTTTAGCTGGTTACTCGAACACTTGGTGTTGAACACGTTACCCGCATCGATAAAGAAGGCCGAACGCAGCTTGCTGCGATCCTTGAGGAAAGGCAATGGGAACAGGAGTTCCACGCTGCCTTCAATCAACGCATTGCCGCCGAAGGGATCGGGCTCGGTGGTCAGTGTGTTGAACAGCAGCTTGCCGGTGTCCGGATCGACAACGTAGCCGAACTGCCTGCCGTCCGCACCACCCACCTGGGTCGCCCCGCCATTTTCGTCGATAGCGGTTACCGGCTGGGTGATGTCATACAGCACCGCGGGGGTACCGCGCGGCCCCAGGGTGTTGCTTTCAAAGCCGCGTACGGAGCCGAATCCACCCGAAAAGAAATGCTCGAAGAATGGCAGGTTGGTCGTGTCGCCATAGCCATCGCCATAGCCCAACTCACCCCGCACCCGCAGAATCCATTCATTGGTAATCGGGAAGAAACGCTCGCCCTGGTACACCAGCTTGTAGAACTCGGCGTCAGATCCGGGAACTGCCACCTCGAATACCAGTGACTGGGACGCGCCGCGGGTCGCGAGAATACCGCGGTTCAGTGTGGACTGGCTCCAGCTCACCGAGCTCGTCCAGTTCAGGAACTGGTCGCCATTGAGATCGAGAAATCCGTCCTCCGGCGGGAGGGTCAGGGCATCCGTCGGCAGTTCAGCCAACGGCTGGAAGATTTCAGCCGCCGAGTAGGTACCGTCGTCCTGCCGCGTGCTGACAAAGAAGCCGTCGACGCCGTCGACCAGGCGCGGGCTGGCCTTGATCTCCTGCACCGCGAAGCGGCCCGCGGTAATGTCCGTGTTGGCCACCCCGAAACTGAAGCCCAGGCGCTGGGTTTCCTTGATCGGGTAGCCAAAGTTCAACGACGCCCCGAGGGTGTCCGTGGTATAGCGGGCCACGTTGATCTCGGAGAGGTCAGTGGAGCGGTAGAAAACACTGAACCCGCGGCTCACCCCGTCCTCGGTGAAATAGGGATTGGTGTAGTTGAAGCTGTACAGGTCCTGGTAGCGGGAGGAATTCAGGCCGATGCCGATGCGGCGTCCCGTGCCGAGGAAATTGTCCTGCTGCAGGTTGAGGCCAAAGATCAGCCCGGCATCCTGCGCGTAGCCGAAGCTGGCACCAATACTGCCGGACGACTGCTCCTCCACCGTGAAATCCACATCGATGAGATCGTCGTGCCCCGCCACTTCCGGTGTTTCGACCGTGGCCTTGCTGAAATAGCCAAGGCGCTCGAGCCGGATCCGCGACTGTTCGATCGCCGAGGCCGAGGCCGGCGCGCTTTCCATCTGCCGCATCTCGCGGCGCAGCACTTCATCGGCTGTCTTCTGGTTGCCCTTGAAACTGATGCGGCGGACGTAGGTGCGCTTGCCCGGATCGACAAAGAACTTCAGGGCGACCGTATTGTCTTCCTCGTTGATCTCGGGAATCCCGGTGACCTTGGCAAAATTGTAGCCCTCGTTGCCGAGGCGGCGGGTCATGAACTCTTCGGTGGATGTCACCAGCTGCTGGGAGAAGGTCTGCCCCTCGTTGACCAGAATAAAGCGCTGCAGGTCCGATTCGGGCAGTACCAGGTCACCCGACAGGTCAACGGTAGTGACCGTGAATTTTTCCCCCTCGGTGACATTGGCAGTAATGTAGACCGCCTTCTTGTCCGGGGAGACCGACACCTGGGTGGAATCGATGGAAAACTGCAGGTAGCCGCGGTCCAGGTACCAGGAGCTCAGGGTTTCCAGGTCGCCGGTCAGCTTCTCCCGGGAGTATTTGTCATCGTTGGTGAAAAACGAGAACCAGCCAGTGGTCTTGAGCGCGAACAGATCGGTGAGCTCCTCATCGTCGAAAATCTCGTTGCCGACGACATTGATGTGCTTGATCGCGGCGACCGTACCCTCATCGACATCGATGTTGACCGCTACGCGATTGCGCGGCTCGGGCAGTACCTCTGTTTCAATACTGGCATCGTAGCGCCCCTGCTGCACATACTGGCGCTGTAACTCGAGCTGCATGCCCTCCAGGGTGGAGCGCTGGAAAACCTGCCCGACGGCCAGGCCCGCGCCGCGCAAACCGTCCAGCAAAGCTTCGGTCTCGATCGCCTTGTTACCCTCGATATTGATTTCACTGATGCTGGGGCGCTCAACCACGATCACCACCAGCACATTGCCGTCGCGACCGATGCGGATGTCGTCGAAGTTCCCGGTGGCGAACAGGCTGCGAGAAGCGGCGCGGATGGCCTCCGCGTTGACCAGGTCACCGACCGCCAGGGGCATCGCGGCAAAGACCGAGCCCGCCGAAATCCGCTGCAGGCCCTCGACCCGGATATCGGCAACGATGAAGGAGGCGTCCTGGGACTGGGCCAGTGACGGGAGAGCCAGCAAAAGCATTGCCAGCACCAGTTGCATGCGTCTTTTCAAAATTTTTCCAACCACCGGATAAGGCCCGACCCCAAGGTCATGAATATGTAAGTACCCGCAAAGCTCACCGGGCTAGAGGCGCGCAAAATCGTTATACAGCGCCAACGCCATGATCCCGAGGATCATGAACAGGCCCAGCTGATACCCCAACGCCTGTATTTTCTCGGGCACTGGCCGCCCCGCCAGCAACTCCATGGTGTAGTACAAGAGATGGCCCCCATCCAGCACCGGGATGGGGAGCAGGTTCAGCACCCCAAGGCTGACGCTGAGCAGGGCGAGGAAACCGATCCAGGATTCCAGGCCCGACTTGGCCGAGGCGGACGCCACTTTAGCAATGGTAATGGGGCCACTCAAGTTTTTTGGTGAGATCAGGCCCTGCAGCATCTTCTTGATGGAACCCAGCGTGAAACTGACCAGCTCTCCGGTACGGGTCACCGAGGCCCCCAGGGACTGCAGGGGGCCGCGCTGGAACTGCCGAATCATCTCCGGCGGCATCGCCGGCATGGCCACCGCAACGCCGACGCGGCCTATCACGGTGCCGCTGGCATCCGCTTCCCCGTCGGGAATGATCACCGTGGTCCGCTGCTGGCCATCGCGGCTCACTTCCAGCTCTATCCTCTGCCCCGGCCGCTCGCGCACATAATCCACCCAGGCCATCCACCGGGGCATGGGAATCCCGTCGGCGCTCAGGATACGGTCGCCGGGCTGCAGGCCGGCGCGAGCGGCCGGGCTGTCCGCAACCACCTCGTCGACCACCGGCGGCACTTCAGGGGTAAACATGGTGACACCCAATCCGCCAAACAAATCGGGCTCTTCCTGCTCTGACAACCAGCGCTGCAGGGGGGCCTCGGACTGGTAAAGCGCATCCGACCCAGGATCCCTGGTGGTAAACCGGATACTGCCGGTATCGCCGATACGATCCAGCAGGCGAAAGCTCAGGGCCTGCCAGGTCGGGGTCTGCTCGCCGTCCACCGCGACAATTTCCTGGCCGGCCTTGAGTCCCGCAGCGTCTGCCACCGATCCCGACTCTACCGATCCGATCACTGGCGCGTAGCCCGATTCACCGCCCATGAACAGCACCCAGTAGGCCAGGATCGCGAGGGCAAAATTAGCCAGCGGGCCCGCAGCTACCACGGCGATACGCTGGAGGACAGGCTTGCGATTGAACGCCTGCTCCAGCTCCCCGGCGGGGACCTCCCCCTCCCGTTCGTCGAGCATCTTGACATAGCCACCCAGCGGGATCATGGCGATGCAGTACTCGGTGCCGTGGCGGTCGTGCCAGGTGTACAGGGACTTGCCGAAACCGATCGAGAAGCGCAGGACCTTCACGCCGCAGCGGCGCGCAACCCAGAAATGGCCATACTCGTGCACCGCCACCAGCACACCGAGGGTGACGAGAGTAATACCAATGGTATAGGCCAGATCCATCAACGCTCCAAAGTCTCAACACATCCGGCCCGAAGACTGGCCAGCTGGGCGCCCGCCACTGCGCGGGCTTCCCGGTCCGCTGCTTCGACCACGGCAAGGGAGGTGGGTTCAACCGTACTCACCTGTTCCAGGGTCGCTTCAATGACCCGCGGGATGTCGGTGAAACCTATTCTTCCGCACAGAAAGGCCTCCACCGCGATTTCGTTGGCGGCATTACAGACCGCCATGGCCGTACCACCCGCCGCAACCGCCTCACGGGCCAGGCGCAGGCAGGGGAACCGGGCCTCGTCCGGCGCCTCGAAGTGCAGTTTCGACAGAGCCACCAGATCCAGGGCAGCAACCCCGGAGTCCAGCCGCCGTGGCCAGCCAAGGCCGTAGGCGATCGGCGTACGCATATCCGGGTTACCCAGCTGGGCGAGCACCGAACCATCCGTGTACTGTACCATGGAGTGCACGATGCTTTCCGGGTGCACCACAATATCGACCTGGTCCGGCGCCAGGTCAAACAGCCAGCAGGCCTCAATCAGCTCCAGCCCCTTGTTCATCAGGGTGGCCGAATCCACGGATATCTTCCTGCCCATCGACCAGTTGGGGTGGGCGCAGGCCTGGTCGGGGGTAGCGGCGGCAATCGCAGCCGGCGTCCACTGCCGGAAAGGCCCCCCGGAAGCCGTCAACAGTACCTTGCTGACCCCCGCCAGGCCCGGTCGACCGGAACCATCCACCGGCAGGCACTGGAAGATGGCGTTGTGCTCACTGTCTATGGGCAGCAGTAATGCACCCGCATCGCGCACCGCCGCCATCAACAGATGGCCCGCCATGACCAGCGACTCCTTGTTCGCCAGCAAAATCCGCTTGCCCGCCCGCGCCGCCGCCAGCGTCGAGGGCAGCCCGGCGGCCCCCACCACGGCCGCCATCACCGCGTCCACGGAGTCATGGGTCGCGATGTACTGCAGCCCCTCCGCTCCCGCCAGCACCCGGGTATCGCACTCCCCGCCCAGCAGGCGCGCCAGCTCAGCCGCCGCGTCCGGGTCCATCATCACCGCGTAGCTGGGCTGGAAGCGTCGGCACTGCTCGGCCATAGTCGCCACCGAGCGATTTGCCGCCAGCGCCCAGGCCCGCAGCGTTCCCGGATGCCGGCCGATCACATCCAGGGTGCTGACCCCGATAGAGCCGGTACTGCCCAGTACCGCGACATTCTGCACCGCAGTCACCGCTACCAACCCGCCAGCAGCAAACCGAGAGCAAATACGGGCGCCGCGCTGCAAAGACTGTCCAGGCGATCCAGCAGGCCACCGTGTCCCGGCAACAGTGAGCCGCTGTCCTTTACCCCGCTCTCGCGCTTGACCATGCTGACCGTGAGATCACCGAGCACCGATGCCAGCGCCGTCAACAACACCACCACAACCACGGCGGCAAGGCTCACGTGGGCCATCCGCGCAGGGATGACCCACCAGAGCAGCAACGCCAGCGCCACCGCCGAGGCCATGCCGCCCCAAAAACCCTCCCAGGTCTTGGCCGGGCTGACCCGCTCTGCCAGCTTGTGGCGGCCAAAGCGGGTGCCGGCGAAAAAAGCGCCGATATCCGTGGCGGCCACTACCAGGACCAGCGCCACCATCAGCAGGCCCCCGCGGGGAAAGCTCAACAGGTAGACCGCGGCCAGCCAGGCACTGGACAGGATCAGGAGACCCATCAGACTGCGCATGACCCGGCTGTGCCAGAGCGCCGCACTCGCTGGATAGCTCCTTACCCAAAGCAGGGAGAAAGACCACCACAGGCAGGCAACGCCCAGCAAGGGCTGGATCTGCTCACGCTGGGGTTCGCCACCCAGCTCGGCGTACACGTACAGGACAGCCAGCAAACCCGCCAGGACCGCGGTATAGAGCGCGCGTCCCGCAGTCGACTGCCAGCCCGCCAGCCGCGCCCACTCCCAGGCCCCGAGCACCACGACCAGGGCAAAGGCCGAGGCCAGAGCAAACAGTGGCAGCATCAGCACGGCCGCGAGAAACAGGCCGGCCATGGCCAGGGCGGTGATGACTCGCTGCCTAAGCATCGGTACCCACGCCCGTTGCCAGGCCGTCGGGGTCCCGCAGGCCGAAACGGCGCTCGCGCCGGCCGTAGTCCGCCAGGGCCCGCGCGAACTCCAGCTCACCGAAGTCGGGCCACAGGGTATTGGTAAAATACAGTTCACTGTAGGCACAGTGCCAGAGCATGAAGTTGCTGATACGGGAATCACCCCCGGTGCGGATAAACAGGTCCGGCGCCGGCAGGTCGCTGATCGAAATCTCCCGGTTGACCGCCTCTTCGGTGATCTCCTCGGGTTTCAGGGTGCCCGCCTGTACCTGCTCCGCCAGGCGGCGCGCGGCCTGGGCGATGTCCCAGCGACCACCGTAATCGACCGCAATCACCACCGTGGCCACAGGGTTGTCGCGGGTGAGGAACTCGGCGTTGCTCATCAACCGCTGCAGACGCTGGCTGAAACGACTGCGCTCGCCGATAAAACGCAGGCGGACACCATCCTTGTGCAGTTCGCGCACTTCATTGCGCAAATAGCGCGACAACAGGGCCAGCAGCGCCCTGACCTCGGGCTGTGGGCGACCCCAGTTTTCGCTGCTGAAAGCAAACAGCGTCAGCACTTCTACCTTGTGCTGGCGACAGGAACGCAGGACGCCGCGCACCGCCTCAACACCCGCGCGATGCCCCGCGTGCCCGGGCAGTCCCTGACGCCGGGCCCAGCGATTGTTGCCGTCCATGATGATGGCCACATGGCGCGGCACCGCAGCAGGGTTTGTGGAGCTTGGCGTTTCGCTATTGGACATACCCTGAAAGGGGATTATATTTCCATGAGGTCGGCTTCTTTCTCCGCCAACATTTTTTCGATACGCTCGACGTAGCCGTCGGTCAGCTTCTGCACGCTGTCCTGGCCGCGGCGTTCATCGTCCTCGCTGATGTCCTTTTCCTTCACCAGTTCCTTGAGCATATTCATCGCGTCGCGGCGGGCATTGCGCACCGAAACCCGGGCCGCCTCCGCCTCACTGCGCGCCTGGCGGATGAATCCCTTGCGGGTCTCCTCGGTCAGAGCGGGCATGGGAATACGGATCACCTCACCGGAGGTGGCCGGGTTCAGGCCGAGGTCGGATTTCATGATAGCGCGCTCAATCTGCGGGATCATGGAGCGGTCCCAGGGCGTCAACGCCAGGGTGCGACCGTCCTCAACATTGATATTTGCCATCTGGTTGAGCGGCGTCTCGGCGCCATAGTATTCAACCTTGACCGAATCCAGGATACTGGGGTGAGCGCGACCGGTACGGATCTTGTTGAAATTGTGCACCAGGGCCTCGACGCTCTTCTCCATCCTCTCTTTGGCTTCACTCTTGACGTCTTCAATCACTTTTTTTCTCCTCGCGGTGCGTACCGGGCTACTGGATCAGGGTCCCTTCCTGGCCGCCACGCACAATACTCAGCAACGCCCCACGGTCCTCCATCTTGAACACGCGAACCGGCATCTTGTGGTCGCGGCAGAGACAGATGGCCGTAAGATCCATAACCTCCAGCTTCTTGTCCAGAACCTCGTCGTAACTCAGGCGCTCGTAGCGGACAGCGTCGGCAACCTTCATCGGGTCGGCCGAGTACACTCCGTCCACCTTGGTCGCTTTCAGCACCAGTTCCGCATCCACTTCAATGCCGCGCAGGCAGGCCGAGGAGTCGGTGGTGAAAAACGGGTTGCCGGTGCCGGCACAGAAAATCACCACATCGCCGTTACTCAGGGCGCGAATGGCCTTGCGCCTGTCGTAATGGTCGACCACGCCGCTCATGGGAATGGACGACATGACCTGGGTGGCAATATTGGAGCGCTCGAGGGCATCGCGCAGGGCCAGGGCATTCATCACCGTAGCCAGCATACCCATGTGGTCGCCGGTGACCCGGTCCAGGCCGGCGGACTGCAGCGCCGCGCCGCGAAACAGATTCCCGCCGCCGACCACCAGCCCAACCTGCACCCCTATTCCCACCAGCTGGCCAATTTCAAGCGCGAGCTGGTCGAGTATTTTGGGATCGATACCAAAGCTCTCGCTGCCGGTGAGGGCTTCACCGCTGAGTTTCAGCAGAATCCGTTTATACTTCTTGTCGCCTGCGGCCTGTGGCATATCTGATCTCTCCCGAACTCCGCGTATATTACAGGACAAAGAGCCAGCTCCCTAGTGCCCCGGCTCAGAAACTGTGCCGCCGGCTGGCGCCGTACCAGCGCAGCAGCCATAAAAAACGGGGCCTGGGCCCCGTTACTGCTTGCCTGGCACACCCTCAGCCCTTGAGCTGGGCGGCAACCTCGGCGGCGAAATCGACCTGTTCCCTGGCAATACCCTCACCCACCTCGAAGCGGGCAAAAGACAGAACCTCGGCACCCGCCGCGGCCACCAGCTTGCCAACGGTGACGTCGGGGTCCTTGACGAAGGCCTGCTCTACCAGGCTGTTCTCGGCGAGAAACTTCTTGATCCGGCCGCCAATCATTTTCTCAATGATTTCCGCCGGCTTGCCGGAGTCCTGCGCCTGCACGGTGTAGATCTCGCGCTCTTTCTCGATCACTTCGGCGGGCATGTCATTCGGGGACACCACCTGCGGGTTCACCGCGGCAATGTGCATCGCCACGTCCTTGGCCAGGTCCTGGTCACCGCCTTTCAACTCCACCAGTACCGCGATACGGTTGTTGCCGTGGACATACGCGCCCACAACACCGGCATCGGCAGTCACCAGGTTGATCCGGCGCACACCGATGTTCTCGCCGATTTTCTGGACCAGGGACTCGCGCGCCGATTCCAGGTCGCCCGCCATCAGAGCGGCGACGTCGGTCTGCCGCCCCTCGAAGGCTGCATCGACGACTTTCCTGACGAAAGCGAGAAAATTCTCGTCACGCGCGACGAAATCGGTCTCGCTGTTGACTTCGACCAGCACGCCGTAGCTGCCGTCCTCGGCAATACGGGTGGCGACAACGCCATCCGCAGCGGTGCGACCGGCTTTCTTGGCCGCCTTCATGCCGCTGGACTTGCGCAGCTCTTCAATGGCTTTCTCAATATCGCCATCCGCGGATGCAAGCGCCTTCTTGCACTCGAGCAAGCCGAGACCGGTGCGCTCACGTAATTCCTTGACCAATGCTGCAGACATGGTTGTTCCTCCTGCTACGGCCCCGCCTGGGGCGCTGAATCTTTGAACTTTTACCTCCGGACGGAGGCAGGGAAGCCCCGGCGCGGACCAAAATGGCCGCACCGGGGTGGATACTTACTCGGCAGCCGCCGCGGGAGCCTCGCCGGCGTCCACTTCGACGAACTCATTGCGGACTGCGCTCATGTCGCCGGCCTCGGCCTTGCCCAGCAGGCAGGCATCGGCCACGGTGCTGACATAGAGCTTGACCGCACGGATGGCGTCGTCGTTGCCGGGAATGACGTAGTCAACCCCGTCGGGATTGCTGTTGGTGTCGACAATGCCGATCACCGGAATGCCCAGCTTGTTGGCCTCGGTGATGGCAATCCGCTCGTGGTCGACATCGATCACGAACAGCGCGTCCGGCAGGCCGCCCATATCCTTGATCCCGCCGATGCTGCGCTCCAGCTTCTCCATATCGCGGGTGCGCATCAGGGCTTCTTTCTTGGTCAGCTTGGCAAAGGTACCGTCAGCCTGCTGCGCTTCCAGCTCCCGCAGGCGCTTGATTGAGGCGCGGATCGTCTTGTAGTTGGTGAGCATGCCGCCCAGCCAGCGGTGGCTGACGTAGGGCATTCCCGCACGCTCCGCCTGTTCCTTGATGATCTTGCCGGCAGCGCGCTTGGTACCAACAAACAAAATCTTGTTCTTGTTGCCCGCCAGGCGCTTGATCAGGGTCAGCGCTTCATTGAAGGCCGGCACCGTATGCTCAAGGTTGATGATGTGGATCTTGTTGCGGGCACCGAAGATGTAGCGATCCATCTTCGGGTTCCAGTAACGGGTCTGGTGACCAAAGTGTGCGCCTGCCTGCAGCAGGTCGCGCATGCTTACTTGCGACATGGTAAATTCCTGTGTATTGGGTTAATCCTCCACATATCCCAAGCGCCAAACCGGCCGGAGCCGGCACCCTGGCGCAGGTGTCGATATGTGTGCGTCGTTAGGGTTCTCTTCCCCCCGGGGAGCCGCCACATGACGCCACCCCGAAAAGAAGGCGCGCTTTATACCACAAACGGACCAGCCTGAGAAGGGCCGCGCTGTGGCCGGCTCCGGGAATGGCCTCGCACCCCCTTGCGGCCGGCGGCTGGACCGCCCCGCAGTGACTGACGTTGCGCCGATTACTCACAACCCCCACACATGTTGTAGAATGGCTGTTTCCTCCGCTACTACACCAGGCCCGCCAGACGGGCGCGGTTGCGGCACACCCGGACATGAAAAGGTAACGAATGGCAGTATCCATCAAGACCGAGGCCGAGTTCGAGAAAATGCGGGTCGCCGGCCGACTCGCAGCAGAAGTGCTGGAGATGATCGAGCCTCTGGTAGAGCCCGGGATCACCACCGGTGAACTCGACCGAATCTGCCACGAGCATATCACCCGGGTGCAAGGGGCCATCCCCGCGCCACTGGACTATCACGGTTTCCCTCGCTCCATCTGCACCTCCATCAACGAGGTGGTCTGCCACGGCATTCCCTCCGACACCAAGAAGCTGAAATCCGGGGATATCGTCAACATCGACGTCACTGTCATCAAGGATGGCTACCATGGCGACAGCAGCATCATGGTGGAGGTCGGCGAGGTCGCGGCCCATGCCCAGCGCCTGATCCAGGTGACCCAGGAATGCCTGTACCGGGCCATCGAGCTCGTCCGCCCCGGCGCCACCCTGGGCGACATCGGCGCCGTCATCCAGCAGCACGCGGAAAAGAACTACTACTCGGTGGTGCGGGAATACTGCGGCCACGGTATCGGCCAGATCTTCCACGAAGATCCGCAGGTCCTGCACTACGGGCGCAAGGGCACAGGGCTCATCCTGGAGCAGGGCATGACCTTTACCATCGAACCCATGATCAACGCCGGCCGACGCCATACCAAGCTGAACCAGAAGGACGGCTGGACCGTGACCACCCGCGACGGCCGACTGTCGGCCCAGTGGGAACACACCCTGGGGGTGACCGCCGACGGCTGTGAGGTTTTCACCCGGCGCAGCCATGAATCCTTCTGATACCACACCTCCCATGACGGATCGGGACGACAGCCTGCCCCCGGAGCTGTTCGATCCCGGCGTGTTTCTGGCGGCCACTTCCCGCGGCGATACCCTGAAGATCGGCAAGCGGGCCCTGAAGGCCGCCGCCGACTACCTGCACGGTGAATTCCGGGCCGGCACACGGGTATCCCGGCTGCTGCATCTCCGGGCGCAGTTCATGGATGCCCTGCTGGGTGCTCTCTGGGACAGCCGCGACTGGTCTGGCGTGGAACCGGCCCTGGTCGCGGTGGGCGGCTACGGCCGCGGCGAGCTGCACCCTCACTCGGATATCGATATCCTGGTCCTGCTGGGGGAAGACAGCGAGCGCTGCCACGAGCAGCTGGAACAATTTCTGACCCAACTCTGGGACCTGGGCCTCAGTATCGGGCACAGCGTGCGCACCGTCAGTGAATGCTGCAGCAAGGCGCGCAAGGACATCACCATACTCACCAACCTGATGGAAACCCGGGTCATTCGCGGACCCGAAACCCTGATGGAGCAGGTCAGGGAGCTGACCGGGCCCGCACACATGTGGCCCAGCGCGGACTTTTTCCGCGCCAAGCTGCAGGAACAGCGGGAGCGGCACGCCAAATTTGCCGACACCGAATACAACCTTGAACCGAACGTCAAGAGCTCACCCGGCGGGCTGCGCGACCTGCAGATCATCGCCTGGATCGCCGAGCGCCACTTTGGCGTCGATTCCCTGGAGTCCATGGACACCGGCGAATTCCTCACACCCGACGAGCGCAAGATGCTGCTGCGAGGCAGGGACTTCATGTGGCAGGTTCGCTACGCCCTGCACCTGATTGCCGGCCGCGAGGAAGACCGACTGCTGTTCGACCATCAGCGTGAACTGGCGGACATGTGGGGATTCGAGGATGGCGAGAAGCTGGCGGTAGAGCAGTTCATGCAAACCTACTACCGCTGGGCACTGGCCCTGGGTGAGCTGAACGAGCTGCTGATCCAGAATTTCGACCAGGCCATCCTGCGGGCCGATACGGTCGATGAGGTCAGGGTTCTCAACGAGCATTTCCAGGTCCGCAATGGCTATATCGAAGCCCTGCGCGACGACCTGTTCAACAACGACCCGAACACGCTGCTGGAAGTGTTTGTTCTCGCCGGTCGTGAGCCCGGCATTATCGGCGTGGGCACCCCCACGATCCGCCTGATCCGGGAACATCGCCACCTGGTCAACAGTACTTTCCGCGCGGATGCGCGCAACCGGGCCAGCTTCCTGGACATCCTGCGCTCGCCCTACAACATGACCCGATTGCTGCGCAGCATGACCCGCTACGGAATTCTGGGCAATTACCTGCCGGAGTTTGGCCGCATTGTCGGCCAGATGCAGCACGATCTGTTCCACACCTATACCGTGGATGCCCATACCCTGGAAGTGATCCAGTACATGCGGCGCTTCCAGAAACCCGAATTCGACGAACGCTTTCCGGTCACCAGTCGGGTCGCCCGGCGGTTGCCGAAAATCGAGCTGCTGTATATCGCCGGGCTCTACCATGACATCGGCAAGGGGCGAGGCGGCGATCACTCGGAACTGGGCGCGGTAGACGCCGAGCGCTTCTGCCGGGAGCACGGACTCAGTGACCGCGATACCGAGCTGGTGGTGTGGCTGGTCCGCAACCACCTCACCATGTCGGCCGTATCCCAGCGCAAGGACATCTCCGATCCGGACGTGATCCAGCAGTTTGCCCACCACGTGGGCGACCTCGACCGGCTGGACTACCTGTTCACACTCACCGTAGCCGACATTAACGGCACCAACCCGACCCTCTGGAACGCCTGGCGCGGCAGCCTGCTGCGCCAGCTCTATACCGGCACCCGCCGGGCCCTGCGCCGGGGCCTGGAGAACCCGGTCGACAAGCAGGTCTGGATCGAGCAGACGCGGAAGACTGCGGCGGACCTGCTGGAATACCGCGGTTTCACCGTGGAGGAACTCCAGGACCTGTGGCGCGAACAGGGCGAGGACTATTTCCTGCGGGAAAAACCCGAGGATATCGCCTGGCATACGGAAGCCATTGCCGGGCACTATGAACGCGACCAGCCGCTGGTATTGATTCGCAACAGCTCGGATTCCAGCGTGGCCAATACGACGCAGATCTTTATTCACGCCCGCAGCCACGCCCAGCTGTTTTCGCGCGCCTGCGCCGAGCTGGAGCAGCTGGAGCTCAGCGTCCACGACGCCCGTATCTACAATGCCCGCGACGGCATGAGCCTGGACACATTCTACGTGCTGAACTCGGACGGCAGCTCCATCGCCGATGACAGCGCCCGCCTCCGCCACATCAAGGAGCACCTGAGCCGCGCCCTGGCCTCGAACCTGGACCGGGCACCCAACGTCATGCGCCTCACCCCGCGGCAGATCAAGTCCTTCTCCGTGCCCACGGAAACCAGCATGTCGATCGACGAGATCAAGAACGTGAGCGTACTCGAAGTCTCCTCCCGTGACCGCCCTGGCCTGCTGGCCCGCATTGGACGGATCTTCGTCGAGCACGGCGTAGACCTGCAGGCAGCCAAGATCCAGACCCTGGGTGAGCGGGTGGAGGACGTCTTTTTCATTACTGACTCACAGCAGCAGCCGCTGACCGATCCGGCGCTGTGCGAGGCTATCCAGCGCGCTATCCGCGAGCAGCTGGACGACCAGGTAGAGGATGCCTGAACACCGATGAATGCGCTGCTGGATAAACTCCAACCCTACCCCTTCGAAAAGTTGCGGGCGCTGTTCGCGGACCTGCAACCACCCGCGGACCGGCCCCATATTCCCCTGTCTATCGGCGAACCGCGGCATCCTTCTCCCGGGTTCGTACTGGACACCCTGGCGGCCCACCTGCCGCTGCTGGCCAATTACCCCGCTACCCGCGGCGAAGACAGCCTGCGGGAGAGCATCGCCAGCTGGCTGCAGCGCCGCTTCCAGCTTCCGGCAGTGGATCCGCAGACGCAGGTGTTGCCGGTCAACGGCACCCGCGAGGCCCTGTTTGCCTTTGCCCAGGCGGTGGTGACCGCCGGTCCCGATGCCATGGTATTGAGCCCCAACCCTTTCTACCAGATCTACGAAGGGGCCACTCTTCTGGCAGGCGCCCAGCCCGGTTTCATCAACGCCACCGCGGCCACCGGTCACCTGCCGGACTTCGCCAGCGTTCCCGAAGCCTGGTGGCGACGCTGCCAGCTGCTGTACATCTGCAGTCCGGGCAATCCCAGCGGCGCGGTAATGCCCCTGACGCAACTGCAGGCGCTGGTGGAACTCGCCGAGCAACACGACTTCATTATCGCCAGCGACGAGTGCTACTCGGAAATCTACAGTGATGAAGCCGCGCCGCCACCCGGGCTATTGCAGGCTTGCGCTCGCATGGGCAACGACAGCTACCGGCGCTGCGTTGTCTTCCACAGCCTGAGCAAGCGCTCCAATCTTCCCGGGCTGCGCTCGGGCTTTGTCGCCGGGGATGCGCAGGTGCTGGCCGACTTCCTCAAGTACCGCACCTACCACGGCTGCGCCATGCCGCTGCACCATCAGCACGCCAGCAGCGCCGCCTGGAGTGACGAAGAGCATGTCAGGGTCAACCGCCAGCGCTACCGGGAAAAGTTCGACGCGGTACTCGCCATCCTCGCCGGGCAGCTGGAAGTGCAGCGCCCGGATGCCGGCTTCTACCTGTGGCCGGAGACCCCGGGCAGCGACACCGACTTCGCCCGCCAGCTCTATGCAGGACAACATGTCACCGTTGTCCCCGGCAGCTACCTGGCCCGGGACACGGACGCAGGCAACCCGGGCGCCAACCGGGTGCGCATGGCGCTGGTAGCATCCGAGGAGGACTGCGTGCAGGCTGCCCGGCGCATCGTCCAGCTGCTGGAGTCCCTGTAGACGCATGCTGAGCAAGCCCGAGCGCGTGGCGTTTATCCTGCAGCGCCTGCAGGCCCTGTACCCGGAGACGCCCATCCCCCTGGATCACAAGGATCCGTTCACCTTGCTGATCGCGGTCCTGCTCAGCGCCCAGTGCACCGACGAGCGGGTAAACCAGGTCACACCCGCGCTGTTCGCACTGGCCGACACCCCCGCGGCCATGGCCCAACTGGCGGTGGAACAGATCCGCGATATCATCCGCCCCTGTGGCCTGTCACCGCAGAAATCCCGCGCCATCAAGCGCCTCAGCGAAATCCTCATGGATGAGCACGGCGGCGAAGTGCCGGTGGACATGGAGGCACTGGAGCGCCTGCCCGGGGTTGGCCACAAGACGGCCAGCGTGGTCATGTCCCAGGCCTTCGGCGTGCCCGCGTTTCCGGTTGATACCCACATTCACCGCCTGGCCCAGCGCTGGGGACTCAGTAGCGGCAAGAGTGTGGCCCAGACCGAGCGCGACCTGAAGCGCCTGTTCCCGCGCGAACACTGGAACCGGCTGCACCTGCAAATCATCTACTACGGGCGCGAGTTCTGCAGCGCGCGGGGCTGCGACGGCAGGGTCTGCGAGATCTGCACGACCTGCTACCCGGAGCGCAAGCACCCGAAACGAACGCGCAAGGCCTGAGCAAGCCTCTGCCCGCTGCGTGGGTCGCGTCCCTGGCACGGCTCGGCTCCCCGTGCGCCATGCGCGTGGCGGCCTGGCGATAGCGCAACTTCACCCCGGGAGCGCGCGCCGCAGCGGGCGCGGGGGCGCCGGGCTGGGCTGGGCACGCCACAAACACGATTTCCGTCCCTCCCCGGCAACGGCTACACTGTGCGCCTCAAAAACGGCTCAGGAGAACACCGTGTACAATTTCAGTGCCCAGTCTTACGCTTACCAGGAACGCCTGCAGGCGTTTATGGACGAACACATCTACCCCAATGAATCCGCCTACGCCGAGCAGCTGCACCACGCGCCCTCGCGCTTTGCCGCCCTGCCGCTGATGGACGAGCTCAAGGACAAGGCCAAGGCGGCCGGCCTGTGGAACCTGTTCATCTCGCCCCACGAAGCGGAGTTCGCCGACCACGACGGTTTCAGCAACTTCGACTACGCGCCGCTGGCGGAAATGATGGGCCGGGTACTGTGGTCACCGGAGGTGTTTAACTGCAACGCCCCGGATACCGGCAACATGGAAGTGCTGATGCGCTACGGCAACACCGAGCAGCAGGAACGCTGGCTGCGGCCGCTGCTGGCGGGGGAAATCCGTTCCTCCTACGCCATGACCGAACCCCAGGTGGCTTCCTCCGACGCGACCAACGTGGAATTGCGCATCGATCAGGATGGCGATCACTGGGTGCTCAACGGCCGCAAGTGGTTTATCACCAGCGCCATGTACGAGCGCACGCAAATTTTCATCGTCATGGGCAAGTCCGATCCGGAAAACCCCAACCGTCACCTGCAGCAGAGCCAGATCCTGGTGCCCAAGGATACCCCGGGGCTGACCGTGGTGCGGCCACTGACCACCCTGGGCTACGACGACGCCCCGCTGGGGCACGCAGAACTCCTGTTTGAAAACGTGCGGGTGCCCGCCGGCAACATGCTGCTGGGCCCGGGCCGCGGCTTCGAGATCGCCCAGGGCCGACTCGGGCCAGGCCGCATCCACCACTGCATGCGATTGATCGGCGCCGCCCAGCGCTCGCTGGAACTGGCCTGCCAGCGGGCAGAAAGCCGCACCACTTTCGGTCGCCGGCTGAGCCAGCACCAGTCCGTGCGCGAGGACCTGTCGCGCTGCTTCTCGGAAATCGAGATGGGCCGACTGCTGTTGCTGAAGACCTGTCACAAGATGGACGAGCTGACGCCGCAGGGTTCGCTGGACTATATCGCCGCCGCCAAGAGCACGGTGCCACTGCTGATGCAGAACGTGATCGACCGCTGCATGCAGATCCACGGTGCCGGCGGCCTCACCGAGGACTACATGATGGCCGAGGCCTTCAACTACGCCCGCTGGTGTCGCCAGGCGGACGGCCCGGACCAGGTCCACCAGATGGCCCTGGGGAAAATGGTCATCAAGCGCTATACCGATGCCTGAGTTGCACCCGCAGCTGCTGGCGGACTGCCACCGCCTGGGGGCGATGGCAGGAGGAGAGCTGCTGCTCTCGCGCAATGCCGCCCTGCACTGGTTCATCCTGGTGCCGGCAACCGGGCACGCGGACCTGCTGGACCTGCCCTCCCCCCAGTTACAGCAGGTACTGGCGGACTGCCAGCAGCTGTCGCAGTGGCTGAAGCGGGCGCAGGGCTACCCCAAGGTGAACTTTGCCGCCCTGGGCAATGTCGTACCGCAAATGCACCTGCACGTGGTCGGCCGCCGGACTGACGATGCCTGCTGGCCGCGGCCGGTCTGGGGCAATCTGCCGCCCGGGCCCGCCTGGCAGCCCGCCGCAGTGGATGCCATCCGGCGGGAGCTCGAGCTTGAGGTCTGAGCGCAGCGCGCTGGTGATTGGCGCCTCGGGCAGTATCGGCACGGCGGTGGCGCAGCGACTGCTCGCGGACAGCCGCTACGACACGGTGTTCTGTGTCAGCCGTGCCGCGGACCCACCCGCGGCACTGGACAACGCCGCACAACTGCGCTGGCTCCCCTGCGGCGGATCGCCCGGGGACATCGCCCTCGCGCGCGAGGAAATGGGCGATGCGGTCGGCCGGCTGGCCAGGGTGGTGATCTGCAGCGGCATTCTGCACCAGGGCGACAGGGGGCCGGAAAAATCACTGGAACAGCTGGATGCAGACTGGATGCAGACGCTGTTCTACGCCAACAGTATCACCCCGATGCTGTGGCTCCAGGCGCTGGCGAAAGGCCTGGGGCGCAAGCAGGAGTGCGTGATCGCGGCCTTGAGCGCACGGGTGGGCAGCATCGGCGACAACAAACTGGGCGGCTGGTACGGCTACCGCGCCTCCAAGTCCGCCCTCAACATGCTGCTGCAGACTGCGGCCGTGGAGCTGGCCCGACGCGCCCCCGCGACCAAACTCATCGCCTTCCACCCGGGCACCACCGATACCGCGCTGTCACGGCCCTTCCAGGGCAATGTGCCGGCGGGAAAACTGTTCAGCCCGGATTTCGTGGCCGCCAGGCTACTGGCCATTATGGACACCGCGCGGCCGGATGCGGCCTTGTCCTACCTGGATTGGGACAATAAGACGATCCCCTGGTAGCAGGCGTGCTAACCTGTGATGGCAACGGACAACAACATCACCGGGAGTACTGACATGCTGGTCGTCCACCACCTCAACAACTCGCGCTCCCAGCGCGTGCTCTGGCTGCTGGAAGAGCTGGAGCTACCGTACAAAATCGTCCGCTACCAGCGCGACACCAGCACCAATCTGGCGCCGGCGGCGCTGGAAGCCGTGCATCCGCTGGGCAAATCGCCCCTGCTCGGGGACGGTGACCGGGTGATTATCGAGTCCGGCGCCATTATCGACTACGTATTGCGCCGCCACGGTGGCGGCCGCCTGCTGCCAGAACCCGGCAGCGATGAACACGAAGAGTACCTGCAGTGGCTGCACTACGCCGAGGGCAGCGCCATGCTGCCATTGATGCTGCGTATGTACACCTCGCGCCTGCCGGACAAGGGCGCCGAGCTGCAGCCGCGGATCAACGACGAACTGGAACGCCACCTGGGCTATATTGATGCGGCGCTGGAAGGCGTTGACTGGCTGGTCGGCAACAGTTTCTCCGGGGCCGATATCCAGCTCTCCTTTGTCGCCGAGATTGCGCCACTGCTGCACACCCTGGAGCCCTACCCCAACCTCGCGGCCTTCCGCGCCCGCATCCACGCCCGCCCCGCCTACCGGCGCACGCTGGAGAAAGGCGGCGAATACGCCTTCGGCCCGGCCAGCTAAGCGGGCCACGCGGCTGGCGACTGGCAGCAGCCCCGCCCGCCGCAGGGCTGCTGCCCCGATCCTGTCGACGTCATTGTCACGGTGTTCTCGACCTCCACCCGCTGAACCGCTATCCTCCCCGGCTTGCCTGCTCTACCTTCCCTGACACAAGCCTGGAATCATTTTGGAACTGGTTGTCTTCGATCTCGACGGTACCCTGCTCGACAGCCGCTCAAGCATCAGCCCCTACACGCGGGACACCCTGCGCCTGCTGGCGGAAAACGGCATCGCCTATACGGTGGCGACCGGTCGCACCCTGCATGCGGCCCGCGATATCCTGCAGGGCCACGGTTTTACCCTGCCACAGGTGTTCAAGAATGGCGCCGTGATCTGGTGCCCGCGGGCGGAGGACTATAGCCACACCACCTTCCTGACCCAGGGCGAGATCGAGCATGTGCTGACCGCGGTGATGGCCCAGGATGTCACCCCCTTTATCTTCACCCTCGCGCCCGGGAACTACCACGCCATCTATCACACCCCGCTGCGCAACGATGTGGAGCGGCGCCTGGCGGAGGAATTCAAAAAACGCTCGGAGGTAGACGTGCTCGCCGTGGAGAAAATGCCGGCGGATGCGGACATCACCAACGTCAGTGCCCTGGGCAAGCCGGAGGCGATCGCGGCGGTCGCCCGGATGGTCGAGGATGAAGCCAGTCTGGTGGCCTACAGCGGCGATGCCCTCGAAGGCTCGGCGCTGAAGTGGATCGACATTCATCACATTGATGCCAGCAAGGGCAACGCCGTGACGCGATTGAAGGAGGACCTGGGGATTAGCCGCGTTTTGTGCTTCGGCGACAGCGACAACGACCTCAGTATGTTCGCCCTCGCGGACGAATGCTATGCCCCGGAAAACGCCAAGGATTATGTCAAGGACGTGGCGACCGAGGTGATCGGCCACCACGACGAGGATGGCATCGCGCGCTTCTTGCGCCGGCGCTTCGGGCTGCCTGCGGCCTAGAAACCGGCCCGAGCCAGCCGCAGTTTCCCGCTGGTATCCACCTGCAAGACCAGCTGCAGCCCGTGCTTCTGGTCACCCACCTGCTCGCCATTCAGCAACAGGTGAGTGCTGACCGGATAGACCCCCTGCGGCAAGCCCTCGGGCAAGGTGAAGGTGAATTCACTGGTAAAGGCGCCACCGTTGGCGGTACTCGAGCCCGGCGCCTTGGTCATGCTGTTGAGAGCAATACTGTTGTCGTCATTGTCCCAGATCGTCATCTTTTCCTCGATCCTGGCGCGGGTACCGCTGGTGCCCGGCACCACCTCGATATGGGACTTGACCCGCACTTCGGTGCCCGGACGCACGGACGTTCCGGGCAGTATCTCGCTGCGATAGGCGCTGACCTTGGGGTTGACCGGCAGGCTGCCGGTTTCCTGCTCGAACTCGGCGGATACTTCGCGGTCGGTCTTCACCTGGGTAGTGGTGTAGCCAATGATCATGCCGCGGATCATGTCGCTGGTGGTCTGCACCACCACCTGCCTGACCGTATCCTCGGCAGTACGCTGTACTGAATCCGCCAGCTCCTTGAAAAAGCTGGCGTGACTGGCACTGCCGACACCCAGGGCAAGGCCCAGTCCAGCGGCAAGTTTGATGGTAGCCTTCATGGTAATCTCCCCCGCAGCCACATGGACTGCTGTTGTCCCTGCACCATAGTCTATTGTATGGAAATATTCATTTTTGCCTTGTTCTGGGCGTCCCCCGCCTGCCGGATCAGGGCGCTGGCACCCGGGTGGCGGGGAATAATTGCCAGCGCGGATTCCGACTTGGCAATGGTGCAACTGTAGTTCTTGCGCTGGAAGCAGTCTTCAGCTTCCTCCAGGAAGCCGGCCACGGTCTGCTCGCGAAAACGCTGCTGCTCGCGTCCCGCCGCCGCTGCCTGCTGCAGTTCGAGAGCACCGGCACTGTCGGCGTCCGCGGCCCTGAGTTGGGCGACCCGGTCATCCACGCAGGTGAAGTCGTTCATCTGCAGGCAGGCGCGGCCCTCGGCCAACAGCAGGGCCAGCTGCTCTTCGCGATCCCTGGCCGCAGCCATCAGGGCTGCCGCCAAGGCATCCACCGCGCGCTGGGCCTCCTCCAGCTCCGCGGGCTGGGCCCCGGCGTCACGGGCGTTGGCGAGGGCAACGCGGGCGCAGTCAATATCGCCACTATCAACGCAGGCGCGGGCAGTCTCCAGATGGGAGCCAATGGTCTGGCGCACAATCTCCCTGTCGACCCGCTGCAGCAGCAGCGTGGCCTGGGCCTGTCCCGGGACCAGATCCAGCAGGGCGCGCAGCCGGCCGCCGGCGCAGGCGTAATCACCCGCCTCGAAACAGGCCTCCGCATCCGCCAGGCGGGTGCTGACCAGCTGCTCCTGCTGGGCCTCCGCCTGGGCGCTCTCCGCCGCCCCCAGCAACTGACCCGCTTCGGGGTGCTGTGGTGCCAAATTGCGCACGACCAGCGCGTTTTCGATGGTGCACTTGTAGTCCTGGCTGTAGAAGCAATCCTTGGCGGCCTGCATCCGGGTTTCAATCACCCGCTGCTGCTCCTTTCCCGCTTGCATTTGCTGGTAACCAAACCAGCCCCCGGCAGCGACCAGCACCAGCCCCAGCGCCACAACCCCCTTCAGGCTCCCGGCGCGTTTCGGTGGCAGCATCGCATTGCGAAACGCGTCGATAGTGGCCGGGCGCCGGCTCTTCTCCGGATTCAGGGCGGCGCTCAGCGCCTGCCATTCACGGTTGTTCAGTACCGCGGGGCGCGGCGGCTTGAGGTGCTCCGCCAGCGCGTCGGCGGCACTCTTGCGCCCGTAGGGATGTTCACCGGTCAGCATGATGTAGAGGACGCAGGCCAGGGCATAGACATCGTCGCTAAAGCTGGGCGGCTCTCCCCGGGCCATCTCCACGGTGGCGTAGGCGGGGGTCAGCGCACCCAGGTCACCGGCGTCGTAGTCGTGGCTGACCGCGCTCTTGTTGGCGGCCCGGGCAATGCCAAAATCCAGTATCTTCACCGTGCCGCCGGTGGTGACAAAAATATTGCCGGGCTTGAAGTCGGAATGGATCAGGCCGCGCTTGTGGGCATAGTCCAGGCCGGAGCAAAGATCGTTGAAGTAGCGCATGGCCACTTCCTTGCTGAACGGGGCTTCCAGCTGCAACAAACTGTCCAGGGGGTCGCCCTTGAGCAGTTCCATGGTCATGAAGATCGTGTTGCCGTCCCGGTCGAAGTCATGCACCGTGACGATATTCGGATGCGCCAGCTTCTGGGACTTCACCGCCTCCTGCTGCAGAGAGACGAAGGCCTGGGGGTGGTCCTTGAAGTTCTGCCCCAGCACTTTGACCGCGATGTAGGGGTTGCGATCTTCCGCTTCGACCTTGCGCAGGTCGCGGGCCTTGTACACCAGGCCCATGCCGCCCTCCCCCAGCACATCCTCCAGGACAAAGCGCTTTTTCAGCAGGCGACCGCTCTCCGAGCGCGCCTTCTGCGCCAGCTGGCGGGCCTTGTCGAAGCCTGTCGACGCCTGGGTGGCGCTCTGGTACTCCGTGTAGTCTCCCGCAGGCGCTGGGGGCTGTGCTTCCCGCTCCCCGGGCAGCGAACCTTCCGGGTTGATCTCGGTGGCGTCAGCGTCGGGCACACTCACACCGCCATCGGTTGGCGAATCCTGCGTTTTGTTGCTGTCTGTCAAACCGAATACCCCCGCCTGTTACACCTGCCCGCTGTTTCATAGCGAGCAGATGTGAGTATAGAGTCATGCCGTGCAGGCCGCTACCACCCGGATCAGGCCGGCATCTCTGCCACCAGCTTGGCCACCGCCCGCTCCGCGGCATCGGTGAATGGAGACAGGACCAGGTCGACACCCCTGGCCTGAAGGCCCTCGACATCCTGGCTGTAATGGCTCGCCAGCGCGATTCGGCCCTGGAAATGACGCTCCCGCAGGCCATTGAGAATCAGCAGCCGCGGGTCTTCGTGGGTGACGCCCAGATCGTGCTGGGGCAAGGCGCAGACTACCCATTTCACGCCCTGCAGTGGCAGGGTCGCCATGAGTTCCTGGTCAGTTGCATCGCCAAACAGTGCCTGCTTGCCCCCGGCAATGAACTGGCGCACCACCTCGGGATTGAAATCCACGCCCAGCACGCTGTAGCCACGTTCCTCAAGGAAACTGCTGATCGCCAAACCGTAGCGGCCAAGCCCGAATACCATGACATCGTAGCCGCGGACATCCACCTCCTGCTCCGCCACCGAGGCCTCCCGGCGCGGATGAGCGCGTTCGAAGATGCCCAGCGCAGGTTCCAGCAGCCGGTACAACAAGTGCGACCAGGTGATCATGTAGACGGAAAGCGCGATGGTGATCAGGCCCACCAAGGTGACCAGACCCAGCGCCTCGGCATCGACATGTCCCAGGGTGACACCCATGGCCATGAAAATAAGGGAAAACTCGCTGATCTGGGCGACAGTCAGGCCGGCAAGGAATCCAGTGCGCTTGCGGTAGCCAAGAAGACCCATGATGATCATCACAATCAACGGATTGCCGACCAGCACAAAAACGGAGAAAGCCACCGCCGGACCAATCTGGGCGCCCAGTAAACCCAGATCCAGCTGCAGACCCAGGGCGATGAAGAAAAACAGGAGAAAGAAGTCGCGCAGGGAGCCCAGCCTCGCCACGATCGCCTCTCTGTAGGGTGTAGATGCCAGGGAAACCCCTGCCAGCAGGCCGCCCAGTTCCTTGCTGAACCCAAGGTGGTGCCCCGCCGCCGCCAGCAGCGCCGCCCAGGCGATGGCAAATGTAACCATCAACTCCTGCGAGTGTGCGATACGACCGACTAACGGAGTCGCCAGGTAGCGGATAAACAGCAGCATGAACAGCAACATCAGCGCGCCGTTCACCACGATACCAGCCGCACGCGCCAGGGGGTCACCGTTGTCGCCGGCGCTTGCGCCAATCCCGAACGAGGACAGCACCATCATCGCCAGCACCACGACCAGGTCCTGTACGATCAGGAAGCCAATGGCAATGCGCCCGTGCAGGGAGTCCACCTCGCGCTTGTCGGACAGCAGCTTGACGATAATGATGGTACTGGAGAAGGTCAGTGCCACAGCCACATAGACCGAGGCGACCACACTGAGACCCAGCGCCAGGGCGATGAGGAATCCAAACAGCGAGGTAAACAGAACCTGCCCCAGCCCTGTGGCCAGGGCCACCACACCGAGCGCCCGGACCAGTTTGAGATCCAGCTTGAGCCCCACCAGGAACAGCAGCACGGCGATACCGAGTTCGGCCATCAGCGCGATGTTGTCGTGGTCGCTGACGATATCTAGCGCCGAGGGCCCCGCGAGGACGCCCACAGCGATAAAACTCACCACCATCGGCTGCCGCAGCTGCAAGCCAATAAAACCCGCGAAGGCGGCCAGCGCCAACAGGGCCGCCCACTCGTAGAACGGCGAGCTGTTGATCAGCGCCATGTCGATCATCAAAGACTACTCCCGTTTCTCTGTGCCAATACTTTAGCTGAGCTGGAAACACCTATCCCGCTTTGTAGCAAAACGCCAAAGATGCTACAAAGCATTCCTGCTCTGCAAAGGTGCGAATAATGACCATAAAGCAATCCTGGCTGACGGTGCTTCTGCTTGCCTCCAGCTGCAGTCACGCGGCGGACTTCCTGGTTACCGATCCCGCCGGCGAGCCCGTCAGCCCCGCGATGGTCACCGCCAGCCCCCTGGCAGCCCCGCCGGTCACCCTCGGCGACATGGGATATCCGCCCCACGGCGTCACCAATCGCGCGGCGGTCACGCTCACCCGCTTCACCGATGCCGCCGGGCGGGCCAGTCTTGCAGTCCCCCTGGACGCTCACAGTATCCGCGTGCGCGCCCTGGGTTTTGTCGACGCGACCCTCTCGGCCCCGGCCGGCGAAGGCCCCATCGCAGTGGTGCTGCAGCCCATGTCCCGCGAACAGTACATCGCCAGCTTTCCCTCCAATGTCTGGTTATCGCAGCTGCGATTCGGTGGCGATGCCGGCTTGAAGAAAACCTTCCAGCTCAACTGTGCCTTCTGCCACCAGCAGGCATCGCCCTTCATGCGCAACGAGCGGACCGTGGAGCAGTGGCTCGGTGTGTTCGAGCGCATGAACAGTTACGGCGCGCGGCTGCCGGCAGAGGACCACCGGCGCATCGCGGAGCTGTTGCAGCGGGAACTGAGGGATCTGCGCGAAAACCCGCAGCAGGTACCCGAACCGCGGCCCTGGGATCCCTACCTGGCGGGCTACGAGATAACCGAGTGGCCCATTGGCGACGGCTTCTCGCAAATGCATGACTTCCTGTTGCACCCGAACGGTTTTGTCTACGTGGGCGACAACCTTTTCGACCGGATCTACGAGGTCAACCCCGAGACTGGCGACTACACCGTGTACAAGGTGCCGCACCGTGACGGCGACACCACCGGCGGGATTCTCGGCAACCGCTTCACCGTATTTCCCAAGATGGACAACACCATGGGCGTGCACTCCTTCGCCTATTCGCAGCGCGACGGCAATATCTTCATCACCCCGTCCATGCAGCAGGCGCTGCTGGAATTCAATCCCGAAACCAAGGCCTTCACCATCCACGAGATGGACGCGGGCTACTATCCCCACACCATTCGCACCGACGACCAGGACCGGGTCTGGTTCACCCTGGCCCTGTCCTCCCAGGTCGCGCGCTTCGACCGCGACAGCGGCGAGTTCACCCTCTACGACCTGCCCGCCCGCAGCGTCCGTGAATGGCTGGTGCTGAAGGCGCTGCCGTTCATCTTCTGGATGGATCCGGCGCGGCGCCCGCAACCGGCGCCGGACCGGGAGGGCACGGGCCTGCCAATGCCCTACGGCATCGACGTGGCGCCGGACGGCAGGGTCTGGGTAGCGCGACTCTACGCCAACGACCTGGCGGTCATTGATCCCGAGACCGACGAGGTCACCATGATCGACTTCCCTTACGAGGGACCGCGGCGGCTGCGGGCGGACGCCGACGGCAAGCTGTGGATCGTGGCCTTCCAGGACTCCCTGCTGGTGCAATACGACCCTGCCAGCGACACCTTCACGGACTATCCGCTGCCGGTTCGCAACGAGATCCCCTACGCCCTCAACGTCGACCGCGAACGGGGCGTGGTGTGGGTCAACGGCAACCAGTCCGACACCATCATGAGTTTCGACATCGCCAGCGAACGCTGGCGCGTATACCCGATGCCCCGGCAGCGCTTCTTTACCCGGGATATCGAAGTGGCCGAGGACAGCGGGGCGATCTACACCAGCAACTCCCATTTCCCCAGCTGGCAAACCGAGGGCGGCGTGCCGACGCTGCTGCGCATTACCCCGTTGGCCCAGTAATGACCTTGGCGGGCGCGGGTTATCGATGGCTGTTGCTGGCGCTGTGTGCCGGCAGCGCCGCGGCCAGCGACTGGCCGGTCTACGGCGGGGATGCCGGAGGCCGCCACTACAGCCCCCTGGACCAGATCAATCGCGCCAACGTGGCGCAGCTGGAGGTCGCCTGGGTGTTCCGCAGCGGCGACAGCGAAACTTTTGGCGCGGCCATGGCACAGACTTCTGCCCAGAGCACGCCCATCCTGCTCCCCGAGGCCGCGGGCGCCAGCCTGGTGTACTGCACCCCTTTCAACCGCGTCATCGCCCTGGACCCCGGCAGCGGCGAGCAGCGCTGGGATTTCGATCCCCGGATCGACCGCGGCGGCGACCGCCCTTTCCGCTGCCGGGGCGTCAGCTACGCCGAGGACCGGGAGACCCCCGCCGGCGAACACTGCCGACAGCGCCTGTTCCTGGCCACCCACGACCGCCGGCTGTGGGCGATCGACGCCATCGACGGCAAGCCCTGTGCAGGCTTCGGCGACCAGGGCCGGGTGGCGTTGTATGGCAGCAGCGGCCAAGCCCCGGGGGAAGTCAGCAATTCATCCGCGCCGGTGCTTGCCAATGGCGTCGTGGTCACCGGGTCCACCGTGATCGACTTCACCCGCGCCACCACCCCGCGGGGCGTGGTGCAGGCGTTCGCCAGCCACAGCGGGGTTCCCCTGTGGCAGTTCGATCCCCTGGCGGGCCATCCCGACAGCGGCAGCGCCAATGTCTGGGCACCCATGTCGGTGGATGCGGAGCACGGCCTGGTGTACCTGCCCACCAGCGCACCGTCTCCCGACTATTACGGCGCCGGGCGCCCGGGCGACAACCTGCACGCCAACAGCGTGGTCGCCCTGGAGCTTGGCAGCGGCGCCGTGCGCTGGCATTTCCAGCACGTGCGCCACGATCTCTGGGACTACGATACGCCGGCCCAGCCGATCCTGTTCGACTGGCAACGCGATGGCACACGGGTCCCCGCGCTGGCGCAGCTGACCAAACAGGGCTTCGTGTTCGTGCTCAACCGGCTCACGGGGGAAGCCCTGTGGGAAATCACCGAGCAGCCCGTGCCCCCATCGCAGATTCCCGGCGAGATTACCGCCCGCACCCAGCCCAAACCCATCGCCCCGCCACCCCTGCTGGACGGCTTCCTGATGCCCGCTGATGCCTGGGGACTGACGCCGGTGGATCGCGGTCACTGTCGACGCCAGCTGGCGGCACTGCACAACCTGGGCCTGTTCACCCCCCTCAGCGAGACCCGGACCCTGATGTATCCGGGCAGCCTGGGCGGGCCCAACTGGGGCGGCGGCGCGCTGCTCCCCGGGCGGGGTGTGCTGCTGGTCAACGTCAACACTGTGGCGTTTACCGGCCGTCTGGTGCCGGTGGCCGGTGAGCCTGGCGAGCGCGAACTGCCGACTGCCGGCAAACGGTTCCGGGTAAACATGGCGGGGACGCCCTACGCGGTGGAGATAGAGAGCCTGCAATCTTTCCTCGGCTTGCCCTGCAACCCTCCACCCTGGGGCAAACTGCTGGCGGTGGACCTGTACGGCGGGCGTATCCTCTGGGAATCGGCACTGGGCTCCGTGCATGAAATGGGCCCGGTCAGGGCGCCCCTGCACATCGAATGGGGCACACCGAACCTGGGGGGCGGCATCGCCACCGCGGGCGGGCTGTTCTTTATCGGCGCCACCATGGACCGGCAGATCCGCGCCTTCGATGTCGACAACGGCACCACTCTCTGGCGCCAAACCCTGCCGGTGGACGCCACCGCCACCCCCATGACCTACAGCTATCGCGGCCGCCAGTACCTGCTGATCAACGCCGGCGGCCACGCCATGTTCAACCGCGGCAGCGGCGACTATCTCTACGCATTCGGGCTCCCGGAATGAAAAAAATACTGGTGGTGGCACTGCTGCTGGGAGCCGGTATCGCGGCCTGGCTCGGCAGCGAGGGCGTGTTCCAGCACCCGGCGCGAACCGTGGAAACCCTGGCCATGCGCCACGCCGACAAACTACCGCTGGCCTGGCTCGGCGGCCGCCTGTACCAGCGGCACTGTGCCGGGTGCCACGAGAACCCGGCGATGAAGGCACCCACCCGGCAGGCGCTGGGCAATCTCTCCCGGGAGGGCATCATGGTGTCCCTGGAGTTCGGCAAGATGCAGCCCATGGCGGCCCACCTGAGCAAACAGCAGCGGGGACTCATCGGCATCTACCTGACCGATGCCGCGACGGGCGTGTACGACTGGATGGAGAGGATTGCCTGCGAGAAAACCGACACCAGCGAGCGTCGCGTGCGTGTCGGCCACTGGGGCCTGGGGCCCGACAACCGGCGCTTCCTGGACACCGCGGCGGCCGGCATTGACCGCAGCAACGTCGCCTCCCTGGAGTTGGCCTGGAGCCTGGCCCTGCCGCGGGTCACGGACATGCGCTCCCAGCCGGCAATTATCGGCGATACCCTGTACCTGGGGGATCGCGCCGGAATGCTCTATGCGCTGGACCGCAAGAGCGGCTGCCTGCGGGGGCACACGGAGATATTGGCCGGTGTGCGCTCCGCGATCACGGTGGCGGAACTGTCAGACGGCCGGCGCCTGCTGGTCTTCGCCGATTCGCTGGCCAATCTGTTCGCCCTGGACCCGGAGACCCTGGACACGGTGTGGCAGGTCTCGGCCCGGGTATTCGACACCTCGGTGGTCACCGGCTCCATCAGTTTCCACAACGACCGCCTGTATGTGCCGGTGTCCTCCTACGAGGTTGCGGTGGCGGGCAGCCCCGACTACGCCTGCTGCCGCTCCCACGGTGCGGTGCTGGCCCTGGACGCCGGCAGCGGCAAGCAGCTGTGGGCGTGGCAGGCCACAGCCGATGCCACCCTGCGGGGCCAGAATGCGGACGGCGTCGACCAGTACGGACCTTCGGGGGCAGTGGTGTGGACCACCCCGGCCATCGACGCCGCCCGCAACCGGCTCTATATCGGTACCGGCCAGAACCTGTCGCGCCCCGCTACCGGCACCAGCGACGCCATCGTCGCCCTGGACCTGGACAGTGGCGAACCGGCGTGGATTTTCCAGGCCACCGCCGACGATGTCTGGAATGCCGCCTGCCAGAACGCGGGCGCCAACTGCCCGGCGCAGCCGGGACCGGACTTCGACTTCGGCGCCTCGGTGATCATCGCGGATCTTCCCGACGGTAGCCAGCTGCTGCTCGCGGGGCAGAAATCGGGGGAGATCCACGCCCTCAAGCCCGATCCGGCGAGCGCCGCGGGAGAGCGCCTGTGGTCGCTGCGGATCAGCCAGGGCACCACCAACGGCGGTATCCACTGGGGCATGGGGCTGTCCGGTACACGCCTGGTCGCACCCGTGGCGGACCCGGAGCGGGACACTCCCGGCTATACGCCCGCGCCCGGCCTGTATGCGCTGGATATCGTTACCGGCGCCCTCGTATGGCAGCATCCAGTCAGCCGCGGCTGCGACTTCCCCGACCAGCACCGACCCCTGGTGGGCCTGGCGCAGGTCCGCGCCGGAGGCGGCCAGCCGCTGCAGGAACAGTATCGGTGCTCGTTCTACTACGGGCTCTCCGCCGCCGCCACGGTGACCCCGGAACTGGCCTTCAGTGCCGGTCTCGATGGCCTGGTTCGGACTTTCGACCTGGCCACGGGCGAGGTACTGTGGGAAACCGCCACGGCGGTCCCGATCACTGCCAGCAACGGCCTGGCCGGCCACGGTGGCGCGATCGATGTGGGCGGCCAGGTAGTGGCCGACGGCTGGCTCTACGTGCAGTCGGGCTACAGCATGTTTGGCCAGCTGCCGGGCAACCTGCTGCTGGCCTACCGGGTCCGGGAGTGACCGCCGCCGGGCCGCGAGGCTAGGCCTTGCTGCCGCGGGGCGACAGCAGCCAGGCGAGGGCAGGCAGGAACAGCAGTGCCCCCAGCATGTTCCAGAAGAACATGAAGGTCAGCATCAGGCCCATGTCGGCCTGAAACTTGATCGGCGAGAACATCCAGGTGCCGACGCCAACCGCCAGGGTAAGTCCGGTAAAGGCCACCGCCGTACCGCTGGACTTGAGGGCATGGAAATACGCCCTCTCCAGTGAATCACCGTGACGCAGGTAGGACTGCAGCGACGAGTAGATGTAGATACCGTAGTCCACCCCGATGCCCACGCCCAGGGCGATCACCGGCAGGGTGGCGACCTTGACGCCGATACCCAGCGCCGCCATCAGGGCCTGGCCCAGCACCGAGGTCAGCATCAGCGGGACGATAATGCAGGCGGTAATTCGCAGGGAACGGAAGTTGAGCAGGCACAGCGCAATCACCACACCGTACACCCACAGCAGCATCTTGGTCTGGGCGTCGCGGATCACGATATTGGTCGCGGCCTCGACCCCGGCGTTGCCCGCCGCCATTTCAAAGCGGGCGTCCTCGCTGTCGTGGGCCTCCGCGAACCGGGCCACCTCGGCGACCACGCCGTCAAGGGTGTCTGCCTTGTGATCATCGAGAAACAGGATGACGGGGGCCATGGAGCAGTCGGTATTGCGCAGCATATTGGGCGCGCTGCTCAGGGAGTTGTTGAGGATATAGCGGTTGCGACTGGTTTCGTGCCACTTCGGGCTGCCCTCGTTCATGCCCTGAATGGCCAGCTTGGACACGTCGACCAGGGACATGGCGGACTGCACCCCGGGCACGGTCTCCATCACGCCCTGGAAGTAGTTCACCGCCGACACGAACTCATAGCTGCCGCACTGCTGTACGCCGGTACTCGCCATCACCACGAATACGTCGGTGCTGGTGGAGTAGTTGCGGGTCAGGAAGGCATTGTCCTGGTTGTAGCGGGAGTCCGGGCGCAGCTCCGGCGCCCCCGGGTCGAGGTCACCAATCTTCTGGAACTGGCCGTAGTAGAGGCCGCCCGCAAACATCGCTGCGCATACAGCGAGGATGGTAATCGCCGGTCCCCGGCGGGTGGTCTTCGCCAGCAGGCGCCAGTGGCTGAAGCGGCTGTTCTCCTTGGCGGAACGGTAGCTGACACAGCGGTCGGAAATGCCGGTAAAGGTCAGCACCAGGGGCAGCAGGAGCAGGTTGGTCAGCACCAGCACGGCAATCCCGGTGGCCGCCACCACCGCCAGTTCCTGGATCACCGGAATGTCGATCACCCGCAGGGTGAAAAACCCCACGCCGTCGCTCACCAGAGCCACGAAGCCCGGCTTGGACAGGCGGACGAAGGTCAGCCGCGCCGCTTCAATCCGGGACACCTTGTGATAGATAAAATAGCCGAAGCGATTGATGATCTGGACCGAGTGGCTGACACCCACCGCGAACACCAAAAACGGCACCAGCATCGAATACGGGTCCAGCCCCATGCCCATAAGCTTGAGCAGGCCCATTTGCCAGACCACGGCCACTGTGGAACAGAGCAGCGCGGCCGAGGTGAGCCAGCCGCAGCGGGAGTAGATGAACAGCATCACCGCGGTGATCGCAAACGCCACCAGGAAAAACAGCCCCACCAGCGTGGCGCCCTCGATCAGGTCGCCGATCAGCTTGGCGAAGCCGGTAATGCGAATACTGATGGTGTCCGAACTGTATTTGTCCCGGACCAGCTCCTCGAGGTCCCGGGAAAAGCGGGCGTAGTCCAGCCGTTCACCGGTGGTCGGGTCCGTCTCGATCAGGGGGGCAACGATGATGGTGGACTTGAAATTATTGGCGACAATACGCCCTATCTGACCCGATTTGAGGACGTTCTCGCGCAGCGCTGTCAGCGCCCGCTCGCTGCCGTCGTAGTCATCGGGAATGACCGCGCCGCCGACGAAGCCCTCCTCGGTGACCTCCATCCAGCGGGTATTGGGGGTCCACAGGGACTGCAGCGCGGAGCGGTCGACGCCGTTGATATAGAAGACTTCATCGGTAATGCGCTGCAGCAGGTCCTGGAACTCCGCGGTGAAGATATCGCCCTCGCGGGTCTCGACAATGATGCGTACCGAGTTGCCCAGCCCCTTGAGGTCATCCTGGCGGTAGAGGAAGTTCTGGATGAACGGGTGTGATGTCGGCAGCATCTTCTCGAAGCTGGCATCCGGCTTGAGCTGGCTGGCCTGCCAGGCAAAGAACACTGTCGCCAGCGCAAACAGCAGGATGAGGGGTAGGCGCGCTCCCATCAGCATGGTGCCCAGCAGTGGTCGCAGCTTGCCGTCTTCGGGTTCTTCCCGGGTACTTTCGTGGTCGGTCACAGGGATTCTGCCTCACTCAGGGGTAACAACCCGGCCATGCCCACCAGCAGGATGTCGCCGCTGGCGGTCGTGACCGCGGAAGACAGGCTGGATCGGGACGGATGACGCCAGCCGCGCAGGCCACCGCCCTCAAGGCTGGCGAGCACCAGACCGCCGGAGCCCACCATCAACACCCGGCCGTCCGCCAGCCGGGTGCCGCCGTACAGGCTGTAGCGCTCCGGATTGTCGACTTCCTCCCAGCTCACGCCGCCATCGGCGGAACGAAACACGTGGCCGCGCAAGCCATAGGCGTAGATCTGATCCCCCTGCACCGCGACACCAAACAGCGTGCCGTCGTAGAGGTCTTCGACCCGCTCCCAGTGGCTGCCGCTGTCGCTGGAGTAGTACAACAGCCCGGCTTCGCCGCTGAGATAAAGGCGACCACCGGCATCCACCGCCAGCGCGTAATAGTGAAAACGGTCCGGGTTGTCGATCCCGCCGATGGCGATTTCCCAGTCACTGCCGCCGTTGTCGGTGCGATACAACATGCCGTAGGCGCCCACCGCGAAGCCGGTGCGGGCATTCAGGAACATGACATCGAGGAACGGGTCCGCGGGGCCGGTATCAATGGCATCCGTGGCATCGTCCACCGCAAAGCTGGCCTCTTCCAGGGCAAACTCCAGCTCCTCGAGCGCCGCGTCATCCTCTAGCTCAGCCAGCGCCTGTTCCAGTTCCTCTACCCGCTGTTGCGCCCACAGGAGATATTTGCGGTTGGCCGCATCGCCGTCAAACTGCAAACTCCAGCTCTCACCTCCGTCGCTGCTGTGCAATATGACGCCGGAGTGACCCACGGCCCAGCCCAGCTCCGGCTGCGGAAAGTGCAGGGAGGTCAGGGTGACGCTGACCGGTACCGCGGCCTGGCGCCAGCTGCCACCGTCATCGTCGCTGACAATGATCACCCCGCGCTCACCCGCCGCCACCAGGCGATCGCCCGCACGGGTGATATCCAGCAGCTGCATGCGGGTGGGATCGTCGAAGGTCACCGCGGGCAGGAAGGCGAAATCCTCCGCTGCCCGCAACTGCGCGGGCAGGAGGAAACAGGCGGCAATGGTGGCCAGCCCCAGGGACCGCGCCAGAGCACTCAGATAAGCCATGGCGGAGGCCCTAGCGCCGGCCGGCTCGACGCAGGGCGGCCGGGGTGAAGTCCTCGAAGTCACCGACGTAATCGAAGTCGTACTGGTACCCGCTCTCCTCGTTGTCCAGGCCAATGACCACGTAGCGACCGGAGATCAGGTCGTGCAGGGCCTCCGCCGCAATCCAGGGCACTTTCACCTGGTAGTGCTCAACCTTGTGCCCCTCCTTCATCTTCCACAACTCGCCGCGGCCGTCGTAGTGGTCAACCACCGCGATCTGCCAGGTGTCCTCGTCGACATAGAAGGTGCGCCGGGCGTAGATGTGCCGCGCATCTTCCTTGAGCGTGGCCTCGACTACCCAGACCCGGTGCAGTTCATAGCGCAGGTACTGCGGGTCCATGTGGCCGGGCTTGATGATATCGGTGTACTTCAGGTCACCGCGACGCAGGGCGTAGGCGTTGTACGGAATATACAGCTCCTTCTTGCCTACCAGCTCCCAGTTGTAGCGGTCGGGAGCGCCGTTGAACAGGTCGAGGTCATCCGCGGTGCGCAGGCCATCAGAGGCGACGCCGGGACCGTCATAGGCGATATTGGGCGCGCGCCGGACCCGGCGCTGGCCGGCATTGTAGACCCAGGCCGAACGGGGCTCTTTCACCTGGTCGACGTTTTCGTGCACCAGCAGGACATCGCCCTCCAGCCGCGCCGGCGCCAGGATACGTTGCAGGAACACGAACAGGCGGTTGGGGTTGGGGTTGGCCGGGAAGCGGTTGGCGAAGATCGCCTCCTCTTCAAACAGTACCGGCGCGAAGGCGCCATTGGCCTGCACCGGCGCCTGGATGTAGCGACGCTTGACCCCCAGCGGGGTGCGGTAGCGGGTGATGTGGTTCCAGATCACCTCGACACCACTGTTGGGAATCGGGAACGGCACGTTGGCGCGAAAATCCACCAAACCGTTGCCTCCGGCGACCAGGTCAGTCTTGGTCGCCCACTCCTTGATCAGTTCGTACTCGCTGTCCGGCAGGTTGGCACTGCGCCGGGTGGGGTACACCGGCATCTGGTAGGTCTCGGGGTAGCGCCGGAACATCGCCATCTGCCCCGGGGAGAGCTTGTCGGCATACTGGCTGACATTGTCCGCGGTGATGGTGAACAACACGTCGTCCGCGGCGAAGGGATTCACCAGGCGCTCACCGGGCGTGTAGCCGGCGGGCAGTTCCTGGATACCACCCTCCCAGGGCGGAATGGTGCCGTCGGCATTGCCGGCGCGCTCGGCACCCATGGGAGTCAGCTCCGCGCCACCCAGGCGGGCGGCCTGTTCGGGGCTGACCTTCGCCAGGGCCAGGCAGCTGCCCAATCCCAGCAGGGACGCGAGGCCTGTGGCCATCAGTCTCTTGTTCATGCGAAAACTCCTTGTTATTCGGTGACCTCGCCGGCCACTTTAGAATGCGATGGAAAAGCTCATGGAGACAAAGTCGCGATCTATCAGTTCATCATAGTCTGCCCCAAAAAAACTGGTATAGGAAATATCCGCGCGGTAAACGTTCAGATAATCCGCAGTGACACCCAGGCTCATGGCGACACGATCCTCGACAAAGTTGGGAGCCGGAGAGGTGCCCTTGACATCGTGGGACCAGGCGACATTCGGGGTCAGGTTGATACCGGCAAACACGTCGGTGTACTCCAGGCTCGCGCGCAGGCGATAGCCCCAGGAAAAGTCATCCGTGAAGCCGTCGTCGGTGCAGTAGTCGGCATTGCTGTTGGGGCGAATACCGGCGAACGCTTCCGCGGCCGGGTGCGAGTTGCAGGACACGGGTGAGCCCGGCCAGAGGAAGAACTGGCTGCTGAACGGCTCGAAGTCCCCTACACCGTAGTTCGGCGAGCGGCCGTAGTTGATGTTGTCCTCCATGCCCCCGAGGAATACCGCGCCGACTTCCGCGGCGAAGGACAGCCGCTGTGCCCCCATGACCTGCTCGAAGAACTTGATGAAGGTCATCTGCGCCTGGGTGTAGGAGACGTCGTCATAGCCTGCCAGATAGCCTCCCGGACCCGCCGCCAGCGAGCGCGGCAACATCCGCGACCACTCCGCCGCACTGCCCAGCGCCACTGCCTGCAGCAGGTCCGTGGTGTTGATCTGCAGCGGGAAATCCGGCCGGTAACTCAGCTCACCGGATACCGCCCAGTCGCCCAGGTTGGTGGCAAAGGTCAGGCCCCACAGTTCGATGTCCTCGGGAAACTCGAAGAAGTAATCGGGATTGGCGCCAAAATTCACCGGGAAACCAAAGGCGACCGTGGCATTGTTGGCGCTGAAGATCGGCGTGCGGCTGTGGTAATTCAGGTAATACAGGCCAAACTCGGTGGCATTCAGGGCCTCGGAATAGTAGCGGAACGCCAGGCCCCACTGCCCGGAATCGGAGGCCTCCACATCGTCGCTGCGGGGCAGGATCAATCCCGCCGGCTCGGCGGCACTGTCGGGCACCGCGTTGGAGATGGTCAGGTAGTCGCAGCCGCCGCCGTAAGGATCCGCGGAATTCCAGTAGGTGCCACACTCGTCGAGGATGGTGCGCTGCCAGTCGTACTGGACAAAGGCTTCCATGCTGAGGTCACCGGTCACGCCGTAGTTGGCGTAGACCATTCCCACCGGCAGCAGGGCCTCCTTGATCTCCGAGCCCGGCTTGCGCAGCGCGGTCACGTCAAACGGGTTGACCACGTTGACGCCGTTCTGGATGAAGGTGCTCTCGCCCCAGCTCAGCACCATATTGCCGGCGCGCAGCTCCAGCGGGCTGTCTCCCACATCGAAGCTGCCGAAGAGATAGTAATCGAGGAACTCGACGCCGCGATAGCGCGCCAGGCGCTCGAAACCGGAGGTATCCAGCTTGCGGTCAGGGACGTAGCCATTGGCGGCGTGGCCGTGGGGCACAGCACTGGTGCCCACCTCATGGTCGTACCAGTATTTCAGGCGGGTGAAGAAACCGTAGTTGTCCCGCGTCAGCTCCAGGTCGTGGATACCCCGGAACTGCAACGAAAACAAGTCGCCGCTGTCGTAGTTCAGGTTGCCGTCGTCGGCGGTACTGGAGGACGCGCGGCCCTTGCCATCGGCGGTATTGCCCGGCGCCAGCAAGCCGCTGTTGGGGCTCTCCGCCCGCCAACTCGCGCCGATGGACAGATTGGAGGAAAAATTCGCCTCGAACGGCCCCAGGTCAAAGCTCACCGCCGCGGCGGGCGCCGCGAAACCGGCTGCGACCAGGGCGGCGAGGATAGGCGACCTGATGTTGCCAGGCTTGCGTCCAGATAGGATTTTCATGGTCTCTTCTCCTGCTGGTTATGATTAATTATCGGCGACACATTTTCACCCAGTATGGACGAAGCCACGCCCGATCGCGTTGTCCCTGATCAATTTTTTCGGGCAGGCGGGCCGGCGCCAACCGGAAGCCGCATGGTAGGGTAGCAACATGAGTGACGAGATTACAGAGCAGAAACGGCTGGGCACCACCATGCAGGTGTTGGCCTGGGTAGTGCTCATGGCCCTGCTTGCAACCTGGTTCAACGAGCTGTTGGGGCAACGGCACAACCCCAACCAGGTGCTGGAAACCCGCCACGCGGAAAACGGCATCCGCGAAGTGGTGCTGCAGCGCAACCGTTCCGGCCACTACGTCACCAGCGGTAAAATCAACGGCGAGCCGGTCGTGTTCATGCTCGACACCGGCGCGACCGGTGTCGCCATTCCCGAGGATATCGCCCGCCGCCTCCGGCTCGACCGAGGGCGCGCGTATCGCACCCAGACCGCCAACGGCCAGGCTACCTCCTACGCCACCATGTTGGACCGGGTCAGCGTCGGCGATATCGCCCTGGACAATGTCCGGGCGGGCATCGTGCCCGGACTGCAGACCCGGGAAATCCTGCTCGGCATGTCGTTCCTGCAGCACATTGAATTCACCCAGCGCGGCGACCAGCTTATACTGCGCCAGTACCCCGGCTGAGGATGCCCATGCCCACCACCCTGAAAGGTCCCTGGAGCCTGCCCGAGATCGAGCTGTTCCTGCAGGACACCCGTTTCCCCCTGCGCCTGGCCTGCACCAGCCGCGACGGCTACCCGCGCGTGGTGTCGGTCTGGTATGCCTGGCGGGAGGGCGCCCTGCTCGGCGTATCACACCGCAAGTCCGCGCTGGTCAGGTTGCTGGAGCAGGATCCGCGGGTGGGCTTTGAAGTCTCCCCCAATGACCCGCCCTACCACGGTGTGCGCGGCCAGGGCCGGGCTACCCTGACTCCGCTCGGTGAGCACGATGTTCTCGAAACCCTGCTGGAGCGCTATCTGGGCCAGCAGGAGTCCCGGGTTGGCAACTGGCTGTTGGCGCGCAAGGAGGAGGAAGTGCTGATCACCGTGCATCCGGAGCGTCTGTTCAGCTGGGACTACCGTCAGCGCATGGCGGATGTCAACGCGGGTCGGGCACCACAATAACCGGCACCGGAATCCGCGCCAGCAGGTCCGGATCATCGGCCGTCAGCTGCCGCAGCTCCCCCTGGCGCAGCAACAGGGCGCCGCTGCGGGCCCCCGCCAGCTTGCGTTCCAGGCTCAGCGCATCGTGTAATTGCAGGTGTTCGACGCGATCGCAGAGGGGCAGCGCCTGTACCTCTTCCGGCACCGGCTCGGACAGCACCCGCAGGGGGCCTTTTCGCGGTGGGTGGTGTGCATCGAGAACCAGCACCGTACAGGGCGCCTGCAGGATCAGCGCCCGGCAGTTGGATCCCAGCCGCGCGCCGCTGTAGTGGGCTGACAGTCCTGCCTTGCCCAGCACCAGCAGGTCGCCCCGGTCCGCCAGGGCCAGAGCGGCATTCACCACCCGCCCGCGACTCACCTGCAGCGAATGCGCCAGATCGCGCCCCGCCACCGCCGCCTCCAGGGCTCGCCGCGCACGCTGCAGCTGGCCCGCCAGGGTGACCTGCATCTCCGCCGGCGACAGCGGCCGCGCCAGGCCCGAGTGGCCCCCGACCTCCCGGGCAAACGGGAAATCCGCCGAGCGCAGGAGGTCCTGATCCTCCACGTACAGGGCCACCAGCTCCGCCCGGCGCTGGGAAGCGAACTCGGTCGCCGCCCGCAGTGCCGCCAGACTCTGCCGGGAGGCATCCAGCAGGGCCAGTACCCGGAGATCCGTGCGCCGGCGCCGCGGGGCGTCAACTATCATGGTCGTCCTCCTCCTGGCGCTCCTCCTCGCCGTCATCCCCGCCCTTCGCCGCCTTGATCGCAGCCGCGAACAGCGCCAGGCGTTCGCTCACCACGCGGTCCAGCTCGGCAACCGCGGTCCCGGTCAACAGGGCCAGGGCCTCGTCGACGTGACGGATCGCATAGATGCGGAAACGCCCGTCCGCCACTGCCTCGCGCACCTCCCCCTTGAGCATGAGATGCTCGACATTGCTGGCGGGCAACAGCACCGCGCGACCCTCGACCCCACCCTGGGCCTGGCAGACATCAAAGAAGCCCTCGATCTTTTCGTTCACGCCGCCCACTGCCTGCACCTCGCCGTGCTGGTTTACCGAGCCGGTCACGGCGAACGACTGGTCCAGGCCGACCCGGGCGATGGCGGAGACCAGCGCGCAGATCTCCGCCACCGAGGCGGAATCACCCTCGACACCGCCGTAGGACTGCTCGAATACGAGGCTGGCCGACAGGGACAGGGGCTCATCCGGGGCGTAGCGGTTGGCCAGATAGCGGGCGATGATCATCACCGCCTTGGAGTGGATGCGCCCGCCCATGCGAGCCTCGCGCTCGATATCGACCAGCTGGCCGCTGCCGGGCCGGGCCGTGGCCGTGATGCGCGTGGGCTGGCCAAAGGCAAAGTCCCCCAGGGTCAGCACCGACAGGCCATTGACCTGTCCCACCACGGCGCCGGTGAGCGTGATCATGACCGTACCGCGGTGGATCATCTCGTGACTGCGCTCCCGCAGACGGCTGGCGCGCCACAGCTGCTGGGTCACCGCCCGCTCCACATGGTCGCGACCGATCACGCCGGCCCCGGACTCGGTCGCCCAGTGCTGCGCCTCGAACAGCAGGTCCCGCAGCTCGCGCTGGCGCGCGGTAAGCTTGCGCTGGTCGTCCGCCATGCGGCTGGCGCGCTCGATCACCGCGGCAACGCCACCCCGGTCCAGCGGCAGCAGGCCCGCCTCCCGGGCGAGGGTGGCAATCATGCGCGCGTACAATGCCTGGTTGGCGGGATCCCGGTCCAGTTCGTCCTCCAGGTCCGCCTGCACCTTGAACAGCTCCAGGAACTCGGGATCGTGTTCGCAGAGCAGGTAGTACAACAGGCGCTCGCCCAGCAGCACCACCTTGACGTCCAGCGGGATGGGTTCGGGTTCAAGACTCACGGTGCTGATCAGGCCGTAGGCCTGCTCCAGGGACTCGGTGCGGATCTCCCCCGCCCGCAGCACCCGCTTCAGCGTCTCCCAGGCGCCGGGCTGGGTGAGCACCCCGCGCACGTCAATCAGCAGGTAACCGCCGTTGGCGCGGTGCAGGGCACCGGCCCTGATCAGCGAAAAGTCGGTGACCAGGGTGCCATTGTGCACATGGTGCTCGGTGCGACCCACCAGATGCTGGTGGCTGGGCAGATCCTGGTAAATCACCGGGGCGCCCTTGCCCCCGCTGTTATCCACCAGCAGGTTGATCTGGAAGCGACTGAACACCGCCTCCGGGGACACCTCGGGCATCTCGGTCAGGAACACGTTGACGTGCGACAGAATGGCCTCGCGGCAGGCCTGCAGATGCGCCAGCACCCCCTCCTGCTCCCGGTAGCGCGCCTCCAGCTCCGCCAGCGGCGCACCGATGGCGGTCTGCAGCATTTCCGCGTTCAGGGCATCCACCCGATGCCGCAATTCGCGCGCCAGCTGGGGCATCTGGCGAATCGCCTGGGTGAGCTTGCGCTGCAGTATCTCGACCGTGCCTTCAATGCGCTCGCGGTCTTCCTTGGGCAGGGCGCGGAAGTCTTCCGGGGACATCATGCTGTCACCGTCGGCCTTGGCATCCACCGGAGCGAAGGTAAAACCATTGGGCGTGGATACCAGCAGGATATCCTGCTCCCGGGCCTCACGGCGGATCGCCTCGATGGCATCGCGCTGGCGATCGCCCGTGGCCTGGTTCATTTCCTGCAGCCGGTTCTGGTACTCCTCGCTCTCAAACAGGGCGGGAATCGCGGTCTTCAGCTCATCGACCAGCTGACCCAGATCAGTGTGCAATTGCCGACCCAGCCCCGCCGGCAGGGCGAGGTGGAGCGGACGGGAGGGATCTTCGAAATTATAACGGTAGGCCCAATCCCCGGGCGGGGTCTCGGAGACGGCGCGGGCGTTGAGAAACTGCGCTACCAGTTCGTGGCGGCCGTGACCGGGATCACCCAGTACATAGAGATTGAAGCCGTCACTGCGAATGGCGGTGCCGAAGCTCAGGGCATCCCGGGCCCGGTCGTGGCCGTACAACAAATCCAGGGATTCCAGCTCGGTGGTAAGCTCGAACTGAAATCCCTCTCCACTGCAGGCGCGATAGACCTGTTCCGGAGCCAGTGGCTCGACCATGGCAGCACTCCTTGTTCATGGATTCGCTGCCAGATCATAACAGGGACCGGAGGTCAGATGGCGAGTTCGAGCTTGCGCGCCATTTTCGCTTCGAGCTGCTGGTTCAACTTTTCAGAAATCGCCTCGACAGAAGTCGCCAGCTCGCGCTCCACGGACTCGGCCTGGGCCTGCTCGCCGCTGGCGGCGAGGGTCGGTTGCCAGTCGGCAGCCAGGGGGGCTTCGTTCATCGCCAGCGTAATGCGGGACTCGGCCTGCTCGGGGGTCTGCGCGAAGGCGGCGCTGCCCAGGGCAGCAGTCAACGCCAGGGTGGCAAGCCTGGCTGATACAGCCAACGTTTTCATTACAACATCTCCTTGAAAGTCGCGACCGGGGCGGACTATCCACCCTGAAATCGCTCATGTGTTACGACACTGCACACATGGTAACAGATATACCCATTTTCAAGGATTCCGGATCATGAAAAGTTTGTCATATTGACCGGGTAACTCTCGCAGAAAACCTCTATCGGTTCTGTGTTAAGAATTTAACTTATTGTTTTATATAGTTTTTATTTCTGCAATTCGTTGGGGATGACGAACTGTGAATATTACCGGCAGGGACGCCGGACAAAGTGTTACCCACGCCGTGTGGGCTTTTCCGGTCAAGCGCCGCCTGGCAGCGCAGCGAGCAACGCTCCCAGCGCGCTGGAAACCGGATAATCCCCGGCGGTCCAGCCCAGCCGAACCAGCACCGCATCGCGGGAGGGCACGACCATCACCACCTGTCCCCGGTTGCCCTGCATGGCGTAGGCATCCGCCGGCAGATGGGGCCAGCGCAGGCCGGCGGCGCCGCCAGCATTGAGCCAGAGTTGGTAGCCGTAGCCGGGATCATTGTCGCTGCGGTTGGGGCGGGTGGCGCGCGTCACCCAGTCTGCTGGCAGCAGCTGTTCCCCGTTGAAACGCCCCTGCTCCAGCAGCAACAGGCCCAGCCGCGCCCAGTCGCGGGCCGACCCGTAGACGTAGGAGCTGGCGACCAGTACCCCCGCGGGATCCAGCTCCAGCAGGGTATGGCGCAGGCCCAGGGGCCGGAGCAATTCCCCGTGCAGGAAGTCCAGCTGCGCCTGGGCGCCCCCGAGCCGGTCGTGCAGCAAACGCGCTAGCAGGTTGCTGGTGCCCGAGGAGTAAGAGAACGTCGTCCCGGGGGCCTGCGCGAGCGGGCTGGCCATGGCCACAGCGGAGGCGCTGGGGGCCTGGAACAGCATGCGCGTGGCGTCACTGCCCGGTGCGTAGGTTTCATCCCAGTCCAGTCCCGACGTCATCTGCAGCAGCTGTTCCAGGGTCACAGCCCACCGCTCGTCCCCGGCCCAGGCGGGAAACAGCGGCCGGGGCGGATCTGCAGGCAGCAGGCCCAGCATCTCCATGCGCCCGAGCAGGATCGCGACAACGCTCTTGCCCATGGACCAACCCAACAACGAGCTCTCGGCACCGAAGCCCTCCGCATAACTCTCCGCCACCAACTCGCCACCGTGCAGCACCACCAGCGCCCTGGTCTGCAGACCCCGGGCTGCGTCGGTCGCCAGCAACGCGGCCGCCGCGGCCTGCGCCGCCGGCGCCACCGATAGCTCCATTGCAGGGACCGCAACAGAGCTGCTGCCGACGATCAGCGCGTCCAGGGCCGAAGTGTCACCGATATCCAGCGTGCACCCCAGTCCGGGCCGCCAGCTGGCACTGGCCGGCGCCAGGCCGAACAGGGACGCCGCGACGCGGTGGTCGCCGAAGTCCAGGCGCAACCGGCGATTGACCGGCGAGTAGCTGGCCAGGTCGTCGATAATCTGTTGCCGGTCGTGGTCGCTGACGAAGTAGGCCGAACAACCCAACTTCGCACCCATGCCCGTCGCCACTGCCAGCGCGTCCCCCAGGCGCCAGAGGGAGAACCCCAGCAGCGAGGGGGCAGCCAGCCACGCCCCTGCCGCCAACGCCACTACTGACAGCAGCAATTTCCGCATCGCCTATTCACTCCCGTTACTACGCAGCAGCGTACAGAGTAGGCCAGTCGGGCGACGGAATAAACGCATTGCTTGAGCAGCGATAGCTTTCCAGTACACTGGCCATTCAAACCAGGACCGGAACCCTCCATGCCATGGCCGCAGCCGCGCCCTGCCCGCTTGTCATCACCCTCAGCCTGACAGGGGACGGGCCACAGCCCACACCGGTGGACGCGGCGCTGGGCCGCACCAGCCTCGGGCCCGCCAGGCTGCTCACCACGCTGGAAACCCGGCTCGGCATTGCCGCCGCCGACACCCCCTTCAGCGCCCGGCTGATCCAGTATCTCGCCTGTGTCGACCAGTGCGACCAGCCAGCGGCCTTCTACCACGCCTCGTGGCAGGCAGATCCGTTCGCCGTGGCGCGCACGTTGTTGCAGTGGCGGGACCAGTGGTACCTGGGTGGCTGGACCGGCCGCTTCGACCCCGGGGTGCCGGCGCGCCTGGCCGATATGGCCGCGATCGAGCGGCTTGCCGCCACCGGGGTGGAGCCCGGCCCGGGCCAGCGCCTGCAGCGGGTCTTGGCCCTGCTGCCCGGACACGACCCCGCCATCGCGGAAATCCGGCTGCTGGACCGGCTCGATGATTTCCCGCCGCTGTGGCAGCGTCTGTTACAGGCACTGCCGGCAACCCTGACCGGGATCGACGACCCCCCGCCCCAGGGAGCCGCGGGCACGGACCTGCGGCGGCTGCAGGAACGGCTGCTGGCCGCCGACAGCGGGCAGGGCAAAATTGCCCTCGCGGGCGATGGCAGCCTGCGGGTACTGACCGCGGATTCCCCACGCGCCAGTGCGCCACTGGTGGCCCGGATGATCCGGCAGCAACTGGCGGCCGACCCCGAGGCGACCCTGGCGGTCCTCGCCGGGGAGCGCGGCGACCAGCTTGACGAAGCGCTGGAGGCCAGCGGTGGGGCGCGCCTGGGGTTTGCCAGCAACTCGCCGTGGCGGCCTGTGTTCCAGTTACTGCCACTGGCCTGCGAGCTGCTGTGGCAGCCACTCAACCCGACCGCCCTGTTCCAGTTCCTGTCCCACCCGGTGGGGCCGCTGCCGGCGACCGTGCGGCGGACCCTGGCGCGCACCGTGGCGGCGGTACCGGGGATCGGCGGCCAGGCCTGGGAGGCTGCCGTGGCCGACT
>CAMYIZ010000058.1 GCA_947258585.1 uncultured Haliea sp. | reverse complement strand
TGCCCGCCGCCAGTTGCTGCAGGGCGCGGGCCGAGTGGTCCGCGGCGGAGCTGAAGCGCACGCCCCAGGCGCGGGTGGCGGCCAGTGCCCACTCCGCGTCCCGGTCCTGGTGACACTGGTTGCAGGCATTGGGTACGCCCATGACCACGCTGAGATCCGGGCGCGGGACACGCATGCTGTGGTCCCGGCGCGGATCGACCACCATGTAGGTGGTCGCCGGCATGTGGCAGTTGGCACATTCGGCACCGGCAGAGCCCGGCGCGTGGTGGTGATGTTCCGGCTGGTCGTAGACCTCGGACTTGTGGCACTGGGCACAGACCCCGTTGTCCGGTGCCCGCAGCTGCAGGCTGTGGGGGTGATGGCAGTTGCTGCAGACGACGCCCGCCTGGTGCATCCGGCTCTGGATGAAGGAACCGTAGACAAAGACCTCGTCGCGGATCTGCCCGTCGTGGTAGTACAGCGGCTCCTCGGGCAGCGCCAGGCGGTGGGTGTCCAGCAGGGGTTTGCCATAGTGGTAGGTGCCCAGGTTGCCGCGCCGGGAGTGGCAGCGGCCGCAGCCATCGATCTGGGCGTTGGACGCCAGCGGCTCCGTGCGCCGCGCAATCGCGGCCTGTTCGCTGAAGGCCCAGTCGCCGCGCTGGGCCAGGGCGGTCGGAAAGCCGCTGTTGGGCACGGTCGCTGCGCGGTCTTCCTGTACCAGTTGCAGGTGCTGCCCGGCCGGGCCGTGGCAGGCTTCGCAGCCGACGTCGACCTCGCTGAAGCGGGTGTCGAAGCTGCGGTTTTGGCTATCGTAGCGCTTCTCTACCGCCGTGCTGTGGCACTCGGCACAGCGGGTGTTCCAGTTCATGTAGGGGCCGGTCCAGTGCAGCGGATCGCTGTGGTCGGTCACCTCCTCCGGGTTGAGATGGAACCAGTGCTGCCCCCCCGCCTCCGCGGGCCGCGTATCCCAGGCGATGTCGAAAGCCTGCAGGCGACCGCGCGACAGCGGCAGCAGGTACTGTTGCAGCGGCTCGACGCCGAAGACATAGCGCACCGGAAAGTCCTGCAGGCTGCCGTCCTCACCCGCGGTGCGCACAATGAACTGGTCGCCGTTCCTGGAGAACGTTGTGGTTATCCCGCGGTGGGTAAAACTGGCGCCGTCGAAGTTGCCGAGTACCGTGCTGTCGGTGGGTTCCTGCATCGCCAGGTCGTGGTGGGAGCCCTGCCAGCGGCTGTGCTCGGCCTGGTGACAGTCGACGCAGCGTTCACTGCCGACAAACGGGTCGGCACGGGCACCGGCGGCAAACAGCAATAACAGGACAAGGCGCAGCAAGCGAGTGGTACCTCCACGGTTGGAGGCGACAGGCTAACCCATGCTGGCCAGATTCCCCAACCCCTGTCCCGACCGTTGCTGATCCCTGAAGGGGTCTGCTGGCACACGGAGCGGCGGGGCGCAGGGGCAGGGCGTCGCCGCAGAGCCGCGGGCGCTGTCACGCCACAGCGATCGCTGCAGCGACCCCAGGTCCGATTGGGCTCCCGAGGCCAGCCAGCTCGCCAGCGCGCCGGCGACATCCGGAAACCCCAGTGCCGGCGGCGCCGGTCTCTGCAGCAGCCAGGGCTCGACCGATTCCCGGTCCAGGCGCTCCACGACGGTGGCGTGGCCCAGCTCGCGCAGCGCCAGGGCATTGGAAAGCTGCTCCATCTGCCCCGCCAGGGGCCTGGTGAGGACCGGCTTGCGCCACTGCAGGCACTCGCTGATCAGCTCGAAGCCGCTGTTGCAGATCACGCCCGAGCAGCTGGCAAGATCGCGCTTGAAAGCGGCGACACTGGTGGGGCGCAGGCTGACATTGCCGCACTCTGCCGCGGTGAGCCCCGGGCCGTACTGCCGAAACGGGATCGTGGGGAACTGCTGCAGCAGGGCGCTGACGGCTGCCGGGTCCTCGAAGGGCAGGTACACCAGAACGTGGCCATCGGGATCACCTTCGCGTTCCGGGAGATCCAGAATTGGCGGCAGGATGTTGCTGTCATAGGGGTGCCAGTGCAGTCCCACCGGCCGGTCCACCGGTGCAAACCGGCGCATGATCTGTCGCGCCAGCCAGTGTCCCCCGGCAACCGGGGTGTCGGGGCCGAACGCGTACTGGTGTCCGATCCCGATGGTTGGCAGCCGGGCCCGGCGCCCGGCCCAGGCGGTGACGGGTTCGAAGTCGCTGACGACAAGGTCGAAATCCGCCACCGGGAGGGTCCTGACATCCCGCCGGAACTGCGTCAGCCCGTTCTGTCGCAGCGTCCGCCAGTAGCGAACCGAGCCGGCCCGGGTAGCAAAAGTCAGCCCCCGGCGGTGGAGGAAGTCGCCAAAGGGCGCCATGTCGAACAGCTGGTCGCGCTCGCGCCCGGAAAACAGCCAGGTAATCTCTACGGAGTGCTGGCGGAAGGCCTCAGCCATGGCCCGGGCGCGGCTGATATGGCCATTGCCTGTCGCCTGGACGCCATAGAGAATCCTCATTTAGAGGCCCAGCAGGGTGGCGCAGAACAGGGCGGTACTGCTGCCCATAAAGGCCCCGGCGACCGTGTCGCCCGGGAAATGCACCCCCAGCAGCACCCGCGACAGGGCCACAGCGCTGGCCCACAGGAACATGGGCACCACGGGTCCGCCGTAGACCACGACCAGGGCCGTTGCCAGCAGGAAGGCCGCGGAGCTGTGGCCGGAGGGAAAGCTGAACTGGTCAGCCGCGGTAACGAGACCGCGGAAACCCGGCACGGCCTCCTGTGGCCGGCGTCGTTTCAGGCTGTTCTTCAGGCTCCAGTACAGCCCGCGTTCAAGCAGCAGGGCCAGCGCCAGCAGGCCGGCAAAGCGGGTGGCGTCCGCGACCGCCAGCAGCAACAGCAGCAGCGGCACCAGCAGGTGCAGATAGCCGTCGCCAGAGCGGGAGAGTGCTCGCGCCAGGGGGCGCACCATCCGCCGCTCGCCCTGGGAGAATATGCGGGCGAGCAGTTGAAGGTCGAGCCTGTGAATGGCGTGGAGCATCTTCATGCCGGCTATTCTGGCAAGCCAGGATGGCAGAAACGTGACAGCGGGGTGTCAGTTCCATGACATCGGTTGCCGACGGGGTCTGCGCGGTTTGCCTCTCCCCAAGGTGGTATGGACAGCCCCGGGTGGCTTACCTACCATGCATGCTCTCGAGCGGCTGAAACCGGGGGCGATTGGTGAAACTGGGCATTCTGAAGACTGACGCGGTGCGGCCGGAGTGGGTACCGGATTTCGGCGAGTATCCGGATATGTTTGTCGCCCTGCTGGGACGGCTGGACCCGGACCTGGAGTTTGCGGTCTACGACGTAGAACAGGGCGAGTACCCGCAGGACATTGACGAAGTCGACGCCTATCTCATTACCGGCAGCAAGAGCAGTGTCTACGACGACAAGCCCTGGATCGCGACCCTGATGGAGTTCGTGCGGGAACTGGACCGGCGCCGGAAGAAGCTGGTCGGGATCTGCTTCGGCCACCAGCTGGTGGCCCACGCCCTCGGTGGCGAGACGGGGAAATCCCCCAAGGGCTGGGGGGTGGGGCTGCACCGGCACCGCTTCTCGCGCCTGCCCGCCTGGCACGATCAGGGCGAGGCGGAGTTCGCCATCCTTGTCAGCCACCAGGACCAGGTGGTCAGGAATGCCCCGGGTGCGGAGGTACTGGCCAGCAGCGAGTTCTGTGAAAACGCGGTTTGCCAGATTGGTGAGCACATACTCACTTTTCAGGGGCATCCCGAGTTTGTGCCCGGGTACTCCCGTGAAATCATGGAATTCCGCCGCCAGATCATTGGCGAGCCCACCTATGGCGCCGGTGTGGCGTCCCTGCGGGAGGCGCCCGAGAGCGAGCGTATCGGGCGCTGGATCCTGGCGTTCCTCAAGTCCTGAGGCGCGCCGGCAGCGCCGGCTTACCAGCTGCCGGTATTGGCCATTGAGGCCCAGGGCTCCCGGGGCGGCAGCGAGCCGCCCGCCTGCAGCAGTTCGATGGAGATGTCGTCCGGTGAGCGGATGAAGGCCATGTGCCCGTCCCGCGGGGGGCGGTTGATGGTGACGCCGGCGTCCAGCAGGCGCTGGCAGGTGGTGTAGATATCCTCGACCCGGTAGGCCAGGTGGCCGAAGTTGCGGCCGCCGCTGTATTCCTCTGGGTCCCAGTTCCAGGTGATTTCCAGCAGCGGGCTGCTCTCTTCCCCGGCCCGCGCCACGTCCGCGGGCGCCGCCAGGTAGACCAGGGTAAAGCGGCCGCCCTCGCTCTCATAGCGGTTCACTTCCACCAGTCCCAGTTTGTCGCAGTAGAATTCCAGGGAGGCGTCGAGGTCGCTGGCGCGCACCATCGTGTGCAGGTATTTCATCGCAGGTTTATCCGTGTCAGCGGGTGCAGGAGGCGCAGCGGGCAGGAGATGCTCCGGCAGTGCGCCGCGAATTCCCGATTGTAACCGGACAGCGGCCGCTAGCGCACGCGCGCTGCTGCCTGCCGCCCCGCCAGACGACCGGAGAAGGTGGCGTCGCCCACGGACATGCCGCTGCTGTAGCCCTCCGCCCGGCGCACGATGCCGCAGGCGGTGCGGCCTGCGGCGTACAGCCCGGGAATGGTCTCGCGCTGTTCGTTGACCACTTCACCGGTGGGCAGGGTGTCGAGGCCGCCAAGGGTGAACCAGGGCACGAAGACGCCGCGGCCGGGGGTCAGGTCCAGGGCCACCAGCGGCGGCTGCAGGGGCTTCAGCCACTCCGCCGCCTTGTGGAACAGGGTGTCCTCCCCCGCCGCGCAGTCCTCGTTGTAGAGGGCGACGGTACGGGCGAGGCTGTCCCTGCGCAGGCCCAGCTCGGCTTCCAGTTCTGCCACGCTGTCCCCGGTTGCGGCCACTGGCGCGCCGAGATAGCTGGCGGTCTCGTAGTCCGCGTAGTCCTCCACGTTCAACACCATGTACAGGCGCTCGCAGGGCTGCTGCAGGGCGTAGGCGCCGAGTCGGCCGTGGTAGGAGTCCTCGTTGATGAAACGCTGGCCCTTGTCGGTGATGGCGATGCCGTGGGTCATGCTGGCGGGCGGGTAGAACGGCAGGCTGACAAAGCCCTCGTGCATATTGATGGCGGCGCCCCCCACCGCGGTGCCCATGAGGATACCGCTGCCGGTGTCGCCGGGGTTGCCGATGGGCTGGGTGCCCCGGGTCAGCATCGGCGCGTGTTTGCGCACCATGTCCTCGTTCATGCAGAAGCCACCGGCACAGAGAATGACCCCGCGCCGCGCCCTCACGTTCAGTTCGCGCTGGTTTTCCCGCACCACCAGGCCAACCACCGCACCCTCCTCGTCAATGACCAGGGTCAGGGCGCGGCTCTCGTAATGCACGCTGATCCGCTCGCGGCGGTTGACGTTGTCGGTGAGGATTTTCATGAACAGCGGGCCGCCATTATCGCCCTCCACCTGCAGATTGTGACCGCGGGGGCAGGGTTTGGCGAGCTGCCTGAAGGGCCAGGCCTTTTCGCTGCCGGTGTAGAGAAGGCAGTCGTCGGTGAGCGCCATGATGGCGCGCTCGGCGTGGAAGCTGTCCTTGAACGGCACCCCCAGGTCCACCAGCCACTGGAAATGCGCGGTGCTTTGCTCGCAGTAATTGCGGATCTTGGCAGGGTCCGCCTGGGGCCCGGCACTGGCCATCATGTACTGGAACATGTCCTCGGTGCTGTCCTCGAAACCGCAGGCCTGCTGCACCCGGGTGCCGCCGCTGCCACCCATGTAGATCTCGGCGCTGGAGAGCGCGGTGGAGCCGCCGCTGGCGCTGGCCAGCTCGAAGATGACGACCTCGGCTCCGGCGTCGGCGGCCTCGATGGCCGCGCAACCACCGGCGCCGCCGAAACCGACCACCGCGATATCCGTCTCAAGGTCCCAGTCTCTCACGGTCGTCGCTTTCCGCGGGTGGCTGGGGCTGGTCCTGGCGTTGCTGGTCATTGCGGTCACCCTGGTTGCAATTTTCCAGCGATTAAACCGGCTTGCTCCCAATCCCTCAACGCGGCCAGCGCAACATGTTGTACACGATGGCTATTTTCTTGGCCGGACACGGCCGTCCGGAGGTGCAGGCGATCATGCCCGCCAGCCCGGCATGGGGTACAATCCCCGTCTTTTTTACGGTCGGGCCGGGTAGGCCGGGCCGCCCGGACCGGGCACCGGTCGCTATTGGAGTCTTCTATGTGGTTCAGGAATGTGCGGGCCTATCGCCTCACCACCCCCTTTGATGTAACAGCGGAACAGATGGAGCAGCAGCTGGCACAGCGCGAATTCCAGCATTGCAGCGCCACCCAGCCGGTATCCCTGGGCTGGGTGCCCGCACTCGGCGGCAGTACCAGCGCGCTGGTACATCCGGTCAATGGCCGCTTCTTGCTGCGGATACGCCGTGAAGAGCGGTTACTGCCTTCCACGGTGGTGCGCGAGCAACTCGCGGAAAAGGTTGCGGAGATAGAGGAATCCCAGGGTCGCAAGGTCTACCGCAAGGAGCGCCTCACCCTGCAGGACGAAATCGTACTGGATTTCCTGCCCCGGGCCTTTACCCGCTCGGCTTACCTGTACGCCTACATCGACACCCGTGCCAACTGGGTGTTTGTCGAAGCCACCAGCGCCGCTCGTGCCGAGGAGATGCTCAACGTGCTGCGCGAGTGCATCGGCAGCTTCCCGGTGGTGCTGCCCCAGGTCAACAACGCGCCTGTCGCGACCATGACGGCCTGGCTGGCTCACCAGACCCTGCCCAACGACTTTGCTCTGGGTGATGAGTGTGAACTGCGGGAACCGGGGGACGAGGGCGGCGTGGTGCGCTGCCGTGGCGTCGATTTGCTGGGAGAGGAGCTGGAGACCCATCTCAACGCGGGCAAGCAGGTTGCCCGCCTGGCCCTGAACTGGGAAGAGCGGGTGTCCCTGGTGCTGGCGGAAGACCTCTGCCTGCGACGCCTGAAATTCTCCGACGAGTTGCTGAAGGAGAACGAGGACCTGCCGGAAGCGGACCAGGCGGCGCGCCTGGACGCCGACTTCGCACTCATGTCCGATGTCGTCACTCGCCTGCAGGAGCGGGTGATGGACCTGTTCGGCGGCGAAGCCGAGTAACTGCCCCGGTCATGGCCGCGCTGCCGGAAACCTCGGACTACCGCCAGCTGTTCCTGGCCGACACGCCGTTTCTGGATCTGCGCTCACCGGGTGAATTCGCCCACGGCAGCTTCCCCACGTCGACCAATCTGCCGCTGATGAGCAACGAAGAGCGGGCGCAGGTCGGTACCTGCTACAAGCAGCGGGGGCAGGCTGCGGCGATTGCGCTGGGCCATGAGCTGGTGTCCGGTGCGGAGCGTGAGCGACGTATTGCAGACTGGAGCGAGTTTGCCCGCAAGCATCCCGGCGGCTCTCTGTACTGCTGGCGCGGCGGCCTGCGCTCGCAGACCGTGCAGCAGTGGCTGGCCGAGGCGGGGATTGTCTACCCGCGGGTCGTCGGCGGCTACAAGGCCCTGCGCCGGTTCCTGCTGGAGGAGCTGGAACGATCCCTGCAGACAGCGCCCCTCGTGCTCATCAGCGGCCGCACCGGCACCGGCAAGACCCGGGTGGTCGCGGCGCTCGACAACGCCCTGGACCTCGAGGGGCTGGCCCGGCACCGGGGCTCCAGTTTTGGTCACCTGCCCGAGGCCCAGCCCAGCCAGATCGACTTCGAGAATGCACTCAGCATCCAGTTCCTGCAGCTGCTGCAGCGTGGCAAGCGCCCGCTTGTGCTGGAGGACGAGGGTCGCCTGATAGGCCGCCTGTCACTGCCGGAAAACCTGCGCCAGCGCATGCAGGGTGCGCCGATGCTGGTGGTGGAGGAGAGCCTGGCGGAGCGGGTGGAGGTGATTCTCGAAGACTATATCGTCGACCTCGGCCAGCGCTACATGGCCAGCGAGGGTGTTGTCGAAGGCCCCGCCCTGCACCGCACCCGGTTGCTGGAAGGCCTGGACCGTATCCGCAAACGCCTCGGCGGCGAGCGTCACCAGGCTCTCCGTACCCTGATGGAGAAGGCCTTCGCCCAGCAGCGTGCCAGCGGTGACATTGACGAACACCGGGCCTGGATCCGCGCCCTGCTGGAAACCTACTACGACCCCATGTACAGCTACCAGTTGTCGCAGCGCGATGGCAAGGTACTGTTTCAGGGGTGCCGCGACGAGGTGATCCGCTTCGCCCGGGCCGGGGTCTCGTGTTGAAGCAGGCGCAGCTCGCCCGCGATCTGGTGTTGGTCGGGGGTGGCCACGCCCACGCCCTGGCCCTGCGGATGCTCGCCATGCGACCGGTCGCCGGCGTGCAGGTGACCCTGGTGTCCCCCGCCAGTCACACGCCCTACTCCGGCATGCTCCCGGGCCTGATTGCGGGCCACTATCGGTTTGAGGAAGCGCATATCGACCTGTCCCGCTTGTGCCAGTGGGCGGGTGTGCGCTTTATTACCGCCGCCGTGACGGGCCTGGACCCGCAGGCCCGCACCCTGACGCTGCCCGGGCGACCGCCCCTGGCCTACGACGTGCTGAGCCTGGACATCGGTTCCACGCCGGAGCTGGACGGCGTGCCCGGGGCCCGCGAGCACGCCGTCCCGGTCAAGCCGGTGGCGGATCTCTGGCAGCGCTGGCAGGCGCTGGAGGCGCGCCTGGC
>CAMYIZ010000057.1 GCA_947258585.1 uncultured Haliea sp. | reverse complement strand
GGTGCTCGCCCGCGGCGCGCGCCTGCGACCGTCCACGCGCGGCGGGCAGGCCCTGCTGCGGCCCCGCGAGCAGGACATGTTCCGGTGATACTGCCAGCGGGCCCCGTACTGGCGCTGTCCGGCGGTGTCGGCGGCGCCAAGCTGTGCCTGGGGCTGGATGATCGGTTACCTGCCGGACAGCTGCACATCGCCTGCAATACCGGTGACGACTTCGAGCACCTGGGCCTGACGATCTGTCCCGATATTGATACCGTGCTCTACACCCTGGGTGGCGTCAGCAATCCCGAGCAGGGCTGGGGGCTGGCGGGCGAAACCTGGCAGGTGCTGGCTGCGCTGGAGCGGCTGGGCGCGGACAGCTGGTTTCGCCTGGGCGACCGCGACCTTGCCACCCACCTCTGGCGCGCTGGTGAGTTGGCGCAAGGGCGTGCCTTGTCCGCAGTTACCGCGGACCTGGCCCGGCGTCTGGGAGTGTGCGCGACGGTGTATCCCATGAGCGACGACCCGGTGCGGACCATGGTCCACACGGCGGAGGGCTCGCTGCCTTTTCAACACTATTTCGTGCGGGAGCAGTGCCGGCCCGCAGTCCAGGGGTTCAGTTTTGCCGGTATCGACAGCGCCGCCTTGCAACCGGACCTGGCCGCCCTCTGTACGTCGGGGAGCCTGGCCGGCGTGATTATTTGTCCTTCCAATCCCTTTGTGAGCATAGACCCCATCCTGCAGCTGGACAGTTTCTGGCAGACCCTGCGAGAGTCGCGGGTGCCGGTGGTTGCGGTGGCGCCCATTGTCGGTGGCCAGGCACTGAAGGGCCCCGCGGCGAAGATGATGGCGGAGCTGGCCCTGCCCGTAACTGCGACCGGGGTGGCTTCCCACTATGCGCAGCGCTACCCCGGTTTGATAAAGACGTTTGTGGTAGACCACAGTGACGCTACACTGGCTCCGGCGATACAGGAATTGGGCATGGAGGTAGAAGTGACAGCAACCATAATGCGCGAACGCGCCGACAAACAGGCCCTGGCAAGGGCTTGCCTGGAGTTGTTGTGCCGGTGAAAAATCCGTTTGCGGTGCACGCGCTGCTGCCACTCAAACATCTGGCCGGGGCGAAGACCCGCCTGGCGGGCCTGCTGGGCAGCGAGCAGCGCCGCACCCTGGCGCTGGCCATGGCCCAGGACGTGGTGGCTGTCCTTGTCGCCCACCCCGCGATCAGCAGCATCACGCTGGTGTCGGATGACGACGATGCCGCCCGGCTGGCCACGGCGGCGGGGCTGCGTGTGTGGTCCGAGCAGGCCCTGCTGGCGGCCGGCGGGCGGCTGTCGCCCTCGGGTCCACTGCCAATCCTGAACGGTGCACTGGCCGCGGCCTGTGAGCGGCTGCGCGGAGAGGATCCCTCGGGTGAGGCGCGGGTGCTGGTGTTACATGCAGACCTCCCCCAGTTGACCGGGGCGGACATTGATGCTGCCCTCGATTGTGCCGCGGCTCACAGCGGGCTGGTGGTCGGCGTGGACGGCGCCGGGGCTGGCACCAATCTGCTGTTGTTTCCCGCCAGCCGACCGCCCCGCTTTGCCTTTGGCCCAGGTAGCAGCGAAGCCCACCTGGGCTGGGCAAAGGCGCAGGGCCTGCCTGCCGGTATCCTGCGGCGGCCGGGTATTGCCAGCGACATTGATACTCCGACCGATCTTCTGCAGCTGCATCACCAAGCGGCGAGCCTGCCTGCCGGACAGACCCGTAGTTGGCTGACAACCCTGGCCGAGCCGGCGGACAGCGCCCGTGCCCTGGCCCTGGCGGACTGTGACGACACCCCTGCGCTGGTTGCCCTTGCGGGCCAGTTGCGGGACCTCGGTCACGGCAACGTGGTCACCTATTCGCGCAAGGTGTTTATACCCCTGACGCGACTGTGCCGGGACGTCTGTCATTACTGCACCTTTGCTACCACCCCGAAAAAGGTCGAGTCCCCGTTCATGAGTGTCGAGGAGGTGCTCACCCTGTGCCGCCAGGGCGCTGAACTGGGCTGCCAGGAGGCCCTGCTGACCCTGGGCGAAAAACCCGAGTTGCGCTACCGGGCGGCCCGCGAGGCCCTGGCAGCCATGGGCTTTGCCAGCACTCTGGAATATGTGGCCCACGTGGCCGGCCGCATTGTCGAGGAAACCGGCCTGCTGCCGCATATCAACGCTGGTTGCATGACCGCGGAGGAGATCGCCTTTCTGCGCCCGGTCAGTGCTTCCATGGGGATCATGCTGGAATCCGCTGCCGAGCGCTTGTGCGAGAAGGGCATGCCTCACCACGGGTCGCCGGACAAGGTGCCTGCCGAGCGCCTGCGGACCCTGGACCTGGCAGGCGAGGCCAGGGTGCCGTTCACCTCCGGCATCCTGATCGGCATCGGTGAAACCCGCCGCGAGCGTATCGAATCCCTGCTGGCCCTGCGGGCCCTGCACGAGGCCCACGGCCACCTGCAGGAAGTGATCGTACAGAATTTCCGCGCCAAGCCCGGTACCCTGATGGCACAGGCGCCGGAACCGGATCTGGAAGACCTGCTGTGGACCCTGGCGGTGGCGCGGATCATCTTTGGTCCGGACATGAGTATCCAGGCACCGCCCAATCTCAGTCCCGGCGTGCTGCCCCAGCTGCTGGCCGCGGGCATCAACGACTGGGGCGGTGTGTCCCCGCTCACCCCGGACCACGTCAACCCGGAGGCGCCCTGGCCGCACCTGGACCAGCTGGCGCGGGAAACCGCCGCCGCGGGCAAGTTCCTGGAGCAGCGCCTGACGGTTTACCCGGCCTATGCCGGCGCGGCGGAGACCTGGCTGGATGCCGCCCTGCGGTCGGCCGTACTGCGCCACCAGGACGCCGCCGGCTTTGCCCATCGCGACAGCTGGGTGCCGGGCGAGGAGGCACCGGTGCCGCCGGTGGAAGCCGCGCTGCTGGGTGAAGCGGCCAATGTCTTTGCGGTGGGCACTGACCTGCGCGCGATCGTCGAGCGTTGCGAGAATGGCGCCGCCCTTGGGGAAGCCGAGGTAGTGCGGTTATTTTCCGCCCGCGGCCCCGAATTCCGCTTTGTGGTGGACGCCGCTGACCGGCTGCGCCGCCAGCGCTGTGGCGACACCATCAGCTACGTGATCAACCGCAACATCAATTACACCAACGTCTGTTACTTCAAGTGCCAGTTCTGCGCCTTTTCCAAGGGCAAACACAGCGAAGACCTGCGCGGCCGGCCCTACGACATCAGCGCCACCGAGATCGCCCGCCGCTGCCGCGAGGCCTGGCAGCGCGGGGCCACGGAAGTCTGCATGCAGGGCGGCATCCACCCGGATTACACCGGGCAGACCTACCTGGATATTGTCGCCACGGTGCGCGCCGCCACACCGGGAATGCACATCCATGCGTTCTCGCCGCTGGAGGTGTGGCAGGGCGCCGCTACCCTGGGTATTACGCTGGAAGACTTCCTGCGCGATCTGCAGGCAGCGGGCCTGGATACGTTGCCGGGCACCGCCGCGGAAATCCTCGATGACGAGGTCCGTGCCACCCTGTGCCCGGACAAGCTCAACAGCGCCGAGTGGTTGCAGGTCATGGAAACCGCGCACCGGGTGGGATTCCGCACCACAGCGACGATCATGTACGGCCACATCGAGCAGACCCGGCACTGGGCCCGGCATCTGCTGGCGATAAGGGAGCTACAGGTCCGCACCGGTGGTTTCACCGAGCTGGTGCCGCTGCCCTTCGTGCACATGGAGGCGCCGATGTTCCTGCGCGGGCGCGCGCGCCGTGGTCCCACCTTCCGCGAGGCGGTGTTGATGCACGCGGTGTCGCGGCTGGTCCTGCACGGCCAGATCGACAACATCCAGACCAGCTGGGTAAAGATGGGCGCCGCCGGTGTCGATGTCTGTCTGAACGCCGGTGCCAACGACCTTGGCGGTACCCTGATGAACGAGAGTATCACCCGCGCCGCCGGTGCCGAACACGGCCAGGAGTGGGCGCCGGCGGTGATGGAGCAGCGCATTCGCGCGCTGGGGCGTGAGCCGCGGCTGCGTACCACGCTCTATGGCGATGCCCCGGCGGAGCGGCGTGCGGTGGCGAGCCTGGCCCTTGAGCTGCTGCCGGTGCAGAACGCCGACGCGGGCAAGCGCGCCCGCGACAAGCGTCTGCTGCTGGCCACCGATGCGCCGCGCCCGTCGACCGCGGAGCAGGTGGTGTTCATGGCCGCCTGCAACTGAGCATGGCCGCTGCCGTAGAGCTGGAAGCCAGCTGGCTGGCGCCGCTGGCGGAGGAGTTCGGGCAACCGTACATGCGCCAGCTCAAGGAATTCCTGCAACAGGAAAAGCGCGGTGGCGTCAGTGTATTTCCCCCGGGCCGCGAGATTTTCAACGCCTTTGCCCATACCCCGCTGCACAGGGTGAAGGTGGTCATCCTTGGCCAGGACCCCTACCACGGTCCTGGCCAGGCCCACGGCCTGTGCTTTTCGGTGCCTCCGGGCATCGCGGTTCCGCCGTCCCTGCAGAATATCTACAAGGAAATCCAGCGTGACCTGGGCATCGCATCTCCCGGTCACGGCAACCTGACGGCCTGGGCCGACCAGGGTGTACTGTTGCTGAACAGCGTGCTGACGGTAGCCGCCAATCGAGCCGCCTCCCACCAAGGCAAGGGCTGGGAAACCTTCACCGACAGGGTGGTCGAGCTGGTCAATCGCGAGCGAGAGAACGTGGTGTTTATGCTCTGGGGCAGCTATGCCCAGCGCAAGGGCGCGGTGATAGACGCGGGGCGGCACTGTGTACTGAAAGCGCCCCATCCCTCGCCGCTGAGCGCCCACCGCGGCTTTATCGGCTGCGGACATTTCAGCGCGGCAAATGCCTATCTGCAGGCGCACGGGCAGGTTCCCATCGACTGGTCCCTGCCGTCAGGCTAGGACGCTAGCCGAAGGGAACCGGATAGGGCAGTTCCAGGACCTGCGCAGCCTCTGTACCCTCCGGTGCCAGGTACAGTCCCTCCTCCATGGCGGGCTGGGAGGTGGTGACCAAGGCGAGAGAGATACCATACCCGGTCGTCGCGCTATTCACCACCTGGGCCGCTGGTTGATCTTTTCCCGGCAGATAGAGTGGCTCCCCGGCGCTGGCTGTCGCGCCCGCGGGCAGCTGCACCAGCACCAGGCGGCGCTTGGCCTTGCCCTTGTAATGCATGCGCGCAATGACCTCCTGCCCCGGATAGCAGCCCTTGCGGAAGTTGATGTGGCCGCTCAGATCATAGTTGAGTTGTTGCGGCAGCAGCTCCCCCGCCGTTGCCGCGGTAATGCGGGCGATGCCGCGGCGCAGGGTCGCTGCTTCCCAGTCCGATGCGCAGGTGGCAACCGGGAGCGCCGCCTCCAGCTGTTCCAGCAGCGCCGGCTTTTCTCCGCAATTGATCCAGACCTCGAAGCGTTCGCCCCTGCCATCCAGTTGCAGCAGGATGGCGCCGGTCCCGCCGTTCCAGGCAAGATCCGCCGCGGGCATAGCGGCGAACAGCTGTTGCAGCGAGGCTGCGGCGCCAGCACCCTGGCAGCCCAGCAGGCGCCATTCGTCCCTGGCCGCGCTCAGCGTGACTTTGGAGAACAGGGCAAAACGGCCCAGCGCGGCGAGTGTGCTGTCCAGAATGTCCCGTCGCAGGCGCAGCAGCACGCGCTCCGGGCCCAGCGCCAGGGCGATAAAGTCTGCCAGAACCCGCCCCTGTGGATTGCAGAGCGTACCGTAGGTCGCCCGGTCCGGCCCGAGATTCTTCAGGTCACAGCTCGCCTGATTGTGCAGGAAGGTCACGGCGTCCCGGCCCGTGACCTCCAGCAGGGCTTCTCCCGGCAGGCAGGTGAGTGTGGGGCCGTTGGCGGCGGGGCTGCGGGTATCGGTGCTGGTTGCGGACACGGTGATGAGTGCTCCTCCTGTGGTCTGGCGTTCGGCGACCATTTCGCATTGTGATCGCGGGAACCGCTATAATAGCCGTTTTTGATGTTCCCGTACGCGATCGGAGCTGCCATGCTGGACACCGAAGAACACAATCGCATGCGCTGGGCCAGCCGGCGCGGCATGTTGGAGCTGGACCTGGTTCTGGAGCCTTTCGTCAACCAGCGGTTTCCGCAGCTGGATGCGACCGATCGCGAACGCTACCGCCAGTTGATGCTCTCCGAAGACCAGGAGCTGTTCGGCTGGTTTCTGCGCCGGGAGGTCCCCGAGGACCCGGAGCTGGCCGCCATTGTCCGTATCATCCTCGCCTTCACTCGCCCTGACCTGGACTGACCGCCGTCCGCGCCCCGCCTGGTGCCTGGCGTGCCTGATGCTCCTGGTCGCGCTGGCCGAACTGGCCTGGCGCGGGCACGGCCCATGGGCCCTGTCGGGGTTGGTGGTCTGGTTGCCGCTCGCCTGGTGGGGCATGCCGCCCCCGCCGGCTCCGCAATCCCTGTTGCTCGGCCCCCACCTGTGTCAGTTGCGGCGGGGAGCGGCCGGCGAGCCGGTCGGTCTGAATCTGCTGTCCGGCACGGTACTTTTGCCCTGGGTGGTCGTACTGCACTGGCGGCCGGTCGCGGGCGGCGGTCGGCGCTACCTCTGGCTGTGGGCCGCGGACCTCGGCGAAGACGATTTCCGGGACCTGCGGCGCTGGTGGCTGGTGTTTGGCCGCAAGAGCGCATAACGGGGACTGAGTCTTGAGCCTTGCAGCCTTGGCGGCATTGTTCCTCTCTGCTTTCGGCGCGGCGACCCTGCTGCCCCTGCAGTCCGAGGCCGTCCTGACTGGCATGCTGGCGCAGCGCGAGCAGCAGGTGGGCGTGCTGCTGCTTGTGGCCACCAGCGGCAATGTACTGGGTGCGGTCGTCAACTGGTGGCTGGGGCGTTATATCGAGCACTGGCGGGAGCGCCGCTGGTTTCCCGTCAGCGGCGCCGCGCTGGACCGGGCGCAGGCGAGCTACCATCGCTATGGCAGGTGGTCCCTGCTGCTGTCCTGGGCGCCGATCATCGGCGATCCCTTGACCCTGGTAGCCGGCATCATGAGAGAACCGTTCTGGAGCTTCCTGGCCCTGGTGAGCATTGCCAAGGGCGGCCGCTACCTGGTGTTGGCAGCTGTTGTACTGGGCCTGTTGCGCTGGTGAGCAACGCTCCGCCGCGAATCAGGGGCGGTCTGCCATCGGTCCGGGTTCGCCAAATCTCCAATCACCACCCATACTCCTAGCGGTAAACCGGCGATATCGCTGTACGCCCAGCCGCCGGCGATGGGGGTGAATGTGGAGCACAGCGCAAATGTCATCGATCTTGTCAGCGCAGTGGTTTTCCTGCTGCTGGTTGCCGCGGCGGTGCTGGCCCTGTGCAAGCGCCTGCGCCTTCCCTTCACCGTCATGCTGGTGGTTGTGGGTGTCGGTCTGTCGGAGCTGGGGCCCTGGCTGCCCGGCTTCCTGGGGCCTCTGGTGGAATTCTCCATCTCACCGGACGTCATTCTTTTCGTCTTCCTGCCAACTCTGATCTTTGAGTCCGCGCTGCACCTGGAGGCGCGGGAACTGCGGCGCAACCTGTTGCCGGTGCTGACGCTGGCGGTGCCCGGGCTGCTCATTTCCACGGCAATCATCGGCTTCCTGGTGTCTGCGCTCACCGGCATCGATTTTGCCGCCGCCCTGGTGCTCGGTGCCATCCTGAGCGCCACTGACCCCGTGGCGGTAATTTCCCTGTTCAAGCAGCTGGGCGCGCCCAGGCGCCTGACCATCCTGGTGGAAGGGGAGAGCCTGTTCAACGACGCCACCGCCATCGTGGCCTCGCAGATCCTGCTGGCCATTGCGGTGGCCGGCTATGTCTCTACCCAGACCGTGATTGCCGGGGTGGGTGATTTCCTGTTCGTGTTCTTTGGCGGAGCGCTGGTGGGCTGGGCCCTGGCGGTGGTGACCGGCTTTGTGCTGGGGCAGGTGGAAGGCGATGCCATGATCGAGATATCGCTCACCACCATCCTCGCCTATTTTTCCTTTCTTATCGCTGAGCATCTGCTGCACGTGAGTGGAGTCATGGCAACGGTGGCAGCTGCGCTGACGATTGGCGGCTGGGGGCGCTCGAAAATTTCCCATTCGGTGACCGAGTATCTGGAGAATTTCTGGGAGTACCTGGCCTTTGTTGCCAACGCTCTGATTTTCCTCCTGGTCGGGCTGCAGATCAATGTGGCGGCAATCGTCGACGCTTCATCAACCTTGTTCTGGGTTATCCTCGCCATGCTGCTGGCGCGGGCGGTAGTGGTATTTTCCCTCGTCCCCCTGGCCGGGAGGCTGCCTGGAGCCGAGCGGATTGATCGCCGTTTCCAGGCAGTCATGTACTGGGGCGGCCTGCGCGGCGCTATAGCCCTCGCCATTGCGCTGAGCCTGGGGGATTTCGCCTATGCCGATACTTTTGTAGTTCTGGTGACCGGGGCGGTTCTGTTCACCCTGGTGCTGCCTGGACTGACTATCGAGGCACTGATCCGCCGCCTGGGCCTGCACCGTCCCCCGCTGGCGGACCGGATCGCCGAGAGCGAGGCCCGCCTCAGTGCCCAGCGCACCGCCCTGGCAAGTCTGCCCCTGCTGCAGAAGGAGGGCGGTTTTTCCGCGCGCCGTGCCTCGCGACTGGGGACTGAACTGGAGTTGGCCATTGAAGACGCGGAACAGCGCTTCGAGGAACAGCGCAAGCGCGAGCTGGACCAGGGCCAGGAACACAATCTGCTCTTGCTCAAGTGCTTTTCTGTCCAGAAGGCGCTCTATCACGAGATGTTCAGCCGCGGCCACCTGTCGGAGAAGACCTATCGCAACATGGTCTACGCCCTGAATGTAGAGGCGGACAGTTTGCGTTACCACGGTACCCTGCCGCGAATTCCACCCCGTTCCCACTTCGAGCGCTGGACGCGCAACACCTGGATGCGCCTGGTGCAGCGCGCGGGGCTCGGACTGCTGGACGATTATGCCGAGTCCATCCGCAGCCACTCCACCGCTCGTGACTACGAGCTCGCCTGGGCCGGCTATCACGGCTGTATGCGGGTCCTGGCAACCATCGATCAACTGTCCCGCCTGAGCCACACCCGCGGTGCCGTGGTAAAACAGGTGAGCGACCTGTTCCGGCGTTGGGCGCGGGGCGCCCGCAAGCGTATGGACCACGTGGTTGAACAGTTTCCCGAGTTCTTCCATTCCAGTGAGCAGCGCCTCGCCGAGCGCATGATGCTGCACAGCCAGCGTGACTTCATTCTTGGCCAGCGGCGCAGTGGCGCCATACCGAACAGTGTTGCCACCGGTCTCCTGGAGGAGCTTGACACGCGTATTCGGCTCCTGCGCGGATACGACACGGCCAGTCTGAAACTCGATCCCGAAGAGCTGCTGCGCAGGGTGCCGCTGTTTGCCGGCATGCCGGATGAGGAAGTGCCGCGCATTCTCGCCTGTCTGAAGCAGCGCACGGTGCCCGCGCGGCAGGACCTGATTCAGGAGGGAGCCTACGATGAGTCGCTGTACCTCATCGCCCGGGGCCAGGTCCGGGTGTTGCGCAAGGACGAGAGCGGTGAAGACGTTGAAATCGCCGTGCTCTCGGCTGGCGACTTTGTCGGTGAAACCGGCTTCCTCACCGGCGGCCCGCGGACAGCCACCTGCCGGGCCCTCACGCCCTGCGCGATCTATGAACTCAAACGCCGTGACCTGCGCACCTTCGAGAGTTCCTGCCCGGGTTTGCATGAAGCCCTGAGCCAGGCGATGGGACAGCGAACAGGGCAACGGGATTCCGCGGCTGCCGCAGATATTTGAAACTGGACTGACGGCTCTCCACAGGAGTTGCATCCCGGGATGCCTGTGCTCAGAATGCCGTGTCTATAGCGCGGAACCAAGAGCAATGTTTTTTGACCTGTCCCGGAAGTCAGTGACCGGTGAGCCAGACCCTGGGCCACAAGTCATTGCAATACCGGAATTCAGCCCGAATGAGGCGCTGCAGCAACGGCTGCCCCACTATCATCCGGATATACCGGTGCTGGTTGCGTGGGCGCAAAAGGCCGGCTGCACATCGGTGTTGAAGTGGTTCCTGTTTCAGGCCGGGCTGCTGGAAGAGGCGATTCGTTTTATCTCACCCGATGTCAGTCTCGATGTGCACGCCTATGAGGATCAGGTCTTCAAGGCGGGCGCGGATTACAAGGCCTCGGTTTTCGCTGCCCTGGAGGCCGGGCTGCCCCTGGTGAATTTTGTTCGCTGCCCCTATCAGCGCGCTTTCAGCAGCTATTTGCAGATTCACAACCGCTTCTTCATCAACCAGGAGCGCAAGGGCATCGATTCGCCCGGTTTCCGCGTACGACGCTCGGTGTTGCGGTTTGTCTACGGCGAACACGTCAGCGTGGAGTATCCAATATCGTTTTACGAGTATTTGCAGTGGCTGGAGCAGTCATCCCCGGCCGAACTGGATCCCCATCATTCGCCGCAGCATTCGGCCATTTATGCGTACCCCAACATCAGGCATTATCGACTGGAGGACTTCGCTGCTGTTACTGCTCGGTTGGCACGGGAGTACGGACTCAAGACAGTCGAGGAAGGGCAGCTCGGCGCGGGCCATCACCGCGAAAAGAGTGAAGTCCCGCTGGCGGTGACGATGAAGCTACTGCAACGGAGTGTGCCCCTCAATGCCTCACCGCAGTTTCAGCTGCCACAAGTGACGCGAGAGATGCTCGCAGGCACCGAGTTCGCGGCGATCATCCAGCGCGTTTTCCGCGATGACATCGCCCTGTACGACAGTCTTCCAATCGAAGGGTGAGCCCCGCGTTGGCCGCCCCCAGGTTTCTGCGGGGGCGGCAGGCAGTGCGGCAGTGGTGTATTGGTGTGTGCTCTGCTGAAGCCCTGATCACTCAGACGCGCTCCAGCACCACCACCGGGATCTGGCGCTCAGTCTTCGCCTGATAGTCGGTATAGGGCGCGTAGTAGTCCACCATCAGCTCCCACAGGCGCTGCCGTTCCTCGCCCTCCGCGTCCCGCGCCCGTGCCCGGAACTTGTCGCGGGCGACCTGGACTTCCACCTCGGGGTTGGCTTCCAGGTTGAGGTACCAGGCGGGGTGGGCCGGAGCGCCGCCCTTGGAGGCGATCACGCAGTAGCCCCCATCGCCGGTTGGGCGGTAGATCAGGGGCAGGGTGAGGGGCTTGCCGGATTTGCGTCCGGTGGTGGTGAGTAGCAGGGTGGTGAGCATGCCGTCGCCGCCCCCGAGGGACGCATCCCAATAGTGGCCTGCATCAGGGTCGCGCCGGTAGAGTTCGATGTGTTCCCTGATCCAGTCAGGCAGTGAGGCGGGAATCTGTTCGCTCATGGTGGTTGCTCCGGTGAGTGGTTATATCCCAGCATAGCGCGCCAGGCCATGGAAACAAGCAGTGATGTCTAGCTGCGCTCCGGTACCAGTACCGTATCCACCGCCTCGGGCAGCAGGTCGGGGTAGTCCAGGGTGAAGTGCAGGCCCCGGCTCTCCCGGCGTGCCTGGGCGCAGCGGATCATGAGCTCTGCCACCATGGCCAGGTTGCGCAACTCCAGCAGATCGTTGCTGACCTTGTAATTGCTGTAGTACTCGTTGATTTCCGCCTGTAGCAGCGCAATCCGGTGCTCCGCCCGGGCGAGGCGTTTGTTGGTGCGCACAATGCCGACGTAGTCCCACATGAAGCGGCGCAGCTCGTCCCAGTTGTGGGAAATCACCACGTCTTCATCGGAGTCGGTAACCTGGCTCTCGTCCCATGCCGCGGCCGGGTGTGGCGCGGGCGCGGTGGCAATGGTGGCGGCGATGGCGGCCGCGGCGGACTGGGCGTAGACGATACACTCCAGCAGCGAGTTGCTGGCCATGCGGTTGGCGCCGTGCAGGCCGGTGCAGGAGGTCTCGCCAATGACGTAGAGAGCCTCCACGTCGCTGCGCCCGGCGGTGTCCACCACGACGCCGCCGCAGGTGTAGTGGGCGGCTGGCACCACCGGGATAGGCTCCCGCGCGATGTCGATTCCCAGCTCGCGGCAGCGGGCGCTGATGGTGGGGAAGTGCTCCTCGAGGAATTCCCGTGGTTTGTGGGAAATATCCAGGTAGACACAGTCTGCACCCAGGCGCTTCATCTCGTGGTCGATGGCGCGGGCGACGATATCCCGCGGGGCCAGCTCGCCGCGGGGGTCGAACCGGTCCATGAAGCGGCTGCCATCGGGCAACAGCAGTTTGCCGCCCTCGCCGCGGATGGCTTCGGTGATGAGGAAGGATTTCGCCTTGGGATGGTACAGGCAGGTGGGGTGAAACTGGTTGAACTCCAGGTTGGCGACCCGGCACCCGGCCCGCCAGGCCATGGCGATGCCATCGCCGCTGGCGCCGTCCGGGTTGCTGGTATAGAGGTAGGCCTTGCTGGCCCCTCCGGTGGCGAGCACCACGGCCTTGGCCTGGAACAGCTCCACCCGATCACTGCGGCGGTCGAAGATGTAGGCACCCTCACAGCGCCCCTCGTGCATGACCAGATCCACAGCTACCCGGTGCGGGAATACGTCGATATTGTCCGCCTCCAGCACGCGCGCGGTTAGCACCTCGGAAATCGCCTGGCCGGTCCGGTCCGCGGCATGGATGATACGGCGGTGGCTGTGGCCTCCCTCCATGGCGAGGTGGAACTCCCGGGACTCGTCTGGCAGAAGGTCGAAGTCCACTCCCTGCTCCACCAGCCACTCGACACAGCTGCGGCTATTGCTGACCGTAAAGCGCACGGCCTCCTCATCGCAGAGTCCGGCACCTGCCACCAGCGTATCGGCAACGTGTGAATCCACGGTATCCTGTGAGTCCAGCACCGCGGCCATGCCGCCCTGGGCCCAGTAGGTAGAGCCTTCGTTGAGGTCGCCCTTGGAGAGCAGGGCAATGCGCAGGTGGCCGGGCAGGCGCAGTGCGGTGCTGAGACCCGCGGCGCCGCTGCCGATGATGAGAACGTCATGCTGGAAAGAATGGCTGGACATGGGATTGGTGCTTGCTGCCTCTGGGTGGTGAAATATATTATGTGGCTCAATAACTTACGTAGCGTACAGTGCGGCAGGTCACCGGCACGGCGAGTATAGCCGAGGTGCCCCGGATTAAGGAAATACAGGATTGCGGAACTTTTATGGTATCAGGGCCTCATATGGGCAGCGCGGAACGCGTAGGGGCACAGGTCTGGCCGGCGCTCATTGCCGAGGCGTCCGGCGGGCAAATCTGTCATGGATCAGGGAAGGAGTCAGGACATGACAGCGGCACCTACGGACCAGCAGCTCGTCGCGAGGGTGCAGAAGGGCGATTCCCGCGCCTTTGACATGCTGGTGCTGAAATACCAGCACAAGATACTGGGTTTGATCAGTCGCTATGTTCACGATTCCGATGAAGTGCAGGATGTTGCCCAGGAAGCCTTTATCAAGGCCTATCGGGCCCTGCCGCGGTTTCGCGGGGAAAGCGCGTTCTACACCTGGCTGTACCGGATTGCGATCAATACCGCGAAGAACCACCTGGTCGCGCGCTCCCGGCGCCCGCCCGGCTCGGATGTGGAAGTCGGTGATGCCGAGTACTTCGAGGGTGGTGGCGCGCTGCGCGAGATTGAAACCCCTGAGACAGCCCTCTTTGGCGCCGAGCTGAAGCAGGTGGTGGAGCGGGCAATCAGGGAATTGCCGGATGATTTGCGCACGGCGGTAACTTTGCGTGAATTTGATGGTCTGAGTTACGAGGACATCGCCGAGATCATGGATTGTCCCGTCGGCACCGTCCGGTCGCGGATATTCCGCGCCCGGGAGGCTATCGACAAGAAAGTGCGAGAGCAGATCGACGGTGTGTAGCATGAGCACCTTCAGCGGCATCAACTTGAACAGAGTGGAACCAGCCATGGCAAAATTTCGCAGCAGCAATCATTCGATGTTCGGGACGCAGAGGGGAGGTTTGACACCATGACAGAGCAATTGCGGGAGTCACTCTCCGCCCTCATGGACGACGAGACCAATGAACTGGAACTGCAGCGCCTTCTGGGGCGGCTCGGCGAAGACGATGAGCTGCGCCAGACCTGGATTCGCTACAATCTGGCCCGCTCGGTTATCTCCGGGCAACCCGTGGGCCGCCTCAACATGGACATCTCGCAGCGGGTCAGTGCGGCACTGGCTGCGGATATCGAACCCGCGGTCGGGATGTGGCAGCGCCTGAGTCGTCCCATTGCCAGCCTCGCGGTGGCGGCATCGGTAACAGCCGTGGTGGTGTTCGGTGGTCAACAGCTCTATCAGGCGGGCGTGCCCGATGCCGGCAGCGCGGCTCCGGTGGCGGCCTCCGGCGTGTCCGCAGTGGGCTTTGTCAACAGTCTCGGTGCCGTTCCCCTGCGCGCCAGCTATGGCAACCAGGCCATGCCCGAGCTTGAGCCCGCAGCGCGTACCGCTTACCGCGAACTCGCCCGCCAGCGCATGTACCTGTACATGCAGGAACATGCCGAGCACGCGGCGCTCAATTCTCCGCAGGGCCTCATTCCTTTCGCTCGCGTACCCAATATCGAGGAGTGAATCCACGGTGGGGATCACTGCGCGATCGCTGTTGCAAACCCTGGTCGTCAATGTCGCCATAGCCGCGTGCCTGTTCAGCTCATCGCTGGCCCTGGCCGCCAGCTGTACCGAAGCGGATGCCGAGGCTCTGGGCTGGCTCGCCAAGATGTCCCGGAGCTATCGGGAGGTTGCATACCAGGGCGTGGTGACTTTCCAGCGTGGTGACGACCTGCAGGTCATGCAGATTGCGCGTTCCATGGAGGATGGCCGCAGTCGTGAACTGTTGACTCGACTTACCGGTCAGGGAGCCAGCGTTGTTCGCATGGATCATCCTCTCAACTGCACCCATCCCGGCCAGCACCTGCTGCTCCTCGGGGGGCTCGAGCAGGCTCCGGATTGTGCACTGGCGAAATACTACCGGTTCCAGGTCGGCGACGGTGACCGCATCGCCGGCCGTCAGGGAGTGAGGGTTCAGATACAGCCGCGAGACGTCTATCGCTATGGCTATATTCTCGAGCTGGATCGGGAAACCGGTCTGCTGTTACGCATCAGCACCCTGGGGCGCGGCGATCAGGTGCTTGAGCGATTCCAGTTTGCAGACCTCCACCTGGGTGAGCCCCGGGCGCAGCAGCGGGAAGTGCAGACTGTCCATCCCGCCCGCCACCCGCATCCGGATGTGCCCGACAGCGGGCCAGCGCTCAGTGCTCCCTGGCAGGTGAGCTGGTTGCCCGGGGGCTTTACCCCCACTGACTCCGCGGCCGCATCCAGCGTCCGGCGCACTTACACCGATGGTCTGGCCGTGTTTTCGATTTTCCTTGAACAATTGTCGCGCGAGTTGCAGCCGGGTGAGGGCGTGGCCCGTGAGGGCAGCACAACCTCCTACACCCGTGGCATGCGCCTCTCCGGGCAGGCTGTGCTGGTAACCGTGGTGGGTGAGGTGCCGGTGAACACGGCCCGGATGGTGGCCGACTCGGTCAGGATGGTGCGCTGATGCCCACCGAGACGGGGCGCATCGTTGCCATTGACGCAGACAGCCTGTGGGTCGAGACCATCCGCAAGAGTACCTGTGGCAGCTGCTCGGCGCAGAAGGGTTGCGGCCATGGCTTGCTTAACCGGATCCGCGATGGCCAGCGCGGGCTGGTGCGGGTCCTGCCCGGGGCCTACTCCCTGGCGGACTGTCGGATTGATGACGAGGTCAGTATCAGCCTGCCCGACGAGGTGGTACTGCGCGGTTCCCTCATAGTTTACATGCTGCCCCTGGTGACGATGCTCGCGGGGGCGGTGGCTGGCAGCCGATGGTTGTCCTGGTCGCAGGATCTGGCTGCCGTGGCGGGTGCGATGGCCGGCTTCGCTGTCGGTTTGGCACTGGTGCGCTGGCACGCCTGGCGACATCGTGACGATGCCGGTCTGCAACCGGTGCTGACTTCCCTGCCCGCCGGGGAGGCGCGCAGCCTGTCGTTCCTGACGGTTCCCTGACCGTACCTCTTTTCCAACTCTCAGATGGATTGATTGCATGATTTCACGCACAGCCTTGCCGACATTCATTTTTCTTTGCCTGACCCTGTTGGCGCCCGGTCTGGCGGCGCAGGCGCTGCCGGAATTTCGCGACATCGTCAAGTCGAAGTCTCCGGCGGTGGTCAAGATCGTTGTCCAGTATCCGGTCGGTGGCGCCGCCCGCAGCCCCCATGATGCGGAAGAGATTCCCGAATACCTGCGACGCTTTTTCGAGTTTCGCGGCGAGCCGCCCCAGCAGTCGCAACGGCAGCGCATGTCCATGGGTTCCGGATTCGTTATCTCCGGCGACGGCTATATTGTGACCAACAATCACGTTGTCGACGGCGCCGAAAGTGTGCTGGTGCGGCTGATAGATCGCCGGGAATTCGAGGCCGAAGTGGTGGGTACCGATCCGCGTTCGGACCTGGCCCTGCTCAGGGTCGATGCCAGCGGATTGCCCTCGCTGCGGCTGGAAAGCGATGACGATCTGGAGGTGGGCGAGTGGGTGCTGGCCATCGGCTCCCCCTTCGGTCTCGACTACTCCGTAACCGCGGGTATCGTCAGTGCCATGGGGCGCAGCCTGCCGACGGAGCAGGGCGAGAACTACGTGCCCTTTGTCCAGACCGATGTCGCCATCAACCCGGGCAATTCAGGGGGGCCCCTGTTCAACCTTGAGGGTGAGGTGGTGGGAGTCAACTCCCAGATATTCACCCGCAGCGGCGGCTCCATCGGCTTGTCCTTCGCAATTCCCGCCAGCGTGGTGCGCAACGTGGTTGCCCAGCTCAAGGACAGCGGCCGTGTCACCCGCGGCTGGCTGGGTGTCACCATCCAGGATGTCGACAAGACCCTGGCGGAGTCCTTTGGTCTCGATCGCCCCCAGGGGGCGCTGATCGCGCAGATTGCCGAGGACGGACCGGCCGCGAAAGCCGGCCTTGAACCTGGCGATGTGATCCTGCAGTTCGACGGCAGGGACATCCCCACGTCCGCGGAACTGCCCCATGTGGTTGGCCTGACCGCCCCCGACACTACCGTGCGGGTGGAGATCATGCGTGAACGCAAACGCAAGACCCTGCGGGTCAAGGTGGGGGGGCTGGAGGCCGATGACAGCTATGCCCTCAGCAGTGACCGGGTCGACGAGGATCGTGGCGGTCGTCTGGGGCTGGTGGTCGAGGAGGCCGGCGCCGATATCCTGGAACGCTTTGGCATTACCGGTGGCGTACTGGTGCGGCAGGTGGCCCCGGGCTCGGTCGCTGCAGAGTCCGGGGTCCTGGCCGGCGACATCGTCACCATGCTGGGCTCCAGCCCGATCAAGGACGTAGCGGCGTTTGAGCGGGCGGTATCCCGCCTGTCGGCCGGGGACTCGGTGCCCCTGCGCCTTATCCGCCGCGGTTCACCGCTGTTCATCGGGCTCAAGCTGCGCGACTGACCGTCGGCCGCCCGCCCGCCGCCCCTGCCGTCCGCCTCCGCGCGGCGGCATGGCGGCAGGGAGTCTGTTGGGGTACAATCGCGCGTCTTTTCGCCAGCACCCATGACCCCGACTGAGCCCAATTGAGTGAGTGACTTAAGCCACATCCGCAATTTTTCCATTATCGCGCACATTGATCACGGCAAATCGACCCTCGCGGACCGTTTTATCCAGCACTGTGGGGGCTTGAGTGAACGCGAGATGGCCGAGCAGGTGCTCGACTCCATGGATATCGAGCGGGAACGCGGCATCACCATCAAGGCGCAGAGTGTCACCCTCAACTACAGTGCCCGCAACGGCAAGGTGTACCAGCTCAACTTCATCGATACGCCGGGCCACGTCGACTTCTCCTACGAAGTGTCGCGATCTCTCTCCGCCTGCGAGGGTGCCCTGCTGGTGGTGGATGCGGGCCAGGGCGTGGAGGCTCAGTCGGTTGCCAACTGCTACACGGCCATCGAGCAGGGTCTGGAAGTCCTGCCTATCCTGAACAAGATGGACCTGCCGCAGGCAGACCCCGACAAGGTCAAGCGGGAAATCGAGGAGATCATCGGCATCGATGCGACGGAGGCCTGCCTGGTCAGCGCCAAGTCGGGCATGGGGATCGAGGATGCACTGGAGTATCTGGTCGAGAATATTCCACCTCCGGAAGGCGATATCAACGCACCCCTGCAGGCCCTGATCATAGACTCCTGGTTCGACAACTACCTCGGGGTAGTGTCGCTGGTGCGGGTCAAGCAGGGAGTGTTGCGCAAGCGCGAGAAGTTCATAACCAAATCCACCGGGCGGGTGCACCAGATCGACAGCGTCGGCATTTTCACCCCCAAGCGGCTCGAAACGGGGGAGCTGAGGGCGGGTGAGGTGGGCTTTGTGGTGGCCGGGATCAAGGACATCCACGGCGCGCCCGTAGGGGATACGCTGGTGAATGCCCAGCACCCCGAGGTGCCTTCGCTGCCGGGTTTCAAGCAGGTCAAGCCGCAGGTCTACGCGGGCATCTTTACCATCTCGACGGATGACTACGAGGATTTCCGCGACGCGCTCTCCAAGCTGACGCTCAACGATGCCTCCCTGTTCTACGAGCCCGAGACCTCGGATGCCCTTGGTTTCGGCTTCCGCTGCGGTTTTCTCGGCATGCTCCACATGGAGATCATCCAGGAACGGCTGGAGCGGGAATACGACCTGGACCTGATTACCACCGCGCCGACGGTAATCTACGAGGTGGTAAAGAAAAACGGCGATATCGCTTACGTCGACAATCCGTCGAAACTGCCCGATCCGGGTGAAATCGACGAGATGCGCGAACCCATTGCCCGTTGCAACATTCTTGTCCCCCAGGACTACCTGGGCAACGTCATCACCCTCTGCGTCGAGAAGCGCGGCACGCAGAAGGACATGCTGTTCCTGGGCAGCCAGGTCTCGGTGGTTTACGATATTCCACTGGCGGAGGTTGTCCTCGACTTCTTCGACAGGTTGAAATCGGTCAGCCGCGGTTACGCCTCCCTGGATTACAGTTTCGACCGCTTCGAACCCGCCAGCCTGTCGCGGCTGGATGTCATGATCAATGGTGAGCGGGTGGACGCACTGGCAGTGATCGTGCATCGCGACCATATCATGCACCGGGGACGGGTGCTTACCGAGAAGATGAAGGACCTGATCCCGCGCCAGATGTTCGATGTCGCGATCCAGGCGGCGGTCGGTGGCAAGGTAGTGGCCCGCCAGACCGTGAAGGCACTGCGCAAGAACGTGACGGCCAAGTGCTATGGCGGCGATGCCAGCCGCAAGAAGAAGCTGCTGGAAAAACAGAAGGCAGGCAAAAAACGCATGAAGCAGGTCGGCAATGTGGAAATTCCCCAGTCGGCTTTCCTGGCAGTGCTGAAGGTGGACGGATAAACCCCCATGACAATTGATTTTCCTCTCATTCTTGTGGTGCTGGTATTTGGCAGTGGCGGTATCTGGCTGGTCGACGCATTGTTCCTCGCGCCGCGCCGGCGCAGTGCCCGGGAAGCGCTGCAGGTCGAATACCCAGGCTGGTCCCGGGAGGGCAGCAAGGACGCGGCGGCCTATCGGTCGAAGGTGCAGGCTACGGCTGCCGAGCCCACGCTGGTGGAGTATTCGCGGTCGTTCTTCCCGGTGCTATTTGTGGTTTTCGTACTGCGCTCATTCCTGGTCGAACCGTTCCAGATTCCCTCCTCTTCCATGGTTCCCACGCTGGAAGTCGGCGACTATATCCTGGTCAACAAATTCACCTATGGCATTCGCTTGCCGGTTGTGCGCACCAAGGTTCTCGACATTAACGAGCCCCGGCGCGGCGACGTCATGGTGTTCTTTCCCCCGCACATGAACGATACCTATTACATCAAACGCGTTGTCGGATTGCCGGGAGATACGGTCAGCTATCGCAACAAACGCCTTTTCGTCAACGGTGAGCCGGTACCCACAGAGCCGCTTACCGTGGTCCCGCAGGGGCAGGCGCGAATGGAGGTCGCCATGGAGACCCTGGGCGAGCAACCGCACCTCAAGCAGGATGACCAGATGCGTTCGGGGCGCGATTTCACCCTGGTCGTGGAACAGGGCCACTACTTCATGATGGGTGACAACCGCGATAACAGCAGCGACAGCAGGGTATGGGGTCAGGTGCCGGAAAGGGATATAGTAGGCAAGGCGTTCGCCATCTGGATGCATTGGGATTCGCTGTTCAGTATTCCCAGTTTCAGTCGCGCCGGCGCCATAAAATGAGCAGATACCAAGCTTTGGGGGTACGCAGCATGAAATTGCGGCAACAGCAGTCGGGCATGTCTTTTCTGGGTATGCTTACCGTAGCCATCATGGTGGGGTTCTTTGTCATGTGCGGCCTGAAGATGGGGCCGAGCTACTTTGAGTACTTTTCAATTCGCGATGTGGTGACCCGGGTCGCCGCAGAGTACGATCCCGCAACCGAAAGCATCGGCGATATCCGCCGCAAACTTTCCAATCTTTTCAACACCAACCAGATCTACGGGCTCAAGCCCGGTGATGTCGAGGTGTTCCGCAAGGACGGCAAGACCTATATCGACGCCAGCTACGAGGCGCGGGTACCGTTGTTCGGCAACATCGATGTGATGATCAAGTTTGACGATCTGCAGCGGGAAGCCGGCATTCGCCGCTCCTCCTGATGTCGCATGGATAAGCTTCGCCGCCTGCAGCAGGTGCTGGGGTATGAGTTCAATGATCCCTCGCTGTTGCAGCTGGCGCTCACGCATCGCAGCGCGTCCGGCACCAACAATGAACGCCTCGAATTTCTCGGTGACTCGATCGTCAACCACGTGATCGCGGAGGCGCTCTACCAGAAGTTTCCCAGGGCCCGGGAGGGCGATCTCAGCCGGATGCGTGCAGCGCTGGTGCGGGGCGATACGCTGGCGGAGGTGGGCCGGGAACTGGGCCTGGGTGAGTACCTGAAGCTCGGTCAGGGCGAGCGCAAGAGCGGCGGTCACCGCAGGAGCTCCATTCTTGCGGACGTTCTGGAGGCAATCGCGGGTGCGATCCTGCTGGACAGCGGAACCGGTCGCTGTCGCGAATGTCTATTGCGCTGGTTCCATGACCGGCTCGACGGCCTCGAGATGGCGGCGGCGGGGAAGGACGCGAAAACGCGTCTGCAGGAGTACCTGCAGGGTCGTGGGCGTTCCCTGCCGGCCTATGAATTACTGGCGGTCGAAGGCGAGGATCACGAACAGCTGTTCCGTATCGAGTGTCGCCTGGCGCAGCCTGAACGGGCTTTCGAGGGTGCTGGTCGCAGCCGACAGAAGGCGGAACAGGCTGCCGCGGAAGCGGCGCTGGAGGCAATTGCCAATGACCAATGAGTCGGAAACCGTACAGCGCTGCGGGTATGTTGCCATCGTCGGTCGACCCAATGTCGGCAAATCGACCCTGCTGAATCACCTGCTGGGCCAGAAGATCAGCATCACCTCGCGCAAGCCCCAGACCACGCGTCACCAGGTGCTGGGTATCAAGACCGAAGCCGGTTGCCAGTTTATTTTCGTCGATACCCCCGGTCTGCACCGCGCCGAGCCGCGGGCCATCAACCGTTTCATGAACCGGGCCGCCAGCAGTGCCATCCGCGACGTCGACGTGATCGTCATGGTCGTGGATCGCACCGCCTGGACGGAGGAGGATGAAATGGTCCTGCAGCGGGTGGCCCAGGCCGGTATGCCCACCCTGCTGGTAGTGAACAAGGTCGATCTGCTGGAGGACAAGAGCGTTCTGCTGCCGCAGCTGCAGCAGCTGGCCGAGCGGGCCCCCTTTGCCACCATCATTCCGCTGTCTGCCTTGCGCGGACAGAATCTGGATGCGCTGGAAAAGGAAATCCGCCAGCGCCTGCCCGAGGCCGGCCATTTCTTCCCCGAGGACCAGATCACCGATCGCAGCCAGCGCTTCCTCGCGGCAGAAATTGTGCGTGAAAAAATCATGCGTCAACTCGGTGATGAACTGCCCTATGCCGTGACCGTGGAAATCGAGGAGTTTCGCCAGGATGAGGCCATACTGAACATCTCCGCGCTGATCCTGGTCGAGCGCGATGGCCAGAAGCGGATCCTGATCGGGGAGAAGGGCAGCCGACTCCGTTCCATCGGCACTGATGCCCGCCGCGACATGGAGCGACTTTTCGAAAGCAAAATCATGCTGCGCCTTTGGGTCAAGGTGAAATCCGGCTGGTCTGACGACGAGCGTGCCCTGCGCAGTCTCGGTTACGATGATCGCTGAGCCCCCGCGAGCTACCCATGCGCGTCAACCTCCAGCCCGCCTATCTGCTCCATGCCCGGCCCTATCGGGACACCAGCTTGCTGCTGGAAGTGTTCACCGCTGAACACGGACGCCTGAGCCTGGTGGGCAAGGGCGCCCGCCGGCGCAGTCGCGGCGGTACCCAGGCGTCCCTGCTGCAGCCCTTTCGCCCCCTGCTGGTCAGTTTCGCCGGGCGCACGGAAATGAAACAGCTGGTGGCTGTGGAGGCCGCGGGGAGTGCGCCGCTGCTGCAGGCGGAGCGCCTGTTCACCGGCCTCTATCTCAATGAACTCCTGGTACGGCTGCTGCAACGGCAGGATCCGCAGCCCGAGTTGTTTGCACGCTACGGTGATACCTTGCTGCAGCTGGCGGCCGGTGACGCCGGCGACAGCTGCCTGCGCAGATTCGAATTCAGTCTGCTGGAAGCGCTGGGGTATCATTTCGATCCTGCGGTGGATGGCTACAGCGGGGAGCCGGTGGTGGCTGAAGGCTGGTATCAGTACCAGGCTGAATTCGGGCTGGTGGCCTGCGCCCGGCATGCGGGGTCTCCCGCGGTGCTGTTCGCCGGGCGCGACCTGTTGGCCATCGCCGATGGTCGCTACGATGGCGAACAGGCGGCGGCGGCAAAACGCCTGCTACGCCAGGCTCTCGCCGGTCACCTGGGTGAGCGCCCCCTGCACAGCCGCGAGCTGTTCCGCCAGTTTCGGGGCCGGAGTCAGCAGCAGTGATTGCGCTGGGAACGGATATTCTCGAGGTGGCCCGGGTCGAAGCGGTAGTGTTGCGACTGGGAGACAGGTTCGTGCGCCGTATCCTGACCCTGACGGAGCAGGGGGAGTACGCCGCCAGCCAGCAGTCTGTGCGCTTGCTGGCCAAACGCTTTGCTGCCAAGGAAGCGGTGGCCAAGGCCCTGGGTACCGGCATCGGGCGCGGTGTCAGTTGGCAGGATATCGAGGTTCGTCACGATGCCCACGGCGCGCCGCTGGTGTACCTGTCGGGAGGCGCAGCAGAGGTTGTGAAACGCCGCGGTGGCTCCGCTGTCCTGCTGTCACTTGCCGATGAGCAGGCCTATGTGGTTGCCTTTGCGGCTCTGAAGTGACCGGAGGCTGCCCGCACCGGTGAAAATCGCTATACTGCCCCGCCCGGCGGGATTTGGAGAACTATGTCCGAATATCCAACCATCGAAGCCTGTATCGGCAACACCCCGCTGGTACGCCTGCAGCGCCTTCCTGGAGAGACTTCCAACACCTTGTTGGCCAAACTCGAAGGCACCAACCCCGCCGGTTCGGTAAAGGATCGCCCCGCGTTGAGCATGATCGCGGAGGCGGAGCTCCGCGGTGATATCCGTCCCGGAGACACACTGATTGAGGCTACCAGTGGTAATACCGGCATCGCCCTGGCCATGGTCGCCGCCATGCGCGGCTATCACCTGATCCTGATCATGCCGGCGCACATGAGCGCGGAACGCAAGCAGGCGATGTCCGCCTACGGTGCGGAGCTGGTCGAGGTGACCCAGGCCGAGGGCATGGAGGGCGCTCGCGATCTCGCGCTGCAGATGCAGGCCCAGGGCAAGGGCCGGGTGTTGGACCAGTTCGGCAATCCGGACAATCCCCTGGCGCATTTTCGTGGCACGGGTCCGGAGATATGGCGGCAGACACGCGGCACGATCACCCATTTTGTTGCCTCCATGGGTACTACGGGCACCATCATGGGTGTGTCGGCTTTTCTCAAGCAGCAGAATCCCGAGATCCAGATTGTCGGCCTGCAGCCCCTGGAGGGGTCCAGTATCCCCGGTATCCGGCGCTGGCCGCCCGCCTACCTGCCGGCGATCTTTGACGCTGCCCGGGTGGACAGGGTCATCGACATTTCCCAGGCCGAGTCGGAACACCACATGCGCCTGATGGCGCGGGAAGAGGGCATTTTCTGTGGTGTGTCCTCCGGCGGTGCAATCGCGGCTGCGCTGAAGCTGTCGGAGGAAGTCCGCAATGCGGTGATCGTCGCTATCGTTTGTGATCGCGGCGATCGCTACTTGTCCACGGGTGTATTCGCCAACCCCTGAGCGGAGCCGGAGCATGGTCCGAGTACGGGAACATTCGCATCTCACGGATAGCGGGGAGATCGACCTGGAGCGCTGGCTGGCACAGCTCCCGGTCCTGCATCACCAGGATGAGCTGGATCTGCTGCTCAGGGCCTGCGCGCTGGCCCGGGAAGCCTGCTCCGGGCCCGGTCGCGACGTGCCAGACTGGGCGCACGAATCCAACTGTTTTGCCACCGGGCTTGATATGGCCCAGATCCTGTCCGAACTGCACGTGGGTACCGAGTGCCTGGTGGCAGGCATTCTCTATCGCGCGGTGCGCGAGGAACGGCTGAGCCTGGACGCGGTGGGGGAGCAGTTTGGACCGGGCGTACAGAACCTGATCGGCGGCGTGCTGCGCATGGCGGCGATCAGTGACCTCAAGACCCAGGTCGACTCCCCGGTGCTGGGCCAGGCCCACGGCCAGCAGGACAACATTCGCAAAATGCTGGTTGCGCTGGTCGACGACGTGCGCGTGGCATTGATCAAGCTGGCGGAGCGTACCTGCGCCATTCGCGCGGTGAAGAACGACGAGGAGCGGCGCTGGCTCATCGCTCGTGAGGTGTTTGATGTCTATGCCCCCCTGGCCCACCGGCTTGGTATCGGTCACCTGAAATGGGAGCTGGAGGATCTTTCCTTTCGCTATATTTACAGCGATGCCTATCGCAAGATCGCCCGTCTGCTCGACGGCAAGCGCCTGGAGCGGGATCGCTTTATTGCCCGTGTCACCGAGGAGCTGACCCGGGTTCTGGAGCAGGCCGGGCTACAGTTCAATATCAGCGGTCGCGCGAAACACATCTACAGTATCTGGCGCAAGATGCAGCGCAAGGGTATCGGTTTCTCCCAGGTCTACGATATCCGTGCCGTGCGGATTCTGGTGCCGGAGGTGAAAGATTGCTATGCCACCCTGGGCCTGGTGCACGGTCTCTGGCGCAACATTCCGAACGAATTCGATGACTACATCGCCAACCCCAAGGAAAATGGCTACCGCTCCCTGCACACGGCGGTGATCGGGCCGGAAGGCAAGATTCTGGAGGTCCAGATCCGCACCAGCCAGATGCATGAAGAGGCGGAACTTGGGGTCTGTGCCCACTGGCGCTACAAGGGCTCGGATACCGGTGGCGGCATGGCCAGCAGCTATGAAGAAAAGATCGCCTGGCTGCGGCAGGTGCTGGACTGGCACGAGGAGACCGGCGATACCGGGGACGTTGCCGAGCAGTTCAGCTTTGATCTGGCCCAGGATCGGGTCTACGTCTTTACCCCCAATGGGGATGTGGTGAATCTTGCCCAGGGAGCGACGCCTCTCGACTTCGCTTACCACGTGCACACGGAGGTCGGCCACCGCTGTCGCGGGGCCAAGGTCAACGGCGTGATCGTACCGCTCACCTACACCCTGAAGACCGGTGAGCGAGTGGAAATCCTGACCAGCAAGCAGGGCAGTCCCAAGCGCGACTGGCTGCAGTCAGGGCTGGGTTACCTGCACACATCGCGGGCCCGGGCCAAAGTACAGCACTGGTTCAAGGCCCAGGCGCGCGAGGACAATATCGACGCCGGCCGACACCTGCTGGAGCGTGATTTCCGCCGCCTGGCCCTCACCAGCGTCGATTACCGGCGTGTCGCCGACAAGGTCAACATGGCCACGGTGGAGGATATGTACGCCGCAGTGGGTGCCGGTGACCTCAGCTCTGCCACGGTGCTCAACGCCGCCCAGTCACTGGTGGAGAGACGGCCTGAGCCGCAACTGCAGGTGGCGAAGCCAGGCAGTGGCCCGGTCTCCCGCAGCCAGATCAAGGTTCAGGGCGTCGGCAATCTGCTGACCCATATGGCGGGCTGCTGCAAGCCCTTGCCGGGCGATGCCATCGTTGGCTTTATCACCCAGATCCGCGGCGTCAGCATTCATCGCAGCGACTGCGCGCGCCTGCTGCAACTGCAGGAGACTGCCCCGGAAAGAGTGATCGAGGTGGCCTGGGGTGAGTCGCCGCGGGAGAACTACGAGGTGGATGTTGCCATCGAAGCCTATGACCGACAGGGCCTGCTGCGGGATATTACCGGCCTGTTCGCCAATGCGCGGATCAATGTGCTTTCGATCAATACCCAGACCAACAAGAAGCGACACACGGCGACCATGCGCCTGACCGTGGAGGTGCCTGATCTGGGCGCCCTGTCAAAGCTGCTGGAGCGCATTGATCGCCTGAGTAACGTGATTTCCGTTGCCCGGGTGTCTGAATAGGAATGTTGAGGTGACCCGGGAACACTATACGGTGAACGACCTGCTGCGCGTCATGCAGCGCCTCCGTGATCCCGTGGGCGGGTGCCCGTGGGACCTGAAACAGGACTTTCGCAGCATTGTGCCCTCGACCCTGGAAGAGTGCTATGAGCTGGCAGAAGCCATTGAACACGGAGATTATCCGCATGTTGCCGAGGAACTCGGCGATGTGCTGTTCCAGGTGATTTTTTATGCCCGCCTGGGGGAGGAACAGGGTTTGTTTTCCTTCCGGGAAATTGTCCATACCCTGGTCGACAAGCTGTTGCGGCGCCATCCACATGTGTTCGCCGGCGGGGAGATTGAGGGTGTTGTTGACGGCTCGGTGGATGTGGCTGAGGTAAAGCGGTCCTGGGAGGCGATCAAGCGCGAGGAGCGTGCCGGGCGCGCCCAGGGCGGTGTGTTGGATGACGTCCCGGCAGCCCTGCCGGCACTGCCGCGCGCCCAGAAACTGCAAAAGCGCGCCGCCCTGGTCGGTTTTGACTGGCCTGACCCGAGTGCGGTGCTGGCCAAACTGGATGAAGAGCGCGGCGAACTGGAAGAAGCGCTCAGGTCCGGTTCGCAGTCTGCTGTCGCCGATGAGATGGGTGACCTGCTGTTTACCTGTGTCAACCTTGCCAGACAGCTGGGTCTGGATGCGGAAGCGACGTTGCGCCAGGCATCAGCGAAGTTTGAAGCACGGTTTCGCGTTATGGAAACATCGGCAGCGGGTGCCGGCAAGACAGATCTCGCGTCGCTGACTGCGGCGGAACTCGACGCCCTCTGGCGCAGCGCGAAAGCGTCCCGGTGAGGCCCGCTTGGCACATTCCCGTGCCCGGGACCGGGGCTTGTGCAATGTCCTGCCCCTGTGTATGGTTACCTCCCTCCGATTATCCGGCAGCGCACACTACCTGCAATTACCATTGCGACAGCCGCCCTTTATACATTGAGGATTCACCTGAATGCGATTGATACTTCTTGGCGCTCCCGGCGCAGGCAAAGGCACACAGGCCAAGTTCATCACCGAAAAGCTCGGCATTCCCCAGATATCCACCGGCGATATGCTGAGGGCAGCAGTGAAAGCTGAAACCGAACTCGGCCTGGCCGCAAAGCAGGTCATGGATGCCGGTGGACTTGTTTCCGATGACATCATTATTGGTCTGGTCAAGGAACGCATCAAGCAGCCCGATTGTGCGGGCGGTTTCCTGTTCGACGGTTTTCCGCGCACGATTCCCCAGGCAGAGGCGATGGTTGCCGCGGGTGTGGACATCGATCACGTAATAGAAATCGCAGTCGATGACGAAGAAATCGTCGCGCGACTGAGTGGTCGTCGCGTACATCCAGGCTCCGGCCGTGTCTATCATATCCAGCATAATCCGCCGAGGCAGGAAGGTCGCGACGATGAAACAGGTGAGTTGCTGGTGCAGAGAGACGACGACAAGGAAGACACGGTGCGCAAGCGTCTTGATGTTTATCAGCAGCAAACACGTCCGCTGGTGAATTTTTATCAGTCCATGTCCGGACCCGCTGCGCCTGCCTGCCATCGCGTAGAGGGCGTTGGCAGCGTCGAAGACATTCGCCGGAAAGTATTCACCGTACTGGGTGTTTAGACTGTAAATAAAGCTGTTTTCAACAAGTTCGGGCGAATGGATTCGCCCGCCCCACGATTTTTTTCTCTCCGCTGCAAACAATTTCTCCCCCCTTGTGCTTTTTACTACTTCCTGCATTATAAAAACTCTGTTGTAAGCTCTTGAGAATGTTGTTATTTTCTTTTTGGTGGTTCGAAAATATAACGCTTGGAGAGTGAAATTATGGCAACAGCCAAGAGCAAAGCGACAAGAAAAACGGCTGCGCGTAAAACGCCGGCAAAAAAGGCGCCGCGCAAGCAGGCTGCCTCCGGTGCAGCCAGGAAGGCATCGGTAGTTTCAACGGCGGAGAAAAAATCCCGTGAAGCATTGGCGAAACTGCAGGCTACAGTTGCGGCAGAAAAAAAAGCATTGGCTGACGCCCGGGCCCGGGTAAAGGCAGCGCGGGCGAAAGCGGATGAGCGAGCCAAAAAAGTGGCTGCCAATGCCGTGGCGCGAGCCAACGCTCGATTGGAAACCGCGCAAGGCAAGCTGCGTGAAACGCGTCAGCGAGTGAAAGAAATCGTCGCGGATGCGAAGCTCGTCGCCAAACAGCTCGCTGCTCAGGAACGGCTTCTGGAAAAGAAAGCTGAACTGGCCGCCAAAGCGGAAATCGACAAGGCCAGGGCTCTGGCCAAACACGCCAAGAAATGGACCAAGCAGCGCGCCAAGGCTGATGCGGCAAAAATCTCGGCGCTGGAAAAGAAAGTGCTGGGTCAACTGCGTGCTGCCGAGAAGCAGGCCGAGGCAGCCACCAGGAGCGCTTTCAAGAAAGCCAGGGCTGGACGCAAGTCACTCACCGAGGCCGCGGATTCCCTGGCCGATTCAGTAGCTCCGGCGGCAGCGGCACCCAAACGTAAAGCCAGGGCCAAGACAGCAGGAAAGGCCGCGCCAAAGAAAGCCAAGGCCGCGCCAAAGAAAGCCGCACCAAAGAAAGCAAAGGCGGCTCCCAGGAAAGCGAAGTCTGCGGCGGGCAGAACCAGAGCCAAGGCGGCGCCAAAATCCGCAGCGCGGAAGAAGACCCGGGCCAAGGCCGCGCCAGCCAGCGCTTGACGTCAGGTGCCAGGCAACAAACCCGTGCCAGGTGACTGGCGCGGGTTTTTTGGTTTTGGCAATGTCATGATAGATCCGGCAGCTCGTTGTAGTTGGCGAAAGCATTGCCGGCATCTGCAAATTCCACCCCGACACAATTCAGCCCGGCATGCCAGCCGCGCACTGAACGCCCGCCCCGCGCCAGGTACTTCGGCAGGGAGGCAAGGCAGCGCCGTCGCAGCAGCGTGTGCAGGTAGTGCTGCCGCCCGTTGGAAGTGGCATAGACAAGGTCACAGTTGTCCGGCTGGGCGATGAGCGCCCGGTACAAACGCAGGCCCAGGTCCGCGGGCAGATGCGGCGTATCGCAGGGCACCACCAGCAGTAATTCCCGGGAGTGGTCCGGCGGCAGTGCCTCCAGCCCGGCCAGCGGTCCCTGATATCCCTGCAGGCGGTCGCTGAACACCGCATCGGCGTAGTTGGCATAGGCTTCGAGGTTGCGGTTGCAACTGATCTGCAAATGGCAGGTCTGTGGGCGCAGTCGCTCACTGACCCAGGCGACCAGCGGTCTGTCCTCCAGTATGAGCAGGCCCTTGTCCCTGCCGCCGGTGCGGCGGCCGGCGCCACCTGCGAGAATGAGCGCGCTGAGCTGTATCCCCATTTCTGTATGACTCACCCTTTTTGTCTCTGGTTGCGGTTCTTGCCGGAGCCCGGCTGTGGGATAATCCGCGCCTTGGCGCCGACGCTGCTGTTACTGTCGGCAAGTGCCCCAGAATGTCCCGACAACGGATTCTATGACAAGCATCCTGGCAGTTGATACATCAACGGAAGCCTGCTCTGTCGCGCTGTACCGCGACGGCGAGGTCACTGCGCGCCACGCAATCGCTCCCCGCCGCCACAACCAGCTCCTGCTGGGAATGTTGCGGGAGCTGATGCCGGCAGGGCCGGTGGGGCTGGATGCCGTTGCCTATGGCAGTGGGCCGGGCTCGTTCACCGGGCTGCGCATCGCCGCCAGCGCAGTACAGGGTCTGTGTTTTGCCGCCGGCCTGCCGGCGTTGCCGGTGTCCACCCTGGCCTGCCAGGTGTATGCGGCCCTGCGGCTCGGGCATGCCGTCGAGGGCGATCTGGTGCTCAGCACGCTGGACGCCCATATCGGTGAGCTGTACTGGGCGCTGTACAGGATTGACGATGGGCAGGTTGAGGAGCTTGTAGGCGCCCGGGTGGACAAGCCCGCGGCGCTGGTTCTGCCAGGCGCTGATGCCCTGGTCGCGCTGGGCGGCGGGCTGGATTACCGGGACGCGATGCCCGCGCCTGTCAGCGTGCGCTTCCGCTCTGCTTACCCCGCGCTGCTACCCAGTGCCCGGGACCTGCTGCCGGCGGCCTGCCGGGAATGGCAGGCAGGGGCCCGGCAGAGCGCGGAACAGGTTTGCCCCGTCTATATCCGCGACGAGATCAGCTGGAAAAAACTGGCGGAGCAGGGGCCACGGCCATGAGTGACTGGGTACAGGCGGTGGTGCTGGCCCTGGTGCAGGGCTTCACGGAGTTTCTGCCGATATCGAGCTCCGCACACCTGGTGCTCCCGGCCCTGCTGTTCGGTTGGGAAGATCAGGGCCTGGCGTTTGACGTTGCGGTACACGTGGGTACGCTGCTGGCGGTTGTGCTGTACTACCGCAGTGAGTTGTGGCAGATGACCGTGAGCTGCACAGCCCTGCTGCGCGGGCAGCCGGTCAATGGCGATGTTCGCCTGGTCGGGTACCTGGCCCTGGCCACTGTGCCGGTCTGTGTGGTCGGGTTCCTGGCGGACGCGTACGTCGAGAGTCAACTTCGTACCTTGCCGGTGATTGCCACCACGACGCTGGTGTTCGGTTTACTGCTGGGTTTGGCGGATTGGCGCGCCCGCAGTGGCGCCCGCGGGATGCCGCTGGTGGCGGGGGTGGCGCTGGTGATCGGCCTGGCACAGGCACTGTCGCTGGTGCCGGGAGTGTCTCGCTCCGGCATCACCATCAGCGCGGGTTTGCTGCTCGGCCTGGACCGGGCCACGGCAGCCCGCTTCGCCTTCCTGCTGTCAATTCCCGTTATTGCCGGCGCCGGCCTGCTGAAAGGACTGCAACTGGTACAGCAGAGCGCGCCCGTGGACTGGCTGCTGCTGTCCGTGTCGGCACTGGTGGCTGCAGTCACAGCCTACGGCTGTATCAGCCTGTTCCTGCGCCTGCTTGAGCGCCTGGGCCTGATGCCCTTTGTCTATTACCGTATCGCGCTGGCTGGCCTGCTCTATGCGCTCTGGCTGGTTTGAAGTTCGCGTTGCCGCCCGTTGTTTCCCCGGATGCGAGGTTGTTTAGCTCATGACACCACAACAGTTCAACAGTGATCTCCTGGCGTTTCTCACTGCAGCCACGACTCCGTTTCACGCCGTGGCGGCGCTGGTGGCCAGGCTGGAGGCCGCCGGGTTTGCGCGGTTGCCAACGGCCGGGGACTGGAAGCTGCAGCCCGGGCAGCGCTGCTACCTGACCCGCAACGACAGCTCCCTGCTGGCGTTCACGGTCGGTACCGACTCCGCGCCGGAGACCGGAATGCGCATGGTCGGCGCCCACACGGACAGCCCCTGCCTGATGGTCAAACCAGCGCCAGAGAAGCAGCGCTCGGGCTACTTCCAGCTCGGGGTGGAAGTGTATGGCGGCGTACTCCTGAACCCCTGGTTCGACCGCGACCTGTCCCTGGCCGGGCGGGTCAGTTACGCCGACCGGGACGGCCGGCTGCACACCGGGTTGCTGGATTTCCGCCGTCCGCTGGCGGTCATTCCCAGCCTCGCCATCCACCTGGACCGGGAGGCCAATCAGTCCCGCAGTATCAATCCACAGACCGACATTCTGCCGGTGCTGGCCTTGCAGGCCAATGCCGCGGTGCCCGATTTCCGCGACCTTCTGCGCGAGCGCCTGCTGGAAGAGCACCCGCACTGTGGCGCCGACAGGGTGCTGGACTATGAGCTGGGCTTCTACGACACCCAGCCCCCGGCTCTGGTGGGCCTGCGGGAGGAGTTTATCGCCTCGGCCCGCCTCGACAATCTGCTGAGCTGCTTTACCGGACTGCAGGCGCTGCTGCAGGGGGATGGCCGGCAGAGCTGTCTGCTGGTCTGCAACGATCACGAGGAAGTGGGCAGCCTGTCCAGCTCCGGAGCCCAGGGTCCAATGCTGCTGTCGACCCTGCGCCGTATTGCCGGTACCGAGGAGCGCCTCGGCCAGTTGGTACAGAACTCGATGATGATTTCCGCCGACAATGCCCATGGCATTCACCCCAACTACGCCGACAAGCACGACGACAATCACGGTCCCAGGCTCAACGCCGGCCCGGTAATCAAGATCAACGCCAACCAGCGCTATGCGACCAACGCGGAAACCGCCGGTCTCTACCGCCTGCTGGCGGCGCAGGAGCAGGTGCCAGTGCAGAGCTTCGTCGTGCGCACCGACATGGCCTGCGGCAGCACGATTGGCCCGATCACCGCCGGCGGCACGGGCATCCGCACCCTGGATATCGGCGTGCCCACCTTTGCCATGCATTCCATTCGCGAGCTGGCTGGCAGCGAGGACGCCTGCAACCTGGCGCGGGTACTGCGCCGCTTCTACAACCATCCCGGCTCGCTGACACCAGGCTGAGTCCTGGTGGATTCGGGCTGGAAATAGCCAGCGGCGCGCTGAAGCGCTAGAATCGCGGGCTTTTATGAGATCGGGACACCCATGAGCAAACAACGCGTTCTCACCGGCATCACCACTACCGGCACGCCCCACCTGGGCAATTTTGTCGGCGCGATACGCCCTGCGATAGCAGCGTCCAACGCCGCCGACACCGAGTCATTTCTGTTTATGGCGGACTACCATGCCCTGATCAAGTGCCAGGATCCGGCCCTCGTCCGCCAGTCCAGCAAGGAAATTGCCGCGACCTGGCTGGCGCTGGGGCTGGACACCGAACGCGCGGTCTTCTACCGCCAGTCCGACATCCCGGAAATCACCGAGCTGACCTGGATCCTCTGCTGCAACGCCGCCAAAGGTCTGATGAATCGCGCTCACGCCTACAAGGCTGCAGTGCAGGCCAATGAGGAGGCGGGTGAGGACCCGGACTTCGGCGTCACCATGGGCCTGTTCAGCTATCCGATGCTGATGGCGGCTGACATCCTCATGTTTGGTGCGCACAAGGTCCCGGTCGGTCGCGACCAGATCCAGCATTTGGAAATGGCCCGGGACATCGCCCAGCGCTTCAACCACAATTTCGCGCCGTTATTCACCCTGCCGGAGGCCGAGGTGGAGGATCACGTCGCGGTGTTGCAGGGCCTCGACGGGCGCAAGATGAGCAAGAGCTACAACAACACCATACCCCTGTTCCTGCCGGAAAAGCAGCTGCGCAAGGCCATCAACAAGATCAAGACCAATCTGCTGGAACCGGGCGAGCCCAAGAATCCCGATGATTCCACCGTGTTCCAGATCTGGTCCGCGTTTGCCTCGGCGGAGGAGACCGCGCGCATGCGCCGGGAGTTTGAGCAGGGTATCGCCTGGGGCGATGCCAAGAAGCAGCTGTTCGAGCTGGTCAACGATACGCTGGCGGCCCCCCGCGAGCGCTACCTGCAGCTGATGGCCGACCCCGCGCATATTGAGCAGGTGCTGCAGCGCGGCGCCGAGCGGGCGCGTGCGTTCAGCGTGCCGCTGCTGGCGCAGGTCAGGGAAGCTGTGGGTATAGCACCTATGCGGTGACCGGGTGGTGGCGGGCGGTTTGCGCCCGCTCCCTCGCACGACGGCACGTAAATCCGGAGGTCGGAGCCTCGGGGGCTTTACGCGCCGTGTCTGCCTGGTTGAGTAGCGGTTTAACCTTCGCCCCAGGAGTACCGCAGTTCGACGAACGCACTCCGCGGTCTGCCGACGAAATAGCGGTACTGGCCGAAGCCGATGTCGGCGCGCTCGGCGTAGTCCTCGTCCAGCAGGTTGGTGATGCGCACGCTGGCGGCCAGTTGCGCGGTCAACGGGCTGCTGAGGCGCAGGTTGAGCAGCGAGTGGCCCTCGTACTTGAAGAGGTTCTCCGGCTCAAGGTAGTACTCATCCATATAGACCCACTCCAGCTCCGCCACCGGGGCTGTGCCGTGTCGGGGAGCGAATTCCCAGCCGAAGCGGGCGCTGCCGAACAGGCGCGGAGCGGTGTCGATATCGTTGCCGTCGATAGGGTCGTTTACCCCCAGCGGCAGGGCGTTGTTGGCGTAGCGGTGGCGAGCGGCGGTGGCATCCAGACGTGTATACCAGGACCCCGGTGAACGGTAATCCAGGCTCATCTCCAGCCCATAGTGCTCGGTCTTGGCGCCGCTGACGTTGCGCCGGTCGGCATCCTGGAAGATCACCTCGTCCTTGTTCATGTGGTAGACCGACAGGTCGTAGCTCAGCCCGCTCCCGGTGTTCCCCCGCAGCCCCAGCTCGATGTTGTCGATTACTTCGGAGTCCAGGTCGGCCACCGACTGGCCCGATTGCAGTCGGTACAGTTCGCTGGTATCCGGCGCCCGGAAGCCGTTGGCCAGGCGCAGGTAGGCGTAGTGGTCCGGGCGCAACTGCAGGCTGGCACCGGCATTGACGGACCAGTCGGTGAAGTTGTCACTGCGATCGGCGACGCGAAAGAACCGGCAGGCAGTCGCCGTCGGGGCGCAGGCGGGGCCATCCGCGGCCAGGTTGTCGTAGTCGTAATGGGTGTATTCCAGGCGCAGCCCGCCGTCCAGAGTCCAGCGCTCGTTCACGGTGTACTGGAGCTGGGTGAAGGCCGCGCCCGTGCTGGCGGCGACCTCGTAGTCATAGTGGATGCCTTCGGGCTGATTCGGGCTGAACGGTTTCTCCTGTTCCTCCCTCAGCCAGCCATCGGTGTACTCCAGGTCGGCGCCGGCGACCCAGCTCAGCCGGTCGGCCTCCCCGTGCAGGCTGGTGCGCAGCCCCAGGGACTCGTGACCGTTGATCTCCAGCGACTGCCAGGGCAGGAAATGCTGCAGGAATTCCATCCGGTTGCGTCGCAGGTAGGGGGTGATGCTCAGAACCTGGCCATTGTCCAGTTCGCGGCTGGCCTGGCTGTAGAGGCGCAGTGACCAGGCATCGCGGTAGGCCTCGGGGTTCGGGTTGCTGGTCCGCAGGGAGTCGTCCGCGTAGGCCTTGAAACCCTGGATGAAGCCCGCGGTTTCCTGGTTCAGGTTGGCGGCATCGACCACGCTCTGGAATGACCAGGTATCGCCATCGTAATCGTGGCGCAGGGTGAGCTTCTGCTGATCGAAGCCGGATTCCTCCTGGAAACCGCCGTCCGTGGTGCCGTTCAGTCGCAGGCTGACGCCGTGCCGGCCCTGGACATGGTCGAGGCGGTATTTGCCCCGAAAATAGTCGTCGGGTCCGGTTTCCAGGGCGAGCTGCTGCCCGGCCCCCGGTTTCGGCTCCGCGCTGAGGACGTTGATGACCCCGTGCATGGCATTGGAGCCGTAGGTGGCACCCGCCGGACCCTTGATGACCTCGATGCGGCTGGCCTGCTCAATGTTGGCGTCAAACAGCTGGTTGACGTTGCAGAACCCGGGCGCGCGCAGGCTGATGCCGTCGGCTGCCATGAAGAAGGAGCCGCAGCCACCGGCGCCAGTCAGGACCGGTGAGCGCAGGGCGGTCAGGCTTTCCTGGCCGTTGCCGCGGCTGATCCAGGAACCGGGAACCTGCTGCATGATTTCGTTGGGATGGGTGTGGCCGATGAGGGTGAGATCGCCTTCGTCAACGGCGGACCAGGCCAGCGGCAGGCGGCTGGCGTCCTCGCTGATGCGCTTGGCGCTCACCAGTATCTGCTCCAGGCGCTGGTCGGCGGCGTTCGTCGCCACTGCGGTGACGACGGCCACGGCGATGGCGACAGCGCGAACGCCTGTTTTAACCTGCGGCAATGACATTCGGATCCCTCTTGGTAGCACTGGGTTGGTCGCGGTTGCGCACCGCGTCGGCAATCCGCTGCAGGGGAATACGCAACATCTCCCGCAGCTCCTCCGGCGCCTCACTTTCCGCCAGCGCCTGCTCCATGCACCACAGCCACTGGTCCCGCTCCTCGGGGCCGATGTGGTAGGCCGCATGGGCGTCGGTCAGGCAGACGGTGCCGTATTTCTCTGCGTAGCGGGGCGGGCCGCCCATCCAGCCGGTAAGGTACTCGGCCAGCTTTTCCGTCACCGGCCCCAGGTCCTCGGCGTGCATGGCGCGCAGCTCGCGCACTTCCGGCCGACTGTCCATGATGCGGTAGAATTCACTGCAGAGTTGGCGAATGCCATCTTCGCCGAGAATCTCAAAAGGCGTGTTTGCTGTAGTCATGAGAGCGCTGGTGGTTGGTTCGGGGGCGATAGTTTAACCGTCTTTGGCCCCGATTTCCTCCCCGCCGGGGTGAATGCCTGAACCGGAGGGGTCGGTCGTGCCTAGAGCAGATCGGTCATCGACACGCCAAAGCCGATGCGGCTGTTGCTCTGGTCGTAGTCGATCAGGCTCTCGCCGTAGCCGTTGAAATATTGGACATAGCCTTTGAAGCGGCGGTTAATGGGAAAGGTCCACTCCAGCTCCAGCGCACCGCGATTCTCGCTGCGCAGGTTATTGCGCAGCTTCACCGCGAATTCGTGTTGCTGCCACTTCCAGATACCGGTGATATCACCGTAGCCCAGGTAACGCTCGATATCCGGGTTGTCATCGTCGCCGCTGCTCTCGGGCAACCGGTACCAGGCGCGCAGGTTGAGGGCCATGCGCCGTCGCTCGAAAGCGGCCATGACCATGGCCCGGTTCCAGCTCCGGGAAAGATCGCCGCCCTTGCCATTGGATTCATGCTTGAAACCCGTGCCGACCACGGTATTGGTGAAGCCCCAGAAGCGCCAGTCATTGGCGAAGGTGAGGAAAACCTCGGGTTGGTAGTTCGTTTCCCGGAACGGTGAGGAGTCGTTGTACAGTTGCCACCAGTTGCGCTGGGTGTAGGCAACCCAGAGGTTGCTGCCCGCCCCAAGGATATCCGCCCAGGCGATGGTTTTCAGGCTGAGCTGGAACTTCGCCTCTATGCGCTGCATGGGGTCGTCCGGTTCCAGCGCGGCCCAGGCGTCCTGGTTGAGGTTGTCATTGTAGGTGACCGGCAGCAGGTAATTGCGTTGGTGGGGACTGATGACCCAGGCGTTGCTGGACAGTGTGGTCTCCTCTGCCAACCGCTGGCCCAGCAACAGTTCCTCGTTGACCAGGTCCACCGGCCCGCTGGCGGGCTCTTCCGGCTCCACGCCAGTGGTTTCTATAATGTCGGTGGGTTCCGCGGCGCCCGCCGCCAGACGGTCGTAGCAGGCAAGGCGCTGCAGCTTGTCCGCCACGGCGGCGCAGGTCGCCAGGGTGTCGGCCTGCGCCGGGAACATGGTCCCCAGGGCTGTCCACAGCAGGACCTGGGCTAACAATCGTGAGTTCATGGGGCGGGCTGTGTCTGGCAAGGGCATGGCGAGACAGTTTAACGGAGCCGGTACTTCGGGGATAGCGCTTCAGCGGAGGCCCGGGGGCATGCGTGGGTGCCTCGTGGCGCTGCACTCTGCTAGAATCGGCCCCCTCCCGGCGCAGGTTCCGCCCGCTCCCGCGCCCGGTTGTCCGCCCTTTGGGCACATGACAGGAACCCGGAATGAGTAGTGAAAACAAGGTGTTGGCGGTCAACGACGACCTGCCAATCCGCACCGGCGCCCCGGTTCACTCGGGCAAGGTGAGATCCGTTTACTGGCTGGACGCGGTCGACAGTGCCCGCCTGATCAGTGAGCGTGGCTACCCGGTGGCCGCCGATGCAACACTGGCGATCATGGTGATCAGTGACCGCATCTCCGCCTTTGAGTGCATTTGGCGCGGCGAGGGCGGCCTGGCGGGTGTTCCCGGCAAGGGTGCGGCACTCAACGCGATTTCCAACCACTGGTTTCGGCGGTTCCGCGAGCAGGGGCTGGCGGCCAGCCACATCCTGGAGGTTCCGCACCCCCTGGTCTGGATCGTGCAGAAAGCCCGCCCGGTCATGATCGAGGCGATTGCGCGGCAATACATCACCGGCTCCATGTGGCGGGCCTACGCCCGCGGCGAGCGCGAATTCTGTGGTATTCGCCTTCCCGACGGACTGCGCAAGGACCAGAAGCTGCCAGCGCTGCTGATAACGCCCTCCACCAAGGGGATTCTGCAGGGTATCCCCGGGGTTCCGGCCCAGGATGACGTCAATGTGTCCCGCGACGATCTCCGCAACAATTACGCTGCTTTCCAGTTCCGCTCCGCCGCGGATGTGGATCGCTACGAAACCCTGCTGCGTGAGGGCTTCGAAGTCATCAGCGGCGAACTGGCCCGGCTCGACCAGGTCTTCGTCGACACCAAATTCGAGTTCGGCTACGCCCGCGATGCCGCCGGCGACGAGCAGCTGATCTACATGGACGAAGTGGGGACGCCGGACTCCTCGCGGATCTGGGACGGCCCGGCCTGGCGTGACGGGCGCGTCGTGGAGAACTCCAAGGAGAGCTTCCGGCAACTGCTGCTGAATTACTTCCCGGACCCCGACATCCTGCTGAACAAGGACCGGATGCCGGAGCGCGTCGCCCTCGCCAGGGACAATGAATTGCCGGCGTCGGTGCTGATGGAAGTCTCCGCCACCTATGTCGGTATCGCGGAGAAGATTATCGGCCAGCCCCTCGCGCTCCCGGAGGATCCCCGGCAGGAAATCATCGCCATGCTGGGTGCCGAATTCGACCTGCTGCGCTGAGCCTGCTCGCCGCCCCCTTCCCGGCGGTGGTGTTGCGGCTGGGGTTTGCCTATAGTGCTTCTGTTGAAGGCTACTCTCTGGAGGTGTCGCCATGATCCGTACTCTGTTTGCCGGCCTGGTAGTTTCCGTCGGACTTGCCCTTTCTGCCTGCGCCGGTACCGGTTCCCCGAATCAGCCCGCGTTGACCCACGACGGCCTGGAGCGGGTGTCCGGGCACAAATTTGCCGAAGTCTACCTGCGCCCCGGGGCCGACCTGACTCACTACCGCCACCTGTCCCTGGCGGGCTGTGAGGTGGCCTTCCGCAAGAACTGGTTGCGCGACCAGCAGCGGGATAGCAGGAGCGTGGCCAACCGCATTCAACAGGAGGATGCCGATCGTATCCGGCGGCGGATTGCCGCGGCCTGCAACGAGTATTTCCGCGCGGCGTTGCAACGCGAGCCGGCCTATGATCTGGTGGAGGAAGCGCCCAACGGCGAGGAGATACTGTTGCTGCGGCCGTCCATCGTCAATCTGGATATCCACGCCCCGGACGTCCAGAGTGCGGTGCGCACCAGGGCCTACACCACGTCGGCCGGTGAGATGACGTTAAACCTGGAGCTGGTGGACGCGCTGACCGGCGAGGTCCAGGGGCGGGTAGTGGACCGCCGTCGCGGTGTCGAGCACAGCCAGTTGCAGTGGACCAGCAGCGTGACCAACCGCGCCGAGTTTGAGCGCATACTGCGGCGCTGGGCGGGCCTGCTCCGGGACAGTCTTGACCGCGTGCGCGGCGCCTAGCGGCCGGAACGTTTTTGCCCGCAGGGGGTCATTCAAGCAACAAGCCAAACGAGGAATTGCCATTGAACATCGTCAAGATCACCCCTGAAATCGCCGTCTCGGAGCAGATATCCCCCGCCGACCTGGCGGATCTGGCTGCGGCCGGGTACAGGGTGGTAATCAACAACCGGCCCGATGGCGAGGCGCCAGGGCAGCCATCCTCGGCCGAATTTGCCGCCGCGGCCGAGCAACACGGCCTGACCTATATCTATTACCCGGTGACCGGCATGAACTTCCCGGGCCCGGACCTCAGGCAGCTCGCAGGCGCGTTCGACAGCGCCGAGGGGCCCGTGCTCGCGTTCTGCCGCAGTGGCACCCGGTCCATCAATCTATGGCTCGCGACCCGCTCTGCGGAGGAATTGCCCGCAGCCCTGCAGCGGGCGCGCGGCCTGGGCTATGATCTGTCCATGGTGGGCCAGCGCTGAGGTTGCCATCCGCGCCAGCGCTGGGTAGCCTATCCGGCTGACCCACTGACTGGATGTCCCCATGCGTTATCGCTCCCCGTTGGCCGCCATTTCACTGCTGCTGGCCCTCGTCTCGCTTGCCGTTCCCGCAAGGGCCGGCGAACTCGCCAGTCTGGTGGCCGCTGACTACCAGCGCCATCTCGGCGCGCTCTTCACCCACTTCCACCGGAATCCGGAATTGTCCGGCATGGAGCACAAGACCGCTGCGCGCCTGGCCGCTGAGCTGCGCGACGCGGGATTCGAGGTCACCGAAGGGGTTGGAGGCACCGGGGTAGTGGCACTGCTGCGCAACGGCCCAGGGCCGCTGGTGATGATGCGCGCGGACATGGATGGACTGCCGCTGGAGGAAAAGTCGGGATTACCCTACGCCTCCAGGGCGCAGCAGGTGGACCCGTCGGGGGAGAAGGTCTTCGTCATGCACGCCTGCGGCCACGATGTCCATATCACCAGCCTGGTGGGCACGGCGCGGCTGATGGCGGCGCAGCGGGCGCAGTGGTCCGGGACCCTGATGCTGGTCGGCCAGCCGGCGGAAGAGCGAATTGTCGGAGCGCGGACGATGATGGAGGACAATCTGTGGCAACGTTTCGGCCAGCCCGACTACGCCCTGGCTTTCCATGTGTCGGCGCAGCTGCCCGCCGGCCAGCTCGCGGTGACCGAGGAGTCCCCGTATTCCGGCGCCGATACGGTAGACATCATCGTTCACGGGATCGGGGCCCACGGTGCCAGTCCTCACGAAGGGGTTGACCCGGTGGTGCTGGGCAGCCAGATCGTGCTGGCCCTGCAGACCGTGGTGTCGCGGGAACTCGCACCCCGGGATGCCGGCGTGATTACCGTCGGGGCCTTTCACGCCGGCAGCAAGCACAACATCATATCCGACCGCGCCCACCTGCAGCTCACCGTGCGCAACGACGACCTGGAGAACCGCGAACTGCTGCTGGCCGGGATCCGCCGGGTGGCGGAGAACATGGGACGGGTGGCGGGGTTGCCGGAAGACAAACTGCCGGAAGTGATTGTCTCCGAGCGTGAGTCAGTGCCGCCCACCGTCAACGATGCGCCGCTGACCCGGCAGTTACGGGGTGTCTGGAGCGCCCACTTTGGCGAGCAGATCTTCAAGGAGGGCAAGCGCAAGGGCATGGGTGCAGAGGACTTCGGCTTCTTTACCACCGACCCCTACATCCCCAGCACCTATTTCGCGGTGGGTGGCACCCCCGCTGAGGATTTTGCCCGGGCCGAGGCCGGGGGGGCACCGGTGCCCTCGCACCACTCCCCGCTGTTCCGGGTGGTGGCTGAGCCCGCCGTCACCCTCGGGGTTGAGGCGACCGTAGTGGCCCTGCAAGAATTGCTGCGGGCTCCTGCACCGTGAATCGCAAAACTTTTTTCCCGCGCCGGGACGACCAGCCCTCCGGCAAGGTCGAAGCCCGTCCCGCCAGCACCGTGGTGCTGTTGCGCGACTCCCCCGAGGGGCTGGAGACCCTGCTGCTGCGACGCAACAAGGCACTGCTGTTTGCCGGGGGCTACTGGGTTTTTCCCGGCGGCGCCCTGGAGCCCGGGGACTGGGAGCTGGCCGAGGGCGACGAACTGCGCGCCACCCGTCTGGCCGCGGCCCGCGAGGCGGGCGAGGAGGCGGGGTTGAAACCCGACCCCGACGCCATGGTGCTGATCAGCCACTGGACCACGCCGGTTGATGAGCCCAAGCGCTTCTCCACCTGGATCTATGCGGCACCCGTGGACAGCGGCACCGAGGTGGTGATCGACGGCAGCGAGATCCACGATGCGCGCTGGGTGAACGTGGCGACCGCGGTTGCGGAGCACAAGGCGGGATCACTGGGTGTGCTGCCCCCTACCTTTGTCACCCTGTGCCACGTTGCCCACTACCAGACCGTCGCTGAGTTGCTGGCACGGGAGCGGGAGCGGCCAGCGCCCGAGGTGCTGCCGCGTTTCTGCCACGGTGATGGTACGGTGTTCGTGATGTTTCGCGGCGATGCAGGCTACGCCAGCGGCGACGGTTCAGTGCCCGGAGCCCGCCACCGGGCCACGCTGCGAGACGGGTGCTGGCACTATGAGCACGAGGAAGTGGCGCCCGAGTTTCCCTGCCTGATCGGTCCCTGATACCACCATTGAGATAGAGCCCAATGCCGGAAGATACCGACCCGTTGTCACGGCCAGCATCCCAGCCCCTCTGGGACTGGCCCACCCGATTGTTCCACTGGTCCCTGGTGGTGTTGATCCCGCTGGCCTGGTGGACTGCGGAGGAGGGCCAGATGGAGCGCCACCAGTGGCTCGGCTATACGGTCATCGTGCTGGTGGTGTTCCGTATCTGCTGGGGATTCGTCGGCAGCCCGCAGTCCCGGTTTCGCGATTTCCTGAAGGGGCCCGACACCGTACTCGGCTATGTCCGCGGTCGGGTGGCATCGGGCCCGGGACACAACCCGCTGGGCGGCTGGTCGGTGGTGGTGCTGCTGACCCTGCTGCTGGTGCAGGCGGGCAGCGGGCTCTTCAACAGCGACCGGATCCTGTTCAACGGCCCGTTTTACTACGCCGTCAGCAGCGAGACCCGGGACTTTCTCGGTGTGGTACACGAGTGGGCCTTCAACGCCCTGCTGGCGATGATCGCGCTGCATCTGCTGGCGGTGGCCTGGCACCAGTTCCGGCGCCGGGAGAAGCTGGTGCAGGCCATGCTCAGGGGCAGGGCGGAGGGCAAGTCGGGGACCGGTGCGCCGGCGCCCTGGTGGCTGGCGCTGCTGCTGCTGGCGGCGGTGGTCGGGCTGGGCTGGTGGCTGTTGCAGCAGGCGCCACCGCCACCGCGGATGTGGTAGGGCAGGCCGTCACCGGCACTGCCCGCATGCACACTCAGTAGAGGTAATCTTTCGACTTGTACTCGTCGTGACAGGCCTTGCAGGCCTGGCCGACTGCGCCGACCTGCTGGGCGATCGCGCCGCGGTCCCCACCGGCAACGGTGGTCTGCAGGGTGGCGACGGCCGCTGTCATATCGTCCAGCTTGCTGGCAAAGTCTTCCTGGTTATTCCAGATATCCGGCTTGGCCCGGGTGGTGCCCTTTTCCGAACCCTCGGGGAAACCGCGGAGGACGTTCAGGGTGGACACGGCGGCGAAATCGTCAGCGAAACCCTGCAACTGCTCCTGGTTCCAGGGCATCTCCCCCTTCACCATGGCGCCGATGGGGCCAAAGTTGGCGCCGAGCAGGGCGAAATAGGACTGGCGGTAGGACTGGTGGAATTCATTCTCATCCAGATGGGACAGGGCCAGGGGCGAGATCGCCAGGGCGGCGGCCGCGGCGAGTAGGGCGGCGCGCTTGCGCAGCAGGTTGGGCATGGGTGAGTCTCCTTGCTGAGGTTTGATCCTGTGGCGTGGCGGACTGTGCACTGGCAAGGTGTCCGGCCGCCCCCGGAGACTATACGATATGTGTACCGCTCCCGACCAATTTTTTGAACCTGTTCCGGGTTACACGGTGGCGGCGTGGGGAAATGGCTCCGGGGTGGGCTACCATTGGCCCCTTGACGCAATGAGGTAGCACATGAGCGCGCAGCAGTGGGATTACAGTTTTGACGTGGTGGTGGTCGGGTCCGGCAACGGCGGGCTGACCGCGGCGCTGTGCAGCTATGAAATGGGCAGCCGCGATGTGCTGGTGGTGGAGAAATCCGGCCTCTATGGCGGCACCAGCTCCATCTCGGGTGGCGGGGTCTGGATTCCCTGCAATCGCTACGCCCGTGCGGCCGGCGCCGAGGACTCGATCGACAAGGCGCGAACCTATCTGCGCCAGTTGATTACCGAAGAGGAGGTGCCCGAGTACCAGCTGGAGGCCTTCCTCGAGAACGGGCCGAAGATGGTGGACTTCCTCCACGAACGTACCCGCGTTCGCTACGAGACCCTGGCCCACTACCCGGACTACTACACCAACCTCGACGGCGCCATGGTCGGCCACCGCTCCATGGAGCCGGAGACTTTCCCCGCGAGCGAGTTGGGGGAGGAGTGGCGGCGCCTGCGGCGGACCCATCCGATGATGCACCTGGGGGGCCTGATCGGCTTTACCCAGGTGGAGGCGGCCCTGCTCATCGGCCAGCAGCCGGGCTGGTGGAAAACCGCGGTCAAGCTGGTTGCAGCCTATGTCGCCGATATTCCCTGGCGTCTGAAGGACAAGTACCACCGGCGTCTGGCCACGGGCTGTGCCGGCGTGGCTCGCCTGCGCGCGTCAATGCAGGACCGGGATATTCCCCTGTGGCTGAACACCGCGATGACCCGGGTCGTCGACGAGGACGGCGCCGTGCTGGGAATCGAGGTCACGCGCAACGGCGAAACCCTGCGTATCCAGGCCCGCAAGGGCGTGGTGCTGGCTGCGGGCGGGTTTGAACACAACCAGGTTATGCGCGAGCAGTACCTGCCCCAGCCCACCGACCACCGCTGGAGCGCCGGCACCCGGGACAATACCGGTGATGCCATTGTCGAAGGCTTGCGTCTGGGGGCGAAGATGCACCGGCTCAACGAAGCCTGGTGGTGCAACACGATTTCCGTGCCGGGGGAGGAGATCCCGCGCCTCAGCATCATGGAGAAGTCCTACCCGGGTTCCATTGTGGTCAATCCGGCGGGGCAGCGTTTCAGCAACGAATCCCAGAACTACATGGCCTTCCAGCAGGAGACCTTCGAAAAACACAGCGAGGACAACCCCTGCAACCCGAGCTGGCAGATATTCGACGCCAATTTCCGTGCCCGCTACTTCGTGGGGCCCCTGTACAACAGCACCTTCCGTCCCGACTGGGCACTGCCGAAGCGCTACGAGGACGAGGGTTTCTTCGCCAAGGCGGACACCATTCCCGAGCTGGCCCGCAAGATCGGTGTCGATCCCGCCGGACTTGCCGATACCGTGGCCAAGATGAATGAGTACGCCCGCACCGGTGTGGACCTGGATTGCCAGCGCGGGGATTCCGCCTACGACCGCTATTACGGCGATCCCCGGGTCACTCCCAACCCCTGCCTCGCCCCCATCGACCAGCCACCTTACTACGCGATGAAGGTTGATCCGGGTGATTTCGGTACCCAGGGAGGCATGGTCTGCAACGCCGATGCCCAGGTCCTGCGGGAGGACGGTTCGGTAATCCCGGGCCTCTACGCCATCGGCAACTGCAGCGCCCCGACGCTGCCCTGCTATCCGGGCCCGGGCTCGACCCTGGGGCCGGCCATGACCTTCGCCTACCAGGCGGCGAAGGCGATCACCGGCTACCGGGACCGGTAGCGCTCCGGGCGCCAGCCAGCTCGAACAAAAGAACCAGGCTGGCGCTACCCCGGAGCCCGATTACCCGCACGGCGACGCGCTGCCAGTGATGCCGGGTGTGCTCAAGGTGGGCCGGTGCGACCCAATGGGGTACAGTAACCGTATGTTTATCCAGTCAGGCGATCGACGCTGCCTTTGCGCGCGGCCGGCAGCCCCTTGCTGGCCGGTGTGCTGAACGAAGATTTCGTCGGCTTTCACGGCTAGAGCGAGCCTCGCCTGTTGAACCCTGCAAATATCCTGGTAAAGGAAATGATCATGTCTGAACCCCGTGAACTTGGCATCATCGTCTACGGCGCCACCGGCTATACCGGGCGCCTGGTGTGCGAATACCTGAACACGCAGTACGGCGCCAATGGCGACGTCAAATGGGCCATGGCCGGGCGCAGCAGGGACAAGCTGGCCGCCGTGCGCGACGAGCTGGGCATCTCCGCGGAGATGCCGCTGGTGGTTGCCGATGCCGCCAACCCCGAGTCCATGCGGGACATGGTGGCGCGGACCAACGTGCTGTTGACCACGGTCGGGCCCTATCAGCTCTATGGCTCGGAGCTGGTGGCGGCCTGCGCGGCGGCCGGCACGGACTATGTGGACCTCTGCGGTGAACCGGCGTGGATGCACGAGATGATTGCTGCTCACGGCGAGACGGCCAAAGCCAGCGGCGCGCGTATCGTGTTTTCCTGCGGCTTCGATTCCATCCCTTTCGACCTCGGTGTCTGGTTTCTGCAGCAGGCTGCCAGGGAACAATTCGGTGCGCCGCTGCCCCGGGTCAAGGGGCGGGTGCGGGTGATGAAGGGCACCTTCTCCGGGGGCACCCTGGCAAGTTTCAAGGCCACCATGGCCGCGGCGGCCAAACAGCCGGAGCTGATCAAGGTGCTGACGGACCCGTTCGCCCTGACCGAAGGCCATGCCGGGGTCGAGCAACCCTCCGGTATGGCGCCCGTGTACGAGGAGGACCTGCAGAGCTGGTCGGCACCCTTTGTCATGGCGACTATCAACACCAAGAATATCCACCGTTCCAACTTCCTGCTGGGTCACCAGTACGGTGAGGATTTTGTCTACGACGAAATGCTGCTGACCGGCCCGGGCGAGCAGGGGGAGTCGATCGCGCGCGCCGTCGCCGCCGACAAGTCCATGGCCAATGATCCACGGCAGCCGGGTGAGGGCCCGTCGAAGGAGGAGCGCGACGCCGGTCACTACGATGTGCTGTTCGTGGGCAGCAATCCGCAGGGCCAGACCATCAAGGCCAGCGTCAAGGGCGACAAGGACCCGGGCTACGGTTCAACCTCCAAGATGATCGCGGAGAGCGCCGTATGCCTGCTGGAAAACCCGGGCAACGTGCCAGGCGGGATCTATACCCCCGCCCCGGCGATGGGTGGCTTGCTGGTGCAGCGTCTGCAGAAAAATGCGGGGCTGACGTTCCGATTGGAGGACTGAGCCAGCGCCAGCCACGGGGGTGGGGCTAAAGGGGCTCAAACATCTACAACATAACGGATGGATTCATGGATGCGCTTACGGTCGCTGAAGCTCTGGAGCTGATAAGGATTAATGAGGAAGCGATGTCCACGCAGTTCGAGACATGGCTGACGATTACGTTTGCGAGTATCGTTTCGGTGTTCGTGGGGAAGCACCTGCTCAACAGAGTGATGAGGTGGTTGGTGACCCTGCTGTACTTGCTTGCCTCGTTGATGGTGATTGCAATGACGCTCTACCTCGCCGAGAGTAATGCTCAGATTGTTGCGCTGTTGGCGGGCAGGGGCGTGGCAGTCGCAGGGCCCGTATTTGCAGGCAGCGTTGCGCTGTGTCTGTTTCTTGCCGGAGTGGGAACGACCGTCTATTTCATACATATGGACACCGAGTCGGGTGGGAACTGACTTGCGATCGGTCACAGTAGTCTTGCCGGGTCAGATTTTGAGGACCCGGATCCCACTTCTTAAACACTGATCTTCCATTGTCGTTTACAGACTGCTCCTATGAAAAAGCTTTGTTATTTTGTTTTAGCGCCCCTGTTGATAATGTTTTCGTTGGCAGCGGGATTGCTTTTGCTGCCTGTGAAGCCGGCGCCTTTCATGGCGCAAAACGGACCTTTTGCTATAGAGCGCGTCAATGTTGTCAATGTAGAAAGCGGCGCCATAGATCATGCTGTGACCGTTCTGGTTGATGGCGGGGAAATTGTGGATATTCTCCCGGCAGAGGAATACCGGGAAAAACCTTACTTCAATGCCATTCCCGCAGATAATCAGTACCTCATCCCCGGGTTGTGGGACATGCATACGCACAGCCTGAAACTATCTCCGCAGATTCACCATCCCCTGTTTATCGCCAACGGCGTTACGGCGGCAAGAGATCTATCGGGTTGCATGAACAGAGAAGACAGCTATTGGGCGTGCATCGACGACCGGATCCGCTGGACCAATGAAGCTCTGTCTGGAACGCGGGTATCGCCCCGATACATTTTGCAGAGTAGCTATCAGACCAACGGTGGGAACGAAGTGCCAGACGGATATCCCTCGTTTTTCAGGCTGGGAACGAAGGCGGATGCTGATGCCCTTGTGGCGTTCTACAAATCAATCGGGGCCGACTTCGTCAAGGTCTATTCGGAGCTTTCGCTAGAGCAGTATCTCAACCTGGCAGCAGCCGCCAGGGCAAACGCTGTGGATATCGCTGGCCATAAACCCATCGTCGTTCCCTTGCTGACAGCCATCGAGTCCGGTCAGAAAAGTATTGAGCACGCGAGGCTTTTTCTCTTTGATTGCTATGCAGGCATTGGAGATTTCCGGCGTCTGCATGACCCGATCGGCCACTACACGCCTCAGCTCATGTGGGAAATGTTGGCGCAACAAGACCCGCAGAAATGTCGCCAGCTCATGGCTGCCATGGGGGATTCTGATACCTGGTGGGTGCCCACCCTGACCACGCTTAGAATGAGCGCCTATGCCAATGATCCCGGGTTTCGGGGGGATTCCCGGCTGCAATTTGTTCCCTTCATCGTCAAGCGTCTGCTCTGGTATCCCGACGCTGATCGGGCGGCAACCCGGGGGTATAGCGATACCGGCGAATATGTTCACCGCGATTTCTACAGGCAGGCACTGTCTCACGTTAACGAGGCCAGCCAGCAGGGTGTCAAGTTGCTGGCCGGAACAGACGTTGGTGACACTTATGTCTTCGCGGGCTCGGGACTTCATGATGAGCTCACAATGCTTGTTGACTCCGGCTTGACTCCGTTGGAGGCTCTGCGGTCAGCGACGATCTCCGCAGCAATTTTCAGCGGGCTCGATGATCAGTTTGGTTCGATCCAGGTTGGCAAGGTGGCGGATTTCGTGCTGTTGGAAGACAACCCTTTGCAGGACATTGGTAACATTCGACGTATTGCCGGTGTCATGCAAAATGGCTTCTTCTTTGATCGATCCGCGATAGATGAGTTAAAGCTGTTTGTCGAAAAGCGGGCTGGGAGCCTGCACGTGAATCTTCGGTTTTTGTGGAATGCGCTTTACAGCCCGCTTATGCGCAAGCAGCTCGCTGATTAGTCCGAGTGCGAGGATCGTCGGGTTTCCGTGTGAGGTTTTCGGAAGGGGATCTCCGGCTGGCACCGCAACAGCCCGGTCCGCAGTGAGCAAGGCGAGCAGTATGCCAAGCAATGTCCAGTTCCAGCATCAGCTCGCCGTTGACCAGACCAGTGCGAGCAGCTTGCCTTCAACTGTATCTGCCAGGGGCGCTTCCTCGTTCACGACCCGCAACTTGCCGTCGCTCGTAATCAAGAACAAGGGGATGAGGCTGGTACCGTTCTTGCTCCTGTAGGCGTCCAGGTCGAACTCCTTGTTGAGATTGATTGGCTTGATCTCCGCGCCTTTTGCCAGCAGGCTGGCAAGCTTCTGGTAGGTGATATCTGCGCCGAACAGGCGTGGCGCTCGAAACTCGTCTGCGGGGCGTTTCCGGTCATTCTCTTCCTGTTCCTCTGCACTGCGCAGGCTGAAGACCCGTTTGGGGCCGAACTCCGTGCGGTATTTCATGCAGGCAAGGGTGTTCCAGCGCGACCGTCGCGACATGGCGAACAGGCGGCCGATGCCCACCAGCTCCAGGAACTGGTCGGCGTGCGAAGAGATGGGGTCTCCGTAGTAGGTCTCCAGCCCCGCCATCCGCGCGATGCGCACCTCCTCGTAGGAAGTGTCCGCGAGTTTTACCCGGAACCCCTGGCGGACCAGGGCCTGGGCAATGGCCCGCGCTACACCGTTGGCCCCCACGATCAGCACACCGTTTGGTTCCGCCTCGGCCAGGCCAAGGACCCGGGTCGCGGCGCCTGCAGTCAGGCTCTGCAGCACCACCGTGGCGATAATGATGAGAAAGGTGTACGCCACCAGGTCGGCGGCACCGGGGTAACCCAGGTCACCCAGCCGCAGCGCGAACAGGGAGGACACGGCCGCAGCGACGATACCGCGCGGCGCCACCCAGCTCAGCAGCGCCTTCTGGCGCCAGCTGTAGTTGCCGCCCATGGTGCTCGCCCAGACCACCACCGGCCGTGCCAGCAGCACGACAAGCAGTACGATCACGCCGTTCCAGCCGGTGGCTAGAATGTCCATCGGATCGACCCGGGCCCCCAGGACAATGAACAGGACCGAAATGATCAGCACCGACAGGCTTTCCTTGAAGCTGAGAATTTCGCTGACGCCCACGTCTTTCATGTTGCCGAGCCAGATTCCCATGATGGTCACGGTGAGCAGGCCGGATTCGTGGGCGATGTAGTCGCTGCCCGCAAACATCATGACCACCCAGGCGAGCGTCAGCACGTTGATCAGGTATTCCGGTACCCAGTGTTTGCGCAGCACGAAACCCAGGCTGATGGCGCCGGCGAAACCCGCCACCAGACCGACGCCGATACTCTGGGCAAACACTGCCCAGGAATCGGTGCCCGACAGCAGGTACTGAAACACCAGCACTGCCAGCAGGGCGCCCACCGGGTCGATGAGGATGCCTTCCCAGCGCAGGACCTGGCTGACCTGCGGTTTGGCGCGCATGGTGCGCAGCAGGGGGTTGATGACCGTGGGACCTGTGACCACGACCAGCGCGGCAAACAGCAGGGCGATGGGCGGGGAGAAATCTGCCAGCAACCAGCAGCCGGCGGCCATGAGCAGCCAGTTGAGCAGGGCGCCCCAGCTCACCAGGTTGGTCACGACCCGGCCGTGGCCCTTGAGGTCGCGAAACTTGAGGGTCATGCCCCCTTCGAACAACACCAAGGCAACGCCCAGGGATACCAGCGGGAACAGCAGATCACCGAACTGTTCGTCAGGGCGCAGCAGGCCGGTGACCGGCCCGGCGATAATGCCCAGCACCAGGAGGGCCAGGATAGACGGCTGTTTCAGCCGCCAGGACAGCCACTGGGCGCCAACGCCAAGGACCAGCACGGCGGCAAGGATGTACAACAGGTTTTGATCCACGGGCAGCGGGCCTCTGGTGTCTGGCGTTTAATATGGGGCCCAGCATACCGCAACGCTGTGGGCTGCGCGTTGGCAATTTCGCTGTTGCAGGCAGAGGTTTGCGGCCTGGCTATACTGCTGCCTCCGGTGGAGGGACCGGACATCGCGCAGCCGCTGCTCGCTGGCTATCCCCTGGACCAGAAGCCCGGATTGTTACCCGCGAAGTTGACGATCGGTGCCCGCCGGGCGCTACAGCCCCGCTGGAAGTCCACGGGCGCCTGCCCTTATCGACACAGGACTTGCAGCCGTTCGGCTTCGCATCGCGCCTTGCTCTGAAACTTTAGCCCCGCATCGTTGCAGGTCTTGTACATGAGTTGCACAAAGGTCCCGGTATTGCTGGTGTCGCTCAATGACTTCTCGGCCATTGGCAGGATCGCCTTGCAGCTGGTATCGGCCTCAAATGGTTGCCCGCCGGTATTGAGCGCGTCCATCCGTATTTGTGCGGCGTAGGCCTGCTCAACGTTCCATGCTGCAAACCACTTGTCGCCGCTATCTGCCGCAGATTCGCCGCCCCCGCCGCAGCTGGCGAGCACAGCGGTTGCGATTCCGAATGTCAGGTGCGAGAAAAGCTGTCTGGGTGAATAGTTCATGGTATGGCCCCCTCCGTTGCTGGTTCGTGCCCCCGAAGACAGCGCATGCTTTTTCGCCCCGGTGTGAAGTTTCAGGAAACACGTAGCCCACAAACTATAGGCAACGATGTCTCAACTTTCCAGAACGGCGATGTTTCAGGGGATGACTGGCTGTGGGATGCGCCTTGCGTATCGAGCGGCAGCAGCCCTGCCGAATGCTGCGGGGCTACTCCCCGGTACCGCGCGTTGCTGCAGACTCAATTGCCTGCGCGCAGGTCCGCTACCATTGTCCCGACCCGCCGGACGTCCCCCTCGTGGGCTTCATCGCGCCAGGTCTCGGCGAGGGCGGCGGCGTACCACTCCCGCATGCCGGGCAAGTCCAGCATGCGCGAGGCGTACTGGTCACAGTCCGGGGACAGCGTCAGCTGGTAAGTCTGCAGGCGAAACACCACGGGCGCGAAGAATGCATCCACCGCGGTAAAAACAGGGCCCGCCAGAAACGGCCCGCCGAAGCGCTTGAGCCCTTCGCGCCACAGGGCATCGATGCGCGCCAGATCCGTTTGCAGTGCAGCCGGGCGGGATGCCAGTTGCACGCGAATGCCGCAGTTCATGCCGCAGATGTCGCGCAGGGCCTGGAAGCCGGAGTGCATTTCCGCGGCGGCGCAGCGCGCCCAGGCGCGAGCCCGGCCGTCCGCCGGCCAGACCCGGGGCACTTGTTCAGCCAGGTATTCGGTAATGGCCAGTGAGTCCCAGACCACAGTCTCGCCGTCGTGCAGGCAGGGTACCCTGGCGGTGGGGGAGAAACTGTCGAAGCCGTTGCCGGAGCCGTCGCTGCGGAAAGGCACGAGGTTTTCCCGGATGGGGATCTCGAGCTGCCGCGCCAGCAACCAGGGGCGCAGCGACCAGGACGAGTAGTTCTTGTTGGCGATGTAGAGTTCCAGCACCAGCGCACTCCTGAAATTCGACTCTAGTGCCGGCCGGTCAGCCTGCCCCGGCACAGCGCGATCAGTGTACTTGAATCAACGCCTCCAGCAAGGTCCCCACCACCCGGCTGGGGGGCGGTGACTGGCGCAGAATCGCGCTGAACTGGCAGACGTACTGGAATCTGTCGCTGGCCAGGGGGCGCATGCGGCCGGCACTGACAAAATCGTCGGCGTAATGCTGGGGCAGGTAGCCCAGGTAGCGGCCCGACAGGACCAGGTGGGCGACCGCCTCCTGGTCCCAGGCGGTAGCATCACGGTGCTGGCCGCGCTGGCGGGTGACCTCCATATTGGGCGAGTGATAGCCGATGCCGACGTACTTGCTGGCCAGGATCTCGCTGTCCTCCAATACCTTGCCCGCACGCGGGAACAGGGGGTGACCGGCACCGCAGTACAGGTACATCTGCTCGTCAAACAGGGGGTGGTAGCTGAGGCTGCTGGACGGGCGGTGGTCGGGAATGATGCCCAGGTGATACCGGCCCTCCATGACCCCGCGCTCGATCGCGTTGATCGGTTCGACGTGGATCTGCAGGTGAACCCCCGGTGCCTGCTGATCAAACAGCGCCAGGGCGCGGTCGATATGGCAGGCGGGATTGGAGGCGGTCTTGTCGAAGATGGCGATGGCCAGCGAGCCGGTCAGGCGCTGGTTGATGTCGTTGACGTCGTGCTGGTAGTCCTCCAGCGCGGCCATGACCTTCTGTGCGGCAGTGTAGAATTGCGCGCCCTCGTCGGTGAGGGCAAAGCCACTCCGGCCCCGGCGACACAGGGTGAACCCGAGGCGGGTTTCCAGATCCTTGATATGGCGCGAGATGGTGGAGCGGTTGATGTTCAGCTCCAGCTCCGCAGCAGCGAAGCCGCCGCAGGCGACCACCGCGCGGAACACCCGCAGCAGGCGCAGGTCGTTGTCGGTGACTGTGCCCAGCAGGGCTTTGCGGGACATGGAGGCACCTCCGGTACAGTTTGCTTGAAAGTTTCATGTTAATGAAAGTCAGTGGCGATAGATAATGATTTATGCAACCTTGTGGCGGGCCTAGAATGCGCGCCATAACCCTCAGGAAGAGCACCATGACCCGTATGCCTGCCACCCAGAAATTGACCCGGGAACAGCTGGAATCCCACTGGATGCCCTACACCGGCAACCGCCAGTTCAAGCGCGATCCGCGCATGATCGTGGCGGCGGAGGGGGCGTATTTCATCGACGACGATGGCCGCCGGGTACTCGACGGCCTGTCCGGGCTCTGGTGTTGCGGCGCCGGGCACAACCGGCCGGAGATTGCCGAGGCGGTGCACCGCCAGTTGACGACACTGGACTATGCCCCTGCCTTCCAGTACGGGCACCCGAAATCCTTTGAACTCGCCAACCGGATCAAGGCGCTGACCCCGGAGGGGCTCGACTACGTCTTTTTCACCAACTCCGGCTCCGAGTGCGCGGACACCGCCCTGAAAATGGCGCGGGCCTACTGGCGCCTCAAGGGGCAGCCCGCCAAGACGCGCCTGATTGGCCGCGCCAAGGGCTACCACGGGGTCAACTTCGGCGGCATTTCCGTCGGCGGCATCGGTCCCAATCGCAAGCTGTTCGGCCAGGCAGTGGAAGCCGACCACCTCGCCCACACCCTGCTGCCGGAGAATGCCTTTACCCGAGGCATGCCGCGCCAGGGCTGGCAGCGCGCCGACGAGCTGCTGGAGCTGATCGCCCTGCACGATGCCAGCAACATCGCCGCGGTGATCGTCGAGCCGATGGCGGGCTCCGCCGGGGTGATCCCGCCGCCCGCCGGCTACCTGCAGCGCCTGCGGGATATCTGCACAGCCCACGATATCCTGCTGATCTTTGACGAGGTCATCACCGGCTTTGGCCGCTGCGGCGCCATGACCGGCGCCGATGCCTTCGGGGTCGTGCCCGACATCATGAACGTCGCCAAGCAGCTCACCAACGGCGCGGTGCCCATGGGTGCCGTCATCGCCAAAGCCGAGATCTACCAGACCTTCATGGCCCAGGGCGGTCCCGACTACATGCTGGAGTTCCCCCACGGCTACACTTACTCCGCGCACCCTGTCGCCTGCGCCGCGGGCATCGCCGCCCTGGATATCCTGGAACAGGAGCAGCTGCCCGCCCGGGTCGCAGCGCTGGCGCCGTATTTCGAGGATGCGCTGCACCAGCTGCAGGGCGCACCGCATGTGGTCGACATTCGCAACTACGGTTTTGCCGGCGCCCTCCAGTTGCGGCCCTACGAGGGCGAGCCGGCGCGCCGCCCCTTCGAGGTGGCCATGCGCATGTGGGAGAAGGGGTTCTATGTCCGCTACGGCGGCGACACGATCCAGCTGGGCCTGCCCTTCGTGATCGAGAAGACTGAAATCGACAGTCTGCTGACGGCGCTCGGAGAATCCCTGCGGGAACTGGCATAATACCGGCCCCTTTGCCATGGCCCCTGACGTTTGCCGGTGTTTGACCTTCCACAGCTGATCCTGACAGCCCTCTCAGTCAGCATCCCCACCTTTGGCTGGGTGGTGCTGGGCATGCTGCTGCGCCGGCTGGGCCTGCTGCAGCAGCGCCATGTCGATGCCGTGTCCCGCTTCGCCTTCAGGGCGGCCCTGCCGCTGCTGCTGTTCATCAGCGCCGCCGGAGTGGATTTCGCGGGGCTGGGTGCGGCGACCTATCTCCTGGCTGGAGTTATTTCCACGCTGCTGACCCTGGCCTGCGGCTGGGTCTACGGGCGCTGGCGCGCGTTCCCCCGGCCCACGCTGGGCATCTTCGTCCAGGCTTCCTTTCGTTCCAATCTTGCCGTGGTCGGCTTCGCGCTCTGTCACACCGCCTACGGTGAGGCGGGACTGGTGCTGGCTGCGCTGCCGGTGGCGGTGCTCACGGCGCTCTACAACGTGCTGGCGGTGTGGGTCCTGCAGGTGACCCACGGCGGTAGCCGTTCGCTGCTGGGCCTGCTGCGAGGCATTGCCACCAATCCCTTGCTGGTAGGTATTGCCGGTGGCGTGCTGGTGGCGCTTGCGGGCTGGCCGCTGCCCTCGTTCACGCCGCTGCTCAGCCAGGGCCTGTCACAGTTCTTCCTGCCCCTGCTGCTGGTTTGTATCGGCGGGGCGCTGCGGATCAGCGTGCTGCGTACGGCGGGCAGCGTGACCTGGGAAGCGGCGCTCTGGCGGCTGCTGGTTGGCCCGGTACTGGGGGTGCTGGTGGCGGTGATGCTCGGTGTGGACCCCATGCCGCTGGGAGTCATGTTCCTGCTACTGAGTGCTCCGGTGGCCGCGGCCAGTTTTGTCATGGTGGTGGCGGCCCGGGGGGACGGCACCCTGGCTGCCAATATCATTGTGCTGACCACGCTCTTGTCGATCGCCACAGTGACGCTAGGCTTTGCCGTGCTGATTCTTGCCGGCCTGGCTGCCGCGCCGGTCTGACGGTGACAGCGAATCAGGTACAATCGGTGTTTTTCCCGGGAGGGTAGCAGGTGACAACAGGAACCAGGCCGCTTGAGGGCTTGCGGGTTATCGAACTGGGTCAGCTGCTGGCGGGGCCGTTTACCGGCACCATCCTGGCCTATTTTGGTGCCGAGGTGATCAAGGTGGAGCCTCCAGCCGGCGACCCGATTCGGGGTTGGCGCGTGGTCCGGGAAGGCACTTCGCTCTGGTATCGCAGTCTGGGGCGCAACAAGAAGAGCGTCACCCTGGACCTCCGGAGCGAACGGGGCCGCGAGCTGGTGCTGCAGCTGCTGGACACCGCCGATGTGCTGGTGGAGAATTTCCGCCCCGGGGCGATGGAGGACTGGGGCCTGGGGCCGGAGGTGGTGAAAGCCCGCAACCCGCGCCTTGTCTACGCCCGCATCTCCGGCTACGGCCAGACCGGGCCCTATGCCAACAAACCCGGCTACGCCTCGGTCACCGAGGGTTTTGGCGGCTTTCGCTACATCAACGGCGAGCCCGGCCAGGCCCCGGTGCGGCCCAATATCAGCCTGGGCGATACGGTGGCGGCCCTGCACGCGGCCCTGGGCATTACCCTGGCGCTGCTGCAGCGCGGCAAGACGGAGGACGGTGCCGGGCAGGTGGTGGACGTGGCGCTGTACGAGTCCATCTTCAACCTGCTGGAGGGCATCGTCCCCGAGTACGATGGCGCCGGTGTCATCCGCGAGCCCTCGGGCACCACGGTCACCGGCATTGTCCCGACCAATACCTACCGCTGTGACGACGGCAAGTACGTGGTCATCGGCGGCAATGGCGATTCCATCTTCAAGCGCCTGATGACGGCGGCGGGACGCTCGGACATGGCCGCAGACCCGGCGCTGGCGGACAACGCCGGCCGGGTACGCCACGAGCACGAGATCGACAAGGCCCTCAACCTCTGGTGCGGCCAGCACGCCTCGCAGCACATCATCTTCGTGCTGGAGCAGGCGGGAGTCCCGGTGGGGCCGATCTACAGCGTTGCGGACATGCTGCAGGATCCCCAGTATCGGGCCCGGGGCATGTTCGAGCAGGTGGAGATCGACGGCAAGCCGCTGCGGATTCCCGCCATCCTGCCGCGGCTGGCGGACACTCCCGGGCGCACGGACTGGCCCGGCGGCGCGCTGGGCAGCCACAACCAGGAAGTGCTGCAGGGGCTGCTGGGGCTGGATGACGACGAGCTGAAGCAGCTGGCCGCCCAGGGGGTGATCGGTGTGGCAGGCGACCCGGCCTGATGGAGCCCCGGCTGGAACTGCTCTTCTGGTTGGGCAGTGGCCTTTCCCTCCTGTCCCTGGTGGCGACCGTGATCGGGGTACCCTGGGTCGCGGTGCGACTGCCGTCTGACTACTTCAACCAACCCTGGCGCTCAGTGTGGCGGAAATCTGCGCAGGCCCCCCGTTCAGTCCTGCTGCTGGGCGCGCTCAAGAACATCATTGGTGCTGTTCTGCTGTTGCTCGGCCTGCTCATGCTGGTCACCCCGGGCCAGGGGCTGCTGACCATCATGGTGGGCCTGTTGCTGATGAACTTTCCCGGCAAGTACCGGCTGGAGCGTTGGCTGGTGCGGCGCCGCGGGGTGCTGGCCGGGCTCAACTGGCTGCGCCGGCGCAGCGGGCATCCGCCGCTTGATTCCCCCGCCCCTGAGCATGATCACCCGCCATTTGGTGGGGATCGCTGAACACCAGGCTGCCATCCTCCAGGGATGCGGTGGGCAGGGTCTTGCGCTCGCGCACATAATCCTGCGGGTTCAGCCAGGGCTCCCTGTCGCCCTGCCGGGGTAGCAGGTGCATCACCCGCTGCAGGTAACCGGCGCTGAAGCCCTCGATCCAGGGGCGCGCGGGCATGCCTTGCTCATCGGCTCTGAGCGTCGGCGTGACCTGCTGCAGTCCAACGCGATCCATATGGTTCAGCAGGCGGCAGACGAAGCGCGCGATGAGGTCGGCACGCAGGGTCCAGGAGGCATTGATATAGCCGAAGGTGTTGGCCATGTTGGGCACACCGGAACACAGCATGCCGCGCCAGGTCCAGCGCTGGCTGAAGTCCACCGGCTCGCCGTCCACCTCGAAAACAATGTCCCCCATCACCACCAGTTCCAGGCCGGTGGCGGTGACAATGATATCCGCGGGCAACTCCGCGCCAGACTGCAGGCGGATGCCGCGTTCGGTGAATTCCGCGACGTGGTCCGTGACCACCTCGGCCCGACCGCTGCGCAGGGCGGCGTAGAGATCGCCGTCGGGTACGACGCACAGGCGCTGGTCCCAGGGCTGGTAGCTGGGACTGAAGTGGCGTGCGATGTCGAACTCCGGCCCGAGCTCCTTGCGCAGCATGCCCAAGAGGCGTCTTCGGACCCAGTCTGGTCGGCTGCGGCTCTTGCGGTACAGCCACCCCTGCAGGCGCGTGTTCTTCCAGCGGGTGATGGCATAGGCCCAGCGGGCCGGCAGTAGCCTGCGCAGCAGGTTGGCCAGTCGGTCCCGGGCGGGGCGGGAGATCACGTAGGTGGGGGAGCGCTGCAGCATGGTGACCTTCGCCGCGCTGGCTGCCATGGCCGGCACCAGGGTCATGGCGGTGGCGCCGGAGCCGATGATCACCACCCGCTTGTCGCGGTAGTCGAGGTCGGCAGGCCAGTGCTGCGGGCGCACGATGGGCCCCTGGAACCGTTCTTCCCCGGGGAAAACCGGGTCGTGACCGTGGCTGTAGTTGAAGTAGCCGGCACACATCAGCAGGAACTGGCAGCTGAACTCCTCCTGCCGCGCGTTCCCGCCCCCGGTTACCGCGACCTGCAGGGTCCAGCGCGCCTCTGGGCTGCTGAACTGCGCCCGCTGGACCCGGTGCTGAAACAGGATGTTCTGCCGCAGCCCGTGCTCGCGGGCGGTTTCCTCAATATAGTCGAGAATCGCCGGGCCGTCGGCGATGGCCCTGGGGTTGCGCCAGGGCTTGAAGTCGTAGCCCAGGGTATGCATGTCGCTGTCGGAGCGAATGCCGGGGTAGCGGAACAGGTCCCAGGTGCCGCCGAGTTCCTCGCGGCTCTCCAGCAGGGCCACGCGCTTGCCCGGGCACAGTTGCTGCAGGTGCACTGCGGCGCCAATCCCGGAAAGGCCGGCGCCGACAATGATAACGTCAAAATCGCGCTGCACTGCCTGTTCCGGGCCGGCGCGGGCCGTCACTTCAGGCCCGGCCAAGGATGGAGCGGGCCACCAGTTCGCGCATGATCTCGGAGGAACCACCGTAGATGCGCTGGATTCGCGCATCAGTGTAGAAGCGGGAGATCGGGTACTCCACCGTGTAGCCGTAGCCGCCAAACAACTGCAGGCATTCGTCGATGGTGTCGCACTGCATCTCGCAGGAGGCGAGCTTGAGCATCGCCGCCTTGTCCGCGGTCAGTTCGCCGCGACTGTACTCGTCCGCGCACTGTTCGTACAGGGCGCGATTGAGCGCGATCTCGGTGCGCACATCGGCAAGCTTGAAGCGGGTATTCTGGAAGCTGCCAATCGCCTGGCCAAAGGCCTTGCGTTCCAGCACGTAGTCCACCGTGAGATCCAGCGCGCCCTCGGCGGCGGCCACGGCCTGGGCGGCAATGCCCAGCCGCTCCCGGGGCAGCTCTTCCATCATGATGACGAAGCCCTTGTTTTCCTGCCCCAGCAGGGCGTTGGCCGGCAGGCGTATGTCCTGGAAAAAGAGCAGGGCGGTGTCGGAGGCGTGCTGGCCAATCTTCTCGATTTTTTTGCCGCGCTCGAAGCCGGGGAGGCTGGCGTCGACCAGAAACAGCGAGGTACCCTTGGCACCCTTGCCCGGGTCGGTGATCGCGGCGACGATCACCAGGTCCGCATGCATGCCGTTGGTGATGAAGATCTTGGAGCCGTTCAGCACCCACTCGTCGCCGTCGCGGACGGCGCTGGTGCGAATGCCCTGGACGTCGGAACCGGCGCCGGGTTCGGTCATCGCCAGGGCGCCGACGGCATCACCGCTCACCATCCTCGGCAGCCACTGCTGTTTCTGCTCCTCGGTGCCGTGCCGTGACAGGTAGGGCGCGACGATATTGGAGTGGATGCCGAAGCCCGAGGCGAAGCCGCCGAAGCCCATCCGCGACAGCTCCTCGATCAGCATCAGGGTGACCTGGGGCGAGGTGCCCGCGCCGCCGTAGGCTTCGTCGACGTCGGCACACAGCAGGCCCGCTGCACCGAGGGTGCGCCACAGCTCCCGGGGGACCTTATGGTCCTCCTCCCACTGTTCATAGTAGGGGCTGATTTCGGCCTCGAAGGCGCGGCGCGCCATGTCGCGGAACAGGGTCATTTCCTCTGACTGCATGGGATAATCTCCGGAATCGGTGGCGGGCAATGATAACCCTATGGGGTGGTGGCTGACCACACAGGCGGTGCTACACTAGCCGGCGTCGATAATCAGTTGCTGGAGAGCACCTATGCGCGAATACCTGCAGTTTTACATCAACGGCGAATGGGTTGACCCGGTCAAACCCAACACCCACGACGTGATCAACCCGGCCACAGAGGAAGTCTGCGCCCACATTTCCCTGGGCTCCGAGGAAGACGTCGACCGCGCCGTGGCCGCTGCCCGCGCCGCCTTCGAGACCTGGGGCTACAGCAGCCGGGAGGAGCGGATCGCAGTGCTGGAGTCCTGTGTCGCGACTTACGAGAAGTACTACAACGACATGGCCGACGCCATTCGCGAGGAGATGGGCGCGCCCCGGTCCCTGGCGGTGGGCGGCCAGGCCCATGCCGGCCTCGGCCACCTGAAGGAGGCACTGCGGGTACTGCGCGATTTCTCCTTCGAGGAAGACCTGGGTGAGCACCGGGTGTTCAAGGAGCCGATCGGCGTCTGCGGCCTGATCACCCCCTGGAACTGGCCGGTCAACCAGATCGGCTGCAAGGTGGCACCAGCCCTGGCGGTCGGTTGTACCATGATCCTCAAGCCCTCCGAGGTGGCGCCCCTGTCGGGCTACCTGTTCGCGAAAATCATGCACGAGGCCGGGGTACCGGCGGGCGTGTTCAACCTGGTCAATGGCGACGGCCCGACGGTGGGCACGGCCCTGTCCAGGCATCCGGGCGTGGACATGATGTCCTTCACCGGCTCCACCCGTGCCGGCTCGCTGGTGGCCCAGAACGCGGCGCCGACGGTCAAGCGCGTCACCCAGGAGCTGGGCGGCAAGTCCCCCAACATCATCCTCGACGACGCCGACCTGGAAAAGGCGGTGACCCGGGGTGTGCTGCACATGTACAACAACACTGGCCAGTCCTGCAACGCGCCCTCGCGCATGCTGGTGCCCCGGGCGCGGCTGGCGGAGGCCGAGGCCATTGCCGCCAGGGTGACGGAGAAGGTGGTGGTCGGCGACCCCGCCGAGGAGGCCACCAGCATGGGCCCGGTAGTCTCCGAGCTGCAGTTCAACAAGATCCAGGCCCTGATCGAGAAGGGCATCGCCGAGGGCGCCAAGCTGGTCTGCGGTGGCCCCGGACGTCCGGAGGGTATCAGCAAGGGATACTTCGTCCGCCCGACGGTGTTCTCCGAGGCCAACAACGAGATGACCATCGCGCGGGAGGAGATCTTCGGCCCGGTGCTGGTGATGATTCCCTACGACAGTGAAGACGAGGCCATCCGCGTTGCCAACGACACGCCCTATGGCCTGGCGGGCTATATCCAGAGTGGCAACATGGAGCACGCGCGCCGGGTGGCGTCCCGGATCCGCGCCGGCAACGTGCACATCAACGGCGCCAGTGGCGGCTACAACGTGCCCTTCGGCGGCTACAAGCAGTCCGGCAACGGCCGCGAGTGGGGCGCCCACGGCTTCACTGATTTCCTCGAGATCAAGGCCATAGAGGGCTACGGCACCTGACATGGGTGCCTATATCCTTGCCATCGATCAGGGCACGACCGGCACCACGGTTGCCCTGATGGATGATCGGGGCCAGCTCCGGAGCAGCGTCAATATCGAGTTCCCCCAGCACTACCCCCGGCCCGGCTGGGTGGAACACGACGCTGTGGATATCTGGAGCACGGTGCAACGCGGCATTCGCGCGGTGCTGCGCAAGCGCGTGTGCAAGCCGTCCGACATCGCCGCCATCGGCATTACCAACCAGCGCGAGACCTCCCTGCTGTGGGACCGGGGCAGTGGTGAACCGCTGAACCGGGCCATTGTCTGGCAGTGCCGGCGCACCACCGAGTTCTGCGAAACGCTCAAGGCTGCGGGGCACGAGAAACTGGTCAAGCGCAAGTCCGGCCTGGTGCTGGACCCTTATTTTTCCGCCAGCAAGTTCCGCTGGCTGCTGCAGAACACCCCCGGCATGGCCCGCAAGCTGAAGGCCGGTCAGGTGGCAGCTGGCACCATTGACAGCTACCTGATCTGGCAGCTCAGCGGCGGTGCCGCCCATGTCAGCGATGTCTCCAATGCGTCGCGCACTTCGCTGATGAACCTGCGCCGGTTGAGCTGGGACAAGGAACTGATGGACCTGTTCGAGGTGCCAGAGGGCATCCTGCCGAATATTGTTCCCTCCAGCGCAGTGCTTGCCCATACCCGCGGCATTCCGGGGTTGCCGGACGGCATCCCCATTGCTGGCGTGGCGGGCGACCAGCAGGCGGCCCTGTTTGGCCAGGCCTGTTTTACCGCCGGCGACGCCAAGTGCACCTTCGGCACCGGCTCCTTCATCCTGATGAACACCGGCTCCGAGCTGTTGCAGTCCCGCTCTGGCCTGCTGACGACAGCGGCCTGGCAGCTGGGGCAGGGCAAGCCGGTCTACGCACTGGAAGGCGGTGCCTTTGTCTGCGGCGCCGCCGTGCAGTGGCTGCGGGACGGTCTGCAGATCATCAAGCGTTCGGCCGATGTGGAAGCGCTGGCGCGCACGGTGGCAGATGCCGATGGCGTGGAGTTTGTGCCGGCACTGACGGGCCTCGGTGCTCCACACTGGGCGCCGGACGCTCGCGGCACCCTGAGCGGTCTCACCCGCGGCACCCAGCGGGGCCATATAGCCCGGGCTACCCTCGATGCGATGGCGCTGCAGAACGCGGATATCCTGCTGGCCATGGAACGCGACCTGGGCAAGCGTATGCGCCCCCTGCGGGTCGACGGTGGCGCGGCTGCCAATGACCTGCTGCTGCAGATACAGGCCGATGTCCTCGGTCGCAAGCTGATCCGGCCCCAGGTCATCGAGACCACCGTGGCCGGCGCCTGCTACCTGGCGGGGCTGGGTGTGGGGCTGTGGCCCGGTATCGGCGACATTCGCAAGATATGGGCCGTGGACCAGGAGTTCAGGGTGAAGCTGTCAGCCGCCGGGAGGCGCCAGCGGCAGGTTTCCTGGCAGGCCGCCCTGGCCCGCACGCTGCTCTGACCCATGGCTGACATCCTGCCTTTCCGCAAACCGTCCCTGGAGGAGAAGCACAAGGGCAAGACCCTGTGCCGCCACGGGCACCACAAATGGGAAGTGGACAAGGCGAAGCAGTTTGACGTGAAACAGGGCAAGCTGGTGACGGTCTACCGCTGCGTTCGCTGCGGGCAAAATAAAGTAAAGGCACACTGAGTTCTCGACAGGAGATCGATTGATGAGCGGCACCAGAGCCGGAGTACTCGCCACGGCTGTTGTTGTCCTGGGAGCAGCACTGCTGGCATCCTGCGATCGGCGCCCGGAATCGACGCCGGCGGCTGGCCCGATGCCGGCCGATCCCGCGGTTGCGGCAGATCTGGTGATTCGCAATGCACGGGTCTACACCCAGAACCCGCAACAACCCCATGCCACCAGCGTTGCTGTCGCAGACGGTGTCATCCTGGCGGTGGGGGATGACGCCTCAACCGGGGAGTTCGTTGCTGAGCATACCCGGGTGATAGACGCAGAACAGGGCATGCTGCTGCCGGGGTTTCACGATGCCCATGTGCACCCCCTGTCCTCGGGTGCTGCGCTGCTCGGCTGTTCCCTCAGTGACGCCCGGTCCGAGCAGGAAATCCTGGATGGCTTGCGGGACTGTGCCGCAGGTGTCGAAGCGGGTTGGCTGGTAGGCCTCGATTTCAATCTGGGACTGTTCCCGGGTGGCAACCCGCACAAGGCATCGCTGGACGCGCTGTTTCCCCGGCGCCCCGTATACCTCACAGCACCCGATGGGCACTCCGCCTGGGTGAATTCAGCTGCCCTGGCGCTCGCCGGCATTACCGCGGATACACCCGACCCGGCGCAAGGGGTGATAGAGCGCGACCCCGCCACCGGTGAAGCGACCGGTATGCTGTGGGAAACTGCCCAGGCGCTGGTCCGCGAGCTGTTGCCGAAGGCCTCCCCCGAAGATGATATTGTGGCGTTGCAGGCGGCCCTGCAATTGATGCACAGCAAGGGTATAACCTCGTTTATCGACGCGGCGGTTGGCGAGCAGCACTGGCGTGCCTATCGGTCCCTCGCGGCTGCCGGAGAGCTGCAGGCACGGGTGCGTACCTCCCTGACTTACGGTACCTTCAGTCAACACCCTGGCGAGGAATTTGAGGCTGTGCTGGCACGGCGGGGCGAGTACGCTGGCGCGGGCGTCAACACGGATGCGGTGAAGCTCTTTGTCGACGGCGTGCTGGAGGGCGAGACGGCGGCACTGCTGACACCCTATCTTGGTGACCACCCGCACAGCGGTGAAATCAACTTCGACCCGGAGCAGCTCAAGGATATCGTTACGCGTTTCGATGCCATGGGCCTGCAGGTTCATGTCCATGCCATCGGCGATCGTGGCGTGCGCGTCGCGCTGGATGCCTTCGAGGCGGCGCGGGCGCGCAACGGTGAGCGCGATAACCGGCACCATATTGCGCACCTGCAGCTTGTTCACCCCGACGACATGCCGCGGTTTGCCGAGCTCAACGTCAGCACCACCTTCCAGGCGCTGTGGGCCTACCCGGACAGCTATATCACGGAAATCAACCTGCCTGCGGTCGGTGCCGAGCGGGTCAATCGCATGTATCCGGTATACAGCCTGCAGCGGGCGGGCGCACGTATCGTCGGTGGCAGCGACTGGTCGGTATCATCGGTGAACCCGCTCGATGCGATCGAGACTGCGCTGCGCCGCCAGGACCCCGACAGCCGTGTGCCGGGCACCCTCAATGCGGAAGAGGCCGTGACCCTGGACACCATGCTCGCGGCCTACACCCGCGAAGCGGCCTGGCTGATGCACCAGGAGGATCTTGTCGGCAGCATCGCGGTGGGCAAGCGGGCGGATCTGGTGCTGCTGAACAGGGATCTTTACCGCATTCCTGTGCAGGACATCAACAGCACGACAGTGCAGATGACCCTGTTTGACGGCGAAGTCGTCTACCGGGCGGGTGCGACGAACACGTCGACTGCTGCGACGAAATGAGCTGAACGGTTAGAGCGGGCGGGGCTATACTGAAGTATAGACTTCGGTTTCGCAGGGGGCGACACCGTGAACATAATACAGCTCGCCGTGCGCAATCCGGCCGCGACGCTTGTCGCGGCCATGCTGATCCTGGGCTTCGGTGCGCTGGCCATCTACCGCCTGCCGATACAGCTGCTCCCGGAGCTGTCTCCTCCGCGCATTTTCATTTTCACCGGCTGGCGTGCCGCCGCGCCGGAGGAGATCGAGGAGCAGATCATCCAGGGCCAGGAGCGTGTCCTCGCCAATATTCAGGGCGTGACCAGCATGGTCAGTTCGATCGCCCGCGACCAGGGCTATATCGAACTCAACTTCGAGATCGGCTGGGACATGCAGCAGGGGCTGATCGACGTCATCACCAATCTCAACCAGGCGCCAGCCCTGCCCGCCGACGCGGACGAACCGATTGTGCGTGCCGGGGCCGGTACCACCGGTAGTAACGCTGCGGCGACGCTGCAACTGTTTCGCGCAGATGGCATTGACACCGATGTCACCGCCTACGAGGACCTGGTGACCACACTCATTGAGCCGCGACTGGCGCGCGTGCCCGGTGTGGCGGAGGTCAGTCTGCAATCCCGTCGCGAGCGCGAAATTGCGGTCAACATCGACCCCCACAGGCTTGCGGGCATGGGGGTTGCCGTCGACGATGTGACCCGGGCCCTGCGTCGCGCCACCAATGTGTCCGGCGGATTCGCCGATGTCGGCCGGCGCCAGTATACGGTCCGGATCGCTGGCAGTTTCGGCATTGACCAGCTCGGTGACCTGGTCGTCGGCTGGCGCAATGAGCAGCCGGTCTACCTGCGGGACGTGGCCTCGGTGGAGGCGGGATTCATGAAGCGCAACAGCTTCTCCCGGCGCAACGGCAATCCCTCCTACTACATCCGCTTGAATCGCAGCAACGGTGCCAACACCGTGGAGTTGCTCGATTCGCTCAAGGACGTGATTACCGAGCTGAATGAGGGGCCGCTTGCCGCCGAGGGGCTCACCCTGGAGCTGAGTTTCGATTCCTCGCTGCATATTCGCCGGGCCATCGCCCTGGTGCAGGGCAACCTGTTGCTGGGTTTGTTTTTATCCAGCCTGGTACTGTTTTTCTTCCTCCGGGTCATGCGCGCCACGCTGGTCATTGCGCTGAGCATCCCCCTGTCGCTGATGGGCGCGTTCCTGGCACTGCAGTTTACCGGCCATAGCCTGAACGTGATCTCGCTCGCCGGGCTGGCTTTTGCGGTTGGCCTGTCGATGGATGCTTCCATCGTGGTGCAGGAAAATATTGTGCGGCTGGGCCAGCAGGGCATGGGGCGGCGCGACGCAGCGGAGGCTGGCGCGCGCGAGGTGGCGCCGGCCCTGCTGTCCTCGACCCTGACCACCGTGGCCATTTTCGTCCCTATCATTTTCCTCGAGGGTCTGGAGGGCCAGCTGTTCAAGGACCTGGCAATTACCCTGTCGGCCGCGGTCCTGATGTCGCTGGTGGTGTCGCTGACCGTCCTGCCGATGGCGACGGCACACGCTGCTCTGACTGAGGTGCCCGGGGATCCCCTGCGGCACTTCTGGGTCCGACTGGCGGACTGGATTGACCGGCACACGGCGTCCGATCGTGCCCGGGTCCGCTGGATTGTGGCGATCCTGGGATGCTCCGTGCTGACGGTTGCGGTGTTGATGCCCAAGGTGGATTTCCTGCCCAAGGCCGATGTCGATGCGGTCGAAAGCTACCTGGACCTGCCTCCGGGCACCAGCCTGGATACCATCGAAAATGAAATATTCGGGGAAATCGAGCGGCGCCTGCGCCCCTACTACAGCGGCGAGAAAGAGCCCGCGGTGCGCGGCTACAATGTCGGTGTCGGTCCCGGTTACGGCACGGTGTTCCTCTACCCGGCCGAGCCCGAAGGCACCGAGCCGCTGATCAGGATCATGCGCGAGGAGATTCTGGCCGGTCTGCCTGATGTGGAGCCGTTTGTGCGCCGTGCATCGATGATCCAGGTGGACGGCGGTGGTCGCAGCATCGCCATCGACATTCGCGGCGCAGATCTGGAAACGCTGATGCGCGTTGGCAGAGCTGGCATGGAACGGGTCAAGGGCATGTGGGAAGACGGCAGCGCCTATGCGCAGCCCGCACTGACCATGGATCAGCCGGAATTGCGTATCGTCCCGGATGACAAGCGACTGGGGCTCGCGGGTCTGGACCGGATGATGCTGGCCGATGCGGTGCGGGCACTGACTGACGGACTCTATGCCGGCGAGTACTTCGATGGCAATCGCCGCTACGACATGATCGTACATGGCCCGGGATGGGGCACGCCGGAGGAGCTGTCGAGCACGCCGATTGCCACCCCGCTGGCGGGGGTCCAGACCGTTGGCGAGCTCGCGAGTATCGAGTACACCGTGGGCCCGGTACAGTTGCAGCGGGTCGATGGCCTGCGCACGGTCACCATCAATGTGCTGCCACCGGAGCAGGTTACCCTGGAGGAGGCGATCGAGCGACTGCGGGCGGAACTGGACCCGGAATTGCGGGTCATGTTGCCGCCGGGGGCGTCCATTGCCTATCGCGGCAGCGCCGACCGTTTGCAGGAGGCGGTCAGCAAGATGCTGGTGAACTTTGGCATCGCGGTACTGATCCTGTTTGCGATCATGGCGGCGGTTTTTCGCTCCGCCTGGGACAGCCTGCTGGTGCTGCTGGTCATGCCCCCGGCAATTGCCGGCGGAGTGCTGGCCCTGAAAATATTCAACCTGTTCACCTATCAGTCTCTCGATATGTTGACCATGGTCGGATTTATTATTCTGCTGGGCCTGGTGGTGAACAACGCGATCCTGCTGGTCGACCAGACACGTATCAGGGAGCGCGAGGGCGCAGAGCGCCAGCAGGCGATCCGGGACGCCGTGCTGACACGGGCGCGGCCGGTGTTCATGAGTACCCTCACCAGCATTTTTGGCATGCTGCCACTCATGCTGATGCCGGGTGTTGGTTCAGAGATCTATCGCGGCCTGGCCGCGGTGATTGTTGGTGGCATGATTGCCAGCGGGGTACTGTCTCTGCTGTTGATGCCGGGTTTGCTGGGAATGGGCAGGGCGACACTGCAGCACTTGGCGGCAGCCGACGGAATGGCGCCCGGTGCGTCGGGGGAGGCGCGATGAAACGGCTATTGGGTTGCGGCCTGCACACGCTGGCCCTGGGTTTGCTGCTTGCGGCCCCGGCGAGCCTTGCTGAAACGACCGCGGTGGTGGAAACCGGCCGGGTTGAGCGCGTTGCCATGGGTGCGCGCCTGCCGCTGAATGGCAGGGTGTTCAGCCGCAACGACGTTGCGGTGACCGCCGCGGTGGCAGGTGAGCTGGATTGGGTGGCCGAGCCCGGCACCCGGTTCGCTGCGGGCGAGACCATTGCACGGCTCGACCAGACGCCGCTGCGGCTGCGGCGGGAAGAACTGCAGGGCCTGCTGGAGCGCGAGGCTGTCAACGAGGCTTATCAGAGCAAAGTGGTGGAGCGCTACGCCGCGCTCAGTGAGACCCAGAACCTGTCCGTATTCCTGCTCGACGAGGCCCTGTCGCGACGGGATATTGCGCGCAAGGACATGGCCATACTGGAGGCCCGGATTCGCCAGGTGGATGACGAAATCGCGCGCTCCGAGCTCCGCGCACGTTTCGACGGTGTCCTGGTGGAACGCCGCAAGCTGGGCGGCGAGTATGTCGTCCCCGGGGAGGTTATCGGGCGTGTTGTCGACCTGGAGCGGATCGAGGTGCGGGTGGACGTGCCGATCAAGTTCCAGCAGCGGGTGGCGGTTGGAGATTCCCTCGACATTCTTGCTGGCGAGGAGCTGCGCCCGGGGGTGGTGCGGACCCGGATCGCCGCCGGTGATCCGGTGTCCCAGACCTTCGAACTGCGCATCGACCTGGCGGGCGGAGCGAGCGACAGCGTCATGCCCGGGCAACTGGTCAAGGTGGAGATTCCGCTGGAGGACAGCAACATGACCCTCGCGGTGCCGCGGGACGCCGTGGTCATCCGTCGCGAGGGCAGCTATATCTACCGCGTCAACGAGCAGGGGCTTGCCGAGCGGGTCAGCGTGGAACTCGGGGCGGGGGAAGCCAGCCTGGTGGCGGTCAGCGGAGAACTCGAGGAGGGGGACCGCATCGTGGTGCGCGGCGCCGACCGCCTGCAGAGCGGCCAGCAGGTCATGGAGCCGGGCTGAGTGGGCGGCGCTAGGCCGGGGCAACCCCCAGTTCCCGCAGATAGCGCTGCAATTCATCGATAAACAGCTGCGCCCGCACGGTGCGCGACGCTTCGGGTTCGGCTACCAGGTAGATCCCCTCGTCCACTGCCATCTCCTGCTCCAGCAGGCGCACCAGGGTGCCGTGGCGCAGGTCTGCGGCCACTTCCAGCCGGTCGGCCAGCACAATTCCCAGGCCCTGGCGCGCCGCCTCAATGGACTGGAAGCCGTAGTCGAAGTGGATATTGCCCCGGCCCCGGGCACTGTCGATGCCGTGGGTCGCGAACCATTCCTCCCAGTGCTGGAACCGTTCGTGCAGCAGGGTGTGCGCGAGCAGGTCCCGGGGCTGTTGCACGGGCTTCTCCGCGCTGACCAGCTCCGGTGCGCAGACCGGGAAATAGTACTCCTGGTAGAGCTTGCCGATCACCTTGCCACGCGGCTCCGGCGCGCCCAGGCACAGGGCCAGGTCGAAGCGGGCGGGGAGGTTGCGCTGGTGCGGTTCTATGGTAGTGCAATGGAGTTCCACCTCGGGGTAGCGTCGGCTGTAGGCGTGAATCACCCCGGGCAACCAGTTGATCGAGATGGTCGGCGTGGTGGCGATGACCAGCTCCCCCGCCAGAGCCGCCGGGTCCAGGTGAACCACGCCCTCGGCCAGCGCGTCGAGCGCAGTTTGCACCACGTCGAGGAAGCGGCGCCCGGCGGTCGTGAGCTGCATGCCGTTGTGGGCGCGGCTGAACAGGGCGCAGCCCAGCTCGCTTTCCAGCAGCCGAACCTGGTGACTGAGCGCGGCGTGGGTGAGGCTCAGTTCCTCCGCCGCCCGGCGCAGGTGGCCGTGACGCCCAACCGCTTCGAAGGCGCGCAGACTGTTCAGGGGGAAACGTCGGTCCAGGGGCATATCGGTAACTTTTTTTAACCACAATGGGTAAATTTAATCGCTTGTGGTTACACAGGCAAGCCGTGGAAAATGATCGGCCGAGGTGTACCTGCAGACCATGCGTGTCTGCGCTACCCTGATCAGTCCCAATGCAAGCCGCAGCGAGAGGAACGCGCCATGACCCACATGATCTACCCGACCACCAACCTGAAAGCCACAGAGCAGCTGGTTATCGAGCGCGGTGAGGGGGTGTATGTCTACGACAACCGGGGGCGGCAGTACCTGGAGGGCATGAGCGGTCTGTGGTGCACCGCCCTGGGCTATGGCAACGAGGAAATCGTGGCCACCGCGGCGGAGCAGATGCGCACACTGGCGTATTCACACCTGTTCGGCGGCAAGACCCATCCCGCAGCCATGGCCCTGGCGGACAAGCTGGCGGCGATGGTGCCGGTGGACAATGCCCAGGTGTTTCTGGGCAACTCGGGCTCCGACGCCAACGACACCCAGGTGAAACTCCTGCGCTACTATTTCAATGCCATCGGCAAGCCGGAAAAATACAAGATCATCTCCCGCCAGCGCGCCTACCACGGGGTGACCGTCGCCGCCGCGTCCCTGACCGGCCTGGTGCCCAACCACACCCACTTCAGCCTGCCCTTCGAGGCACTGGGGGTGCTGCGAACGGGCGCCCCGCACTTCTACCGCGACGGCCTGCCCGGCGAAACGGAAGAGGAGTTTGCCAGCCGCCGGGCGCGGGAACTGGAAGAGTTGATTCTGGCGGAGGGGCCGGAGACCATCGCCGCGTTTATAGCCGAGCCCATCAGCGGCGCCGGCGGGGTCGTGGTGCCACCGAAGGACTACTTCGAGAAAGTCCAGGCGGTGTTGCGCAAGTACGATATCTTCATGTGGGACGATGAGGTGATCTGTGGTTTTGGCCGCACCGGCGCCGACTTCGGCGCCACCAGCTTTGGCATCCAGCCGCAACTGATGTCCCTGGCCAAGGCGCTGTCCTCAGCCTACCTGCCGGTCAGTGCCGCCATTGTCACCGGTGACATCTATGAGGCGATGGTCGAGCCCAGCGCCAAGGTGGGCATTTTCGGTCACGGCTATACCTACGGCGGCCACCCGGTGGCCTGCGCGGTGGCGTCGAAAGTGCTGGAAATCTACGAGCGCGACAATCTCTTCGAGCGCGCCCGGGTGATGGGCGAGTACATGCAGCGGAAACTGCAGGATTTCGCCAGCCATCCACTGGTGGGCGAGGTGCGCGGCATGGGCATGATTGCGGCGCTGGAACTGGTGGCGAACAAGCATACCCGCCAGCCCTTCGACGGCAATGCCGTAGGCGCTTTCTGCGCCCTGCGGGCCCAGGAGCACGGCCTCATCGTGCGCGCCATGGGCGGCAACAGCATCGCCCTGTGCCCGCCGCTGATTATCTCGGAAGCGCAGGTCGACGAAATGACCGATAAACTGGGCCGGGCGCTGGACGAGACCCTGGCCCATGTGACGCGGGAGCAGTTGCTGGTGGCCTGAGCCACCAGCAGTGCGCCAGGCAGCTGGAGCCGTCTAGCGGTCCAGCCCCCCCATCAGCATGTACTTGATCTCGACGTAGTCGTCCATCCCGTACTTGGAGCCTTCCCGGCCCGAGCCTGACTCCTTGACCCCACCAAAGGGCGCCATCTCATTGGAGATGATGCCTTCGTTGATGCCGACAATGCCGTATTCCAGCGCCTCTGCAACGCGCCAGACCCGTCCGATGTCGCGGGTGTAGAAGTAGGAGGCGAGACCGAACTCGGTGTCGTTGGCCATGGCAATGGCCTCTGCCTCATCCTTGAACCGCACGACCGGGGCTACCGGACCGAAAATCTCGTTGCGGAATACCGCCATGTCCGAGGTCACCTCGGTGAGAATGGTGGGCTGGTAGAAGCAGCCCCCGAGGTCATGCGGGGCGCCGCCGAGGGCGACCTTGGCGCCGGCGCCAATTGAAGCCTGCACCAGTCCATCGACATCTTTCACGGCACCGGCATTGACCAGCGGGCCGATGCTGATGCCGTCGCCAAAGCCATCGCCCACTGCAAGCTCAGCCGTGGCCACGACCAGTTTCGCGACGAATTCATCATAGACTCCGTCCTGCACCAGCATGCGGTTGGAACAGACGCAGGTCTGGCCGGAATTGCGGTACTTGGAGATCACTGCACCCTTCACTGCCTCGTCGAGGTCGGCGTCGTCGAAGACAATGAAGGGAGCGTTGCCGCCCAGCTCCATGGAGGTTTTCTTCATGGTCTCCGCGCACTGGGCCTCCAGCATCTTGCCTACCGGGGTGGAGCCGGTAAAGGTGAGCTTGCGCACGACAGGGTTGCCGGTGAGCTCGCCGCCGATCGCCGATGAGCTGCCGGCGACAATATTGAGGACGCCGGCGGGCACGCCCGCACGCTCTGCCAGCACCGCCATGGCGAAGGCTGACAGGGGGGTCTCGGTGGCCGGTTTGATCACGATACTGCAGCCGGCGGCCAGCGCCGGCGCGGCCTTGCGCGCGATCATGGCGTTGGGGAAGTTCCAGGGGGTGATGGCCGCGACCACGCCCACCGGCTGCTTGATGCAGACAATGCGCCGATCTGCGGACGGCCCCGGAATCACGTCCCCGTCGATACGCTTGGCTTCCTCGCCAAACCACTCGACAAACGACGCGCCATAGGCGACTTCGGTGCGCGACTCGGCCAGTACCTTGCCCTGCTCGGCGGTCATGATGCGCGCCAGGTCTTCCTGGTTGGCCATCATCAGGTCAAACCACTTGCGGAGGATCTGCGCGCGCTGCTTGGCCGGGACGAGCTTCCACTCTGCCATGGCCTTTTCCGCCGCCTCGATGGCGCGCCGGGTCTCGGCCGCGCCTGTCTTCGCCACTTCAGCAATGACCTCACCGTTGGCGGGATTGCTGACGGGGAAGGTGGCGCCGTCGTCGGCATCCACCCAGTGGCCATTGATGTAGGCCTGGGTCTGGAGCAGCGTGGGGTCGGAGAGTGACAGGCTCATAGTGGGAATCCTTGTTGCTGTGCATGCTTGTAGTGGCGGGCAAACCAATGCCCGGCGGTTACCGTGGGACCGTATCATGCCTTCTGCGCTGGCGACCACCACGGCTTATCACTATAGCTCCTTTACCCGGTATGCGCGCTCCCCGAAAAGGGGGGCAGGGTCCGGCTCAGGATGGGCGCTGGCGGCGCCGGCGACCGAGCCGGTGCTTGCGCACCAGACCGCGCAGCTGGTCGTAGCTGAGTCCCAGCGCGTCGGCGGTGCGGCGCTGGTGGTGACCGTTGTCCGCCAGCGCCTGGTGTACCAGCCGACGTTCAATGGCCTGCATGCGGGCGCTGAAGTCGGTAACGCCCGGGGTGGCGAGCGTCGCCGCATCGCTCTCTGCGTCGGGCGCAGCTGCCAGGGTGAGTGCAGCCTCGTGGTAGGGCGAGACAAAGGGATCGAGGACGACCTCCGCCACCGGTTGCCTGGCATTGCCCCAGCGATGCAGGGAGCGTTCCACGGCGTTTTTCAGTTCCCTGATGTTGCCCGGCCAGGAGTGAGCCTGCAGCGCCGCCATGGCGTCTTCGCTGAACCCTGGGAACAGCTCCCAGCCCAGCTCGGCACTCATCTGAATGGCGAAGTGGCGCGCCAGCTCGGGGATATCCTCCGCGCGCTGTTGCAGGGCCGGCAGGTGCACGACATCGAAGCTGAGCCGGTCCAGCAGGTCGGCGCGAAATTCGCCAGCCGCGGCCAGCGCGCGCAGGTCGGCGTTGGTGGCACCGACGACCCGCACATCGACCTGCAGGGTCTGCTGGCCCCCGAGTCTTTCAAACTCCCCGTATTCAATCAGGCGCAGCAGCTTTTCCTGCAGCCGCAGGGACATGGTTCCCAGCTCATCGAGGAACAGAGTGCCGCCATCGGCGCGTTCGAAGCGCCCCTGGCGGACCTGGGTGGCGCCAGTGAAGGCCCCCGGTTCGTGACCGAACAGCTCGGATTCCAGCAGGGAGTCCGCCAGCGCCGCGCAGTTGACCTTGATGAAGGGGGCGTCCCAGCGCGGGGAGAGAAAGTGCAGTCGCTCAGCCGCCAGTTCCTTGCCCGTACCCCGGGCACCCAGGACCAGTACCGGCCGGTTGATGGCCGCCAGCCGGGACACCTGGTCCAGGGCGCGAGCGAGGGCGGCAGAGCTGCCGATTATGCTGTCCTTTGATGTCATAGGGTAAATATAGCCATTTTAAAAGGTAAATAAAGCTCTATAAAGGTTAAATAAACCTTTCATGCCTGGTATTTCCTTAAAGCCATTGTCGAGTATTTCTGAAAAAACCAATAGAAACAGGGTGTTGCGGTTTCTGGCACGATTTCTGATAAACACTTGGGGAGGAACGGCATCACGCCGCTGGCAATCGGGGCAAGGCCCCAGTGGAGAGGAACCATGGGAATTTTTTCGCGGATGACGGACATCATCAACTCCAACCTCAACGCCCTGCTGGACCAGGCGGAGGATCCCGAGAAGATGATTCGCCTGATCATCCAGGAGATGGAGGACACGCTGGTGGAAGTACGCAGTTCGTCTGCCCGGGTGCTGGCGGACCGCAAGGCCGCCGCCCGCCGCCTGCAACAGGTCCAGGCCGAGGCAGACAGCTGGGAGCAGAAGGCGAAACTCGCCATCAGCAAGGGCCGCGAGGATCTGGCCCGGGCCGCCCTGCAGGAGAAACATGCGATTGAGGACGAGCTGGCGGTGGTAGCGGCTGAACTCACCGCGGCGGACGAACATATCGCCCAGCTGAGCACGGAGATCGGCCAGTTGCAGCAGAAGCTGTCCGACGCCAAGTCGCGCCAGCAGGCCCTGCTGATGCGCAGCCAGACAGTCGAGTCGCGGATCAAGGTCAAGCGGCAAATGCACCGGGAGGCCCTGGACACCGCATTCCAGCGCTTCGAGCACTTTGAGCGGCGCATGGACAACCTGGAAAGCCAGCTGGAATTGCTGGATGTCGGCCGGGAGGTGCCGCCGGACCTGGCGGCTGCGATCGAGGCACTGCAGCAGGACGAACGCATCAGCGATGAATTGCAGCGGCTGAAGGCCGAGCTTGAGGCCCGCCAGGCGAGCCGGGATGCCAACGGCTAGTGCCGGCCACAACGAACTGGCAGGATACGGTCTGACCGCAGGCCTGCCCGAGGATGGAAACCATGCAATTCTGGCAATTCATGCTAGTGCCCACGATCCTGTTCCTGGTGGTCGTGGCACCGATCTGGATCACGATGCACTACCGCAGCGTCAATCGCTCCTCCCGCAGTCTCAACGAGGAAGACCGGCACTCCCTGGAGGAACTGCTGGCGACGGTGGACCGGCTGACCGAACGTATCGGCGCTCTGGAAACAATCCTGGATTCGGATCACGCCAATTGGCGCGACCAGACTGACCGCCAGCGGCGGGCCAAGGAGCAAGATCATGAGTGAACGTCATTCCCGCGACTATGGTCGCGACCCGGGTCAAGGCTGGCGCGGGGGCGAACGCCGCTTCCGTCGCCAGCGGGCGTCTGGCTGGGGCATGAATCTCTACCGCAACACCCGCGCCGGGAAAATCGCCGGTGTCTGCGCCGGACTGGGTGACCATTTCGATATCGCGCACTGGGTTGTGCGCCTGCTCTGGGTGGCGGCAGTCCTGTTCACCGGCACCCTGGCCCTGTGGGCCTACCTGGGCGCCTGGCTGCTGCTGGCGCCGCGGCCCTCATCCCGACGCGGCGACCGCTCCGACCTGCCGCCGGATGACCTGGATCCCGGTCCGGAGGTCGAGGTGGAAATGGAGTACGACGAGCGCCACCACGACTACCGCCCGCGCAAGGTCTTCCGCTACAGCGAGCCGGGTACCGTGCGCCTGCGCCGCGCCCGGGAGCGGCTGGACGCGGCCTTGCGCCGGGTGGAAGCCATGGAATCCTACGTCACCTCGCGGCAGTACGAGCTGGACCGGGAGATTTCCCGCCTGTAGGCGCCCTGCGGGCCGGGGGTTCCCCCGCGGCCGTCGTATGGGCTATGCTCGGCCCAATGAATCTTGTTACGCAAGGCGCTAGGGGTCCCCGGTGGTGCGAAAAAGGGAACAGCCCGTGACGGCCATTGAAGCCATCGACCTCAATTCCAGTGTCCAGCTGGAGCCGTTTGTCCCGCCGCCTCACGCGCTACTGGCGCTGACCGAGGCGCACCGGGTGGTGGTGGAGATGCTGTCCCTGCGGCTGAGCCGCAAACTGCTGGACAAGGCGCCGCGAGGCGACGGCCATCCGGTGATGGTCCTGCCCGGCTTCCTGGGCGCCGATGGCTACAACGCATCCTTCCGCCGCTACCTGACCAGGCTGGGCTACGCCGTTCACGGTTGGGGCCTGGGTCGCAACCTGGGGCCCCGCGAAGGGGTGCTGGAGGGCCTTCAGGAGCGCATCAGGTTCCTCTCGGATCGCTACGGCGGGCCAGTCTCGCTGGTCGGGCACAGTCTCGGCGGGATATTCGCCCGTGAACTGGCGCGGGAGTATCCCGAGCGCGTGCGGCAGGTCATCTCCCTGGGCAGTCCCTTCGGCGAAGGCCGCCTGACCGCATCGTATCCGTCGCGCCTGTTCATGGCGCTGAACCCCATGGATGAGCTGCCGGTTGAGCAGGACCGCCTGCATGTGGCGCCGCCGGTGCCGACCACGGCGATCTATTCCCGAGGCGATGGCGTGGTGAACTGGCAGACCACCCTGCAGCGCGGCGGCCACGCGCGCACCCAGAGCATTGAAGTGCGCGGTAGCCATTGCGGCATGACCTTCAACCCGACGATCTGGTATCTCGTCGCCGACCGCCTCGCACTGCCCCACGGTGGCTGGAGGCCCTTTGAGCGGCACAGCTGGACCAGCCTGCTGTACCCTGCGACCTCGACCTGACCAAGGTTTCGACAGCGCTCAGGCTTTGGCAACGGCGGCCAGCAGGTAGTCCCGCAGCCATTGCAGTTCATCCTCAGCAAGGCCACCGCCGGCGCCGCATTCCCTCTTGTCCGATGAGATCAGCAACTCCTTGCCCGAAAACTTGAGTGTCCGATTACCTGCTTCGGCTGATTCGCTATCGCGGTCGCGAATCTTGATACTTTCAATTTCCTGCAGGGGCATGACGAAGGAGCGGGAGGGCACCAGCGGATCCTCGTAGCGGATCTCGTTGCGTGTGACGGTCAGTTGGTGAGGATTTTTGCGCTGCAGGTACCAGATGCCGTACGCGGCGCCGCCGAACAGCAATCCACCGAGAACCGCGCCAAAGTCCAGTCTCAGAACACCGGTTATACCCAGAACTGCACCGATACCACCCAGGGAGTACAGTATCGCCTTGGGTAGATGGGCGGCGTGAATGGTGATCCGCAATTCCTGTGTTGATGGCACCTCGGGGTCGCCCCGCTGCTCTACTTCCAGCGACCGGGGAGGTTGCGAGCCACTCCAGTCTGCATTAATCCTGCCTTCAGCAGCCAGATCTTTGATGGACTTGTCCAGATCGCCAGCGTCGCGAATCTCGTTGGCACCGTCGCGAGCGTCAATGGCAGGCAGGCCCAGCAAAGCGGATAATGCTTCCCAGCGAGCCCTTGGGTTTCCAGCGTTGGCCTCTTCTCCCAGTCCCCTGGCTTTGGCTTCCAGCTCGGCACGCTCTGTTGTGCCGGCTGCCGGGGCAGAGAACGCCTTGCGGACAAGTGTCAGGGTGTCGATGACCTTGGCGCGGCCCGTTTCTGCCACAAACAGTGGGACAGTTCGCTTGGCATTTGTGTCATGGACCAGGTCGATAACGTGCCGATAGCGGGTTTTGATGCCCTGGCTGCTGCCCCTGGAGCGATCTTCGTGGATGGCGTACCGATTCCAACGCACGCCTCTGTAATTTGTCAGTGGTTCCTGCCAGCGACGCACCCAGAAGCGGAAAGAGGCGCTCACAGAGACGGCCTGGTCGTCTACGGTAATGTCCTGGCGCGCTACGAATCCCAGTAGACCACGCAAGAGGAACAGCGCTGCCAGAGCAGCCGCGATCAATGAGAGTGAATCCGCAAGGAGATCTTTTTGCTCGCCGAACAGGGAGGAGGGGACCAGAGCATCGGTGATGAAGGCAAACATGAACAGGATTGTGCTTGCCATCAGGCTGAGAAAAGTGCGCTTTACTGAGGAACTGCACACGACGTGTATCGGCAAGCTACCTTCAGCACTGATCAGTTCGACTTTGTCATTCATTGCGACCTCCGCGAGTTTTATTCCTCCAGATCGATTTCTTTCAGTTTAGCACTTCGCCGTCTCGCGGCCCTTCGAGATCAACGTCGGCGACTTCCAGTGGTTGTCCCGCCCCGAAGGCGACAGCGGCTCGCGTTTTCATTGGGCGGCTCCTTTCGATGAGGTGCCCGGCATGGAAAGTCCCTGTTCGGGCGGGACAAGCGTGGGGAATTGCATTAGGCTGGCGCCAGCACAAAGCACCGTGGAACAGGGAGCAGGCGCGGCGGATGCAGGAACGACTGGAATCTTTTGGCGGCAGCGGTGAGCCGCTGGTGTTTGCCCATGCCAACGGCTATCCCCCCGGCAGTTACCGGCGGCTGCTGGCGCTGCTGGGAGAGCAGTACGCGGTTACCGGCTACCGGCATCGCCCCCTGTGGTCAAGGGAGCCGGCGCCGACGCGCGCCAACTGGCACCAGTTCGCCAACGACCTGATCCAGACCCTCGAACGCGCTGGCGCCGAGCCCGTGTGGATGATGGGGCACTCCCTCGGTGGCGTGGTTGCCATGCTGGCAGCACTGCAGCGACCGCAACTGTTCCGCGGACTGGTCCTGCTGGATCCGGTGTTCGCCAAGACCCGCCAGGTCCTGGGATTGAACCTCACACCGCGCGCCCGGCTGGCGAAAATCCCCATGATACGCCGGGCCCTTAACCGCCCGGACCGGTTTCCCGATCCCCAGGCCGCGTTCGAGTTTCACCGCGGCAAGCGCGCCTTCAGCGCCTTTCCAGACGAGGTGCTGTGGGACTACGTTCGTGCCGGTTTCAAACAGGGAGCAGAGGGTGACTGGGAGCTGGCCTACGCCGGTGGCTGGGAGGCCGCGGTCTACTCGTCGCTACCCCTGGCCTGGCCGCGCCTGCCGCGGCTCAGGCTGCCGACACTCGGCATTGGTGGCGACAGTTCCGACATTCTCCCGGCCGCCGCCCTGCGCCGCTGGGCCCGCTTGCAACCCGGTGCCGAGCTGCACAGCATTCCGGGCGGGCACCTGTTTCCACTGGAACACCCGGACCAGACCGCGGCACTGGTGCTGGATTTCCTCTCCCGTCAGGCGCGCTGATGCTGCACCGGATCTGGCTGGGTTTCTTTCTCCTCGCTTTCGCCAGCGCCCTGTTCCAGTGGCTGGTGGCCGGCGACGCCGAGGTTTTCCAGCGCATGGTGGCCGGCCTGTTCGAGATGGCGGGCCTGGCGGTGCAGCTGGCGATCGGCCTGATCGGCCTAATGGCCCTGTGGCTGGGGGTGGTGGCCATCGGTGAGGCGTCCGGGCTGGTGGACCGGCTGGCGCGACTGCTGTCGCCGCTGTTCGTGCGTCTGATGCCGGAAGTGCCGCGGGGGCACCCGGCGATTTCCTCCATGACCCTCAACCTGTCCGCGAACATGCTCGGTCTGGACAACGCCGCCACCCCGCTGGGCATCAAGGCAATGAAAGACCTGCAGGGCCTGAATTCCAGTCCGACGGTGGCCAGCAACGCCCAGATCCTGTTCCTGGTGCTGAATACCTCCTCGGTAACCCTGTTTCCGGTGACGGTACTGCTGTACCGGGCACAGTTGGGCGCTCCGGACCCGGCATCGGTGTTCATTCCCATCCTGATCGCCACCAGTTGTTCCACCCTCGCGGGCTTGCTGGCGACCGCCTGGGTGCAGCGTATCAACCTTCGCGACACGGTGGTGCTGGGTTGCCTGGGAGGCGTGTTTGCCCTGCTGCTGGCGCTGGTGGGCTGGTTTTCCACGCTCACCGCCAGCGAGCTGCAGCGCCAGTCCAGCCTGCTCAGCAACCTGTTGATCATCAGCCTGATCATCCTGTTTCTGGTGGTGGCGCACCGGCGCGCGGTGAACGTCTATGAAACCTTCATCGAGGGCGCGAAGCAGGGCTTCGAGACGGCCATCGGCATTATTCCCTACCTGCTGGCGATGCTGGTGGCGATCGGCGTTTTCCGCGCCAGCGGTGCGCTGGAGCTGGTGCTGGAACTGCTGCGGGCCGGGGTCGGCGCCCTGGGCTTCGACGCGCGCTGGGTCGAAGCCATGCCCACGGCGCTGATGAAGCCCCTGTCGGGGTCGGGGGCGCGGGCGATGATGATCGACACCATGAAGACCTATGGGGTGGACTCTTTTCAGGGCCGTCTGGCGGCGACCATGCAGGGCTCCACTGAGACCACCTTCTACACCCTGGCGGTCTATTTCGGCGCGGTGGGCATTCGCCATGCCCGTCATGCCCTGGGTTGCGGGCTGGTCGCGGATGCCGCAGGCATCACTGCCGCAATCGTCGTGGCCTACTGGTTCTATACCTGACGCCCTGTCACAAAACTTTCATGCGGGGGGCGTCCAAAACCGGATGAACGCCGTGGTCGCGCGCGTTAGACTGGGCCACATTCGTATTTGAGGCTGCCGTGGGGCAGATAATTCGCAGTGAATGAGATACACAGCTCCCTGCAGCGGCGCCTGGCTGACCTGGATGAAAGCCTGTTTATCCCCCGGGAGATCAGCTGGCTGTCCTTCAACGCGCGCGTGCTGCAGGAAGCCGCCGACGACACGGTGCCGGTGATCGAGCGCCTCCGCTACCTGGGGATTTTCTCCAACAATATGGACGAGTTTTTCCGCGTCCGGGTGGCGGAAGTTCGGCGCCTGATCACGGTGTCCGATGCCAGTCTGAGACCCCAGGCCAAGGACCTGCTGGCGGCAATCCAGAAGCGGGTGGTGGAACTGCAGAAGCAGTTCGAGAAAACCTACAACGGTGTCCTTCGCGACCTGCAGGCGCGGCAGATCTACATGATCAACGAACGCCAGCTGGATCCCGGCCAGGCGAGCTTTGTGCAGGCATTTTTTACCCGCACGGTACTCCCGGAGCTGGAACCCATCCTGCTGCGCGAGGGGCACTCGATTCCGCCGCTGAACGACGAGTCCATCTACCTGGCGCTGGATATCCGCACCGCCGAGGCCTACAACTACGCGGTGGTCGAGGTGCCCACGGACCGGCTGGACCGCTTCGTGCAGATTCCCCGGCGCAAGGGCAAGGCGGGCAAGGTCTTCATCGCCCTGGATAACGTGATCCGGGCCTGCCTGCCGCAGATGTTTCGCGGCGTCTTCCAGATCGACGAGGTGGCAGCCTATTGTTTCAAGTTTTCCCGCGATGCCGAGCTGGAAATCGACCCCGGCATCAGCGAAAGCCTGATCGACAAGATGGAGACCAGCCTCAAGCAGCGGCGGCGGGCGGAGGCAGTGCGCTTCGTGTATGACGCCGCCATGCCGCAACGCTTGCTGGACCACCTGTGCTCCCGCTTTGGCTTTGGCAAATATGACAGCCTGATTCCGGGTGGCCGCTATCACAACTCAAAGGACTTCATGTCCTTTCCCAACGTCGGCCCCAAATACCTGGAATTCCAGCCTCTGCCGCCGATTCGCCTGTCGCGCCTGGACGATCCGGGCAGCCTGGCGGACAACATCCGCGAGCAGGATGTATTTCTCTACTACCCGTACCACCCCTTTGACTATATTGTCGATCTGCTGAAGACCGCGGCGCTGGACCCCAGCGTCACCGCCATCAAGATCTGCCTGTATCGCGTAGCGAAGCAGTCGAGGGTTATCGACGCCCTGGTCAACGCGGTGCAGAATGGCAAGCGCGTGCTGGCGGTGGTGGAGTTGGCGGCCCGCTTCGACGAGGCTGCCAACATCAGCTGGGCGCAGCGCCTGACCGAGAGCGGGATTCAGGTCATTTTCGGGATTCCCGGACTCAAGGTACACAGCAAGCTGCTGCTGATCGAGCGCCGGGAAGAAGGGCAGATACGTTTCTACAGCCATATCGGGACCGGCAATTTCAACGAGAAGACGGCGCGGGTCTACACCGACTTTACCCTGTTGACCTACGACCAGAACATCGGCCGCGATATCTACGATGTGTTCGACTTCCTGCAGTACACCTACAAGCGCCCGCGCTACCGCACCCTGCTGGTGTCTCCCCACAGCACCCGCCCGGGTCTCATGCACCTGGTTGAGCAGGAGATTGCCAACGCCCGGGCAGGTTATCGCGCCGAGATCACGCTCAAGTGCAACAACCTGGTCGACAACCAGCTGGTCATGAAGCTGTACGAGGCATCGGACGCCGGGGTGCATATCAAGCTCATTATTCGGGGCATGTGCTCGCTGCTGCCCGGGGTGAAGGGCATCTCGGAGAATATCGAGGCCATCAGCATTGTCGATCGCTATCTCGAACACCCGCGCGCCTATGTTTTCTACAATCGAGGCAACCCGCGCTACCTGATCGGCTCTGCCGACCTGATGACGCGCAACCTGGATTACCGGGTAGAGGTGCTGTGCCCGGTGCGGGACCCGGCGGCGCAGAAAACCCTGCAGGATATTCTCGACCAGCAGTGGTATGACAACGTCAAGGCCCGCATCATCGACCAGCACCAGGTCAACGCGTTCGTCCCCCGGCCGCGGAAGGCGCCCATGATCCGGTCCCAGGAATCGATTCACCGCTACCTGGCCACCGGCAAGTTGCCGCGCTATCCCAGGACCCCGGTCACCGGCAAGAAGCCCCAGCGTCGGCGCAAGCGCCACTGAGCGGCGGCGCTGTCACTGTAGCGCCCGCTGCTCTACACTGCCTCAACGCCACCACACGAGTCTTATCACCATGGCCGGTACCAGCCTCCTAGTCCTGCTCGACGATATCGCCACCATCCTCGATGACGTGGCCGCAATGAGCAAAGTCGCATTGCGCAAGACCGCCGGGGTGCTCGGTGACGACTTGGCGGTCAATGCGGAGCAGGTCACCGGGGTCCGCGCCGACCGTGAGCTGGCGGTGGTCTGGGCGGTGGCCAAGGGGTCCTTCAGGAACAAGCTGATCCTGGTGCCGACGGCGCTGCTGGTGTCCGTGTTTGCCCCCGTGCTCATTCCCCCGGTTCTCATGCTCGGCGGGCTGTTCCTGTGCTACGAGGGTTTCGAGAAGGTGGCCCACAGCGTGCTGGACTCCGGCGAAGCCAAGGCCGCACACCGGGTCAAACTGCGGGCGCAACTGGCCGATCCGGCGGTGGATCTGGTGAAGGTGGAGCAGCGCAAGATACGGGGCGCGGTGCGCACCGACTTTATCCTGTCCGCGGAAATCATTGTCATCACCCTGGGGACCGTGGTCGATGCCGCCCTGGGCACCAAGATTGCGGTCGTTGCCGGCATTGCCCTGCTGATTACCGTGGGTGTCTACGGCCTGGTCGCGGTGATCGTAAAGCTGGATGACATGGGCCTGCACCTGGCGGAAGACGAGGGCGATGGTGCTGCCGCCGCGGGCCGACGGGCCCTGGGTCGCGGCCTGTTGCTGTTTGCGCCGCGGCTGATGAAAACGCTGGCGGTGGTCGGTACCCTGGCGATGTTCATGGTAGGTGGGGGCATCCTCGTCCACGGCCTGGCGCCGGTCGACGCCGCGATCCAGGCCCTGTCAGCAGGCGGCGCCAAGCTGCCTGTGCTGGGCCCGGTGCTGGACCTGCTCGCCCCGACCTTGCTGGCGGCGGCGTTCGGGGTTGTAGCGGGGGCTGTGGTTATGGTTCTGGTCTCTGGCCTCGGTCGCCTGCGCAGGGGGCTGGGCGCCGCGGGCTGATCACCGGCGGGTGACTTAAGGTTTCTCTAAGAATGGGTCGTTAGAGTCAGCACCATCAACAGCCGCCCGAGGCACGATGGTGAAACCCGCGACGATCGAGATCCAGAGCCGGACCGAAGCCCCCGGTCCGCTTCCCCAGCTGGTGGCCAGCGCCGGGCTGCCCCTGGTCGATGCCTGCCCGGAATCGCATCCGCGGCGCGAACGGCTGGAGCAGTACATCGCATCGGTATTCCAGGCAGCCTGGGACGCGCGCGTGCTGGGTTTCCTGCCCCTGCTCTGCAGCCTGCAGCAAGGGGAGCATTTCTCGGCCGCTCTCGGCCTGCGCAGCGCCAACCACGGCCCCCTGTTTTGCGAACAATACCTGGACCGCCCGGCGCTGGAGGAGGTGGATGCCCTGCACGGTGGACGCTGCTCGCCCGGCAAGCTGATGGAGCTGGGTAACCTCGCTGCTTCACACCCGGGCCAGGGAGCCCTGCTGTACCTGCTGGTTACCGCCGCCATCCACGACGCGGGCATTCGCTACCTGATTTTTGCCGCCAACCGCGCCGTGCGGCTCTCCATTCGTCGCACGGGATTTACCCCACTCACCGTCGCTCCGGCCAGGCCGGAACGCCTGGGCCCTGCGGCGGCCAGCTGGGGCCGCTATTACGAAGGTGACCCCAGGGTCATGGTGGGGGATATGGCGCTGACCCGGCGGCAAGTGCTGGCGCAGCCGGCCCCGGCGGCGACCCTGCACCAGTACCAGTCCGCCATCGCCGTTCTGGCCAGCGCAATCCGCGAGCACTGCGCATGAACTCGGTGCTGCTGGCACTGGAGCGGCGCGCGCGGCAAAGCCCGGGGGACACCGTGCTCACCGATGGTGTCACCTGCACAACGGCTGCCCAGCTGGTGGACGACATCGCCATACTCGGCGCCCACCTGGCCACCCTGGATATCCAGCGCCTGGCCCTTTTCGCCGACAATTCCCCCGACTGGGTGCGCCTGGATCTCGCCGCCCAGAGCCGTGGCATCTGCCTGGTGCCGGTGCCCACGTTCTTCAGTTCCACCCAACGCGAATACATTTTGCGGGCGGCGGGGGTAGATGCGGTCGCCAGCGATATCCGCCTGCGCGACCTGCTGGGGTTGCCCGCCGGCCCCGCCAGTGCGCTGCCCCGGTGCCCCGGACTGCTGTTGGACCGGCTGCCTGCCAGAGCGGGCGGGCTGGTTCCGGCTGGCACCGCCAAGATCACGTTCACGTCCGGCTCCACCGGCACCCCCAAGGGCGTCTGCCTGTCGACGGCGCAGTGTCTGGCCGTCGCCACCGCCCTGGTTGGTGCCGTCGGCCTGCAGGCGCCGCGACACCTGTCGCTACTGCCATTGAGCACGCTGCTGGAGAATATTGCCGGTGTCTACATGCCCCTGCTCGCGGGCGGGCAGGTTGCACTGCCGCCACCGGCGGAAACCGGGCTTGCCGGCAGCTCCGGTATCGATCCGCAGCGCTTGCTGCAGGCCCTCGCACATTGGCGGCCGCAGACGCTGATCCTGATACCGCAGTTCCTCGCGCTTTTCGACCAGGCACTGCAGGCAGGGTGGCGGGCGCCCGCCAGCCTGCGCTTTTGCGCAGTGGGCGGTGCCCGGGTGGCACCGGCCCTGTTGCAGCGGGTCCGCGAGGGTGGCCTGCCGGTGTTCGAGGGTTACGGCCTGTCCGAGAGCGCCTCGGTCGTCAGCCTCAACACCCCGGGGATGGATCGGCCCGGCACCAGCGGCCAGGTGCTGCCCCATGTGCGGGTAACGGAGCGCGAGGGCGAGCTGTGGGTCGAAGGCAATCGTTTTCTGGGGTATCTGGGTGACCCGGTGAGCTGGCAGTCCGGCCCCGTCGCCACCGGTGACCTGGGCAGCGTCGACGCCGATGGTTATCTCACGGTCTCCGGTCGGCGCAAGCACCTGTTGATCAGCAGTTTCGGCCGCAATATTTCCCCGGAGTGGGTGGAAAGCGAGTTGCTGGCGGACGGCGTTCTGCGACAGGCCGTGGTGCTGGGAGACGACCGCCCCTGGTGCGTCGCCCTGGTATACCCGGCAGATGCCGGCTGCAGTGACGCGGAAATCGCAGCGACCATCGCCGCCGCCAACGAACAGCTGCCGGACTACGCCCGGGTGGGCGACTGGATCCGGCTTGCACAGCCGCTGGCGAGCGATGATTTACTCACCGCGAACGGGCGTCCCCGTCGCGCGCAAATCGCGGCGCACTTCGCGGCCGACGTGGCGCAGTGTTATTCCCCCCTGAAGGAGTCTCAAGTCGTATGAATACCCCAGCCACAGGTTTCTTTCGGCAATTGCAGGACAGCACCCGGACCGAACGCGAGGCCCTGCTCGGTACCAGTCTGGTACAGGACGCGCTCGCCGGGCGGGTCGATCGCGAGCGCTATGTGGCGTTTCTGGTGCAGGCCTATCACCACGTCAGGCACACGGTGCCGCTGCTGATGGCAGCCGGCGCCCGCATGCCCGGAGACAAGGAGTGGCTGCGCACCGCGCTGGCGGAGTATATCGAGGAGGAGCTCGGGCACCAGGAATGGATTCTCAACGACATCGCCGCCTGTGGCTACGATGCGGACAGGGCGCGGAGCAGTAGCCCCAACCGGGAAACCGAGCTGATGGTGGCCTACGCCTACCACATCATCGATCGGGTCAATCCAGTGGGATTTTTCGGCATGGTGCATGTGCTGGAAGGCACCTCGATCACGGTGGCGGACAGCGCAGCCGAAGCCATCGCCTCTGCTACCGGGCTGCCGCGGCAGGCGTTTAGCTACCTGCGCTCGCACGGGGCACTGGATATCGAGCATGTACAGTTTTTCGAGAAGCTGATGAACCGTATCGAATGTCCGGAGGACCAGCGCCAGATTCTGCACTGCGCGCGCCAGTTCTATCACCTGTATGCGGATGTCTACCGCAGTGTTCGTGCCGAACAGGCACTGCAGCTGGCGGCCTAGGCGGTGCTGGTGGACCTTGCGGGCAAGCGGATTGTTCTCACCGGGGCCGCTGGAGGCATTGGCCAGGCCTTCGCGAGTGCGTTGGCGGGCGCCGGCGCCCGGCTGTTACTGGTGTCACGCAGTGAAGACGCCCTGCAGGTCCTGCGCGGCCGCCTGCCCGGGACCGGGCACGAGATACTGGCAGCGGACCTCGCCACCGCCGAGGGCCGTGCCGCCCTGGTCACTGCGGCCGGTACGGCAATCGACGGCCTGGTCAACAATGCCGGTGTCAGTCACTTCGGGCTGTTGGCCAGCCACAGCGAAGCCGAGCTGCGCCAGACGCTGGAGCTGAACCTGCTGCTGCCCATGCTGCTGGTGCGCGACCTGCTCCCGGTTCTCAAAACCCGCGGCGGCACGATCGTGAATGTGGGCTCCGCATTTGGCAGCATCGGTTTTCCGGGGTATACCAGCTACGGTGCCAGCAAGTTCGGCCTCCGTGGATTCACCGAGGCCCTCCGACGCGAGCTGGCGGACAGCGGCGTCAGGGTCCAGTACCTGGCCCCGCGGGCGACGGACACCGCTATGAACAGCTCGGAGGTGCAGGCAATGAACCGTGAGCTGGGGACCGCCATGGACCCGCCCGAGCGGGTCGCCAGGGAACTCATGTCCCTGTTGGCCACGAACCGTGGGGTGCGCGCTGTCGGCTGGCCGGAGCGTTTCTTCATCAAGCTCAACAGCATCTTGCCGGGCCTGGTCGATCGCGCACTGCTGCGCCAGCTGCCGGTGGTCCGGCGCCACGCGCTGGCGGCCGCCAGCAGGCGCGAGTAAACTCGGGCCATGCGTATTCTGCTGGTCGAAGATGACAGTTCTCTCGCGGCGGGCCTGCAGGCGGCCCTGAGCCGGGAGGGTTTTGCCGTCAATCATGTGGGCTCGGGCAGGCAGGCACTGGCCGCGGTGCGCGCGGAGCCGCCGGACATGGTGGTGCTGGATCTGGGCCTGCCGGACATGGACGGTTTGCAGGTGTTGTCCCAGCTGCGCGAAAGCAATCGCAGTCTGCCGGTGCTGCTGCTCACAGCCCGCGACGGCGCCGAGGACAAGGTAAAAGGCCTCGACCGTGGCGCCGACGACTACCTGGCCAAGCCCTTTGACATGAAGGAACTGGCCGCCCGTCTGCGGGTGATCGAGCGGCGTCTGTCAGCCACCGCCTCCACCAGTCGGCTCCATGTTGGCAGCGTCGAACTGGATACCGCTGCCCACTCGGTTGCCGTGGCTCAGACGCCGCTGGAGCTGCCGCGGCGGGAGTACATGCTGCTGAAGGCGCTGATGGAGAGTACCGGCAAGGTACTTACCCGGGAGGCACTGGAGAGCAGGCTCTACAGCTGGGGTGAGGAGGTGAGCAGCAACGCCCTGGAAGTGCATATTCACCACCTGCGGAAAAAACTGCCGGAGGAGTTCATCAAGACCGTGCGGGGAATAGGCTACACCGTGCCGCGACGATGAAGTCCATTCGTACCTCACTGGTCGTGATGCTGGTGGCCGCGTTCACCCTGGTATCGTTCCTGGCGGCTCTCAACGGCTACCGCGCCAGCATGGAAAAGGCCGAGGAACTGCTCGATGCCCAGCTGCGCTATGCCAGCGACATCCTCACCAGTGTGGGTCCCGGCTACAGTGCTGAGCCCGGCAGCGTCAACGGCGCCGACGGTTTTGTGTTCCAGATCTGGGATGGGGCGGAGCTGCTGCTGCGCTCTACCAGCGCCCCGACCAGCCCCCTGACCCCGTTCATTGCCGGCTACCGTTATGTCAATTTTGCCGGCTACCGCTGGCGAACTCTCACCGTCGCCAGCGGCGAGCAGCGCTGGAGCATGGTTGCCGAGCGCGCCGACGTGCGCCACCTGCTGGCTGAAAGTGTGGTTCTTGAATCGGTCACGCCACTGCTGCTGTGGCTGCCGCTCGCGGCGCTGCTGATCTGGGTGGTAGTGGGCTGGGGTCTGGCGCCGCTGCGGGATTTGAGCCGGCAGATCAATCGCAAGGCCAGTGACGATCTCGCGCCGCTGCAGTATGCGCAACCCCCGGCAGAGCTGCGCCAGGTGATCGAATCCACCAACGGCCTGCTACTGCGCCTGGCGGCCGCGCTGCAGCGGGAGAAGCATTTCGCTTCCCACGCCGCCCACGAATTGCGCACACCCATCAGCGCGCTGAAGATTCACCTGCACAACCTGGAGGGGGAAATCGGGCCGGACAGCAGCGCCCTGGCTCACGCCAACGCGGGCGTGGATCGCATGCAGCACCTGGTGGAACAGTTGCTGGATCTGGCCCGTACCCAGCCCGAGCTGATCAAGGCCAACTTCCACAGCGTGGACCTACACGCACTGGCCCGGCGGGTGACAGCGGACTGCTGGCCCGAATTCGAGGCTCGCGGGCAGTCCCTGTCGCTGACAGGTGGGGCGGTGCTGATGCAGGGTGACGAGGCGATGCTGGAGATCCTGTTGCGCAACCTGCTGGACAATGCCCGCAAGTACACGCCCGCCGACGGCGAGATCGCGGTCTTCGCCGGCCGGCGCGGGGGCAGGGTGGTGCTTGAGGTGGCTGACAGTGGAGCGGGAATACCGGAAGCCGAGCGCGAACACGTGTTCGAGCGGTTCTACCGGGCGGCAGAACGGCTGCAGGACGGTGTCCCCGGGGCCGGGCTGGGCCTGGCGATTGTCCAGCACATCGTGCAGCTGCACGGCGCGCGCATCAGCCTGGGTGCCAGCCCCCTGGGCAGTGGGCTGGCAGTCACCGTGACGTTCGTCGGCGGGGTCGGTGCCGATGCGTAGCCCCGGATACCTGGCGCTGCTGCTGGCCCTCGCCGTGGTCTGCCTGCCGGCTCTGGCAAAGACGCCCATATTCGAGCTGGAAATCCGCGATCACCTGTTCCAGCCCGAGGAAATCCGTATTCCCGCCAACACCAAGATAAAACTGGTGGTGTACAACCGCGACCCGACGCCGGAAGAATTCGAGAGCTACGAGCTGAACCGGGAGAAGGTGATCATGGGCGGTCGCAAGGCCAACATTTTCATTGGCCCGCTGGCGCCGGGGGTGTACCCGTTTTTCGGCGAATTCAACCCGCGCACCGCCCAGGGACGCGTGGTGGTCGAATGAGGTCGCGACATGTTGCTTAACTCCGTCATTCTCGTGCTGCGAGAGGTGCTCGAAGCCGCGGTGCTGGTCAGCGTTTTGCTCGCGCTGGCACATAGTGTGCGCCTGCGCAGGCACTGGCTATGGTGCGCCTTGCCGTTGTCGGTGATCAGCGTGATGATCTATTCCCGGGCACTGGGCACCCTGACTGAAGCGCTGGATGGCGCCGGTCAGGAAGTCATCAACGCCAGCCTGCAGGGTGCCGTTTTTCTCCTGGTCCCGCCCATTCTGTGCCTGTGCACCGGGTTTCCGCAGTCCGGCCACCGGCGGCTGCTGGGGGCATTGATGGGGCTCGCGGTGACTTTCGCCATTGTTCGTGAATGTGCCGAGATCCAGATCTATGTGCAGGCCTTCAGCGCGGCCAGCGGCCAGGCCCGGGCAGTGTGGGCAGGCAGCGCCCTGGGCGCCGGCATAGGACTGAGTGCCGGTGTTCTGGTTTACGCCGGGTTGACGGCCCTGGCTCCCGTCGCTTCGCGTCGTGTCTGTCTGGTGGCGCTGGGCCTGATTGGCGCGGGTATGGTGATGCAGGGCACGATGCTGTTGGAGCAGGTCGACTGGCTACCCCAGCAAGTACCGCTGTGGGACAGCTCGGGACTGGTCAGCGAGCAGTCCTTTATCGGCGAATTGTTGTACGCGGTGCTGGGCTATGAGGCGACCCCGGGTGCGCTGCAGGTCGCCCTGTACGGCGCCAGCCTGGTGCTGGCTGCTGCCGCCGCAGCGGTCGGTCGTAAATGGAGAATATCCAGTGAAACAACTGTCTAGAGCGGCACTGGCTGGCGCATGGTATTGCCTGCTGTGGTTCTTGCCGTTGCCGGTAAATGCCGATGGCAGCGTTGTCGACAAGATCTATCATCCCTATGTCGAGCAGCTCGAGTGGGAGTTGGAGTGGCGCGCGGTACAGCAGCGCGACGACCCGGTTAGCGGTGAGGCGCGGCATGAGACCCACAAGCTGGGCCTGGGGCGGGCCGTGGCGGAATATGTTTTTGCGGAGGTCTACCTGATCGGCGAGGCCAGCGAGGAGCGCAGCCTGCAGCTGCAGGCCTGGGAAGCGGAAGTATTGTGGCAGATGTCGGAGCAGGGGGAGTACCTGCTGGATTACGCCCTGCTGTTTGAACTTGAGCGGTCGCGCGACGACGACATCTGGGAGTACTCAACCACCCTGTTGCTGGAGCGCGAACTGGGGCGCTTCAGCGCTACCGCCAACCTTGGCCTTGGCTATGAGTGGGGCGACGATATCGCCGATGAGCTGGAGACCACGGTCGCGCTGCAGGCGCGCTACCGACACTCGCCCGCACTGGAGCCCGCTCTGGAGCTGTACCTCGGGGAGGACACCCGGGCTCTGGGTCCGGTCCTGCTGGGGATGGCCCGCATCGGGCCGCGGCGGGCCTTGCGCTGGGAGGCCGGCGTTGTCTGGGGCCTGGATCAGACCACCGCGGATTACAGCTTTCGCGCGGTACTGGAGTATGAGTTCTGACACCGGGTCCGGCGCTCAGAAGGAGGAGCCGGGCTGTTGCAGGAATTCAGTCTCCTCGGCACTGGACGTGCGGCCGAGAATCTCATTGCGGTGCGGGAAGCGGCCAAAGCGGGCAATGACGACCTGGTGGCGGACGGCAAAGTCGGCAAAGCGCCCGAAGGTGTCCCGCTGCTTCTCCGGCACCCCGGCCGCCAACTGTTGCAGCAGGGCGACAGCCCGATCCTGGTGGCCCGGGTTCTCGGAGTGCTCCAGCGGCAGGTAGCAGAACAGGCGCTGGATGGGCCGCAGTTGCAGGTCCAGGCCGCGCTCGAGGCCGTCCAGGCACAGGGTGCGGGCCACGGGGTCAAAAGCAAAGGCCCGGGGAGTGCCGCGGTAGATATTGCGCGGGAACTGGTCACAGAGGATGATCAGCGCCAGCCAGCCCCGGGCGGAGCTGCGCCAGTGGTCCAGTTCACCCGCCCCGGCCGCAATGACTTCAGGCTCGAACCGGGCGCGAATGTCGCTGTCGGTTGCCTCGCTCTTACTCCACCACAACTTGCCCTGCCGTTGGGCGACGACAGCATCGTCGTCGCTGTCGCCAAACCAGTACTCGAGAATGGTATCGATGCGGTTCATCGCCGCAACCCTTTGCTGCGCTCGATACGAATGTCGTGCACGGTCTGGGTCACCGGCGCGCCGAACTGGTTGAAGATGGCGACGTCGGTGGCGTCGCGTCCGTAACCCACCACAATATAACCCTGTTCGCGCTTGGCCTGGGTGGCATCGAAGGTGTACCAGCGGCCATCGATATAGGCCTCAAACCAGGCGTGCATATCCATCGGCTCCAGGTTGTACAGATAACCCACCACCATGCGCGCGGGAATGCTGAGGCTGCGGCACAGGGCAATGCCCAGATGAGACAGGTCGCGACAGACGCCCGACTGGCGCAGGTTGACTTCGACCGCGGATTCCGGGTACTCGCTGCTGCCCGGCAGATAGCGAATCGTGCGCCGCAGCCAGTCCTCGATTGCGGCGACCTGGTCGTAGCCCAGCAGCTGTCCCGCGGTGATCTCGCTGGCCATGTTGTAGAAGCGATCGGATTCGCAGTAGCGGCTGGGCAGGATGAAGCTGAGCACGGAGTCCGGCAGGTCCTGGACCAGCACGCAGGGAGCGCCGGGAGCGACATCGATTTTGTCCTGGGTCATGACATCGGCCGCGGTGTGGATACTGAACTCGCCCGGCGGGGCGATCAGGCGCTGGCAATAGTTGCCGTAGCCGTCGGTGAATTCCGAGACCGGCACACTGGGGCTGATGTGGTACTCCTCCCGGGCGACCCACTGCTGGGGGCCGCGACGGGGCCTCAGCATCAGCATGAAAGGCGTGGGTTCGAGGATCTCGAAGGAGAGATCACAGCTGGTATGGAACCACATTCCGGGAGTCCGCCGCGTCAGGAGTCAAAGCGGCACTGTAACAAATCAGCCTTTTGTTTACGCGCTGTTTCTCGCCTGCTGCGGCAATGGCCGGGACAGTCGCCGCAATTGCCCCCCGTTCAGCGGCTGGCGGCCACCGCGTCGAGGTAGTCACCGTAGCCCGCTGCCTCCATGTCCTCCAGCGGGATAAACCGCATGGCTGCCGAGTTCATGCAATAGCGCAGCCCGGTGGGTGCGGGGCCGTCGTTAAAGACATGGCCGAGGTGGGAATCCGCGTGGCGGCTGCGTATCTCCGTGCGTGTCATGAAAAACTTGCGGTCGGTTTTCTCCACCACCATGGCCTTGTCGATGGGGCGGGTGAAGCTGGGCCAGCCGGTGCCGGAATCGAATTTGTCGCGGGAGGAAAACAGCGGCTCTCCGGAGACAATGTCGACGTAGATGCCGTCGCGTTCTTCGTCCCAGTAGGGGTTGTTGAAGGGGCGCTCGGTGCCGTCCCGGCGGGCGACCTTGAACTGTTCTGCGCTCAAGCGCTGTTTCAGCGTGGCGTCGTCGGGACGCCGGAAGGTGGCGGGATCAAACCCCTTGCCCGCCGCGTCCGCGCTGGAACCGGGCGTGTTCATGGCGCTGTTCTCCGGTGTAAAGTGGGCAAAATCGATGTTGCGGTCTTCGCCCCAGACGCTGTCGATAAACTGGTAGCGGCCTGAATTGAACGTGTAGACCTTGTAGCGCAGCGGGTTTTTCTTGTAGTAGTCCTGGTGGTAGTCCTCCGCGTCATGGAAAGAGCTCAGGGCGGTGATCTCGATGACCACGGGTTTGTCATAACGGCCAGAGGCGGAGAGAGCCGCTTTGGACGCTTCGGCGACCTCCTTCTGCTGCTCATTGTGGTAGAAAATCGCCGGCCGGTACTGGCGGCCGCGGTCGACAAACTGCCCCTGGCTGTCGGTCGGGTCCATGAAGCGCCAGAATCCCTCCACCAGGCCCTCGTAGGTGATTTGCCGCGGGTCGTAGTACACCTGCACGGCTTCGGTGTGCCCGGTACGACCGGCGGACACCTGCTTGTAGGTCGGGTTGTTTTCGCTGCCACCGCTATAGCCGGAGACGGCCTCTACCACTCCCGGTATTTTCTCGAAACCCTGCTCCACACACCAGAAACAGCCGCCGGCAAAGGTCGCCACGGCCAGCCCCGGCGTGGAGGGTGCATAGCGTGAGTCGGCCTGCGCCGGGCTGAACGCTGCAGCGACCCAGAGTGTGATTGCCAGGGTGGAAAGCACTGATGTCAGCGTGCGTCCGGTCATCAAAATTGTCTCCTCGGGAGGTGGGGGTAATACGCGCATGCGGGGTCTGTGGATTTTTTGACAGTGGCGAAGGCCAGGAGTTCGGTCGTACCATGACCACTCCCGGCCTGGATTGACGCCAGGGACCAGCTCGCGAAGCAGGAGGAGTACAGCGTGACGATAGCCGCAGACAAGCTGCCCGACACCATGCGCGCCATGGTGCTCGAACGACCCGGCTCGGCGCTGGTCCTGCGAGACCTGCCATTACCGGTACTGGAGGATGCGGGGCAGGTCCTGCTGCGGGTACGGGCCTGTGGGGTCTGCCGTACCGATCTGCACCTGGTTGATGGTGAACTGCCCGATCCTCTGTTGCCGGTGATTCCCGGCCACCAGATTGTGGGGGAGGTGGTGGCTGTGGCTGGCGGTGCGAGCAGTTTCCAGCGCGGTGACAGGGTGGGGGTGCCGTGGCTGGGTTTTACCGACGGCAGCTGTCGCTACTGCCAGCGCGGCCAGGAAAACCTGTGTCCCGAAGCGCGATTCACCGGCTACACCCTGGACGGAGGCTATGCGGAGTACGTGCGCGCGGACGCCCGGTTCTGTTTCCCCCTGCCGCAGGCGGCACCGGATCTGGCCCTGGCGCCGCTGCTCTGCGCGGGACTCATCGGCTATCGCACCTGGCGGCTGGCGGGTGGCAGTCGTCCGCAACGGATCGGCATTTACGGCTTTGGCGCTGCCGCCCATATCATCACCCAGGTTGCCGTGCACCACGGGCAGCAGGTGTACGCTTTCACCCGCGAGGGTGACAGCGAGGCCCAGGCGCTGGCGCTGCGACTGGGCGCGGTGTGGGCCGGTGACAGCAGCACCGCACCGCCCGAGGTCCTGGACGTCGCGCTGGTATTTGCGCCCGCGGGTGAATTGATGGTGACGGCGCTGGAACAGGTCGATCGCGGAGGCACTGTCGTGAGCGGCGGGATTCACATGAGTGACATCCCGTCCTTCCCCTACAGCCTGCTCTGGCAGGAGCGCAGCCTGACCTCCGTCGCCAACCTGACCCGGGCGGATGGGGAAGAGTTCCTGGCGCTGGCGGCCGCCATTCCGGTACACACGGAAGTGACGACCTACGCGCTTGAGGATGCCAACCAGGCGCTGGCGGACCTGCGCCTGGGCAAGTTCACCGGCGCCGCGGTGCTGTTGGTTTAACGCTACTTCAGCAGCGATCCCAGCAGGCCGCGAAACAGTTTCCGGCCCAGGCTGCTGCCGGCTGCCGAGCCCAGGCTGCGCACCATGCTCTTGACGAAGGCTTCGCTGGTACTCTGGCGGCTGCTGCTGCGCTTTTTCCCGCTGCCGGCGCGCGTGGCCAGTGCTTCCTCCTCCTTTGCGGCCTGGCGCGCGGCCGTGCGCTCGAGCAGGATCTCGTGAGCCGATTGGGGATCGACCGCATCCTTGTACAGGCGCTGGTTGGGGTCGTGGGCGAGAATTGCACCGCGCTCTGCCGCGGTTGCCGGTCCCATGCGGGAACCGGGCGGTCGCACCAGCACCCGTTGCACCGGGGCGGGAATGCCCTTGGCCTGCAGGGTGGAAACCAGCGCCTCGCCCACGCCCAGTTCGGTAATGGCGGTTTCGGTATCCAGCTCGGGGTTTTTGCGGAATGACTGCGCCGCCACGCGCACCGCCTTCTGCTCCTTCGGCGTGTAGGCGCGCAGGGCGTGCTGGATCCGGTTGCCGAGCTGGGCCAGCACCGCATCGGGTATGTCACTCGGGCTCTGGCTGATGAAATAGACACCGACCCCCTTGGAGCGAATCAGGCGCACAACCTGCTCGATTTTTTCCAGCAGCGCTTTGGGCACATCGCGAAACAGCAGGTGGGCCTCGTCAAAGAAGAACACCAGCACCGGCTGCTCGGGGTCCCCCAGCTCCGGCAGCTCCTCGAACAGCTCCGACAACAGCCACAGCAGGAATGTGGAATAGACCCGCGGATTCTGGATCAGGGTGTCCGCCGCCAGCAGATTGATCACGCCGCGGCCATCGCGGGTAGTCTGCATGAAGTCTTTCAATTCCAGCGAGGGCTCACCGAAAAACACCCGGCCGCCCTCGCGCTCCAGCATCAGCAGGCGCCTGAGGATGGCGTTTACCGACGCCTTGGCGACGCCAAAGCCCGGGCCCAGTTCGGCACTGTGTTCTCCGAGGTATTCGAGCGTGGTACGCAGGTCCGCCAGGTCCACCAACAGCAGGCCCTCGCTGTCGGCAAATTCAAACACCACGGTCATGACACCTTCCTGGGTGTCGTTCAGGTCCAGCAGGCGCGACAGCAGCTGCGGACCCATTTCGGTGACGGTGGTGCGCACTGGTGTGCCGAGTTTGCCAAACAGGTCCCAGAAGGCGACCGGGTAGCCGCGCTGCTGGTAGTTCTCCATCCCGATGAACTGCACCCGCTCGTCGATCTTGGGATGTGGTTTGCCAGCCTGGCTGATGCCGGAAATGTCGCCTTTTACATCGGCCATGAAAACCGGCACGCCGAGGTCGGAGAAGCCCTCCGCCAGGCATTGCAGGGTGACTGTCTTGCCAGTCCCCGTCGCGCCGGCGATCAGGCCGTGGCGGTTGGCGTAGCGAGGAATGAGGCCGACCTGGCCGGCGGCGTTGCCGCCGATGAGAATGGTATCTGTCATCGCGTGTTTGCTATCCCTGTTTGGGTTTCCTGGTTGCCAGCTTCGGTTTGACGGCAGGGGCGGTTTTTTTCCCTGTGCTGCGGACCTTCGTGGCGGCTCTCCTGGCGGCTTTTGCCCCGGTCCTGGTCCCGGCCTTCGCCGCGGTTTTCTTGCCGACAGTCCGCTTGCCACTGCTGGTGCGCGCGACTTTTGCGGGGGCAGTGGCAGCGGCTTTGCGACGCCTGCCAGTCGCGGTCGTTGCGACGCTGCGCAGCCCCGCCAGTTCCTCAAGCTCCTGCAGGGCTTCCTCCAGGTAGTCGATGATGCGCTGTACCTGGGGTACCGAGCGGCGGCAGGCAACGATGCCGAAATCCAGCTGCTTGCGGTAACTGACCAGGGTGATATTCATGGCGAAGCCATCGAAAACGATCGACGCCGGGTACATGCCCTCCAGGCTTGCCCCGTTCCAGTACAGCTGCTCCCGGGGCCCTGGAACATTGGAAATCACCGTGCTGAAGGCGGGGAATTGCCCCGCCAGCCCGAGGATCGAGCTGAGCAGGGCGGGCACCTGGGTCACCTGCATGAACAGGCTGGCCTCGCGGCCGGTCATGCCCCTGAGCAGGTCCTTGCCTGCGGTCATGGAGGCCTGGATCTTGCGCAGACGCTGTTCCGGGTCCGCCACATCGGTTGCCAGGTCGGCGGTTATGAAGCCCACGGCGTTGGACGAATCCAGGTCGGACGCTTCGCGCAGGGACACCGGCGCCATGGCCTTGAGGGAGTGGGCGGGGCGCTCATTCTGGCTTGCCAGATAGCGGCGCAGTGCCCCAGAGCACATCGCCAGCACGATGTCGTTGACTGTGGCTCCGGTCGCCTTGCACACTCCCCGCACCCGCTCGAATTCGAAGGACTGGGCGACAAAACGGCGGGAGCCGGTAACACTGGTATTGATGGAGGTGCGCGGCACCTGGTGCCAGGGAACTGACAGATTGCCGCTGCGACCAAAAAAAGCGCCGCCGAACTGGCGGAAGGCGCTGACCAGGTTGGCGGTTGTGTCGTACTGCTGGCGCAGGGCATCCATCACGTTCTTCAGCTCTTTGCCCCGGGGCTGCACCCGCGGTTGCTGGTCGGCCAGCTGCTTGCTCTTGTAGGCCTCATAGGCGGCGAACGACAGGGGGGAATGCGTCGTCCTGGCCTGCGGACTCCGCGAGTACATGGCGTTGACCATGTGCATTGCCGAGGCGCCGTCGACCGCTGCGTGGTGCATCTTGCTGTACAGTGCAAACTGGTTGTTTTGCAGGCCCTCTATCAGGTGGATTTCCCACAGTGGGCGGCTGCGGTCGAGCAGGGTGCTGTGGAGGCGCGATACCAGCATGAACAGCTCCCGGTAGCGGCCGGGCTGGGGCAGGGCAGAGTGGCGGACGTGGTAGTCGATGTCGAGATCCGCATCTTCCTCCCAGTACAGGCGCAGCGGCCCGGCTCGCCCGGTGGTGACATAGTCGCCAAAGGGGCGCCGGTATTCTTCCTGGATCCGCAGTACCTCCAGCGCGTCCTGCAAAAACTGCCTCTGGTTTACACCCCTGGGGAAATTGAACAGGTGCAATCCCCCCACATGCATGGGGGTCTCGCGCTTCTCCATCATCAGGAAGCCGGCATCGGCAAGGCTGATTGCACGCATTCTCTTCTGGCCCTGTTATTGTGTATTCACTGCAACAATAGACCCTCTGGACCCGCGGGGGAAGCCCCGGTGCGTCTCCGCTACAGCCAGCGGATTTTCCGGAACAGGGCCAGCATGCCAACTGCCAGGGTGAGCATGACGCCCAGCACAGTAAAGTAACCGTAGTGCCACCCCAGCTCCGGCATGTGCTGGAAATTCATGCCGTACAGGCCGGCAATGAAGCTGAGCGGGATGAACACCGCGGTAATGATGGTCAGGATCTTGATGGTGTTGTTCAGGTGGTGAGAGGTGATGGAAATGTGGCTCTCCACCAGGTCGCCGCAGATCTCATAGTACATGTGGCACAGGCTGTGCAGCCGCTCGCAGCGGTCGAAAAGGTCCCTGCGAACGTGGTGTGTCTTGTCCTTGCCGGAGCCCAGGTGGATAGTGCCCCCGTGCAGGATCTGCTCCGCCAGTGCCCGGTGGTAGCTGAATATGCGGTGCAGCTTACGCAGTCTTGAGCGGTAGACTACCAGCTCCCTCATCACCGTATCGGTCTCGTCGGCGAGGAGCGCGTCCTCCAGCCCAGCAAGGGTATCCTCGAACTCCATGAGCTTGTCGAGATAGCGGCCGCCGACATAGTGCAGGATGCGCATGGCCAGGATGTTGGGTGTCTTCAGGAGCCGCTGCTGCTCCTCCTGGTCCCAAAAATGCTGCACGCTGACTGCATGCCCGGGGTGCGCGGTGATCAGCAGCCGTTCGCTCACCCACATTCCGACCGGCATGGGCTGCAGGTTCAAGTCCTCGTCCATCCCGCTCATGCCGCGAAACAGGATGAAAGTATCGTGATCGAACTCCTCGACCTTGGGGGGATGGCGCACCCGCGAACAATCACTGATGGCCAGCGGGTCACACTTCAGCGACAGCAGCAGGTTCTGAATATCCGCCGTGAGTTCCCCCTCAATATCCAGCCATAGTATGCTACCGCCCTGATCGCGCCACTGCTCTATCAGGCCCTCATCGCCGTACTGGTACTGGCCCTGCGCCGAGAGTAATCTGGTCTTCATCATCCGCTGCTATCTCCCCCGGGGAATATGTCCATGGAACAGCTTAACCGAATCCTGCAGGTGCCTCTAATCGTTTTCGGGGACGTCAGTATAAGCCTGGCGCAGATTCTCACCGTGCTCGCGTTCGTGGTGGTCGGGGTGATGGTGGTCATGTGGTCGGGCAGCTTTTTGCGGAGCCGGCTGACCAAGCGCGGCGTCGATGTCAACGTCATTCAGCTGGTGTCGCGGGCCTGGCTGATCCTGGGCATGGTGATTGTGGCGATATCCACGCTCGATCTGTTGAGCGTGCCGCTGGCCGCATTTGCCTTTGTCTCCGGGGCGGTGGCGATCGGCTTCGGTTTCGGCGCCCAGAACATCATCAACAACTTTATCAGCGGCTGGATCCTGATGTGGGAGCGGCCGATCAAGATCGGTGATTTCCTGGAACTGGGGGACGTGCGAGGTACCGTCGAGTCAATCAATACCCGCTCCACCCGCATCCGCCGGGTGGACGGCGTACACCTGCTGATTCCCAACAGCCAGCTGCTGGAAACGACGGTCACCAACTGGACCCTGGAAGACGATCTGGTGCGCACATCCATCCGCGTCGGGGTCGCCTACGGCTCTGACGTTCGCCTGGTCGAGAAACTGTTGTACCAGGCCGCCAACGAACACCCGGATGTGCTGGAGACCCCCGCCAAGCTGGTGCTGTTCGACAATTTTGGCGATAGCTCGCTGGAGTTTGAACTCAATCTCTGGATACATTCGACAGCGGAGCGCGGTCTCAGGATGATCCGCAGCGACCTGCGCTTTCGCATTGACGCGTTGTTTCAGGAGCACGGCGTGGTGATCTCCTTCCCGCAGCGGGATGTGCACCTCGATGGGCAGCTGCGCATTGTGCGGGAAGCGCGGGCTAACGGCGGTCAATCAGGCTGATCGCCCCGCAAGCGGTGGACAACTGCACTATACTGCTGGCATGGATGTCGGGAACCACAGGGTAATGCGGGGACTACGGTACGGCTTGGTGCTGCTGTTGCTGGCGCTGGCCTGGCCTGCGCGATCGGCGGTGTGGGTGGTCGACGTCGACGGCGCGATTGGTCCCGCCAGCGCCGATCATCTGCTGCGCTCCCTGGACAAGGCCGCGGAGGCGGACGCCAGTGCCCTGGTGCTGCGCATCGACACCCCCGGTGGCCTGGATACGGCCATGCGCGACATGATCAAGGCGATCCTGGCTTCACCTGTCCCGGTGATTGCCTATGTCGCTCCCAGCGGCGCCCGCGCGGCCAGCGCTGGTACCTATCTGCTGTACGCCAGCCACCTGGCCGCCATGGCGCCAGGCACCAACCTCGGTGCGGCTACCCCGGTGCAGATCGGTGGTAGCCCCGGCCTGCCGCAGTTGCCCGGTTCGGACGAACCGCAGGATGGGGCCGCTCCGCCGGAGTCCGGCAAGGGCAGTGCCATGGAGCGCAAGATCGTCAATGACGCGGTGGCTTACATTCGCAGCCTTGCGCAGCTCCGCGGGCGCAACGGGGACTGGGCGGAACAGGCGGTGCGCGAGGGAGTGAGTCTGTCAGCCCAGGACGCCCTGGAGGCAGGTGTGGTTGACCTTTTGGCGGACAGCACAGAGGCATTGCTCGCGCAGCTGGACGGGCGTGAGGTCAGCGTGGGCGAGGCGACAGTTGCACTGCGCACAGCGGGGGTGCCCGTGATCCAGCAGTCACCGGACTGGCGCAGCGAATTTCTCTCGGTGATCACCAATCCCAATATCGCCTATGTGCTGTTGCTGGTGGGTATTTATGGCCTGGTGATCGAGTTCTACAACCCCGGCGTCGGCCTTCCCGGGATCGTCGGTGCCATGAGTCTGCTGATTGCCATGTACGCGCTGCAGATGCTGCCAATCAGCTACGCCGGGATGGGCCTTATCCTGCTCGGCATTGGCCTGATGGTGGCGGAGGCCTTTGCCCCCAGTTTTGGGGTGCTGGGCCTGGGTGGCGTGGCCGCCTTCGTCACCGGCTCGGTGATGCTGATGGATACCACCCTGCCGGCATTCCAGCTGGCCCTGCCGATGATTGTCGCGGTGACCGTGTTCAGCGCCGGGCTGCTGGTGTTTGCCCTGGGCATGATCCTGCGTGGGCGCCGGGAGCCGGTGGTTTCCGGCGTTGAGCACCTGCTCGGCACCACCGCGACAGTCAGCCGGGTGCAGGGCGAGGAGGCCTGGGTCTGGCTGGACGGCGAGATCTGGCACGCCCGCAGTGACGCGCCGCTGGCGGTCAACGACAAGGTCACGGTGGGGGCGATCGACGGCCTTACCGTCGTGGTACACAAGCAGGCGGTAGCAACCGCTGAGGAGTAGCGACAATGTTTGAGATGCAAACGTTCGGTGGTGTCATCCTGGTGCTGGTCATCGCCTTGCTGCTGTCCATGTTCCGGGTGCTGCGCGAGTACGAGCGCGGTGTCATTTTCATGCTCGGGCGCTTCTACCGGGTCAAGGGCCCCGGTCTGATCGTGATCATCCCCATCCTGCAGCAGATGGTGCGGGTGGACCTGCGCACTCTGGTAATGGATGTGCCGACCCAGGATGTGATTTCCCGGGACAATGTCTCGGTACAGGTCAACGCGGTCATCTATTTCCGTGTGGTGGATCCCGAGCGGGCCATCATTCAGGTGGAGAACTACCTGGAGGCGACCAGCCAGCTGTCCCAGACCACATTGCGCTCAGTGCTGGGCCAGCACGAACTCGACGACATGCTGGCGGAGCGCGATCGTCTGAACGACGATATCCAGGCGATTCTCGACAAGCAGACTGAGGCCTGGGGGGTGAAAGTCGCCAACGTGGAGATCAAGCATGTGGACCTGAACGAATCCATGGTGCGTGCAATCGCCAAGCAGGCCGAGGCTGAGCGGGAGCGGCGGGCCAAGGTCATTCATGCGAACGGTGAAGCGGAAGCCGCGGAAAAACTGGCCGAGGCCGCCAAGATACTCGCCACCGAGGAGTCGGCCATCCAGCTGCGCTACCTGCAAACCCTGGTGGAAATTGCCGGCGACAAGAGCTCCACCATTGTGTTCCCCCTGCCGGTGGATATCATGAAGAAGTTCACCTGAGTCTATCCCCCATTTTCCCAGCGAGAGACGGTATGCAGTGTATTGAGATAAGCCAGCCTGGAGGCCCGGAGGTTCTGGTACTGGCCGAGCGCGAGACACCCCGGGCCGGGGACGGGGAACTCCTGATCGAGGTGGTGGCGGCCGGGGTCAACCGGCCTGACGTCATCCAGCGGCTGGGCCTCTATCCGCCGCCTCCCGGTGCCTCGGACCTGCCGGGACTGGAGGTGGCGGGAACGGTGGCAGCGGTAGGCGCCGGGGTCTCGGGGTGGAACACGGGTGACCGGGTCTGCGCGCTCACCAATGGCGGTGGCTACGCGGAGTACGTGACCGCGCCCGCGGGGCAATGCCTGCCGGTGCCGCGGGAACTGGACCTGCTGGACGCCGCGGGACTGCCTGAAACCTGCTTCACGGTCTGGACCAACGTCTTTGAGCGCGGTCGTTTACAGCCCGGGGAGAGCCTGCTGGTGCACGGTGGCAGTTCGGGTATCGGCACAACCGCAATCCAGATAGCCTGCGCGTTGGGGGCCACGGTCTACGCCACCGCCGGCAGCGAGGAGAAGTGCCAGGCCTGCGTCGAGCTCGGCGCATCCTGGGCGGTCAACTATCGGGAAGAGGATTTCCAGGAGGTGCTCGCCAGGGTGACCGAGGACGCCGGGGTGGACGTCATTCTGGACATGGTGGGCGGCGACTACATCAACCGCAACATCCAGCTGGCGGCCCTGGATGGCCGCATCGTCAATATTGCCTTCCAGGCGGGCTTCGAGGCGATGGTCAACTTCGTGCCGGTGCTGCGCAAGCGCCTGACCCTGACGGCCTCTACCCTGAGGCCACAGTCCAGTGCCGCCAAGGCGGCAATAGCCGCCGGTCTGCGCGAGCATGTCTGGCCGTTGTTGGTGCAGGGCAAGTTCAAGCCGGTGATCGCGGCGACCTTTCCCCTGGCGGAGGCCAGCGCCGCCCACGAACTGATGGAAAGCAGCCGCCACATCGGCAAGATCATTCTCCAGCTGCGGTAGCCGCCGGCAGGGCCTTCTCGGTGGCCTCGGCCCAGGCCTGGAACTCGGCATATTCCTCCGCCAGGGCATCCGGAATGCGCTCATAGGCTTCGGCAAAGCTGCGCAGGTCGGGGGCACAGATAAACGCCATGGACTCGTCGCTGGCGCCGGCATCGATGCCGAAATCCGAGTACAGAGCGTTGAGGTCCCGCAGGTTTTCGCAGGCCAGCATCAGCTCGTAACCGGTAATCCCGACCACCACGGCCCAGCCCAGGTAGGGCACTGCGCCGGCCGGCAGGGAGCCAACGCTGGCGCTGGCGCTTTGCACGGTGCGCTGACGGATGGCAGCCCCGGTCACCTGAATTCGCTCGCCGATTTCGTTGTTGCGAGCCTGTGCCGCCGCCAGTTCCTGGCCCTGCTCCCGCTGTCGCTGCTGCATCTGCAGGTACACGGTACTGACACCGGCTTCCTCAAGCCCCGCGGAGAGAGCGGCAGTGGCGGGCCGCCAGGTCAGGGTCAGGATGTTGCCGGCCAGCAGCAATGGAATGATGATGGTCCAGGCAATGCGAGTGAAGAAATGGCCCATGGTGCGTGCTCCCGCGGAATGGTTATTGTTCAGTTAAACAGCCAGGGTGCCAGCTCTGCGCGGTTTGCCACCACGATCTGCTGCGCCATGGGGTCATCCTGCGCCGTGTCGGGGTCAATGTGCAAGAGCTTGAGCGCGTAGGGAACCAGCTTGCCGCGCACGGTGATGGTGAGCGCGCCCTGGTGCATGCCGTAATCGGTTTCCACCACCTGGCGCTGGTCTTCGCGCAGGCGCGGGTCGGGGACAATGCGGAGCGTCACCTGGGTATTCCATTCGCTGTCCCCGTTGATGCCACGATCCGAGTCATCGAGGATTTCCGGGATGTCCCGGAAACGGCTCAGCACGAAATCCCGGTACTCCTGGTTCTTTTCGCACCAGGCCCGCACGTGCCAGCGCAGGCCGGTATAGACCAGGGTATGCGGGACTATGATGCGACCCTCGCGGTCCGGGTGCTGGATGGAGACATAGTCCACCTCCAGCCGTTTCTGTTGCCGCGCAGCCTGCATGATCGGGCGCAGCACCTCCGGTCTGACATCGCGCACGGGCACCGACAGCACTTCCACATTGGCGACGTTCAGGGCCAGCGATTCGAAGACGTTGGACAGCTCGTTGTTGCGCGCCATCAGGTGCAGGTACTCGTCCGCCACGCCCTGGGTGACACGGGGCGTAAAACCGGCTGCCGGGGTATAGCCCTTGAGGGACTTGTCGTAGACCAGGTTGCCGGGGCCGATCTGGCGGATATAGCTGTTGATATCCTTGCTCGCCTGTTGCCGGCCGATGCCGAAGGTCTCGCAGAGATGGCGGGTAGTGAGGCGCCCCTCCCAGAGCACAATGGTTTCGATAAAGCGATAGCGGACCAGCAGGTCCCAGCGAATGGGCCACTTGCCGTGGCTGGCGGTGATCACGCTGCGGTAACTCCCCATGCCGGCAGAATGCCTGTATCGTACACCGACATGTCGCCCGCGAATATAGAGCAGAACGCAATGACCGACAGCAGGCCCGACCTGGCGGATCTTTACCGGCTGGCCACACGGTTGCAACAGGACCGGGAGCAGCCTGTGTCCGTCTTGCGGGAGCGGGACCGGGCGGTGGCGTCCGGGCTGGCCGCAACCGCGCCCCTGCCGCGCCTGCTGTACTGGCTGGACACGGTGTCGGCGTCGGCGGATGCCCCCGCCACGGATACAGTCGAGCATCCCCTTTCCGCCGCATCGCTGGCACTGCTGGTGCGCTTGCTGGCGCTGCTGGCCGGCTTTGTCACCATGGCCGGTTTTCTCTTCGGCAGTGATCGGGCGCTGGTGAATGTATTCCTGTTCCTGGCGCTGTTTGTGCTGCTGCAGTCCGCACTCAGCCTGCTGGCGGGGGCGATGATGTGGCGCACGGTCAGGGGCCACGTGCCGATGGCGCTGCCGCTGCATCCCGCGCGCTGGATCGTGCAGCGCAGCCTGCCGGACCGGCGCACCCTGCGGGAGGCGCAGCCGGTCCTGCGCATGCTGTTCCTGCGCTACGGGCAGGAACTGGGCGCCCTGTTCAGCGTGGGCGCGGCGCTGGCCTTCCTGCTGGTGCCAGCCCTGGGCGAGTTCAGTTTTGTCTGGGGCTCCACCTTCAACCCGGGTACCGGGCTGGTACAGCGCCTGACCGAGATTCTGGCGCTGCCGTGGTCTGGGTGGTTGCCGCTGGCTACAGTGCCGCCCGAGGTGGTGGCGAGCAGCCGTTTCCACCCGGCAACGGCAACCATTGATCGCAGCGCGATTGAAAGCATGCGTGGCTGGTGGGCATTCCTGTGGGGGTGCCTGCTGGTCTATGCCTTGCTGCCCCGGCTTCTGCTGTGGGTCCTGTCGCGCCTGTTTTACCGTCGTCTGCTACTGCGCAGTTTCCTCCACTATCCCGGGGCGGAGCAGGTGCTGGCGAGGATGCAGGCACCGCTGGTAAGTACGCGCGCCACGCCGGAGGCCAGCGCGGCGGCGGTGGCCCGGGCGGACCCTGCGCCGCTGGGAATTGCGGTGACGGATGACAAACTGCTGCTGGTGGATTACGGCGGGGCTCTGGGTCCGGGTGGCCCCGCGGACTTCGAGGAGTTGCACGCGCTGGCGCCGGCACAGGTGCTGGTTGTCGGGACCGCGGGGTTGCCAGCTGATCTGGCCCGGCTGCAGGCGCTGCCGGCGGCGTCCAGCGAGCGCCTGTTGCTGGTGGTGAAGGCCTGGGAGCCCCCGCTGGCGGAACTGCGGGACCTGCTGGAGCCCCTGGCCGGGGTGCCGCGCTGTACTGTCCTGCTGGCGCCGCTGCCCGGCAAGGCGATTCCCCACCGCAAGGTCGAGGACTGGCGGAGCTTCGTGCGTTCGCTGCCCTTTGCCAGTGTCGACGTGCAACTGCTGAACCGGGTGCAGCGCTGATGGCAGCCCCGCTGATGGCAGCCCCGCTGAAGGCAGCCCCGACCTTCGCGGTGGTCGGGCGCCCCAACAAAGGCAAGTCCAGCATCGTCGCCACCCTGGCCCGGGACGACTCGGTGTTCATTGACTCCCGCGCCGGCTCCACCCGCGACGCCCGGGAATTTCCCATGCGCGTGGACCAGGAGACGCTCTATGTCCTGGTGGATACCCCCGGTATCCAGCGCGCCCGCGCGGTACTGGACTGGCTGCAGGCGAACAGCGCCGATGCGGCCTCCCGGCCCGCTGCCGTGCGCCAGTTCGTGCAGCTACACCGCGCGGACCCGCGCTTCCACGATGAGTGCGAGTTGCTGCAGCCCATCGTCAACGGCGCCGGCATCATCTACGTGGTGGATGGTTCCGTGCCCTTCAGCGCCGATTATGAAGCGGAGATGGAGATCCTGCGCTGGACCGGCCGGCCCAGCCTGGCGCTGATCAATCCCATCGACAGCGATGACTTCGCCGCTGAATGGAGCGCGGGACTGGGCCAATACTTTCGCACCGTGCGCCAGTTCGATGCCCAGCGCGCGGAGTTGACCAAACAGCTGGAACTGCTGGAGCTGTTCGGGCACCTGGACCCAAGCTGGCGCGATGCGCTGTCCCGGGCGGTGGCAGTGCTGCGCGACGAGCGCGCGGGCCAGCACCGGGCCGCCAGCCTGCTGATTGCCGACCTGCTGGCCGAGGCAATCACCTGGGAAACCTCGCAAAAGGTGCCGCGGGGCCTGCCGGTGGAGCCGGTGCAGGCGCTGCTGTTCAAGCGTTATCAGCACCACCTCGCGGAGCGCGAGCGGCAGTGCCGACGCCAGGTGGAGGAGGTGTTTTCCTGGACCAGCCTGACGCGTACGGAGGAGGGGCTGGCGCTGGAAGAGTCGGAGCTGTTCAATGTCGATGACTGGTATCTGTGGGGGCTGGATCGCCGCTCCCTGGTGACAGTCGCAGGCTCGGTGGGTGCCGTGGTGGGGGGCGGCACTGGCCTGGTGATCGACGGTGCCACCGGGGGGCTGCTGGGTGGTCTGGGGACCCTGGTGTCCGGCGCGCTGGGCGCCGCCGGGAGTGGTCTCGCGGCACTGCGCTACGCCAATGATATTGGCGAGATCCGGGTCCGGGGCATGCCGACGGGCGGCAAGGCGTTGCACTACGGTCCCGCCCGCAATCTCAACTTTCCCTTCGTGGTGCTGGGGCGGGCGCTGTTGCATCATCATCTGCTGTGCAGCCGTACGCACGCGGATCGCAGTACCCTGAACCTGCGCGGCCAGCTGCTCGCGGAGCTGGACGACAGCCAGCGCCGGCGCTTCGGCCGCGTGTTCGCCGACCTGCGCAAGGGCAGGAAGCTGACCGAGCGGCGGCAGCAGCTGGCGGCGCTGATCGAAGAGCAATGCCGGCAACGGGATACCTGAAACCACCCTGGAGGACAGCGACATGAGCCCCGACAACCAGAACAGTCCGCAGGGCGCGAAGCGCAAGCCCCGCAAGTCCCGTCCCTCTGCCGGCTCCGCCAGTGCCCGGGTGCGCAGGACGGCCCTGATTACCGGCGCTTCCTCGGGCATAGGTGAGACCCTGGCCTGGCTGATTGCGGCGGAGGATTACGACCTGGTGCTGGTCGCCCGCAGCCGGGACAAGCTCGAAGCGCTGGCCCAGGCCCTGCGCGAGAGCCACGCCATTGACGTCACCGTGCTGCCGCTGGATATGGCCGCCAGCGGCAGCGCCCGCAAGCTGTCGCAAGCGCTGCAGCGGCAGGGCGTGGCGGTGGATATACTGGTGAACAACGCGGGGGTGCTGCAGCACGGGGCGTTCACCGCGATGACAGCGGCAGACCACCAGGCCATGGTGCAGCTCAACGTGGCGGGCTTCACCGACCTGCTGGCCCACTTTGTGCCTCCCATGGCGGCGCGCGGTAGCGGGCGGGTGCTGAATGTCGCATCGATTGCCGCGTTCCAGCCCATTCCCAGCCTGGCGACCTACGCGGCCACCAAGGCCTATGTGCTGTCCCTGTCCGAAGCGCTGGGGGAGGAGCTGCGCGGCACCGGCGTGACCCTGACCACCCTCTGCCCGGGCATCACCGCGACCGACATGGTGGCCCGGGCCCAGGCGGGCTCCAGTGCGCTCCAGAACCTGCCGTCGATGCTGGTCTCCGATGTCCAGGACGTCGCTGAGGAGGCCTGGCGGGCCTGCCTGAAGGGGCAGGCCATCGTCGTCCCGGGTACGCTCAATCTGGCGACGACGCTGGCGGCCCGGGCGACGCCGAAGTGGCTGCTGCGACGCCTCACCGGGCTGCTGGGACGCTCCACCTTGTAGTTGGTGCGATTGCCTGCCGCCCTGACCCCGGCACCGTGGTGGCGGCGGGCAAGCCACAGCGCGGGCTTCAGCGAATCTCCGCTTCCGGCCGACCCTGCCACCAGAAGGGCTGCAGAACGCGCTCTCCGGTGAACACCTCGCTGAGGGACTCCGCCTGGTACACGCGCCCGTTCAGTACAATGTGGCTGATCTGGTCCGAGTGACGGATATCCGCGCTGGCCGTGGCCGCCGGTGTTGACCAGGATACCCTGCTCCAGCAGGGATTTCGCCGCTGCCGCGGCATCGTCGTCGCGGTAGTCCGCGTCGGGGGCCATGGGGCGGCGGACCGAGCGCGGCTGCAGCACCGTGGGCGGAACAAAGTTGGCCAGCAGCGGGTGCTTCCAGACCTCGGTGTCCTGGTAGTAGTAGTCCTCGGAAGTCAGCCCGCCGAAAGTCACCACCAGGGTCGGGGTGTAGCCGGCCTGGCTCTGGCGCCAGTACTGGATGACGTCGTCGTACAGGGTCAGCACCGGCACGTTGTGCTCAATGTCGGTAATCCCGTCGCCGATCAGGTTCATGTCCATGTGATACAGGGCGCCGCCTTCGGCCACCGGCATCAGGCCCTCCTGTCGCGCCGCTTCGATGACCATCTGCCGCTGGTCCCGGCGCGGCTGGTTGTAGTTCTTCACTGTTACCGCACCCTGGGCCTTGAGCCGGCGGACGTGAGCCAGGGCGTCCTCGAAGGTTTCCACCGGGTGCAGGTTGGTGGATCTGGCCCCGTAGATGGTCTCCGCGGTAGAGAAGATGCGCGGCCCCAGGATCCTGCCGGCCCGGGCGTACTCCGCTGCGGCAAACACCAGGTGGGCGGTGCTGGCCGGGTTGTGTACCGTGGTCACCCCCAGCGCCAGGTGCGCGAGCAGGTCCCAGTTCTGCTGGGGGATGATGTCGTTGCTGCCATAGGGACCATGAGCGTGGATATCGACCAAGCCCGGGAGCAGGGTCTTGCCGGTCATATCGACCGGACGGAAGCCCTCGGGAATGGCGAGATCGCTGCTGCCCAGGGCGCGGATGCGGTTACCCTCCAGCAGCAGGGTGCCGCCCTCGATGACTTCGCGCGCCGCGTTCATGGTCACGATGCGGGCGTTGGTCAGGGCCAGGCGCGTATTCGGGGTGTCGGCGTCCACGATCATCGACAGGTCGACGCCCGCCGCGCCGGGCTCGAAGCCTGGGGTCATGGCCGCGGCCACGGTCACGGTCTTCAGTTCGGATCCGGTGCTCCAGCTCACGGCGCTGCCGTCGGCATTCCAGTTCAGGTAGGCGCCGCCCACCTTGCTCAGGCGCACCGTGGGGAAAGCCGGCTTCGCCGCGTCCAGCTGCAGCGACTTGCCGGTCGGGGTGGCGGCAGCCAGATAGATCTGCTGGCCGTCCTCGAAGGCAATATGGCGGCCATCCGGGGCCAGGCGGATGCTGGTGGCGAGTTCGGCGCTGGCGACCTCGCGCACATCGTGGCCGCTGCGGCTCATGGCAATCAGCGTGGTGCTGGCGGTACTGCTGCCGCGACCGCTGGCGCGGTCCGCGCGCTCCTGGGCATAGATGCGGCCGTCGGGACCGAAATGCGGGTTGCTTCCCCGGGGGCTGACAAAGCTCATCCCGCCACCCCGGCGGTCCAGCAGGTAGAGGCCGGGGTTGACCGCCCACTCGGGGCTCAGCAGGCTGCTGGCGGGCAGCTTGCGCAGGGCCAGGGTCTCCCCGTCGGCGGCGATCGCCAGATCCTGCCCTGGGCCCAGAACACGAGATCGCGGCTGTCCGGGGTCCAGGCCATATTGGGGTAGAGTCCGTGTACTGCCCAGGTCTCCTGCATGTCCAGGTCCAGGGCGTCGAACAGCATGCGCTCGCTGCCGGAGTCCAGGTCCATCACGAACAGCCGCGACTCGGCCCGCACCCGCTTGACGTAGGCGAGCTGTTTGCCGTCGGGGGAGGGGGTGGCGCGCACGGCGCCGCCGGGTCCCCCGGCCACGGTGTCGACGTCGCCGCTGGCGAGGTCTACCCGGCGAATCTGGAACAGCTCGGTATTGCTGTCCTGGTGGTAGATGAAGGTGTCGCCGGGGGTGGTATTCAGGGAGAAGTACAGGCTCTTGCCGTCGGGGCTGAAAGCGGGCTCGCCCTGTTCCTTCTGGAAGGCCGGGCTGGGCCGGGGCACCACCAGCTGGCCGCTGTTGTCCCCGCTGCCGGCGGCGTGGTAGAGCCAGATTTCCCCCGTGCCCAGGGAGCGCGACGTGGTGAAGTGCTTGCGCGCTGCGAGATACTGCCCGTCCGGGCTCCAGACGGGGTTGTTGAGCAAGCGGAAGATCTCGAAGGTGATCTGTCGCAGCTCGCCGCTGGCGCGTTCCAGGGTCCAGATATTGTCGCCCCCTGCGCGGTCCGAGGTGAAGGCGACCCGGCTGCCGTCGGGACTGTAGCGGGGCTGCATGTCCCAGGCGTGGCCGGAGGTCAGGGGCCGCGCGGTGCCGCCGCCAAGGGGCAGCTCATAGATGTCGCCGAGCAGATCGAACACCAGGTGACGGCCGTCGGGCGCCACGTCCAGGCTCATCCAGGTTCCCTCGCTGACGTCGACTTCGGCGCTGACCGGGCTTGCCGAGAAGTCCGGGCGGTTGACGTCCCAGCCGGCCTGGCCGGGACTTGCGGCGGAGGGCGGGCTCGGGGCGACAAGAGACCCGCTGCACAGCAGCAGCAGCAAACAGGAGCGGAGGATTGGCGTCATGGCAATATCCATCGGTTACACTGCGGGGGTGGTGTGGCGATTATGTGGCCGAAAGTGATCCAGGCGGCAGAAGCGACGTACCTTACTATGTACCCGCCCGGCAGTGAACCGGGCGCCAGCTGAATTCCGGAGTTGTCCATGTCAATGATTCGATCCCTGACCCTGTTGCTGTCCCTCGCGCTGGCGCTGCCCGCCATCGCGGCCGAACTCAAGGTGGGTGATGCAGCCCCGGAGTTCACCCTCGCCGCCAGTGACGGTAAAACCTACTCGCTCGCGGATTTTCGCGGCAAGCAGGCGGTGGTGCTGGCCTGGTATCCCCGCGCCTTCACCTCCGGCTGCACCGTTGAGTGCAAGTCCCTGGCGGAGAACGGTCACCTGATCCGCGGCTACGACGTCACTTATTTCATGGCGAGCGTGGACCCTCTGGCTGAAAACAAGCGCTTCGCTGAGGAGACCGGGGCCGACTTCCCCCTGCTCAGCGACCCGGACAAGACCGTTGCCGAGGCCTACGGCGTGTTGGCGGGCATGGGCTTCGCCAAACGCCATACTTTCTACATCGGTATCGACGGCACGATTGTGAAGATTGACACCTCGGTGCAGCCCGCCACCGCCGCCCAGGATATGGCGGCGACACTCGCTGAGCTGGGGATCGCCAGGCGTTGACATGCTGCCCCCTGGCAACCCAGCCACGGGGCATTCATCGCAGGGTTCCTGCATTTTGTCTCAGCCCGGACCGCCCGCACTGGCGTTTTAACCGCTTCGGCCTATAATGCGCGCCTGATTTTTCCGCCCCGCCGATTTCGCCCCTACCGTCGTTTGGGGCGACGGCGGTTATTGGTGCACATTTGTGGAGAGGGTGATGCTCAGCACCGGGCAAACGCGCGAGCTGTTTCGTCTGGCACTGCCGATGGTGGTGTCACAGAGCGCGTTCGCCCTGATGGTGTTCACCGATCGCCTGTTCCTGTCGCGAATCGACGCCCTGCACATTGCCTCGGCCCTCGGCGGCGGCGTGACCTTCTTTGTCAGCCTTTCCCTGTTCCTGGGAGTCATGTCCTATGCCACGGCGCTGGTGGCCCAGTACTACGGCTCCGGCAAGATGGAAAAGTGCCCGCGGGTGCTGACCCAGGGTGTCCTGATGGCCCTGGCCTGCCAGCCCCTGCTGCTGGTGATCGCGTGGCTGATGGGCGGGCTGTTTGCGGTGATGGGGCACCCGCCCGAGCAGGTGGTGCTGGAGCGGCAGTACTACTACGTGATGATGGCCGGCGGCTTTTTCACCCTGGTGAAAGCCTGCGCGGCGGCCTATTTCTGTGGTATCGGCCGCACCCGGGTGGTCATGATCACCGATACCCTGGGCGTGCTGCTGAACATACCCCTGAGCTGGGTGCTGATCTTTGGCAAGTTCGGATTCCCGGAACTGGGTATTCGCGGTGCGGCGCTGGGCACGGTGATCGCCACCGGCTTCAGCATCGGGATCTACGCGCTGTTCTACTTCAACCGCTTTCATCGCGAGCTATTCCGGGTGCGGGATTCCTTTGGCTACGACGGCGGTATCCTGCGCCGCTATGTGCGGCTGGGCCTGCCTTCGGGCTTCGAGACCTTTGTCGGCGCGGCGACCTTCAACTTCTTTTTGCTGCTGTTCCAGTCCTACGGCGTGGCACAGGGCGCGGCCATGGCCATCGTCTTCAACTGGGACATGCTGAACTATGTTCCGCTGATTGGTCTCAATATCGCGGTCACCAGCCTGATCGGCCGCTATGTGGGCGCCGGCGACATGAGCCGCACCAACCAGGTGATTGCCGCGGGCTTTGTGATTGCGCTGGGCTACTCGCTGGTGCTGGCGGTGTTTTTCATCGTGTTCCGGCTGGAACTGATCATGGTGTTCTCTACGCCGGAGCAGGATTTTAGCGAGATCGCCCAGTTGGGCAGCCGCATGATGCTGGGTATGGCCACCTATGTGCTGGCGGACGCGGTCATCCTGATCTGTAGCGGGGTGCTGCGGGGCGCGGGGGATACCCGTTGGCTGATGAACACCTCGATGAGCCTGCACGTGCTGATGCTGGTCAGCCAGTACATCATGATCAAGCCGCTGGGGGTGGGGCCGCTGGCGAGCTGGTGGGGCTTTGTCGCCATGCTGCTGATTTTGGCTGTCATCTACCTGCGTCGCCTGCTGGGTCACACCTGGCGCAAGCCCTCGCGGCTGGCCCGGGTGATGGCGGAATAGGTCCTCCCGGGCCTGTTCCTCACAGCGTGAGGATGCGGCGCAACAAACTGTCTTCCCGGCGCTGCTGCTCCCGCAACAGCAACAGCTGCCGCAGCTGCTCCTCGATTTCCCCGGCAAGCTGTGCGCGGATCTTTTGCTGTTGTACCTTGCCCGGCGGGCGCTTGCCGACCCGGGCCATGCGCACTGGCTGACCGAATCCCAGGTAGCAGCGCTGGGGCTTGGGCAGCAGGGTGCCCAGCGCTCCCAGCGGCAGCGGCGGCAGGGCGTCGGGGCGGGTATCGTCGGTAAGCAGGCCGAACCGGCGCAGCAGGCGCCCCGGCAGTGAGTCGGGCAGGTCCTCGCTTTCGATCAGGTGGCTGTAGAACTCGTCCGGGCCGACAATACCGAAGGGCACAATGGTATAGCCGTGCTCCGCGGCCATGCGAATGAAACCGTAGCGCTTCTTCCACTGCAATTGGTAGCGCTGGCGGTTGGGCTTGACCGCCTCGTGGGCGCCCCCGGGAAAGACCAGCAGGTCGCGGCCGTCGGCCATCAGGGCGCTGCAGACGGCGGGATGCCCCATGACCGCCCCGCGGGCCAGCAGCGCTTTTTCCAGCCTGGGGTGGGTAAACAGGAACTTGTCGCCCAGCGGCCGCAGGAAGCGGCCATATTGCTGCTGCATGACGGTGGCGACGACCAGGCCGTCCAGGGCAAACAGGCTGTGGTTGCCAACAAACAGGCAGGGCTCAGGGGGAATGTTGTCCACGCCCTGGACCACGGGCCGGAACAGCCGCTGCACCAGCTGCCAGGCGATCTCCACATCCCGATTGCGGGGAATGTCCGTTACCGCGAGGGCGCGCTCAATATGGCGCTGCAGGCGTTCGCCCTGCAGGGGCTGGTTGTCCTTGTCCAGTGCGGTCATGCTGCAATCCAGTTGGCAAAGGTGATCGCGCGAGTATATCACTCGCTGCCGAGCAGGCGGCCGAGACCGCGCTGGTGCAAAGCGCCCTCCAGCAGGTGACGGATGTCTGCACTGTTGTCCAGGGTGAGGGCCTGCTGGGCGAGGTCGGCGGCATCCGAGGCCGCCATGGAGCGCAGCAGCCATTTGATGCGCGGCAACTTGGATGCGCTCATGCTGAGTTTGCGAATGCCGATACCGAGCAAAAAAACCACCGCTGCGGGGTCTGAAGCCATCTCGCCGCACAGGCTCAGCGGTAGTTGTGCGTCTCTCGCGGTCGCCGTGATACGGGCGATTTCCTGCAGCACCGCCGGATGGATGTGGTCGTAGGCGCCGGCGACCCGGGGGTTGTTGCGGTCCAGGGCCAGCAGGTACTGGCTCAGGTCGTTGGAACCGATGGAGACAAAGTCCAGTTTTGGCGCCCAGGCCGGAAGCAGGGAGATCGCCGCCGGCACTTCCACCATGATGCCCACCTGCGGCCGGCGCACCGCGATGCCTTCCTCCTGCAACTGCTGCAGGGCATCCTGCAGCACGCTGTGAAATGCGTTGATCTCGCCGGTATTGCTGACCATGGGCAGCAGGATGTGCAGTTCATCGCCATCCGCGGCGGCCCGCAGCATGGCCCTTACCTGCGTCATCAGCAGCGAGCTGTTGTCCAGGCAGAAGCGGATGCCGCGCCAGCCCAGGGCCGGGTTTTCCTCGTGGATGGGAAAGTAGGGCAGGGGCTTGTCGCCGCCGATGTCGAGGATGCGCATGTACACCGGGCGGCCGCGGTACGCCGCCAGCACCTGGCGGTAGATATGCAACTGCTCGTCCTCCGACGGGAAAGACTCGCTGACCATGAACGGCATTTCCGTACGGTACAGGCCGATACCCTCGGCGCCGTTGGCCAACCCGGGCGAGATGTCCGCCAGTAGCCCGGTGTTGGCCAGCAGGCGCACGCGTTCGCCGTCGGTGGTCGTGGCGGGCTGGTCGCGCAGCCCCGCCAGCTCGCCTTTCAGGGCCTGTTCTGCGCGTTGCAGGCGTTCGAATTCCAGCCGTACCGAGGGACTGGGGAAGAGAATGACCTGGCCGGTATTGCCGTCGACAATCAGTGGGCTGCCGTTGTCGATGCCTTTCAGCTTGCCGGTTCCCATCACTGCCGGAACGCCCAGGGCATTGGCCAGCACCGCCGTGTGGGACAGGCTGGAACCCTCGTAACACACGATGCCTGCCAGTCGCTGCGGGTCGCAGGCCGCGATATCGGAGACGCTGACCTTGGCACCGATCAGCACCAGGGGGCCGTGGTCGTCGGCGGGGGTGTTTTCGGGTGCGCCGCTCCAGCTCTGGTAAAGCTTGTTTCCGAGGTGGTGCAGGTCCTCGTTGCGCGCGCGCAGGTAGGGATCCTCCATCGCCAGAAAGACCTCGGCGTAGTGGTGCACGACCTGGCGCAGGGCGCCCGGCAGCCACTGGCCCTGGGCGATCGCCTGCTCCACGCCGGTGCGCAGACCGGGATCGTTGAGCAGCATCTGGTAGGCGGTAAATACGGCCCCGACGCCGTCGGAGAGTTGCTCCCCCAGAGCCTCGCGCTCCTTGTCCATATCGGCGCTGACCTTGGCCAGCAGCCGGTGCCATTCGTCAATGGTCGCCGCGGGATCTTCGCAGGGGCGATCGGGAACCGCGTACAGGTCCACGGTTTCACACAGCCAGGCGCTGCCTATGCCGGTGCCCGGAGCGCCCTTGACCCCGCGCACGCGGCGCAGGGTATTGGCCGGCGTATGCGCGGCCAGCGGTTCCGGCGGCAACACCAGGGCCAGCTGCGTCGAGAGGGTGACCAGGAAGGCCTGTTCGTCGGCGGACATCACCCGTCCCTCCCGGGACTGCACCACCAGCACACCGATGACCGCACCCGCGCGCACTACCGGCACGCCGCAAAAACTGCGGAACTCGTCTTCCCGGGTTTCCGCGAGATAGCAGAAATCCGGGTGGGAAGCGGCGTCGGCGACATTGATGGGGTGCCGGCTCTGGGCCACACGGCCGACCAGGCCACGGCCCGGTGCCAGGCGGCTGTAGCCAACAGCTTGCGGGTCCAGGCCACGGCTGGCTACCAGTGCCATGGTGCCATCGGCCGCGGCGATATACAGGCTGCACACGTCCACGCGGATGGCGCGGTGGATGGCCTCCACAATGAGCTTGACCTGATCTTCGGTCTGGTCCGCCTGGGCAGCGGCCTGCACGATGCGGGTCAGTTCCTGCAGTGTGTTCATCAACTGGTTTCCGGTTCTGTACTGGCGCGGTAATCGGGGGCGGCGCAGGCAGCTAGTATCCGCTATAGTGGCATCCCCTTGCCAGTACACTGAGAGAGGAAACCATCATGGCAGACAGCGGATTGCAGTTGCGCACGCGGGTCAATGCAGACAACACCCTGACCCTGTGGCTCGAGGACACCCCTGTTCCAAAGCCCGGACCGGACGAGGTACTGGTGCAGGTTGAGGCGGCGCCGATCAATCCCTCTGATCTGGCGCTGCTGTTCGGCCCCGCCGACATGAGCACAGCGCGGGTGAGTGGTACCCCGGAACGCCCGGTGGTGACCGCAGACATTCCCGCCCGGGCCATGGCAATTGTCCAGGCGCGGGTTGACCAGGCCCTGCCCGCAGGCAACGAGGGCGCGGGCCGGGTGATCGAGGCCGGCAGCTCCGCAGCCGCCCAGGCCCTGCTGGGCAAGACTGTGGGCGTGTTTGGCGGTGAGATGTTCGGCCAGTACCGCTGTGTCAGCGCTCAGGCTTGCCTGGTGCTCAATGACGACACCAGTGCCGAGGAGGGGGCCTCCTGCTTCGTGAACCCGATGACGGCACTGGGTATGGTGGAGACCTTGCACCTGGAGCAGCACGGTGCGCTGGTGCATACGGCGGCGGCTTCCAACCTCGGGCAGATGCTCAACCGGCTCTGTATCGCCGATGGCATCCCGCTGGTCAATATCGTGCGCAAGGAAGAACAGGAGGCGCTGTTGCGGTCACAGGACGCGAAGTACGTGGTCAATTCCGAGGCTGCAGACTTCCAGCAACAGCTGCTCGCGGCGCTGGACGCCACCGATGCCACGCTGGCCTTCGACGCGATTGGCGGCGGCAAGCTGGGGAGCACCATCCTCAGCAGTATGGAGGCGATAGCCGCCCGCAAGATGACCGAGTACAACCGCTACGGCTCCAACACCTTCAAGCAGCTCTACATCTACGGTGCCCTCGACCTGGGGCCGACGGTGCTGAGCCGCAACTTCGGCTTCTCCTGGAACATCGGCGGCTGGCTGCTGCCGCTGTTCCTGCAGAAGGTCGGGATGCAGAAGGCGGGCGCAATGCGGGCGCGGGTCGCGGCGGAGATCAAGACCACCTTCGCCAGCCACTACACCAGCAAGGTATCCCTGGCCGAGGCCCTGAGCCTGGAGGCCATCGCTGCCTACAATCGCCGCGCAACCGGCGAGAAGTACCTGGTCCTGCCCCAGGCCTGAGGGCCGGCAACGCCTGTAGAATCGCGTTATCATGGCGGTCTTCTGGTAACCGGAGGCCACCATGAGCCGATTCATCCTCGCCCTGCTACTGTGGGGCGCCTCGCTCGCCGGCGCCGCGCCCGCGGACAATTTCCAGCGTATTGTCGATGCCCACTGGCAATGGCATCTGCAACAGAACCCCCAGGTACGGACCCGGCTTGGCGACAGCAGTGCCAATGACCGCTGGGAGGACATGAGTCTCGCTGCCCACATCGCGCGCGATGTCCGCCGGGGAGAGTTCCTCGCCGAGCTGTCCGCGCTGGACGTCGCCGCGCTGTCGACCCAGGACCAGCTCAGCCACGCCATGCTGGTGCGGCAGTTGCAGGGCGAGCGCGACGCCCACGCGCTGGGCCTGCATTTGATGCCGGTCAATATGCGATCCGGCCCCCAGCACCTGCACACGCTGGCCGAGCAGATCGATTTTGTCCGCGAGCAGGACTACCGCGCCTGGCTGGTGCGCCTGCAGGCGCTGCCAGACCTGCTGATGCAGTACCGTGAGCTGCTGGAGGAGGGCATGCTGGCGCAGCGGACCCAGGCCCGTATCGTCATGGAGCGCGTGCCTGCCCAGATCGACCGTTTGCTGGCGGGGGATCCCGAGGACAGTCCGTTCTATAAACCTTTCCACAAGGCCCCGCCAGAGCTGTCGACCGCCCAGGTGGCGGAGCTGCGGCGCAGCGCCGCGCAGGTGATCCGCGTCCGGGTCAACCCGGCACTGGCGGAGTTTCGCGATTTTCTCAGTGACGCCTACCTGCCGGCCTGCCGTGACCAGCCGGGTATTGGCAGCCTGCCCGGCGGTGACGAACTGTACCGCCATCTCGCCCGCCATTTCACCACCACCGACATGACACCCGAGGCCATCCACGAAGTCGGCAAGGCCGAGGTGGCCCGCCTGCTGGCGGAGATGGAGGCGGTCAAGGACAGTGTTGGCTTTGCCGGTGATCTGCAGGCCTTCAACGATTTCCTGCGCACTGACCCGCAGTTTTACTACGATACTCCGGAAGCACTGTTTGAAGGCTATCTGGCGGTGTCCAAGCGGCTGGATCCGGAGCTGGTCAAGCTGTTTGGGAAATTGCCGCGTATGCCCTACGGCGTGCGCCCGATTGCCGACAGCATCGCGCCGGATACCACCACGGCCTACTACAACAGGCCCGCGGCCAACGGTACCCGCGCAGGGTATTACTACGTCAACCTGCATCGGCCCGAGGTGCGGCCGAAGTACGAGATGGAGGTGCTCAGTGTGCACGAGGCGGTTCCCGGCCATCATCTGCAGATCGCCCTGGCGCAGGAGCTGGAAGGCCTGCCGATGTTTCGCAGCACGGGGGGCGAAACGGCCTTTGTCGAGGGCTGGGGGCTGTACTCCGAGCGCCTGGGGTACGACATGGGCCTGTATACGGACCCCTATTCACGCTACGGCCAGCTGACCTACGATATGTGGCGCGCGGTGCGCCTGGTGGTCGACACCGGGATCCATTATTTTGGCTGGAGTCGCGAGCAGGCGATCGCATACTTCAGGGCCAACGCCGCGAAGACTGAAACGGATATAGTGAACGAGATCGACCGCTACATCGGTTGGCCGGGCCAGGCCCTGGCCTACAAGATCGGCCAGCTGAAGATTCTGGAGCTGCGAGCGCGCGCGGAGTCGTCCCTGGGCGAACGTTTCGACATTCGCGCCTTCCACGACCATTTGCTGGGTGCAGGGGCGATCCCGCTTGACGCGCTGGAGCGGCGCATGGACGCCTGGATCAGCAGCCAGCAGGGCTGAGAGCGGTGCAGGCTGCTCCCGCCGGGCAGCCCCGTCTCAGGCGACGGCTGTGGCCTGGCGGGGCAGCGCGGCGACCGCCGACTGTCCCAGCAGGCCGCTGTAGCGGGCTTCCAGGCGGCTACAGGTATCCCGCACACTGCCCATGGCGCCAGGTTCCACCGGCGGCAGCACGCTGATCCGTATGGTTGCCGGGCGGATCAGGAATCCACCCTTGGGCAGCGCGTCCTTCACGTTGTGCAGCACGATCGGCACGATAGGTACCCCGGCCTTGCGCGCGAGGAAAAACGCCCCGTGCTTGAATGGCTGGATGTGGCCCAGGGTGCTGCGCGTGCCCTCCGGCGCAATGACCAGCGAGCGGCCGCTCTCCAGCACCGTCAGGGCTTCCTGCAGGACGGCGGACTGATTCTGCGCCTTGCGATCGACAAATATCGTGTTTGCCTGCTGCAGTAGCGGGCCGAGCACCGGTATCCCCGCCATTTCCTGTTTGCAGAAGGGCACCACGTCCCGTCGCAGCAGGTGCGCCAGGACCATGGCGTCCAGCATGCTCTGGTGATTGAACACGAAAATCGCCGGGCGCCGCTGCTGGAGGTGCTCTGCACCCTCGATGTCAAATTCCAGTCCGGCGAAGCCGCTGCCGAGGTCACCCAGCAGCTGGGTGACGCGATTGGCATTGGCGATGCGGGGCAGGCCCAGACGCTTGCCCAGTGCGCCGACCAGCGCAGTTGCCGTCACCGCCTGTCCGGTCAGCGCGGTGCGCAGCAGGGATTCCATGTCCGGCAGGCCGCGGCTGGCGAATTTGAGCTGGGGCCAGCGGTGGCTGCGGGCGTGGGCACCAAGGGTGTCGGAAGGATTTACCGCCACCGGGTGGCCGACCAGTTTCAGCAGCGGCAGGTCGGCGCTGGAGTCGGTGTAGAACCAGCACTGCGCCAGTGCCGCCTGTTCCCGCCGGGCGACCCGGCGCGCCGCCAGGGCCTTGCCCTCGCCATAGCACATCGGGCTGATCACCTTGCCGGTGAAGCGCCCGTCCAGCACCTCCAGGCGGGTACAGCAAATTTCCTCGATGCCGAGCAAACGGGCAATGGGTTCCACCTGGTAGTGGCTGGCTGCGGTGACGATCACCAGTTTGTGGCCGGCTGCCCGGTGCGCTTCCACCAGGCTGATGGCTTCCCGGTACAGGCTCTTGGCGAGATAGCGCTGGCAGGCCTGCTCGCCCAGCTGCCGCAGGGTGTGTTCGGAGACGCCGGCGAGCGCCCGACTCAGCCGTTTCACCAGCTTGTGGTAGTGACCGCCGCTCTCGCGCTGCCGCTGCCGCAGGGCATCCCGGAGCATTTTCAGGGACTGGCGCAACTCACCGCGGGCGAAGCCGGCGCGCGCTGTCTCCAGCGCGAGCGCGAGGATGGAGTAGCCCGCAATCAGGGTGCCGTCGAGGTCGAAAAACGCCACAGCCCGCGGTTCCCCGGCCGCGGTGATGGTGCCCAAGTGCTGTTCCAGTGCCCGATCACTCATGATGCCACTCCTTGCGGGCTGCACGCCCTGCGGATGCTTGCGGTAAAACCCGGCTTCTCGACTTGTACACAGCAAGAACCCTGCCAACCGGCTTCATTGTCACTCCGGCCTGTGACAGCAGTGTGAAACCCGCGCCGCTGACGAAGGCGCCTCGTTGGATCGGGGCGGCGGTGCACCACAGTGGTGCAGTCGGGGAATGTCCTGCACCGTCATTGGCGCCGCCTGTCCGCTCGGCTACCATGGCGCGATGCTGCCCGCCGACCTGTCTCGCCTGCCTGTCACCGATGTGCTGCCCGCCCTGCGCGCAGCCCTGGCGGCTGGCCGTGATGTGGTGCTGGAGGCGCCGCCGGGGGCCGGCAAGACCACCCTGGTGCCGCTGGCGCTGCTGGAGGAGGACTGGCTTGCCGGGCAGACGATCCTGCTGGTGCAGCCGCGCCGGGTCGCAGCCCGCGCCGCCGCGGCACGCATGGCGGACTTGCTTGGCGAGCAGCCGGGTGAGCGGGTCGGCTACCGTATCCGGCTGGAGAACCGGGTCGGCCCCGCCACCCGGATCGAAGTGATCACCGAGGGTATTCTCACCCGGCGGCTGCAGCGGGATCCAGCGCTGGGCGGGGTTGGCCTGGTGATTTTCGACGAATTCCACGAGCGCAATCTGGATTCGGAACTGGGCCTTGCGCTCGCGCTGCAGGGCCGGGCCCTGTTTCGGGAGGATCCACCCCTGCGGCTGCTGGTGATGTCAGCCACGCTGCAGGGGGTGCCGGTGGCCGCCCTGCTGGGGGACCCCGCGCTGTTGCAGTCCGAGGGCCGCCAGTATCCGGTGCAAGTGAGGTACGGAGCAGCCCTGGCCCCCGGGGCCTCGATGGTGACGCCCGTGGTGCACGCGGTACGCGCGGCGCTGGCGGAGCGCGACGGCAGCGTGCTGGTGTTCCTGCCCGGGCAGACCGAGATACGTCGTGTCCTCCGCGAACTGGGGGCGCAGCTGCCGCCGGAGGTGGTACTGGCGCCGCTCTATGGTGGCCTGCCGCTGGAGCGGCAGCAGATCGCCATTGCGCCCTGTCCCGAGGGCCGGCGCAAGGTGGTCTTGGCCACCAATATCGCCGAGACCAGCCTGACAATCGAGGGTGTGACCACGGTGGTCGACAGCGGCCTGGAGCGGCAGGCACTGTTTGACCCCACAACCGGCACCACTCGCCTTGCCACGCGACGTATTTCCCGCGCTTCCGCCAGCCAGCGCGCCGGGCGGGCCGGTCGCCTGGCCCCGGGCTTTTGTCAGCGCCTGTTCAGCGAGGAACAGTTCCAGCGCCTGCAGGAACAGCGCACCCCCGAGATTTTCCAGTCCGATCTGGCACCGCTGGCACTGCAGCTGCTTGCCTGGGGTGTGCGGGACCCGGCCGAACTGGCCTGGCTGGATCGGCCGCCGGCGGCCAGCTATCAGCAGGGGCTGGATGTGCTGGCGCTGTGTGGCGCGGCTTTTGTCCGCGACGATGGGAGCTGGCAGCTCACACCGCACGGGGTGCGCCTGTCCCAGATGCCGTTGTCACCGCGTCTGGGCCACATGTTGCTGATGGGCTGTGACATCGATGCGCGGGAAACAGCCGCCCTGCTGGCGGCGGTGCTGGCCGAGCGCAACCCGCTGGCGGAGGAGGGTGCGGACCTGGCTGCCACCTTGTCGGTGCTGCTGGGCGAGCGCCCCTGCCCGCCCAGGCAGCAGGGCTGGTATCGGCGCAGCTGGCAGCAGGCCCGCCGCTACGCGCAAATTGTGTCGGAGATCTACCGGCCCCGGCGCGGCCCGCTGGCAGTGCCGGCGGTGGATGTGCTGGGCGTGCTGCTCGCCAGTGCCTGGCCCGATCGCATCGCCCGCGCCCGGGAGGGGGGGCGCGGCGCGGAGTTTCAGCTCGCCAACGGCCGCGGTGCGTCGCTTGCCGCCGGTGACAGTCTGGGCACGGCTCGCTGGCTGGCAACTGCGGAAATCGGCGGTGCACAGGGGCAAGCCGGGGACCGGATCTACAGTGCCACCGCGCTCAACCCGGAGCGGTTCGAGGATGTGCTGGCACCGCTGGTCACCCTGGAGGAGCGCGCCGAGTGGGATGAGCCCGGGGAGCAGTTTGTGGCCCAGCGGCAGCGTCGGGTGGGACGCCTGGTGCTGGAGAGCCGCCCTCTGCAGCAGCTGCCGGCAGCGGCACTGGCCGCGGCGCTCACCGGCTTGTTGCGCCGTCGCGGCCTGCAGCTCCTGCCCTGGACGCCGGCGCTGCAGCAGTTGCGCGCCCGGGTGCAACTGCTGCAGCGGCTGTATCGGGACCAGCCGCAGAACCCCTGGCCGGACCTCGGCGACCAGGCCCTGCTGGCGACTCTCGAACACTGGCTGCTGCCCTACCTTGGGCAGGTGCGCCGGTTGCAGGACTTCGCCCGTCTGGACCTCAGGCAAATCCTTCAGGCTCAGCTGCCCTGGCCGTTGCCCCTGGAGCTGGAGAGGCTGGCACCGGAACGCCTGGTGGTGCCCTCGGGCTCCAGTATCGCCATCGACTACTGCGCCGCGACGCCGGTGCTGGCGGTCAAGTTGCAGGAGATGTTCGGCTGCGCCGAGACACCCTGCATCGCTGATGGCCGCCAGCCGCTGCAGATTCACCTGCTGTCACCGGCGCAGCGCCCGCTGCAGGTGACCCAGGACCTGGCCACGTTCTGGCGCGATGTGTATCCGCAAGTGAAAAAGGAAATGAAGGGGCGCTACCCGAAACACCCGTGGCCCGATGATCCACTGGCGGCCACCCCCACACGCCTGACCAAGCGGAAACCGGGGCCAGGTCTCGCGTTCTGAGCTGCGCCAACGGCGCCTGAGCCTGGCTGATTGTTGCGCCGGGATGTTACAAAGCGCTAGCAGACCCAGTAACATGGCCTGCGGGAAACCAGCACAATTCAGGGGTTCAGGATATGGCGCTCAGGACAAGCGTTATCATCGTGTCGGATTACGGTAGCGGCGAAGCGAAAGGGTGGGACGATCTGCGGCTGACCCTGCACGCGCTCGCGCGGCAGGACTATGGCGGCAGCGTGGAATATCTGTTGGTGGAGGCTTCCAGCCTTGCCGACAAGGTGCCGGCGGACCTGCAGGTCATCCTGCCCTCGCTGCGGGTGGTCTTTGTCGATGAGGAGTCCTCCTACGCCCTCAAGAACGCGGGTGCCAGGCTGGCCGGCGGTGATATCCTCGGGGTGCTCGATGGTGACTGCGCCCCGCACCCGGGATGGTTGCGCCACCTGGTCGACACCTTCCAGCGTTTCCCCGATACAGCGGTGGTCAGCGGTCGCACTGTCTACCGTAGTCCCTCGAGCAGAGAGCGCATGATTGGCCTGCTCAGCCGCGGGTATCTGGATCGCGGGGCCGCCGCGGCAACTAATTCCATCGCCAACAACAATGCGGGTTTCACCCGCGAAGCGCTGCTCGCGCATCCTTTCCTCGATGATATCGGGGCATTCGGTGGCAAGCTGCAGGCCGAGTCCATGCGCCAGGCCGGGCTGCATTTCCGGTTCGAGCCGGGGATGCTGGCCGCCCATGCCTACGAGGGCTGGGGTATGGAGCGCGATATCCGTTGTCACAGTGGCTTCGCAACCGTCATGGTGCGCAAGATTGACCGGCGGATAGCTCATGCCTGGCTCTGCGATCTTGGTATCGCGGCCATCCCCTTGTTTTTTCTCGGTCGTCTGCTCCTGAGCTGGGGCATGCTGCTGCGCCTGTGGCGGTATTACGATGTGCCGTTGACCGCCATCCCCCTTGGGCTGGGCGTCGCTGTCTACCTGCACTGGCTGGAAATCCCCGGCATGCGGCTTGCCTTCAGTGGTGCCCGTGTCGAGGAAACGGCGTATCGTTGACACGCTGGCCCGGCCGGGGAAGGGAGAGACTCACATGAAGTGGCGCGCAGCAATACCGACGCCCCTGCGGCGGATTGCCTCCCGGATCCTGCCTTTGCCGTCCAGGTTGAACAGTCCGCGCGTGTCCGAGGTGCGCAGTTCGCCCATTGGCAGTGCTGCCCGGCTGGATGTCTACTGGCTGGCTGGCACCATGGGGCGTGGCCCCTGCGCCTCCCTGGTCATGGGCGGCGACGAGGTAATGCGCCTGGATTGTCTCGGCCGCAACCGCGGCCACATGCATATCAACCTCAAGCAGGCGCGGGGCTTTCACAACGGAGGGTCGGCGAGACTCTACTTCCGCGAGCAGTCGATCGCCGAGCAGATCGAGCGTGCCTGCTTCGAGCTTGAATACAACCTGCCCTATGCGTTGGCGGTCAACGGGGCCAGCAGGATTCGCCGCTGCCGGTTTACGCCGGGGCAGATGGATGATGCCGTGTCGTTCCTGCGGGCCGAGATGGGTGCCCTGCTTGCGTGCCACCCCGACGCGGTGGGCGGCGATTCAGCGGATACGCAGCCAGTGCCGGAGGCGGCGTCCCCGGCGGGCGATATCACGCAGGAGCGTGGACAGGGCTGAACGGGTATGCGCTTGCTGGTCCCCGGAGGAATACAGGTCGTCGGTGGTCAGCAGGTTCAGTAGCGGTTCGCCGGCGCGGTAGCGCCGCAGATTCTCCAGCAGCAGGGCCAGGGCCCGTTCGTCGCGATCCGCCATCCGCGGGGTGAAATGCGGCGTGATCAGGAGGTTGGGGGTGTCCCACAGCGGGCTGCGTGCAGGCAGCGGCTCTTCCTCCGCCACATCGATGGCCGCTCCTGCGAGGCGGCCCTCCCGGAGCGCGAGAATCAGCGCGTTTTCGTCCACCACTCCGCCCCGGGCCATATTGATCAGGCAGGCCGTGGGTTGCATCCTGGCCAGCTCGGCGGCGCCGATAAGGCGGTGTGTGGAATCTGAGAGCGGAACTGCCAGCACCACGTAATCGCTCTGCGCCAGCAGGGTATCCACGGAATCCCCCCGGTCCCGGCTGTAGAGCTGGTCTACCCACTCGCAGCCGGTGCCCCGCCGACGGTAGGCGATAACCCGCATATCAAAGGCCTTGGCGCGTCTGGCCAGCTCCAGTCCGGTGTGGCCCAGGCCGATGATACCCAGGGTTTGGCCGTGCAGTGGCCGCAGTGTCTTCTGGTCCCTGATCCCCCAGCGATGTGCCCGCTGGGCGGCGTGAAAGCGATCGAGGCGAAAGCCCAGGGCCAGCATGAACAGCATCGCGTGCTCGGCGAGTGCGGGTGCGGAGCGGCCTGCGGACGAGGTTATGCTCAGCCCGCGCTCGAACACTTCCGGCATGGCTGAGCGATCGAGCCCGGCATGGCCGCAGTGAACCCACTTCAGCTGCGGGGCCTGGAGGTAGCGCGAGTCGATATCACCCGCGATCAGTGCCACATCCACGCGCTTCAGCGCGGAACTGATCGCCGCTCTGTCGTGGCGGTTTGCCAGCACCACTTCCGCGGGTGCCAGCGCCTCCCGCAGGGACGCAATGAGGGTGTCGTTCCAGGGCAGGGTGACCAGGGCTGCTCGAATATCCGGCATGGTTGTCCCGCTCCTCAAAGGATAGTGGAAGTCACGGTTGCGTGGCCTCGCGTGGAGCTCAGGGTTGGAATCAAGCTTGACTCCTGGTGGCCAGGATATCGTCGAAGTAGCTGATCGTCAGCTTGAGCCCCTCGTCCATGGCCACCTGCGGCGACCACCCCAAATGCGCCCTGGCCTGCGATATATCCGGGCAGCGCTGGCTTGGATCATCGCTGGGTAGTGGCCCGGCGATCACCTGCGAACGCGACCCCGTCAGTTCGATGATAGTCTCCGCCAGCTGTCTGATACTGACCTCGACCGGATTGCCCAGGTTGAACGGCCCCGTGATCTCAGCTGGCGTTTCCATCATCAACTCCAGTGCTGTCACCAGGTCTGAGACAAAGCAGAAAGACCGTGTCTGGCTGCCGTCTCCATACAGGGTGATGGGCTGGTTCTGCAGCGCCTGGACGATAAAGTTTGAGACCACTCTGCCATCGTTCAGGTGCATGCCAGGACCGTAGGTATTGAAAATGCGCACGACCTTGATCGGCAGGGAGTGCTGGCGATGGTAATCGAAGAACAGGGTTTCCGCACAGCGCTTGCCCTCGTCGTAGCAGGCGCGCAGCCCGATCGGATTGACATGTCCCCAATAGTCCTCGGTCTGGGGGTGTACCCGGGGGTCGCCATACACTTCGCTGGTAGAGGCCTGCAGAATGCGACACTTGAGCCGCTTGGCCAGCCCCAGCAGGTTGATGGCACCGTGGACGCTGGTCTTTGTGGTCTGCACGGGATCCTGCTGGTAGTAAATGGGCGAGGCAGGACAGGCGAGGTTGTAGATCTGGTCCACTTCCACATACAGGGGGAAAGTGACATCGTGGCGCAGCAACTCGAATCGGGGATGGTCGAGCAGCTGGGCAATGCCGTCTTTGGTCGAGGAATAGAAATTGTCGACGCAGAGCACCTCGTGCCCCCTGGCAAGCAGCAGCCTGCACAGCTGTGCGCCTAGGAACCCGGCGCCCCCTGTGACCAGAATCCGCTGTCTGGATAGTCCCCGCATTTGAGCCTCGTTTTTTTCGCAAGAGTAGATCAAACTACTGTGTCTGCCGCTGGTCACCAACCCTCATGGAGAACCGCCCTTCCATGGCAACAACCCTTTCTGTCGTCATCCCCACGCTGAACGACTCGACCCTTCCCAGGACCTTGCAGGCGGTCATGGCGCAGACCCGGGCCGCGGATGAAATTATCGTCGTCGGCCGCGATGAGAATGGGGTCGCGGGCCGGTTCCCACGCGTCAGGTTTGTCGATACCGGGAAGCCGGTATGCGCCGCTGTAGCGCGCAACCGCGGCATCGCCGAGAGCACTGGGCAGATTATCGTCTTTACCGACTCCGATTGTATACCGGCAACCGACTGGCTCGAACAACATGAGCGCGCCCACGGTCGGGGAGCCCGGATCGTGGGCGGGGGGGTATCCGTGGAAAACGAGAACTACTGGGCGCTCAGTGACAATGTTTCCATGTTTCACGATTTCGTCCGTGAGCACCCTCCGGGCGAGAGGCGCTTGTTGCCAACCCTCAATCTCAGTGTCCAGCGCAGTGTCGTGGAGGACGTGGGGGTTATGGATGAGTCCTTCCCCGGGGCCGCAGCGGAGGACTCGGACTGGACCATCCGGATGCGCCTGTCTGGCTATCGACTGGACTTCGTGCCCGCCGCGGTGGTGCATCACGCGCCGTCCCGGACGCAGTGGAGGGATGTCGTGGGCCACTGGCGAAAGTCCGGGTTTTCCGGGATACGCGTGCGGCACCGCTATGCGGAGGATTACGCTACCCCGGCCGTCGCCCGCAGCGCTCTCATGCTGCGCCTGTTGAGCCCTGTTATCGCGGCGAGGGTAACGGCCGGAATCTACTCCGACCGCATCTTTTGGCCCTACTGGCGCTGCCTGCCCGCGGTCTACCTGACCAAGATTATCTACTGCCTGGGCGCGGCCGCGGCCATCGACAACGGCTTTGCCTTTGATACCCGGCGGGTGGGCTCGGAAGGGTCGGGGCCAGGTCTCGCTTTGTAGCATCCCGTTCCTGGACGCTCCCGGGCGAGGCCCGCCCCCGGGCGGTCAGTGGACCTGGCTGGACTCGAGGTCAGCGGTCAGCGAGTCGCGGATGGCCGGGTCTATCTCGAACTTCGCTATGGGGTAGGCCGGGTGGTCGACACCGGCGTGGATCGGCTCGCCACTCCCCGCCGCGGTAATCATGTCCGGTGTCAGTTCGAAGCGCATGAAGTGTACCGAGGAGGTCTTGGTCGCGTTGCTGCGCTCAAGGTCCTCATCGGCAATCGGGTAGACCTTCTCGCAGTTGCCGACCTGCAGCCAGACCTTGTCTTCAATGCCGATCATCTGCGCCAGCCGCTCGGCGCGCTCGGCGGGATCGGCGTACTCGATCATGAAGGTGGCCTTCCAGTTGTGGCCATCGGGAATCAGCGGGTTGTAGGCGTCAAGTTCCTCGGCAATGCCCGCGGCCTCGAACACTTTTTCGATGCGCAGCATTTCCTGGATCTGGTACTTGATAGTCAGGGCATCCTCGAAGTAGAGGCGGGCGTGCTCGCCCAGGGCCAGTTGCCGGGTTTTCTTGTGAGCCATTACCTGGGCCCGGAACCGGGGGCGCTCCTCGGCGTACTCCTCCAGGGACCAGAGGTCGGCGCGTGATAACTGGGTCATCGTGGTCTCCTTGAACATTACAGGCCGTAGGCCATGCGTAACAGGGTCATGGGGTGCTCCGCCCGCTCGACTTTCTCCGACAGATTGGCGATGTGCTTGGCCGCCATCGGGCAGTCGCTCATGAAGTGGTCAGGCTCCTGCTGGTCTACCTTGCGTACCACCGGCCGGGCAATTTTAACTGACTTGTCGCGGGTCTCCTGCTTGATGGCGTAGGTGCCGTCGTGGCCGGAACAGCGCTCCTGGGCGGTCACCGTCGTGTCCGGCACCAGGTTGAGCACATCCCGGGTCTTGAGGCCGATATTCTGTACTCGCTGGTGGCAGGCCACCTGGTAGGCGATATCCCCCATGGCGTTGGGGAACCCTGTGTTCAGGGCACCGCCCTTGTGCCGCAGCCACAGGTACTCGAAGGGGTCGAAGAACGCGGCTTTCACTTTCAACACATCGGCATCTTCGGGGAACAGCAGCGGCAGTTCCTGCTTGTACATCAGCACACAGGAGGGAATCGGGGCAACCAGGTCGTAGCCCTGGTCCACCAGCTTCGCCAATACCGGGATGTTGGCTTCCTTGAGTTTCTGCACGGTTTCCAGATCACCCAGTTCCAGCTTCGGCATGCCGCAGCATTTCTCCCTGGGCACGATGTCGATGTGGATGCCGTTGTGCTGGAAGACCTTGACGAAGTCCTCGCCAATCTCGGGGCTGTTGTAGTTGCCGTAACAGGTGGCGTAGAGGGCGACCTTGCCGGTGGTGTCGCCGACCGGCCTGGGCTCCAGGTTCTTCACCATCGGCTTGACCCGCTTGCGCAGGGTGTTGCTGTGAAACTGGGGCACCGGTGCCTCGTGGTGAATGCCGAAGCCGGATTCCAGCGCCTTGCGAAACGTGGCGTTGCGGTTCAGGGCATTCACCGTTACGTCCACCAGAGGGATGGTGGCAAGGCCAAAGGTGGTGTCGGTGCTGGTAAGTACACGGTCGCGCAGGCGCGCACCCTCCTTGCGGAAATGCACGGCCTTGGCCCGCAGCATCAGGTGCGGGAAGTCCACGTTCCACTCGTGGGGTGGTACGTAGGGGCATTTGGTCATGTAGCAGAGATCGCACAGATAGCACTGTTCCACGACCTTGTGGTAATCGGCCTTGGCGACACCGTCGACTTCCATGGTTTCCGACTCGTCCACCAGGTCGAACAGGGTGGGAAAGCTGTCACAGAGGCTGACGCAGCGACGGCAGCCGTGGCAGATGTCGTACACCCGCTCCAGTTCAGCGTCCAGTTTGTCCTGGTCCCAGAAATCGTCCGTGCGCCATTCGACAGGGTGACGGGTGGGTGCTTCCAGGCTTCCTTCTCTCACGGCAACGTCCTCATCCACTCAGTGCGACAGGTAAAAAAACGGGCTCGCAGGGGACCACGAACCCGTTCCGGGTACTGCGTATTGCCGCGAACCCGGGAGTCCGCGGTTTGGGCAGCGACGCTTACGCGTCGAGCTGATCCAGGGCCTTCTGGAAACGGTTGGCGTGGCTGCGTTCCGCCTTGGCCAGGGTTTCCATCCAGTCCGCGATTTCGTCAAAGCCTTCATCGCGGGCAGTCTTGGCCATACCCGGATACATGTCGGTGTATTCGTGAGTTTCACCGGCAATCGCTGCCTTCAGGTTGTCGGCGGTGGCGCCTATGGGCAGGCCTGTTGCCGGGTCACCGGTCTCTTCCAGGTATTCCAGATGGCCGTGCGCGTGGCCGGTTTCACCTTCGGCGGTGGAGCGGAAAACGGCGGCCACATCGTTGTAGCCTTCCACATCAGCCTTGGCAGCAAAGTACAGGTAGCGACGGTTGGCCTGGGACTCGCCCGCGAACGCGTCTTTCAGGTTCTGTTCGGTTTGACTTCCTTTCAGCGACATGATGATTCTCCTGTTAGCGTTAACATGCCTGCACAGATGTGCGGTTGGGTAAAACTAGACGATCGGGTACTATCCGTCCAGTAGAAAAACTTATTAAGTTTGATCGACAAAAGCGATCGTTGGAATGAGCCGACAACCGACCCTGAAACAGCTGCGCTACCTCTGTGCGGTGGCGGAACACGGGCATTTTGGCCACGCCGCACGTGCCTGCCATGTTTCCCAGTCCACCCTCAGTGCCGGCATCCTTGAGCTGGAGAGCACCCTGGGGACACCCCTGGTCGAGCGCAGCCACCGCCAGGTGCTGCTGACCACGCTGGGCGCGGACGTGGTCCGTCGTGGCCGCGACATCCTGCGCGACGTGGAGGACCTGGTCACCCTCTGTGACGCCGCCTCTGAACCCTTCGCCGGCAAGATGCGCCTGGGTGTGATCCCCACCGTCGCGCCGTTTATCCTGCCGCGCCTGCTCAACCGGCTGCGTGAGCAGCACCCGGGCTTCCAGTTGTTCATTCGCGAAGACCTGAGCCAGCACCTGGTGGACGCGCTGCACCACGGCGAGCTGGATGTGTTACTGCTGGCCCTGCCGTTCCCTGCCGACAGCGTGGAGACCATGAACCTGTTCAGCGACGAATTTCTGCTGGCCAGTCCGCCCGGGCACGGACTCGCCGGCAACGGCAAGGTGCGCACCGAACAGTTGAAGGGGGAGGGCCTGCTGTTGCTGGAAGATGGTCACTGCCTGCGCGAGCACGCCCTGGAAGCCTGCAAGCTGCGTGGTTCCGATGTTTCCGTGCCCTATCAGGCAACCAGTCTCAACACCATCGTGCAGATGGTGGCAAACGGTATCGGTATCACCCTGCTGCCGCGCATGGCGGTGGACGCGCAGATCCTGTCGGGTACCAACGTGTGTGTCAGCGAGTTCACCGGGCGCAATGTGTCAAGGACGATCGGCCTGATGTGGCGGCGGAAAACGCCGCGGCGGGCGGAGCTGAGGCTGTTGGGGGAGTTTGTTCAGGGCTGCCACACGGAGTAACCGCGACTGGCGAAGCCCGGTCGCGGTCAACCGGTCCGCAGCGCCGAGGGCCGCTGGCATGCTTCTGAAACTCCCGGGAAGGTGGTAGTGTTGCCAGAGCTTGGCCAGGCCTGAGCAAGGGGAACCACGATGAGTTCGATCAAGGAAACCGCCGCCCGTTTTTTTGACGCTTGCGAAACGGGAAAAGGTTGGGATGCCTGCAGCCGGTATTGCCACCCCGACGCTACATTCTCGGCACAAACCGACACCTTTGCCGGGGTGGATACACTTGCGGGGTACACGGAGGCGATGAAGGATCTGATCGCCGGCCCGGTGCCGGATGCCTCCTACGAGCTGAAGTCATTCGCGGTCGACGATGACCGCGACCAGGTGATGGGCTTCGCCGTTTTCAGGGGTACCCATACTGGCGATGGAGGGCCGGTACCGCCCACGGCCAGGGCTGTGGAGACGGATTACGTCTATGTCATGGAGTTCGACCGTGACCGTATCCGGCACATGACCAAGATCTGGAATGACGGCTACGCCATGCGCCAGCTCGGTTGGGGTGCTTGACCGGAGCACCGTCCAGGGAGGCATGCCAGGGCGGCTCCGATGAGGCAGGAGGCGTGAGTGGGAGACATTTCCGGTCAGGTTCCCTTACTCCAGCACTCGCACCCGGAAGCTGCGGCCCTTGACCTTGCCCCGCCCCAGCTTTGCCAGCGCCGTGCCCACCTCGCCGCGTCGTACCGCCACGCAGGACCAGTTGTCGTAGAGGGTAATCTTGCCGACCTGTTTGCCGTCGATGCCGTCTTCGCCGGTGAGGGCGCCAAGAATGTCCCCGGGGCGCAGCTTCTGCTTCTTGCCGGCGCCGATCTCCAGGCTCACCATCGGCGGCTTGTAGCCGGGGGTTTTCAGCAGGCTTTGCGGGGGCAGGGCCGCAGGTTCGATGGGCTGTTCCAGCAGGGCTTCCAGTTTCGCCAGCTTGTGGCGCTCCTTGTCGCTGAACAGGGTGCAGGCCAGGCCGCTGCTGCCGGCGCGGCCGGTGCGGCCGATACGGTGTACATAGACTTCCAGGTCCCGCGGGATGTGGTAGTTGATGACCGCGTCCAGGGCATCGATATCCAGGCCGCGGGCGGCCACGTCGGTGGCAACCAGCACCGAAATGCTCTTGTTGGCGAACTGCACCAGGGTGCGGTCGCGGTCGCGCTGTTCCAGGTCGCCGTGCAGCGCCTGGACACTGAAGCCGTGGCGGGCCAGTTCCCTGGCAACTTCGGCGCATTCAATCTTGGTGTTGCAGAACACCACGGCGGAATCCGGCCGCTGCTGTAACAACAGCAGGCGCAGGGCGGTGGTGCGTTCGCTGTCTTCCACCTGGTGGAATACCTGGGCGATGGTACTGCTGTCGTGGGTGGATTCCACTTGCACCCGCTCCGGCGCCTGCATGACCCGTTGCGCGATGGCCTCGATGCCGGGGGGGAAGGTGGCGCTGAACAGCAGGGTCTGGCGCTGCTGCGGCAGGTACTCGAGGATGGCGTCCAGGGAGGGCTGGAAACCCATGTCCAGCATGCGGTCGGCTTCGTCCAGCACCAGGGTGGAGACCGTGTCCAGCTTGAGCGTACCCTTGCCAAGGTGTTCTTCTATGCGTCCCGGGGTGCCAACAATGATGTGCGCGCCGTGCTCGAGAGAGCCAATCTGTGGTCCCAGGGGCATGCCGCCGCACAGGGTCAGTACCTTGATGTTGTGGATGCCGCGCCCGAGGCGACGGATTTCCTTCGCCACCTGGTCCGCGAGCTCCCGCGTGGGACACAGGACCAGCGCCTGGACCGCAAAGCGTTTGACCTCCAGTTTCTGCAGCAGTCCCAGGCCAAAGGCGGCGGTCTTGCCGGAGCCGGTCTTGCCCTGGCCGATCACATCCCTGCCGGCCAGTATGGGTGGCAGGCTGCGGGCCTGGATCGGGGTCATGCTGTGGTAGTCCAGCGTGGCCAGATTGGCCAGCAGGTCGGCATTGAGGTCGAGAGAGTGGAAAGCTGTGGTCACGCGATACTCCGGGCCTTTCGCCCTGTCTTCGGGGGGCGCAGCATACCACGCCGGTAGGGGTTCAGGTCGGCGCTGGACGCCAGGAACGGTAGGGCGTGCTGCGCCCGCGCTTGCTCAGGACCAGCTGCCACAGCTGCCCTTTGCGGCTGCGGAAATACCCCGCACAGCTGCACAGGTAGTAGCGCCACATGCGCCGGAAGCGCTCGTCGTAAGCGGCCGCCAGCCGGGGCCAGGCGGCGTCGAAATTGCGCAGCCAGGCCATCAGGGTGCGGTCGTAGTCCGGCCCGAAGTTGTGCCAGTCCTCGAGCAGGAAGAGGTCCTCCAGCGCCGTGGTGATCTCCCCGGCGGACGGCAGTTTGCCGTTGGGGAAGATATATTTCTGGATCCACGGTTCGGTAGCTCCGGTGGTGACATGGCTGCCGATTGTGTGCAGCAGTACCAGGCCATCGTCGCGCAGCAGCCGGGACAGGGTCTCGAAGTAGGTGCGGTAATTGCGTGGACCGACGTGCTCGAACATGCCCACCGACGCGATCTTGTGGAAGCTGCCCTCCAGTTCGCGGTAATCCAGCAGCCGGATCTCCACCGGCAGGTCCCGGCAGCGGGTCTGTGCCAGCGCCTGCTGCTCGCGGGAAACGGTAATGCCGACGACTTCGGCGCCGTAGTGACGCGCGGCCCAGGCCGCAAGACTGCCCCAGCCGCAGCCGACATCCAGCAGGCGCTCCCCCGGTGCCAGCTCCAGCTTGCGGCAGATCATATCGAGCTTGTGGGCCTGGGCTTGCTCCAGGTCGCTGGCATGCTCCCAGTAGCCGCAGGAGTAGGTCATCTGCGAATCGAGCATGGCGGTGAAGACGTCGTTGCCGATGTCGTAGTGTTGCTCTGCAACCTGAAAAGCGCGCTGCGGTGCCTGCAGGTTGACCAGCCGGGCCCTGATAATGGCGAGCGCCAGGGCCCGGCGAGCGCGCCCCCGCACCTGGCTATCAAGATCCGCTCGCAGCAGGCGGTGACAGAATTCGTCCGGGCGCGCGCAGTCCCACTGCGCGTCCATGTAGGCCTCGCCCAGTCCCAGCGACCAGTCTGAAAGCAGGCGCTGGTAGACGCCCGAATCATGAATGCGGATATCGTGGGGGGCGCTGCCGTTGACCCGGATGCCAGCTCTGGCCAGCAGGGCGTGGACCTGTGCCGCGCCCGTCGCCTCGCCTGTGGTCGTGGTTGCCATCCGATTCACTGTCGTACCCTCCTGCAAGGCCTCGCTGCCAGGTTGCTGGTGCAAGCCGGAGTACTGGTGGCAGTATAGACAGTGCGGGCGCGGTGGTCAGGCCTGCGCGCCCGGGAGCTAGCGGCGTACCCGGGATTTGCGCTTGGCGGGGTTGCGCGGCAGGCCGTTGTGCTGGGTAGCAAAGGTGCCGGTGCCTGCCGGCACGGTGGCGTGGCGCTTGGCCGGTTGCCGCGGCGGTATCAGGTGCATCTTGCCGTTGCCGATCAGGTCGGCGCGGCCCATCTTCTTCAGCGCGGTGCGCAATTCCGGCCAGTTGTCCGGGTCGTGGTAGCGCAGAAAGGCCTTGTGCAGGCGGCGCTGGGACAGCTTGTGCACGGTGGGCATGGTTTCGCTGTCGCGGGTCACGCGTTTGAGCGGGTTCTTGCCGCTGTGGTACATGGCAGTGGCGGTGGCCATGGGCGAGGGGTAGAAGGTCTGCACCTGGTCGGCGCGGAACTTGTTGCGCTTGAGCCACAGGGCAAGGTTCATCATGTCCTCGTCCCGGGTGCCGGGGTGGGCGGCGATGAAGTAGGGGATCAGGTACTGCTGTTTGCCCGCTTCCCTCGAGTATTTCTCGAACATCGCCTTGAAGCGGTCATAGCTGCCCATGCCCGGCTTCATCATCTTCGACAGCGGGCCGTCCTCGGTGTGTTCCGGGGCGATCTTCAGGTAGCCGCCAACGTGGTGCTTGACCAGTTCCTCCACATATTCCGGGGTTTCCACCGCCAGGTCGTAGCGCAGGCCGGAGGCGATCAGTACCTTCTTCACCCCGCTCACCGCGCGGGCACGGCGGTAGAGCCCAATCAGCGGGGTCTGGTCGGTATTCAAATTCTTGCATATGCCGGGATAGACGCAGCTGAGCTTGCGGCAGGCCGCCTCGATGGTTTTGCTCTTGCAGGCCACCCGCCACATGTTGGCGGTGGGGCCGCCGAGATCCGAGATGACCCCGGTGAAGGCCGGGGAGGTGTCGCGAATGCGCTCCACCTCGCGGATGATGGAGTCTTCGGAGCGGTTCTGGATGATGCGGCCTTCGTGTTCGGTGATGGAACAGAAGGTACAGCCACCGAAGCAGCCGCGCATGATGTTGACCGAGTGGCGGATCATCTCGTAGGCGGGAATGCGCCCATCGCCGTAGCTGGAGTGGGGCAGCCGGGTATAGGGCAGCTCGAACACGAAATCCAGTTCATCGGTCTCCAGCGGGATCGGCGGCGGGTTCAGCCACACGTCCCGGTCGCCGTGGGCCTGCACCAGCGGCCGCGCGTTGTGCGGGTTGGTTTCCTTGTGCAGGATGCGCGAGGCGTGCGCATACAGGGCCGGGTCGTCCCGCACCTGCTCGTAGGCCGGCAGGCGGATCACCGCGGGGCCGTCCTCCGCGGGCCGGTCCAGCAGGCGCACGGTTGCCACCTCGACCTCGGCGGCGCCTTCCTCGCTGGTGCTGGCGCAGGCCTCGGTGCGGGTGTCGACGTAGGGATTGACCGGTGCCTCCACCGGGCCGATGACGTCCAGGTGGCTGGAGTCGATGATCCGGTAGTGCTCCGGCAGCCGCTTGCAGACGTAGGCGGTCCCGCGCAGGTTGCGTATCTGCTGCACCGGTTCTCCGGCGGCCAGGCGGTGCGCCACGTCGACCAGGGCGCGCTCGGCGTTGCCGTACAGCAGCAGGTCAGCGCGCGCATCCAGCAGGATGGAGCGGCGCACCTTGTCGCTCCAGTAGTCGTAGTGGGCGATGCGGCGCAGGCTGGCCTCGATACTGCCGATGATCAGCGGCACGTCCTTGTAGGCTTCGCGCACCCGCTGGCTGTAGACGATCACCGCCCGGTCCGGGCGCTTGCCGCCGACATTGCCGGGCGTGTAGGCGTCGTCGTTGCGGCGCTTTTTGTCCGCGGTGTAGCGGTTGATCATGGAGTCCATGTTGCCGGCGGCGACGCCGAAAAACAGGTTGGGCTTGCCCAGTGCCTTGAAGGCGTCGGCGCTGGTCCAGTCGGGCTGGGCGATGATGCCGACCCGGAAACCCTGGGCCTCCAGGGTGCGGCCCACCACCGCCATGCCGAAGCTGGGGTGGTCCACGTAGGCGTCGCCGGTGACGATGATGATGTCGCAGCTGTCCCAGCCCAGGGCGTCCATTTCCGCCCGGGACATGGGCAGCTCCGGGGCGGGGCCAAAGCACTCCGCCCAGTATTTGCGATGGGAGAAAATGGCTGTCGGTTGGGCTGCGCTGGACATTGAAACGGCTGCGGGGTTTTGAATGTGGGCGGCATTATACGCGATTGTGGCGGTCGCCGCCGGGACTGTTGCCGTACATAGTCCACTATCCGGGCACCGGGCGGCCGTTAACCAGCCACGGGCCGCCCTCACTCTGGTAGAATCGCGCCTCCCAACTTGCAACAGATGACATAGCCATGGCCACCGTTTCGCCCCCCAATACGCCTCCCGCTGTCTCACCTGCGGAGCTGGTCGCTTTTAGCGGCTGCGAACTGGTCACCATCAACAGCGGCGCCGTGCTGGTGATCAATCGGCACAATGGCCGGCAGGTGATGATGTCGCCGCAGGTGGTCGAGGGCCTGAAGTCCTGCACGACCTTCCGCACGATCGGGGATCACGCGCAACAGCTGGCGGCCCTGCGGCCGGAGCTGCAGGGCAGGCCCGAGCTGGCGGTCCAGGCCCTGGAGAATCTGCTGGCCGGAGGCATGCTGCTGCGCGCCGCAGAGCTGGCGCCGCGCCTGGCGGGCGAGGCCGCGCAGCCCCTGCCGCCGACCCGGATTTTCGTGATTACCTGCGATCGTCCCGAGGCAGTGGAGCGGCTCCTGGATTCCATGCTTCGCGAAGGCAAGCTGTCCCGGCACGAGGCACTATTCCTGGTGGACGACTCCCGCGAGCCCGCCTCCCGCGCCGCCAACCGCGACATCGTGGCGCGCTTCAATACCCGCAGCCCCACGGATATGCAGTATATCGGCGAGGAGGCGCAGCGGGCCCTGCTGGCGGGGTTGACTGACGCACTGCCGGAGGCGAAGGCCGGGCTGCACTTCCTGCTGGAGCGGGAGCGCTGGGCTGGCCACGGCACCTATGGACGCGCCCGCACCCTGTGCCTGCTGCTGTCTGTCGGCTACCGGGCGATCGTCATGGACGACGATGTCCTGTGCCAGGCCCTGTTGCCCCCGATCAGCGAGGGCGGCCTGGGCATTGCCGGTGGAGCCCTGCGCCAGGCGGCGTTTGCCAGCGACAGGGAGGCGTTGATGCGAGCGGCAACCCCGGCCGATTTCGACCCGCTCAGCGGCCACGCCAGTCTTCTCGGCAGCACTGTTGGCCGGGCCGTGGCCACCTTCTGCCCCGAGGGCCTGGACCCCGCCCAGCTGGAGGGCATGAACGCGGGCTTGGTCAGCATGCTGGAGGCGGACACGCGGATCCTGGTGACGCAGACCGGCTCCTGGGGTGACCCGGGTACCTCCAGCCCGCACTGGGTGTTGATGCTGGGGCCGGATTCGCTGTCGCGCCTGCTCGCGGTGCCCCAGGGCCTGGCGCAGCTGCTGGAAAACCGCAGCAGCTGGCTGGGCAGTACGCGCCCGACGCTGATCAAGATGGCCACCCTGTCGCAGATGACCGGGCTCGACAACAGCGCGCTGCTGCCTCCGTATTTTCCCGCTTTCCGCGGCGAGGACCGGCTGTTTGGCGCCATGGTGGAAGCCATGCACCACCGCGCCACGGCCCTGGAGTACGGCTGGTGTGTGCCCCACCTGCCGATCGAGTCGCGCAGCTTCAATATTCGCGAGCCGATTGCAGCGAGCGGCGGAATATCCATGTTTGCGCGTTATCTGACCGACCACATCGACTACAAGGACGCCTCGGATCCGGCCTCGAGGCTGCAACACCTGGCTCAGGATGCACGGCGTATCGCGGCCCGCTCTGACCAGGACCTGGTGTTGGACTATCGCACCGAACTCGCCCGCAGCCACGCCGAGCAGCTGACCATGATCGGCAACCAGCGCCAGAATACCGGGTCGCTGGGCTCGGAGGCGTGGAGTGCTTATTTGCAGAGGGCTGAGGAGGAAGTGCAGCAGGCCCTCGCGCAGTTGCAGAGCCCGCGCGACATTCGGGGTGTGCCCGCGGACAGCAGCGAAGCCAGCGTGCTGGCTGCGTTTCGCGATATGGCCAGCGGCTTTGCCGGCGCCCTCGAGCAGTGGGCCCGGGTGAGGGAAGTGGCACCCGCGGTCACGGCGGACCTGCAGGCCGGGGGACAGTTCACGCCCTGAGCGGGTACCCGCCGCCGAAGGGGTGGCTCAGCTGACCTCGGCGACGGTGGCCACCATGGCCGCGGTCAGGGTGGCCAGGTCCTCGTCCTGCATGATGAAGGGGGGCATGCAGTACACCAGCTTGCCGAAGGGACGAATCCAGACGCCGCGCTGCACGAACAGAGGCTGGATCTGTTGCATGTCCACGGGTTCGTGCAGCTCAATCACGCCGATCGCGCCCAGGGTGCGTACATCGGCGACCCCCGGCAGCTGCCGGGCTGGCGCCAGCCCGGTTTCCAGGCTCTGGTTGATGCGCTGGACACAGCGCTGCCAGGGTTGCGAGAGCAGCAGTTCGATACTGGCCACGGCGGTGGCGCAGGCCAGCGGGTTGCCCATGAAGGTGGGGCCGTGCATGAAGGCGCCGGCTTCGCCCTCGCTGATGCCATGGCTGACCCGGCGATTGCAGAGGGTGGCGGCCAGGGTCATGTAGCCGCCGGTCAGGGCCTTGCCCAGGCAGAGGATGTCGGGCTCCACGCCGGCGTGTTCCAGCGCGAACAGCTTCCCGGTGCGACCGAAGCCGGTGGCAATTTCATCGAAAATCAACAATACGTCGAAGGCGTCGCAAAGCCCGCGCAGCTGGACCAAGTAATCCGCCGAGTAGAAGCGCATGCCGCCGGCGCCCTGGACGATGGGTTCCACGATGACCGCAGCGAGGTCCTGGTGGTGGCTGGCCAGCAGCTCCTCCATGGCTGCCAGGGCCTGCTCGTCGCAGGGCTGGCCAAAGGGGACCTCTGGCGCCGGGGCAAAATGCTGCCGGGAGAGCGCCTCGCCGAACAGATGGTGCATCCCGGTCACCGGGTCGCACAGGGACATGGCCCCGAAGGTGTCGCCGTGGTAGCCGCTGCGCAGGGCCACCAGTTTTTGCTTGCGCGGCTGGCCCACGGAATACCAGTACTGGATGGCCATCTTCATCGCCACTTCCACGGCGACCGAGCCCGAGTCGCTGAAGAACACCCGCTCCAGTCCCGGCGCCGTGATGTCGGTCAGGAGCTGTGCCAGGCGCACTGCGGGTGCGTGGGTGAGGCCGCCAAACATCACATGGGACATGTCCTCCAGCTGTTTCTTCACGGCCCGGTTCAGTACCGGGTGGTTGTAGCCGTGGATGGCGCACCACCAGGAGGCCATGCCGTCGATCAATTCGCGGCCGTCCGCCAGGGTCAGGCGCACGCCCCGGGCGCTGGCAACGGGGTAGACCTCAGGTGTGTCCGTCGCCGATGCGTAGGGATGCCAGATGCTGGCGGCATCGCCCGCCTGCAGTTGGTCCCAGTCGGGCCGCGCCCTGCTCACAGGACGTCCAGCAGGCTGGGTAGCAGGCGGTCCAGCAGCAGGGGCTGGGCTTCCGCGGTGGGATGGATGCCGTCCTCCTGCATCAGGCTGGCGTCAGTAGCGACGCCATCGAGGATGAAGGGCAGGGCCCTGGCACCGGTCTCCTCGGCCACCTGGGTGAAACTGTTGCGAAAGGCCTCGGTGTAGCGGGCGCCGTAATTGGGGGGTATTTCCATGGCCAGTAGCAGAACGGTCGCGCCGCTGGCCTGGGCCATACGGGTCATGTCGGCGAGGTTGTCACGGATACTCGCCGGGGGGTAACCGCGCAGGCCGTCGTTGCCCCCGAGCTCCAGCACTACTATGGATGGCTGATGGCGCTGCAGCAGGCTCGGCAGGCGGCGCAGCCCGCCGCCGGTGGTCTCGCCGCTGATACTGGCGTTGACCACCTGGTAGTGGGGGTGACTGTCCCGCAGCCGGTCCTCGAGCAGGGCGACCCAGCCCTGATCCAGAGACATACCGTAGGCTGCACTGATACTATCGCCGAGTACCAGCAGCGTCCGTGTTTGCCCCGCTGCCGACGGCAGCGCCAGCAGGGCGCACAATCCGATAGCGAAAGCGTTGCGTAACAGTGCGAAAAGGAATCGCTGCATGATCAAGGCCGAAAATCTCCAGAAGCGTGTCCCCATGGCCGGGGGCGAGCTGGAGATACTGAAAGGGATCACACTGGAAATCAAGTCGGGAGAGTCGGTCGCCATCATTGGCGCCTCGGGCTCCGGCAAATCCACCCTGCTGGGCCTGCTGGCCGGCCTGGACGAGTCCAGCGGTGGCAGGGTGGTGATCAACGATACCGATATCAGCGCGCTGGACGAAGACCAGCGCGCCCTGTTCCGTGGCCGGGAGGTGGGCTTCGTGTTCCAGTCCTTCCAGCTGCTGCCGGCCTTGACCGCGCTGGAAAACGTGATGCTGCCCCTGGAGCTGCAGGGGCAGGGCGAGGCGCGCACGCAGGCGGGGCACTTCCTGGAGCGGGTTGGGCTGGGACCGCGACTGCACCATTATCCCCGGCAGATGTCCGGCGGCGAGCAGCAGCGGGTCGCGATCGCCCGCGCCTTTGCCAACAGCCCGGCCATCCTCTTTGCCGATGAGCCCACCGGCAATCTGGACACGGCGACCGGAGAGCACATTATCGACCTGCTGTTCGAACTCAATCGGGAGCAGGGCACCACGCTGGTGCTGGTGACCCACGATCACGCCCTGGCGGCACGCTGCCAGCACCGGTTCCGGCTCGACGCCGGCGCCCTGGTCGAGGCGGACTAGCCCGTGTCCATGACGGCGACCCGCATGTTGGCGCGGGACTGGCGCGGTGGCGAGCTGGGCGTGCTGGTCGCGGCCCTGGTGCTGGCGGTGGCAGTGGTGTCCGGGATCAGCGCCTTCACCACACGCCTGCAGACCGCACTGGAGCAGGAGAGCCATCGCTTCCTGGCGGCGGATCGGGTGGTGCGCAGCGGCAGCGACATGCCTGCGGAATGGCTCGCCGAGGCCGGGGAACTGGGCCTGCGGACAGCGCAGACGCTGACCTTTCCCTCAATGGTGTATGCGGGCGATGCGGATATGGTTCTGGCGTCGGTCAAGGCGGTCAGTGCCGGCTATCCGCTGCGCGGGGAGCTGCGCTACAGCGAAGCCGCATTTGGTCCGGTGCTGACAGCGGACAGCGGTCCGCAACCGGGCACCGTCTGGCTGGACTCGCGCCTGTTCCCGCTGCTGGATGTGGACATCGGCGACCGGATCGCGGTGGGCGAGGCGGAGTTCGCAGTGGTGGCCGCAGCCCGCACTGAGCCGGACCAGGGCGGTTCCTTTCTGGGCCTGGGCCCGAGGGTATTGATGCACTACGACGACATCGCCGCCACCGCGGTGGTGCAGCCCGGCAGCCGGGTGGAATACCGCCAGTTGTATGCGAGTGACAGGGCTGAGCTGCTGGACAGTTTCGTGGACTGGCTGCGACCGCAGCTGGTCCCCGGGCAGCGGATGCTGGATGTGAGGGAGGGGCAGCCCGGTCTCGGCGATGCGCTGGGTCGGGCGGAAAGCTTCCTGCTGCTCGCCGGCAGCCTGGGTGTGGTTCTGGCGGGCGTGGCGATCGCGCTGGCGGCGCGGCGCTTCAGTGAGCGCCACAACGACTACGTCGCCATCATGAAAAGCTTGGGCGCGACCTCTTCGGATATTACCCGTCTCTACGCCAGCAGCCTGTTCCTGCTCGGCCTGGTTGCCACCCTGCTCGGGTGCGGCCTGGGCTGGGGTCTGCAGCAAGGCTTTTTCACGCTGTTCGGGGAGCAGCTGCCGGTGCAGCCCGGCCCCGCCGGGATCCGCCCCTACGCCATCGGGGCAGCCACAGCTCTGGTCTGCCTGCTGTGTTTTGCCTGGCCGCCCCTGCGGCGCCTGAGTCTGGCCAGCCCGCTGCGAGTCCTGCGCCGCGATATGCCGCTGGAGCAGCGCCAGACGCTGGTGGACTACGGGATTGGCCTGGTGGCGGTCAGTGGCCTGATGTGGTGGTACAGCGGCGACTGGAAACTGACCGCGGCGGTGCTGGCGGGCCTCGCGGCGACGGTGCTGCTCGGGCTGGTGCTGGCCCGGACCTTGCTGCGCGGCGGCCGGCTGGTGGGCATGAGTGCGGGCAGCATCTGGCGCCTGGCTTTCGCGGGTCTGCAGCGCCGCGGCACCGCCAATGCCCTGCAGGTCGTGATTTTTGCCATGGCGATCATGTTGCTGTTGGTGCTGCTGTTGGTGCGGACCTCGCTGATCGAGGCCTGGCAGACCCAGTTGCCGGAGGACACGCCGAACCACTTCGCGCTCAACATCGCCCCCGGGGACGTGCAAGGTGTGGAGCAGATGCTGCGCGCGCAGGAGGTTCCCGGTGCCGCACTGTCGCCGATGATCCGCGGGCGCATTCTGACCGTGAATGGCGAGGACCTGCCGCGACGTGAGGAGGCAGAGGAAGAGGGGCGCCGGCAGCGCGAGGCCAACTTCACCTGGTCCGATGAGCTGCCCGCGGGCAACAGCCTGGTGCAGGGCCAATGGTGGGCGCCACAGAGCGATGCCGAGGAGGTGTCGCTGGAACGCGATTTCGCCGAGCGCTTTGGTGTCGCACTCGGTGACCGTATCGGCTTCCAGGTCGGCTCAGAGTCCTTCGAGGCGACGGTGACCAGTATCCGCGAGTTGGACTGGCAGTCCTTCAACCCCAACTTCTGGCTGGTGTTTCCGCCGCGGCTGCTGGCGGCCTACCCGGCGACCTTCATGACCAGCTTTTTCCTGGAGCCGGAGGAAAAGCCGTTCCTGAACCGGTTTATCCGCAGCTTCCCGACGGTGACGGTCATCGAGATGGACGTGGTGGTGGCCCAGGTCCGGGGCATCATCAGTCAGGTCTCGGCGGCGGTGGAGCTGGTGTTGTTGGTGATCATGGCAGCCGGCGCCCTGGTGCTAGTGGCCGGCGTACAGGCCAGTGTCGACGCCCGCATGCACGAGAGCTCCATTCTCCGTGCGCTGGGTGCGCGCCGGCGGCTGGTTCTGGGCGGTCTGTTGATTGAATTCGCAGCCATGGGGCTGTTCGCCGGCTTGCTGGCCACCGTTGCGGCGGAGCTGTCGGTCTATATCCTGCAGGCGCAGGTGATGGGTATGCAGTACGCGCCATCACCCTGGGTCTGGCCGCTGGGCATTGCCGTGGGTACCGCGCTGATTGCGGGCCTCGGCGTCTTCAGCTGCCGCAAGGTGGTGTCCAGCCCGCCACTGGCGGTGCTCCGCGAGCTCTAGGTCTGACGGCGCCCCGGAGTGGCACGCCACCGGCTTCAGTGGGTGCTGATACCGGTGATGAAGGTCTGCACCCCGAGCTCAACCTGGCGGGGGAGGTCGATGTGGCGCTGGAACAGCTCCGGTGCATCGACCAGCAGGGTGGCCAGGCCGTGGATGCCCGCCCAGGCGGCGTTGGTGAGATAGGCCAGGTCCTGCTGCCGGAAAATACCCTGTTCGATACCGCGGCGCAGAATGGACTGTACCTGCTGGAAGGTATCGCGGCTGGCTTCGCGCAATTCCGGTTGGGAATCCGGGTGCACCGAGGGGCCGAACATGAGCTTGAACATTTGCGGGTAGCGGCCCGCATAGGCGACATAGGCATGAGCCAGGGCCTTTAGCTGCTCGCGCGGACAGTCGCCGGTAATGTCCGCCGCCTCGCGCAGGCTGGCCAGGAGGCGGCGATAGCCAACGGTGGCCATTGCCGCCAGCAGGTCACCCTTGTCGCTGAAGTGGCGGTAGGGTGCGGTTTGCGACACCCCGATACCGCGGGCCAGGGCCCGCAGGCTCAGGGCTTCAACGCCCAGGGTTTCCAGCTGCTCCACGGCGGTGTCGAGCAACTCTGCCCGCAGGTTGCCGTGGTGATAGCTCTTCTGCCGGGCCTCGTGGCGCACGCCGGGCGTCGCCTAGGGCAGCAGGTGCTGGACGGCGTCCCGCTCCTCGGCCAGCTCCTGTTCGGTGGCCTTCATCTTCTGGCGGCTGAAGTCGCCGACCTCGACGTCCTGGACGATTTCCCACTCGCCGTTCTTGCAGCGGCAGGGGAAAGAGTAGATCAGGCCTTCGGCAATGCCGTAGGAGCCGTCGGAATAGACGCCCATGGAGACCCAGTCATCGCCCTCGGTACCCAGCGCCCAGGACCGCATGTGGTCGATGGCGGCATTCGCGGCGGAAGCGGCGGACGAGGCGCCGCGGGCCTTGATGATGGCCGCCCCGCGCTGCTGCACGGTGGGGATGAAATCGTTCTCGTACCAGCTCTGGTCAACCAGCGAGATGGCCCGCTTGCCGCTGACTTCAGCGTTGAACAGGTCCGGGTACTGGGTGGCGGAGTGGTTGCCCCAGATGGTCATGTTGGTGACGTCGTTGACCGTCTTGCCGGTCTTCTGCGCAATCTGGGACATGGCGCGATTGTGATCCAGACGCGTCATCGCGGTGAAGTTGCGCGGGTTGATGTCCGGCGCGTTGCGCTGGGTGATCAGGGCATTGGTGTTGGCGGGGTTGCCGACTACCAGCACCTTGATGTTGCGGCTGGCATGGGCATCGATGGCCTTGCCCTGCACCGAGAAGATGGCGGCGTTGGCTTCCAGCAGGTCCTTGCGCTCCATGCCCGGGCCGCGGGGGCGGGCGCCGACCAGCAGGGCGTAGTTGGCGTCCTTGAAGGCAACGTTCGGGTCGTCGGTGCAGATGATGTCGGCCAGCAGCGGGAACGCGCAGTCGTCCAGCTCCATCTTGACACCGTTGAGGGCTTCCATGGCGGGGGTGATGTCCAGCAGCTGGAGGATTACGGGCTGGTCTTCGCCCAGCATGTTGCCGGCGGCAATACGGAACAACAGCGCGTAGCCAATCTGGCCGGCGGCTCCGGTGACGGTCACTCGAACAGGTGCTTTCATCGGGAAAGGTTCCTCAAAGGTCGGATGGACGGGTCGTTCGGGGGCGACATTGTCGAGTGAAACGGGTGAAAAAACAACCCGCTACCTGTAAAATGCGCGGCCACACAGGTATCTGAAGCAGGCAGGGCGTGCGCGAACTTTCCCGGAAAGAACGGCTGGAATTCAACAAGTTGCAGAAGCGCTTGCGGCGCAACGTGGGCAATGCGATCGCCGACTACAACATGATCGAAGCGGGCGACAGGGTGATGGTGTGCCTGTCCGGGGGCAAGGATTCCTATGCCATGCTGGACGTGTTGATGGCACTGCGGGTCAGCGCGCCGATCGACTTCGAGCTGGTTGCGGTGAACCTCGACCAGAAACAGCCGGGCTTTCCCGAGGATGTGCTGCCCGCCTACCTGGAACAGCTGGACATTCCCTACTATATCCTGGAGAAGGATACCTACAGCATAGTGCGCGAGGTCATTCCCGAGGGCAAAACCACCTGCGGCCTGTGCTCGCGCCTGCGCCGCGGCAGCCTGTACGGCTTCGCCCAGGACATTGGCGCCACCCGCATCGCCCTGGGCCACCACCGCGACGATATTGTCGAGACCCTGTTCCTGAACATGTTTTTCGGTGGCAGCCTGAAGGCCATGCCGCCCAAATTGCTCTCCGACGACGGTCGCAATGTGGTGATCCGGCCCATGGCCTATTGCAAGGAGAAGGACCTGGTAGCCTATGCCGACTACAAGGCATTCCCGATAATCCCCTGTAACCTCTGTGGGTCCCAGGAGAACCTGCAGCGGGTACAGATCAAGCAGATGTTGCAGGACTGGGAACGCCAATACCCCGGACGTACCGAGACTATCTTCCGCAGTATCTGCAACGTCGCGCCCTCGCAGCTTGCGGATACCGCGCTGTTCGATTTCGGCAAGCTGCGTGCGGAGGTCGACCGGGACCTGCACTTGCCCGCCATCCGCGTAGTCAATCTTTAGGTGGGCGCGCAGCCGACCCCGGGCGGACTGCTGCTGGAGGCGGAGGGCCTGGGCCTCGAGCGCGGCGGCCGCCAATTGTTCAGTGGCATTGACCTGAGGGTGGGGCAGGGGGACCTGGTGCAGATCGAGGGCGCCAACGGCGCCGGCAAGACCAGCCTGCTGCGGATTCTGGCGGGGCTCTCCCGCTACGGCTTCAGCGGCGCTGTCAGCCGCCACGCACCGCAACTGTTCCTCGGGCATCACAGCGCGGTCAAGGGCCTGTTGACGCCGCGGGAAAATCTGGCCTGGCATATCGCCGGCGAGGCGGAGTTCAGCGCGGATGAAATCGATCAGGCGCTGGCAGCGGTGGGACTGTACGGCTATGAGGATGTACCCAGTCACGCGCTCTCCGCCGGTCAGCACCGGCGGGTCAACCTGGCCCGGCTGTATCTGTCCCGGGCTCCGCTGTGGCTGCTGGACGAACCTTTTACCGCCATAGACCGCAGCGGCGTTGCCGACCTGGAGGCCCGCCTGGCGCTGCACCTGGCTGGCGGCGGCTCCGTCTTGTTGACCTCCCACCAGCTCGTGGCGGTGCCACACCCGCTGCTTCGACTTGATCTGGCCACGGGGCTGCTGCAGTGAGGGTCGCCGGCAGCGCCGCATTCTGTGCCCGTCTGCTGCGCCGCCAGCTGGTGCTCGGTTTGCGGCGGCCGGTGGAGATCGGCAACCCGCTGCTGTTCTTTGCCATGGTGATCGCCCTGTTTCCGCTGGGGCTGGGGCCCGCGCCGGATACCCTGGCGGCTTTTGCCCCGGGTATCCTCTGGATCGTGGCGCTGCTGTCGAACCTGCTTACCTCCGAGGGTGTGTTCCGCAGCGACTTCGAGGACGGCAGCCTGGAACAGCTGCTGCTGGCGCCCCAGCCGCTGTACCTTTCGGTGCTGGCCTATGTGTTGGCTCAGTGGCTGCTCACCGGCTTCCTGCTGGGGCTGCTGTCGCCCCTGTTTGCGCTGATGCTGGGGCTGGAGACCGGCGCGATTCCGGCGCTGGCAAGCAGCCTGCTGCTGGGGACGGCGGTGCTGAGTCTGGTCGGCGGCATAGGCGCGGCCCTGACCGTGGGTCTCAGGCGCGGCGGTATGCTGATTTCCCTGCTGATCCTGCCGTTCTACATGCCGGTGCTGATATTCGGCAGCGGGGCGGTGCAGGCAGCTCTCGCAGGCGCTCCGGCCGGGCCCTACCTGGCCCTGCTGGGTGCGATGCTGTGTCTGGCCGTGGCCCTGGCGCCCTTCGCCATTGCGGCCGGGCTGCGCATCAGCGTCGACGCCTGAGCGATTTCCGTCGATTCACATTGTTCGGGGCCCGGGTCCTTGTATAATTGCGCGCCTATGTGGTCTCTCTTCCATAAGTTTGGCTCCCCCCCCTGGCTGTACCGCCTGTCCGGGTCCATCCTGCGTTGGCTGTTGCCCATTACCGTGATCGCCCTGGTTGCGGGCGCAGTGTGGGGGGTCCTGTTCACCCCGCCCGACTTCCGCCAGGGCAACAGCTATCGCATCATCTACATCCATGTGCCGGCCGCCGTGGTCGCCCTGGCGGGTTACTACGTGATGGCGATCGCGGGAGCTGTCAGCCTGATCTGGCGGATGAAAATGGCCGATGTCGCCATGCGGGCCTGCGCGCCGATTGGCGCTGCCCTGACCTTCATTGCCCTGGTAACCGGCAGCATCTGGGGCAAGCCCACCTGGGGGACCTGGTGGGTGTGGGATGCCCGGATCACGTCCATGTTGATCCTGTTCTTCCTGTATCTCGGGGTGGTCGCCCTCTATGAGGCCTATGAAAACAAGGAGCTGGCGGCCAAGGCCTGCGCGGTGCTGAGCCTGGTGGGGACAGTGAACATTCCCATCATCTACAAGTCCGTAGACTGGTGGTACAGCCTGCACCAGCCGGCCTCGATCAAGTTTACCGGGGGCACGACCATCGACCCGAGCATGCTCTACCCCTTGCTGTTGATGATTGTGGCCTTCTACGCGCTGTTCACCTGTGCGCTGCTGCTGAACATGCGCGCGGAAATCCTGCAGCGTGAGCAGCGCACCGCCTGGGTCAGGCGACTGGCCGCGGCAGGGGAGTCCGACTGATGTATTTCGAGTCCATGGCCGCAGCCCTGCAGATGGAAGGTCACGGCGCCTTTGTCTGGTCCGCGTACCTGATTACACTTGGGGCTATTGTTTTGATCCTGTACGCACCGAGACGCAGAGAAAAGCGTTTTCTGCGCCAACTGGAAGGGCAAATCAGGCGCAGCGGTGGCAAGGTCCCCGGCGCCGCCAAGGAGGTTTGATGCACCCCGTTCGCAAGCAGCGCCTGTATCTCGTCCTGTTCCTCGTGTTCTTCTCCAGTGCAGCCATCGGCCTGGTCACCTATGCCCTGCGCGGCAATATCAACCTGTTCTATCCCCCGGTTGAGGTCGCTGCGGGCCTGGCCCCGATAGGCCAGAACATCCGTGTGGGCGGCATGGTGGTGGACGGCAGCATCCAGCGCAGCAGCGACAGCCTCGAAGTGCGTTTCGAGGTTACGGACTTCGAGGCCGTGGTGCCGGTGGTTTACACCGGCATCCTCCCGGATCTCTTCGACGAAGGCCAGGGTGCGGTGGCATCAGGAAAACTGGATGCCAACGGGGTGCTGCAGGCATCGGAAGTCCTGGCCAAGCACGACGAGAACTACATGCCTCCGGAAGTGGCGGAGGCGCTGGAAGCGTCGAAAGCGAGAATGGCCGGGCAGTCCCCCAAGCAGGAGTATGCGCAATGATCCCCGAGTTCGGCCACTTCGCCCTCATTCTCGCCCTCTGCCTCTCGGTCCTGCTGTGTAGCGTGCCCCTGTGGGGCGCCTGGCGGGGCAACGCCACCGCCATGGCGCTGGCTCCGAACCTGGCCATCGGCATCCTGGTGTTCTCCGCTATCAGTTTCGCCTGCCTGACCTGGGCCTTTATGCAGGACGATTTCTCGGTGGAGGTGGTCGCGAACAACAGCAACAGCCTGCTGCCCTGGTACTACAAGTTCTCCGCGGTGTGGGGCAATCACGAGGGCTCCCTGTTGCTGTGGATTCTCGTCCTCGCCCTGTGGACCTGCGCCGTCGCTATCTTCAGTCCCCAGTTGCCGCTGGTGATGCTGGCGCGGGTGCTGGCGGTGATGGGGTTTGTCGGGGTGGGCTTCATGGCGTTCTCCCTCTTCACCTCCAACCCTTTTGCGCGTCTCCTGCCCGGTACTCCCATGGACGGGCAGGACCTGAATCCGCTGCTGCAGGATTTTGGCCTGATCATCCACCCACCGTTGCTGTACATGGGCTATGTCGGGTTTTCGGTAGCGTTCGCCTTTGCCATTGCGGCCCTGCTCGGTGGCCGCCTGGACGCGGCCTGGGCGCGCTGGTCGCGGCCCTGGACCAATGTCGCCTGGGCCTTCCTCACCCTGGGGATCATGCTCGGCAGCTGGTGGGCCTACTATGAACTTGGCTGGGGCGGCTGGTGGTTCTGGGACCCGGTGGAGAATGCATCCTTCATGCCCTGGCTGGCGGGTACCGCACTGATTCACTCTCTGGCGGCGACCGAAAAGCGCGGGCTGTTCAAGAGCTGGACCGTCCTGCTGGCCATCTTTGCCTTCTCCCTCAGTCTGCTGGGGACCTTCCTGGTGCGTTCCGGGGTGCTGACCTCGGTACACGCCTTCGCCACCGATCCTGCCCGCGGCCTGTTCATTCTGGTGTTCCTGGGTATCGTGGTGGGCGGTTCCCTCATTCTTTACGCCCTGCGGGCTCCCGCAGTGAGCAGCCGGGTGGGCTTTGCCTGGCTGTCCCGGGAATCGCTGCTGCTGGTCAACAACGTTATCTTCCTGGTAGCGACCCTGACGGTGCTGTTCGGTACCCTGTTTCCGCTGCTGATGGATGCGCTGGGACAGGGCAAGTACTCGGTGGGGCCGCCCTATTTCAACGCCGTGTTCGTGCCGCTGATGGCCCTGCTGATGCCATTCATGGGGATCGGCCCGCTGTCCCGCTGGAAGCAGGACAGCGCCAGCCGCTGGCGGGCGGAGCTGCTGCTTCCTGCCATCGCCACCGCCGTGTGCGCCCTGACCCTGCCGCTGCTGCACGATGGCGACTATAACCTGTGGGTGGCGCTGGCCATTCTGCTGGCGGGCTGGGTCGTTTTCGGCATGCTGCGGGACCTGGCCAACCGGCTGCGCAACGCCAGCTCCGTTGCGGCCGGCCTGCGCCGTCTGGCACCCAGCTACTGGGGCATGTTTGTGGCTCACCTGGGCTTTGCGATCACCGTGATCGGTGTGGTGGTGACCAGCCAGTTCAACATCGAGCACGATCTCAAGATGACGCCCGGCACCAGCGACACGCTCGCCGGCTACGAATTTCGTTTCCTCGATGTGCGGGGTGTTCGAGGCCCCAACTATGTCGCCGACGAAGCGCGCTTTATCGTTTACCGCGACGGCCGCGAGGTCGTGCGCCTGGCGCCCCAGAAGCGGCGCTACCTGGCCAGCGGTGATGTCATGACCGAGGCCGCGATAGACGACGGATTGTTCCGCGACCTGTTCATTGCCATGGGCGAGCCGGTGGGCAGTGAGGGGGCCTGGGCCATCCGCCTGCATTACAAGCCCTTTGTGCGCTGGATGTGGGCCGGCTCGGTGCTGATGGCGTTGGGCGCCTTCGTGACCGTCGCCGACAAGCGCTACCGGCGCCAGCGCAGTGTCGCGCGAGAGGCCCTGCGCCAGGGAGGAGTCAGTGGCGCCCAGGCTTAAGCTGTTCCTGCCGCTGATCCTGTTCGCGGTGCTGGCCGCGTTCCTGTTTCGGGGCTTGTCGCTGGACCCCACGGCGCTGCCCTCGGCGCTGATCGACCGGCCGTTGCCGGATTTTCAGCTCACCGCGCTTGCCGACGATCGGCCCCTGACCCGCGATGATGTGATCGGGGAGCCCGCACTGTTCAACGTCTGGGCCACCTGGTGCATTTCCTGCCGGGTCGAGCACCCCTACCTGCAGCAGCTGGCAGACAGCGGCGTACCCATCTACGGGATCAACTACAAGGACGAAGACGGAGCGGCCCGGCGCTGGCTGCGCGATCTCGGCAATCCCTATCGCGCCAATATTGTCGATCGGGAGGGCACCCTCGGCGTGGATCTCGGCGTCTACGGTGCCCCGGAGACCTACCTCGTGGATGCCGCCGGTGTGATTCGCTACCGCCATGTCGGGGTCATTGACGAGCGGGTCTGGCGCGACACCCTGGAGCCCCTCTGGCGGGAAATTCTCGCCCTGGAGACCTCGCCATGAACAGACTGCTCACCGCCACCCTGGCGCTCTGGATGCTGTTGCTGGGACTTCCCGCGGCGGCAGTGATCGAAACCTACGAGTTCAGCGAGCCGGCGCTGGAAAAGCGCTACCGGGAGCTCAGCCAGGAGCTGCGCTGCCCGAAGTGCCAGAACCAGAACATCGCCGATTCCAATGCACCGATTTCCCAGGACCTGCGACGTCTGCTGCACCAGCAGCTGGAGGCCGGTGCCAGCGACCAGGAGATTCTCGAGTTCATGGTCGCTCGCTACGGTGAGTTTGTGCGCTATCGGCCGGCCTTTAACGCCGCCACCGCAGTCCTGTGGTTGGCGCCGGTGCTGTTACTGCTCGCCGGGGCGGCGGGTTTGCTGCTGTTGCTGCGCGGACGCAAGCCGTCTCCGGCGACCCTCGACAGTGACGAGCAGGCCCGGCTCGCAAACCTGTTGCAATCAGCGGAGAAAGACGCTTGACCCTGTTCCTGCTCGCCTGTGCCGGCCTTGTCCTGCTCAGTGGATTGTTCTATCTGTTCCCCGGCTGGGCCATGCGCCGGCCCCTCGACGATGGTGCCCAGGCCAATCTCGAGTGGTACCGCCTGCGCCGGCGAGAGCTGGCGGAGGAGGGCGACACGGGTCTGGAGACCGATGCCCAGCTGCGCTTGCTGGAAGACCAGCAGCAGCCGGCGGCAACACCCGCGCCCGACTCGCGGGCGCCCTTTCCGGTCTGGGTGCTGCTGCCTCTGGTCACCGTCATGGCCGGCGCGCTCTACTACCAGCTGGGTTCGGTCGCGGATGTCAGGATCGGTGGGCAGCTCGCGGCCCTGGATGAAAATGCCGGCGAGGAAGACATGCTGGCGCTGATGGCGGCGATCGAACAACGTTCCAGCCAGCGCCCGGACAACCTGCATTATCTGGCGCTGCTGGGGCGCTTCTACATGGGCCAGGGCGATTTTGTCATGGCTGCGGAGACCTACAACCGGCTGGCAGTGGCGGCGCCGGATGACGCCCAGGCCCTGGCGTATGCCGCCCAGGCCCGCTACCTGGCCTCGGACCGGACCCTGGACCCGGAGTCCCAGGCCCGGGCCGAGCAGGCCCTCGCCATCAACCCGCACCAGCGCACGGCGCTGGGTCTGCTGGGCATGGCGGCTTTCGAGCGCGAGCAGTTCCGCGCTGCCATCCAGTACTGGGAGCGGCTGCTGGCGATGGAAGCCGACGACAGCGAGGGAGCCCGGATGATCGCCGGGGTGATTGCCGAAGCCAGGCAGCGGCTGGGTGAGCCTGCGCCCGCCGCTGGCGGCGAGGCAACGGTCGCTGAAGGTGTCGGCCTCAGCCTGCGGGTGGCCGCGCCTGAGGGTGTGGTCCTCAACCCCACCGACACCGTGTTCGTCCTCGCCCGCTCAGCCTCCAGCGACAGTCGCATGCCCATCGCGGTGCAGAGGCTGCAGGCCGGTCAACTCCCCGCGACCTTGCGCCTGGATGACAGCAATTCCATGGCGGGGCAGAAGCTGTCCGAGGCGGGCGAGGTGGTGGTCGTGGTGCAGGTCTCGCCCGATGGCACCCCCGGTGAGGACAAGGCGAGCTGGCTGGGGCGTGCGGGCCCGCTGCAGCCGTCCCTGTCCACCGAGCCGCTGGCCATTACCCTGCAACCCCGGCAGAGCTGAGAGCGGCTTTAACCGGCGACAGGCATAGTGTTGCCCCGGGAAGTTGGATACACTACATGTTGTGGTCACGGGTCGGCGATGGGCGCTCAAATCGAGCGCTATTTTCGTTTAAAAACAGCTGGTTATATAAGTTAATTAAAGTTATATGCGATTAAAGTCCATCAAGCTCGCCGGCTTCAAGTCCTTTGTCGACCCGACAACCGTGAACTTCCCCAGCAACATGTCCGCGGTGGTGGGCCCCAATGGTTGTGGCAAATCCAATGTGATCGATGCGGTGCGCTGGGTGATGGGCGAGAGCTCCGCCAAGAACCTTCGCGGCGAGTCCATGACCGACGTTATCTTCAACGGCTCGGTCAACCGGCAGCCCGTGGGCCAGGCGTCCATCGAGCTCGTCTTTGACAACAGCGATGGCGGGGTCGGCGGCGAGTATGCCAGCTACGCGGAAATTTCCATCCGCCGCCTGGTGACCCGTGAAGCCCAGTCGGAGTACTTCCTCAACGGCAGCCGCTGCCGGCGCCGTGACATCACCGACATCTTTCTCGGTACCGGCCTGGGGCCGCGCAGCTATGCCATTATCGAGCAGGGCATGATTTCGCGCCTGATCGAGTCCAAGCCGGAAGAACTGCGGGTGTTCATCGAGGAGGCAGCGGGTATCTCCAAGTACAAGGAGCGCCGCCGCGAGACCGAGAATCGGATGCGCCGCACGATGGAGAACCTGGAGCGCCTGACCGATCTGCGCGATGAGCTGCAGCGCCAGCTGCAGCACCTGCAGCGGCAGGCCCAGGCGGCGGAAAAGTACACCGAGTACAAGCATGAGGAGCGGACCCTCAAGGCCCAGTCACAGGCCTTGCAGTGGCAGCAGCTGGACGGCCAGGCAGCGGCCTGTGCCCAGGCGATTGCCGAGCTGGAGGTGAAGCTGGAGGCTGTGAATGCCGAGCACCAGCAGGTGGATACTGTCATAGAGCAGCGGCGCCAGGACCACAGCGAATGCACCGATGCGTTCAATCAGGTTCAGGCGACCTATTACACGCTCGGCGCCGAGGTGGCGCGTATCGAACAGGCCATCAAGTACCAGCAGGAGCGGGGCCGCCAGCTGAATGACGATCTGCGCCAGGCTGTGGCCAGCCTGGAGGAGTCCGGGCAGCACCTGCGCCAGGATGAGGAGAAGCTGGAGGCGTGGGGGGCGGAGTTGGACACCCTGGCGCCGGAACTCGAGATGCTGCAGGCAGTGGAGGAGGAGTCCGCCTCGTCCCTGTTGCAGGCCGAGGAGGCCATGCTCCACTGGCAGCAGCAGTGGGACGAGTTCAACCAGCACGCTGCCGCGCCGCGGCAGCAGGCCGAGGTGCAACAGTCGCGGATTCAGCACCTGGAGCAGGCCCAGCAGCGGCTGCAGCGGCGCGTTCTCCAGCTGGAGGAGGAGCGGGCAGGTCTGGTCCAGAGTGACGACGAGCCGGGGCTGGACTTGCTGGCGGAAGAGCTGGCCCTGCTGGAAGAGCAGATGGCTGGCTACGAGGTGCGCAGCGATGAGCTGGTGCAACAACTGGCCGCTGCCCGCGACGAAGAGGGGAAGCTGTCGGGCCAGCTCAACGACAGCCGCTCGCGACTGCAGCAGTTGCGCGGGCGCCAGGCGTCGCTGGAGGCCCTGCAGCAGGCCGCTACCGAGGACCGCGACCAGGGTGTCAGCGCCTGGCTGGCGGCGCGTGAGCTCCAGGATCAGCCCCGCCTGCTGGAACAGCTGCAGGTTGACGACGGCTGGCAGCTGGCGGTGGAAACCGTGCTGGGTGACTACCTGCAAGCGGTGTGTGTGGACCAGCTGGGCAACCTCACCGGTTTGCTGGGCGAGCTGCAGCAGGGCCAGCTCAGCCTGGTGGAGCCGGGTGGTCCGGCGACTGCCGGGCCGGACTACCTGGCGGCGCGGGTACGCGGCCCGGCGGCGAGCACTAGCCTGCTCGCGGCTGTGCG
>CAMYIZ010000056.1 GCA_947258585.1 uncultured Haliea sp. | reverse complement strand
GGGTTTCCGCAGCTACGCGGACCAAGCTGGCTACAAGTGGGGTTTCCGCAGCTACGCGGACCAAGCTGGCTACAAGTGGGGTTTCCGCAGCTACGCGGACCAAGCTGGCTACAAGTGGGGTTTCCGATAACCCATCGCATAACGAATTCCCACCACCAATAGGGGGCACAAGCCCCCTTTTTGCTTTTTACGATACTCAGCACCTAATGCATCATGCACAGGCGCGCAAAGGACAACGCCTCAGTTTTTGATTACACTGCATACCCCAGCATTGGTTATGCGACATTCTTAGTATGAAGTGTAGGAATTGGAGTGCATTAGCTCTACTTCTAGTTGTCTGTAGCTCAGCAGCCTACGCCAAGAGTTTCCTGGGGGATCAATCTAACATCGACTTCCAGCCCTCTGTAGTTTCACAAAACCTTACCCAACAAATCGTCACACAAACCTTTCAGGACTCTACCGGCAACATATGGTTTGTAACTCAAGAAGGACTGAATCGCTACAACGGCACCCAGCTCGAGAACTACCGGTATTCGCTTACCAATCCACAGTCGTTATCGCATGACGCAGTGACCAGCATAACAGAAGACCAAACAGGCGATGTCTGGGTTTCAACTAGGGGCGGTGGCCTGAACAAATACGATCGCATATCCAATGGTTTTTCATCGCTACTTGCCGGCGAATCTCAAGATCAGTCTCCGCTCTCAAACGATATTCTCACAGTTTTTACAGACAGCGACGGAGAGATTTGGCTCGGATATGACAACGCCTTCAGCCGTTTCGACCCCGTAACGGGATTGTTTTCTCATTATTTCCCCCAACAAATAAATCTGCCCTACCTTGGAGAAATCAACAGCTTTACTCAGTCTGCTGATGGAACTATCTGGGCAGCTACACTGGCCAGCGGGTTACTGAAAATTGAAAAAGAATCTATGACATCGAGCATAGTGTCCGACTCAGTGAAGGAAACCTCAAATCTCTCACCAGAGCCGATTTTCCACGTCTATGCTGACTCACGCGGAAATATCTGGTCACTCTCGCTAGGGTCGGGAGCCACCAAGTACAACCCAGCGACCAGGAAAGCAGAGCATTATCGCAACGAAGAAATGGACCCAAACTCCATTTCCTCCAATACCGCATTCGATATTTTTGAAGATAGAGATAAAAGACTATGGATCTGCACTCTCGAAGGACTAGACCTATATAAACCTGAGTCCGAATCTTTTCACCGTTTCAATAGTCAGAATACAAATCTACCTTCAAGTCGACTATACAGCATCTACCAATCCCGGGAGGGCCTGTACTGGATTGGCACTATAGTAGGGTTGGCAAACGGGTCCAAGAACCTATTTCCCAAGTACAACTCAAGCATCGGAAAGCTGTCCAACGACTCTGTTAATGCTTTTGGAGAAACTACTGACGGGAGCATATGGGTTGGAACCGACAACGGGTTAAATCGCCTCCGGGGAAATGCCACCGAGTTCACTTGGATCAACGAATACTCAGAACCAAGCATCTCGAACAGTACTGTGATGAGTCTTCTAGGGGAAGGAAACATCCTCTGGATAGGAACATTCTCTGGCGGGCTAAACAAACTCAATATCGACACTAACGAAGTAGAGATTTTTCGAAGTTCACGCTTTGACAGCTCCAGTTTGGCAGCCAATGGAGTTACATCGATTCTAAGAACATCGTCGGGTAAGCTACTAGTAGGAACTTACGGAGGCGGACTAAGTATACTTGACGAAAGAACAGGCTCTTTCAACAACCTTACTCACGACCCATTCGATGAGAAAACCCTCAGCAATAACAATGTAATTGCTCTGTTTGAGGACTCACTAGGTTATGTTTGGATCGGAACAGAAAATGGACTAAATCAATTTAATGTAGAAACATCCGCATTCCGCAGAATATACACAGAAAGAGGCAACACCAACAGTATATCAAGCGACATGGTATGGTCATTTTACGAAGACCGCAACCAAGACCTATGGCTCGGCACAAAGGGGGGTGGTCTCAATAGGTGGACAAAACAAGACCGAGCAAATGGTATCGAAAAGTTCCGCCACTATTCCGAGGATATTTCTCTTCCAAGTTCAAACATCTATGGGATTCAAAGTGGGACAAAGGGAAACATCTGGCTCTCACACAACAGAGGAGTAACGAAGTTAAACCCGCAAACCGGCGAATCTCGACAGTATGGTGTAAAAGAGGGTCTGCAAGATACTGAGTTCAACATGGGGGCGTCTTTCAAAGCTAGCAATGGCTTGATCTACTTTGGCGGAAATTTAGGCTTCAACATCGTGGACCCAGCAGGATTCGTAGATAAAGAAGAACCGCCCATCATCAGCATTTCCGAAATAAAAATAATGAACGAGCGGCGAGAGTTCGACAAACCATACAACGAAATTACCGAAATAACTCTCACCCATAATGACCGCATGTTTTCAGTTGAATTTTTCGCCGCTGACTATTCAAACCCGCCTCTAGTTCAGTACGCGTACAAAATGGAGGGGCTAAACGAAAGCTGGATTGTCTCGGAAGACGCGAAACAGGCTTCATTCACCACACTCCCGTCGGGTGAGTACACTTTGAGGTTGGCCGCTGCCAGCCCAGGAGGGGCTTGGAACTGGGATAGCAAATCTCTACGAATCCAAGTCCTTCCGCCGCCATGGAAAAGCAACTCTGCCTATATAGCTTATTCGTTTATGGCATTGACTCTTGTACTATCTACATTACACCAGCAACGGAGAAGGGAACGAGCAGGCTTGGCGAGACAAAGAGAACTGGAAGCGAAAGTTAAGGAACGCACCATAGACCTAGAAAAAGCGAGAAGCACAGCAGAAAAGGCAAATAAGGCAAAGTCAGAATTCTTGGCTACCATGAGCCATGAAATAAGAACGCCTATGCATGGAATGATCGGGATGACAGAGCTACTTCTTCATACCGAGCTAAACAATCAGCAGAAGAAATTTGCCACCGCTGCTCACAAGAGCGGCGTTGCCCTACTGGCTTTGATAAATGATATTCTTGATTTCTCGAAAATAGAGGCCTCTCGAGTAGACATTGAATGCACATTATTCGATGTTGTCGCTCTCATTGAAGATACTTGCTATTTACAAAGTGAGCCCGCTGCACGCAAAGGACTGGAACTAACTCACGCCATCGACATGAATGTTCCGACACATTTACTTGGTGACCCAGGAAAACTGCGCCAGATATTGATGAACCTTATCAACAACGCAATCAAGTTCACGGATACAGGAGAGATCAACGTCAGCGTTGAATTTAGATCTGAAAGTAATGCTCTCGACAGCAAAGGAACCCTTAGAATTACAATTCGAGACACCGGCATCGGAATGGACGACGAAACCGCTCGCAGGGTTTTTGAACCCTTCACTCAGGCAGACGCGAGCACGACACGAAAGTATGGAGGAACAGGGCTAGGTCTATCCATAACTCGCAATTACATAGCCTTGATGAATGGTGATATACATGTTTTATCCAAACCCGGAGAAGGAACAGAGATTAATATTTCAATTCCAATGATGCTTGGTACTTCCTCTTCCAGCCCTAAAATCTCAACTGAACTTCGAGATTGCAGCGTGTTAGTTCTGTCAATGAAGCACTCCACCAGAATGATGATAAAGGCGCAGCTTCAAAGAATAGGTATTCTCAACATCCAGGCACCGGAGGAAACTTCAGACCTTCCCTCAATAGAGCGTGCAGATATTCAGATTATTGATCTCGATAGCTATACGAGAAGCCATGAGATTCCCCCCAACAATTCCAGCCGCGGACAAGGCATATTGCTGATGCCGCTTCATGAAACCAAGATACCCGCTCCATATAAGGATTGGCTTACTACGACAAAACCATGCACTTCCGAAACACTGAAACTCGCGATTGAAGACCTACTTGTCAAACCAGAACCAGAAAGTAGTGCTGCAGTTATAGGCGAAGCTCCGAACACAACATCGCCTCTCAGGATTCTCGTCGTAGAGGACATCCCCACCAACCAAAAGATCGCGCAGGAAGTTCTTGAAATGAGCGGACACAAAGTTGACATCGCTCAGAATGGAGCCGAGGCTGTCGAACTTCAACGAGAAAGTCGCTATGACTTAATATTCATGGACTGCCAGATGCCGGTAATGGACGGGTACCAAGCAACCAAAAAGATACGAGAAGAGGAAAAATTGAAGGGCATCTCTGCGGTCAAGATTATCGCTCTAACAGCCGGAATCACCGCCACAGATAGAGAGGCGTTTTCAGAGGCAGGAATGGATGGCTACCTCGGTAAGCCGTTCAAAATATCGGATATAGCTAAAGTTATTCAAGATCACATCGGCTATCGATCACAATTCAGAAAATCAGCAAAAAACCAAGAAGCAACCTACCAACAGAGCGCGAAAAGTTCGGGAGTTAATGAAGACATTATCGACCCAGTTGCCATCGAGAATATTACCCACATTGAACTACAAACTGGAAAATCCATACTGCCGGAAGTCTACTCTGGATTTAGAATCCAAATGACGGAAAAAATCAAGGACCTCAACATCGCGTTAAGGTCAGAAAGTCCGGAGCAGACGCAATCAATCGCCCACGCCATTAAGTCAATGAGCGCGAACCTTGGAGCAAAACAAGTAAAAAATATTGCATCCAATATTGAAATCTGCGTAAAGCATGGAAAGAAAATCAATTTACAGAAAGAATGCGCCGATCTAGAAACCGCATACAAAACATTTACAAGGGAGTTCGATAAGAGATACGCCAGTTACAAAGTTGACGTCAGTAATTCCTAACCGTCGGATACTCTACCAGCGTGTGACTATAAAAATAACGAAATTTCTCCTAATAATTTGTCTCATAGGTCTTGCGGCAGAGAGCTTCGCAGAGGTTCCCGCATCCGGCACCCCTAACGAGGAAGTAAGTCAAAAAAGTAGGGGGCGACCATCTTTTGCTGTAGTCGACACATACCTCAATCGCTTCCTTCAGCAAGGTACAACACTATCAATTTTACATACGAAAAATAATATCCTGTGGGCATCAAGCTACGATGGCGTTTTTGAGGCAAAGGGCACGTATGTCAAATACCATAATGACTCATCGGGTGCGCGCCATATTAGAATAATAAAGCTTTTAGAAGTATGGAAGGGAGAGGTGGTTGCGCAGACCGAGTCCAACTCACTACTTGTCTTTGATTCAAACACAGGCATCTTCAAGATTCCGGAGTGGATGGAAAATTTGAAGATCGATAACACAAATATTTCAGAAGTATACTTCTCAAGCGTCATGGATTTGTGGATCGGCTTTGGTGATGGAAGTGTAGTAAAGGTAGCAAAAAACGGAACAACCAAAGAAAGCATCTCACTACCTTTTAGCGAAGTGATTACAGATTTCTCCGAAAGTGGATCATCGAGTGATATTCTGATCTCTAGCCGGAATAATATAGCGAGGAGAAGGCAATTCTCAGATGTCATCGAAACATTCGATGTCGAGTTAAAATGTGGAATAAAATCCATTGTGCAAGAAGTCTTGCAATCAAACGAAGATATCATATGGATCGGCACTTACGGCGACGGAATTTTTGCTTTTGACACAAGGTCAGACGAATGCAGTCAACTCCTTCCAGCGGTAGATAGCGAAAGTGACTTCCGTAAGTCCACCGTTCACGATTTGAGTTTTCACGACGAATCTGGACTCGTTCTCGTGGCAAGCGACCAAGGAATATTAATATTGGAGAAGGGAAAAGTAGTCGAGTACTTTACCACATCCAATTCCATCCTCTTGAACAACGAAGTTATATCGTTTAGTCCAGATCATTCGGGGGGTTACTGGATTGGAACGTATGGCGGGATTAATAGACTCGTTCTATCCCCCTTCGAATTTTTCAACAAGGATTCCAACAAGGAACTGCATTCAGTCGTAGCTATTGAGTCTATAGACGAAGACAACTTATTGATCGCGTCTTACGACGGTCTCCTCATTGTCAACAATGACCACGGGGAAGTCTCCAAGTTTTCCGACTCCTTTCCTGGAGTTCCACGCCACGGAGAAAGAATCATGTCAGTTCTGGTGGATGGATCCACAATTTACATCGGCTATAGAAACGCGGGCTTCGAAGTAATCAACCTCCAGGATTCAAGTTCTCTCATATATGACTCACATTCACTTGACGGCCTGCAATCAGATTCCATCAGTTCATTTCTAAAATTGAGTGTAGACGAAGTCCTAATCGGGACTTACGGGGGCGGACTGACGATACTCAACCGATCGGGTGAAGCGTACAACATTTTATCATCCAAGAACCCGGGCGCACTGCCTGACAACAGGGTTTTAATGTTGTTCAGAACACAGGATGAAAGAATCTGGATTGGAACAGAATCAGGCCTTGGGGTTTTTCAAACTTTGTCAGGTCAAGCTTATTCACCGAAATTCTCAACTCCCGGATTGGAATGGCCCAAACAACCGCTCATTTGGAGCATGGCTGAGGACTCGCGGTTTATATGGTTCGGCTCCTTGCATCACGGCTTGCTCAGGCTAGACAAAAGTATCAGAACTGGCAATCCACCATTTTCCGAACTCCAGCAGTTGCAACTGGACTCACCTTTATCAGGATTAACAGTTTATGCCATTGAGGTAGGCGGCGACGGCGACATATGGTTCTCCACCAATCAAGGAATTTCAAAACTTGCGCAAGACGGGAGTTTGTTTAACTTTGGTCAAGCACACGGGCTCCAAGAAACCGAGTTTGAACTCGGAAGCTCACACAAGGATGCGGAAGGTTTTCTCTATTTCGGAGGCAATCACGGATATATTCGCTTCCATCCCAAAACTGTCAGCATTCTCGCACGCCCGTCGGACGTGATGCTTACTCGTGTCGTAGTAGGCGACAATATAACCAGATCCCATGGGCCTCGCTCCAACCTCAACTCAATCATACTAAACCACAATGACCGCTTCATTACCTTCGAATTTAGCGCCCTGGACTTCACCGATCCCGAGAACACAAGGTATCGGCATAAACTCGTTGGGTTCGACACAGACTGGATAGACATCGGCAACCGTGGGGCAGCCACCTATACGAACCTACCCGCAGGCGATTATGTATTCAGGGTTCAGGCCGTGAATTCGGCAGGGGTCTGGAACTATCAGGGCTTGAGCATTGATCTTGAGGTTAGACCAGCTCCCTGGTTGACCATGTGGGCGTTTGCAGCTTATTTCATTGCAATCTGCGGCTTGGTTTACATGGGCCTCAAGATCTATCGAAGCCAGATGCTCAAGAAGCAGCAACTGCAGCAGGCGATCGAATTGCAGCAGATTGCCGATCGCTTTGCGGATAGCCTGCAGGACCAGCTGGAATTCCAGGGAAAATTTACAGATTCAGTACATTCCTACAATAAACAGCTTTTGTACTGGGTGAGATTCTGCACGGACACAACGGTAGAGTGGGAGCCCGCCGTGAGTGAGCTCGTCCACGACAGGTTACAGTTCAGGCTTGGTATCCTCGAGCTTATACAGGACAGCCTCTACTACCGCGGTGAAAAGCTCTATTCGAACTTGAAGACCTATACGGCCCGACTCGTCAATCTGGCGGGAGCAAGCCATGCCGAAGTTCTTTCCCGCCTCACCACCGTCAATGATATACGGGAAGAACTGTTTCCTGCGGAGCAGGCTATACCACTGGCAATCATCATGGCTGAACTTTTTGATAACTCGCTTGCGCATGGGTTTGTCAACCATCCGGCTGCATGCTTCGTTCGCTTCTCGGTGACGGTTACAGCCGATCCCACCTCAGGCAGTGATTCGGTAAAATTTGTCTATCAGGACGACGGCATTGGAATACCGGAAGGGCTTGCATTTGACGCCAGCGAAACTGCTGGATTCACGATTATGGAGCACGCCGCCGAGGCACTAGGCTGTGACTTGGCTATAGTTGGTCGCGGCCGGAACATGGTTGTCGCCGAGTTCGATATTGCCTGGGCGTCGTGAACGGGAGAACTAACTTTAGTGGCACAACCCGCCAGGGAGATTATTTTCCCTGGAAACGCGGCTGCCTTTTCTCCCGCTTAGCTGCGAAACCCTCCTGCAGGTCCGCAGAGTCAAGGCACTGCCGTGACAGGGCCTGGGCTTCCTGGCGATCGATATGGCCGGCGGCGGCCTGGTGAATGATCTGCTTCATGCCGCGCACCGATAGCGGAGCCAGGCCTGAAATCTGCTGTGCGAGGTTTTCTGCCACCTTATCCAGCGCTGCCGGTTGGACAAGATGATCAAGAAATCCCAGCTGCAGCAGGGTTTCGGCGTCCATTTCCTCGGCTGCAAGCAGCATACGCTTCGCCGCACTGACCCCGAGGCGCTCCACAAACCGGTTTATCCCGCTGACGGGATAGCACAGACCAATAGCCGCAGCGGGGACACGGAGCTTGCTCCCTGCGATGCCGATCCTGAAATCACAGCTCAGGGCCAGCTCCACCCCACCGCCGTACACGTTGCCGTTGATTGCGCAAATTGTCGGGATGGGAAGGTGTGCAATCAAATCCGTTGTTTCCTGAAACTGATCCCCGGACAGGTTGCCACTACCGAGTTGCTGTAGCGAGGCGCCGGCACAGAAGGTTTTCTCACCCCAGCCTGTGACAATGAGTACCCGCACCTGCTCATCGGCTCTCACGGCAGCCAGATGCTCTTGGATCGCCTGCAATTGCTCCTGTCCCAGAGCATTGTGCTGGCGCGGATTGTTCAGGACGAGACGGCCGATGTGTCCGGTTCTCTCATAGCGTATTGTGTCAGTCATGCGTTGGATTTTGTCACAGGCGGCGGGTTTCCGCTACAACGATACGCGGCACGGCCACCGCGGTGGACAAGCCACGACGAGGGGCCGATACTGCCCCTTCCCTGAGCGCCCTGGAGGAGAGGCAATGCCTGAACGTTGCGGCTGGTGTGGCTCTGACCCACTCTACGTTGCCTATCATGACTCCGAATGGGGCGTGCCAGTGCGCGATGACAAGACACTGTTCGAATTCCTGATCCTGGAGGGAGCCCAGGCCGGCTTGGCCTGGATTACCGTGCTGCGCAAACGGGAAGGTTACCGGGAAGTCTTCGACAATTTCGATGCCCAGCGCATTGCCCGCTATACAGACCGCAAGCTGGACCGGATTCTGGGTGACAGCCGTATTATCAGGAACCGGCTCAAGGTGTACGGTGCCAGAAAAAACGCCCAGGCCTTTCTCCGAGTCCAGGAAGAGTTTGGCTCGTTTGCCAGTTATATGTGGCAATTCGTGGACGACGAGCCTATTCACAATACCTGGGCGAGTATGCAGGAGGTGCCCCCCAGCACGCCTTTGTCCGACACCATCAGCAAAGACATGAAGCAGCGGGGGTTCACTTTTGTGGGTACTACCATTCTCTATGCCCACATGCAGGCGACCGGCATGGTCAACGACCATTTGACCAGCTGCTTTCGGCACCAGGAGTGCCATAAGCTCGCCAGTTTGCCACGCGATGTCCGGTTAAGGTGATGGAGAGCGACACTCCTCCCGCTGGCGCCAGGCGCGAGTCCGCCAGTAAACGGGTCTGGCAACTGGCGTGGCCAACGATCATCTCCAATCTGCTGTTCACCCTGGTGGGGTTCATGCACATCAAGATCGCCGCCGGACTGGGTACATCCGCGGTGGCCGCGGTGACGACTGGGCACAGGGTGTTTTTCCTGGTGCAGGCCATTCTCATGGGGCTTTCCGTCGCCGCTACCGCGATGGTTGCCAGGTACTGGGGGGCCGGGGAGGTTGCGCGCGCTGAAATGGCCAGCTGGACGGCCCTGCTACTTTCACTTCTGATTGCGGGACTGCTTACCGTGCCGGTGCTGGTCGTCCCCGAGAGTATTGCCGGATTGTTTGGCCTGGATCCGCACACCACAACGCTGGCAGCACGATTCATTTTCTGGCTGGGTATGTTCAACGTGTTCGCGGCCGCCAACATGATGTTGGCCACAGCACTGCGAGCAACCGGGGACGTGACCACCCCGCTCTATTTCCTCATCGTCAGTTCGTCGCTGAATATCGCTTTCGGCTACGCCCTGGCGTTTGGGCTTGGCCCGCTCCCGGAAATGGGGGTCGCAGGCGTTGCGCTTGGCGGAGGAGCTGCGGGGAGCCTGGTCACCCTTGGTTTCCTCGCCTTCTGGTGGCAGGGCAATTTCGCTCTCAAACCCGTCAAGCGGCTCAGTATCGACTGGAGCGGTGTCCGCCAGCTGATGCGGATTGCCACGCCCGCGGTTACCGAACAGGCTGTCGTACAGGTGGCGTTTCTCGCCTTCTTCGCCATCATCGCCGATTACGGCACTACAGCCTATGCCGCGTACGGGATCGGTATCAGCCTGGTGGCCTTTCCCATAGTGATCGGCTTCGGCTTCGGAGTAGCCACTGCCACCCTGGTCGGGCAACAGCTGGGAGCCGGCCGACCCGATCGCGCCATGACCACCGGCTGGCGCTCCCTGCGGATGGCATTGATAGCCATGATCAGCCTGTCTCTGTTGATGGCCTGGTATGCGGAACAGCTGGCGACGTTCATGATCAACGACCCCGAGGTGATTGCCCTGACGGTCGCATTCATCTATGTGATCTGCCTGACCATGCCCATGATGGCCTGCGACTTCGCTCTCGCCGGCGCTCTGCGCGGCGCGGGTGACACCCGCTTCCCGCTAATGGCGACCCTCACCGGCATCCTTCTGGGGCGATTACTCCCCGCCTGGCTGTGCACCACGCTGGGCCTCTCCGTCTACTGGATCTTCGGCGTAATGCTGCTCGACTACAGCATGAAGGCCGTGTTACTGGTCTACCGCTACCGCTCGCGGAAGTGGCTGGACCTGCGTTTCGAGCAACATCCTGGTCCCACACTGTAGACAGCGACAAAAAAAATACTTAAAGTTGGAATTGTCGACTATTGGGTACGAAGGGCCGGCATTCTACACCCGGCAGAGGCGCTACATGGGTAAGACCAGGGATTCAGCAACGGCGGGGCCGGGTTCCCCATTTAACCGCTCGGCCCAACAGGATGCCAAACGCACTGCAATACTTTCCCAGGCAGCGCGCCTGTTCAATTCCAAGGGATCACGCGCCACCACCCTCCGCGACATCGCCGAGACTCTGGGCCTCACCAAAACCAGCCTGTACTACTACGTCAAAACCAAGGAAGAGCTGATCTACCAGTGTTATCTGGCGACCCTGGAACACCACCTGCGCTCGATGGATGAGATAGAGCAGCGCTGCAGCAAACCGCTTGAGAGGGTACAACAGTTTTTCCTGCTGCAGTTCGAGAACTGGCTCGCAGCCCAGGAGAACCGCGGGCCGCATCTCGCAGCCCTGTTGGAGATCGCATCCCTGCAAAGCGAGCATCGCAGAGACGTGGAGGCGCACTACATCGCCATGTTCAAGCGCCTGCGGGGCTATCTGCAGGCGGGTATCGAAGCCGGGGAGATCAGGCCCTGCGAAACTACCGCGACCACCCGTGCGATACTCGGCTCGCTGGACTGGATCTTCTACTGGTTGCACAACAGGCCACGGGACCAGATCGGCACTACGGCCGAACAGGCCTGGGACCTGCTGGCCCATGGCCTGTACTCCGGTGCTGGCGAATACCAACCCGCGGCAATGAACAGGGACTCCGTTACCGAAAACTACGTTCAAGGCTTTGACCGTGACGAGCAGAACCGGCTGAAACAGGAGGCCTTCTATAAGACAGGCTCCTGGTTCTTCAACAAGAAGGGTTTCAATGGCACCTCACTGGACGAGATTGCCGAACATCTTCACGTCTCCAAAGGCGCGTTTTACTACCACATCCGCAACAAGGAAGACCTGCTTCTCAATTGCTATGTCTACTCGCAGGATGTTATCAATGACATCCACCAGCAGGCGCTGCAGCTTGGCGGCACGGGACTGCACAAGGTCGACCAGGTCTGCCGGCGAGTCTTTCTCGCCCAGAACTCGGAGCGCGGACCACTCATCCGCTACAGCACGATTACCGCGCTGCCGATCCCGAAACGCAAGCAGGTCCTCAAGCGCACAGAGACCATAGACCGGCAATTCGGCGAGCTTATCCGCGAGGGCATTGCAGACGGCAGCATACGGAACATCGAGCCCTTCATCGCCCAGCAACTCATCGCCGGCGCGATCAACGCGGCGATGGATATCAAACTCTGGCGCCGGGTGGATGACCTCGATGCCGTCGCGGTGGACTACTTCGACATATTTTTCAACGGCCTGCGGCCGCGCTGACGCTGCCGAAGGCCGCGACCAAGAGGATCACCTAACATGGCTGACAAGCTCGAAACTCTGTTGACGCTGCTGGAAGTGGAGCGCATCGACAAATATCTCTTCATCGGCAACAGCCCCAGCTATCCGCCGCGGGTGTTCGGCGGCCAGGTACTGGCCCAATCCCTGTACGCCGCCAGCAGGACCGTGGACACCGAGCGCAGCGCCCATTCCATGCACGCCTACTTCCTGCGTCCGGGCAACCCGAAAAAGCAGATCGTGTACGAGGTTGACCCGATCAGGGATGGCGGCAGCTTTACCACCCGGCGGGTAATCGCCAAGCAGGACGGCATACCCATTTTCAGTACCGCATTATCATTCCAGGCCTTCGAGGAGGGGCTGGACCACCAGTTCGAGATGCCCGTGGTGACGCCGCCGGAAGAACTGGAGACCGACTTTGAGTACTGGAAGGCCATGGCAGAGGAACATCCCGACCGGTTTACCCCGCCCTTGATGCAGGCACTGGAGCGACGTCCAGTCAAACGCCGGGACTATATGAATCCGCAACCCCAGGAACCGGAGCAGTACATGTGGTTCCGGGTCCTGGACCCGGAGGGCAATATCGGCGACGACCCGGTACGGCACCAGACCATATTGGCCTTCATCTCCGACTTCGCCCTGCTCGGGGCCGCGCTGCTGCCACACCCCTATACCGGCATGAGCCCGGAGCTGCAAACTGCGAGCCTGGACCACGCACTGTGGATACACCGTCCACTACGGGTGGATGAATACCTGCTGTACGCGATGGACAGCCCCAACAGCCACGGTGGCCGCGGCCTGAGCCGCGGCAGCTTCTACAGTCGCAGCGGTGAGCTGGTCGCCTCGGTGGCGCAGGAGTCCCTGCTGCGCAAGAAACGGGTGATCAGCGATAACTGACGAGCTGTTCCTCCCGCTGGCCGCCCAGCACCTGAAGGAAGGAGCGGTCATTGAAGTAGGACAGTGACACCTTGTCTCCGCTATAGAAGAGCTGGGTCACCGAGCAATTGAAGATGGGCTCGTAGAACTTGTAGGCGTGCTCACCGCTTAACCCCAGGACCTGGGTGACAATAGTGGCGATGGTTCCTCCCGAGGTAAACACGCCGACGGTCTTGCCGGAGCCCTGCGCCGTGATGACATCGCGCAGGGCGGTACGCACGGCCCCCGAGTAATCTGCCCAGCTCTGGATGCGCGGCTCGTCGCAGGCCGGGGAGACCCAATGTGTGAATACAGCCTCGATGACCTTCTGGTAATCCTTGCTGGAACTCAGGCCCTTGTCCACCAGGGCCTGGATCCGCGGGTCGGCGGCTGCCACGGTCGGCACCAGGTATTTAATCTGTTCGTCGTTGCGCACCTCGTCAAAGCGCTCGTCAATATGGTGGGGCACAGACCGGGGCTGGCTGGCCAGGGCCAGGGCAGCGGTCTCCCGCTGCCGCAGCAGACCGCCACTGTAGGCCGCATCCAGTTCGATGCCATGGTCTCGCAGATAGTGTCCCAGGACTTCCGCCTGACGGCAGCCCAGATCGGAAAGTTTGTCGTAGTCGTCAGCACCGAACGATGCCTGCCCGTGCCGAAAGAGATACAGTGTTGCCATCAGGAAATTGCTGCCTGTTGCCTGGGGGTGCGGTTGAACCGGAGTTTGCGCCGGTAGGGGAAGAAGTCCTCGGTGTAACCCTGGCGAATGCGGTCCTGCAGCCCCTGCCAGAACGAGGCTTGGTAGATGTCGCTGTGCATGGCATCGAACACCTTGCGTGCACGCTGGTTGCCCGAGAAGAACAGCCGGAACTCCTCGGGAAAGATGTCATTGGGGCCGACGTTGTACCACGGCTGGCTGGCCAGCTCTTCCGCCTCGGTCCGAGGCTGCGGTATCTCGCGGAAATTGCAGTCCATCAGCGGCACGATTTCATCGTAGTCGTAGAACACCACGCGGCCATGGCGGGTAACGCCGAAGTTTTTCAGCAGCATGTCACCGGGGAAGATGTTCGCCGATGCCAGCTGCTTGATCGCGTTGCCATACTCGTCCATCACCGCCACCACCTGCTCCTCAGTGGCATCCTGCAAATAAAGATTCAGCGGCGTCATGCGCCGCTCGACATACACATGCTTGATCACCAATGCCTTGCCATGCTCTTCGATGAGCGACGGCGCCACCTTGTGCAGCTCCTCCATCAGTTCATCCGAGAAACGCTCGCGGGCAAAAGCGAGGTTGGTGAACTCCTGGGTGTCGGCCATGCGGCCCGCCCGGTCCCAGCGTTTGACCAACCGGTACTTTTCCTTCACCTGTTCCCGGGTCATTTCCTTGGGGGGCGTAAACCTGTCCTTGATAATCTTGAACACAAAATCGTAGGAGGGCATTGTAAACACGCTCATGACCATGCCCTTGATGCCCGGGGCGATAATGAACTTGTCATTGGTGTTCTTCATGTGCCGGTAGGCGCAGCGGTAGTAGTAGGTCTTGCCGTGCTTGTTGTAGCCCATGGAACTGTAAATTTCGGAGATCGGCTTGGCGGGCATCAACTGCTGCAGGAACAGCACATACTGCGAGGGTATGCTGGCATCCACCATGAAATAGGCACGGGTAAAACTGAAGATCACGCTCATCTTGTCGGCACCAAACAGGATGGTGTCGACGTACACCTCGCCGTTACCGCTGTGCAGGATCGGAATCACGATGGGCATGGAATCGGGGCCCGACACGATACGGCCAACGATATAGGCGCCCTTGTTGCGGAAGAAATGGGGCTCCAGGGTCTGGATCTCCACGGCGGGCCGGGTCAGGTCGAATCGCGGCGCCAGGAAGCGGTTGATTGCCTCGACGATATTGCCAATATCGCGCTCCAGGTCTTCCCAGGGCAGGCTGAAGCCATAGTCCAGCAACAGCTCCCGCAAAGGCGACTCGAAGTCGCCTTTACAGGCGTACGCCCGGTATACCTTGCTCACATCGGGTGCCGGCATGTCACCCTGGGGGGAAAAGACAAATGCGTACTCGTCGCGAATCTTGCGGTGCTTGAACACCCCGCAGTAAATCGAGTTAAAGAAGGTCTCTGCAATCTCGAAATTGTTGTGCCCGCGAATCAGTTCGGAGTAGCTTTCCCGCGCCTCCTGCCAGAACTGCAGGCTGTGGAGCTGCTCACCGGCGATCAGCTCCACATACTGCAGAACCCGGGTCGTGGCCTCCTTGTAGAGATCAATGCGCTGGATGGAGGCCGCATGCATGCCGTGCCAGTCCTGGGCCTCGAAACGCGCCCGCGCCGCCAGGGTAATGTTCTGGAATTCGGCAAAGTAGCCCTCGAAACCGTTGAGAATGGTCCGGGCAAAGCGTTCCTGCTGTCCGCGACTGTAGGTCATCTCCTTTACCTGCGCGGCATCAAAGGTTGGGGTTGCCAAAGCGACGCCGCAGCTTGCGCATGCCACCCAGCCAGCGGTCGTAATCCGCTGCCTTCAGGGCCCTGTAGTCCGCCACCTGGGGATGCGGCAGGATCAGGAAGCGCTCTGCGGCCAGGCCGTCGATCACGGCGTCAGCGACCTGCTCGGGCGACAGGATGCCATCGACGCCAGCGGTACCGCCCTCCTCCACGGTGCCGATCATCTGTGTCGCCACCGCTTGCGGGCACAGGGTCGCGACCTTGATACCATCATCCCCGTGGGTAATCGCCAGCGCCTCGGCAAAGCCGATGGCCGCATGCTTGGTGGTGGAATAAGCCGCGTCGCCGACCTGGTTCAGCAACCCCGCAGCCGACACCGTGTTCAGGAAAAAGCCTTCGCCCCGCTCGAGCATTGACGGCAGGCAGGCGCGAGCCGCATAGACATGGGCCATCACGTGGATTTCCCACATGGCCTGCCAGGTACTGTTGGGGGCCGAGGTCACCCACCAGGGCTCACCATCACCGGCGATGATGCCCGCGTTGCTGCAGAACAGGTCGATGCGGCCATAGCGCGCGACCACCTCATCGACCATGGACTTGATCGCGTCCTCGTCGCGCACGTTCACGGCAAAGGCATCACCATCGACAGCTTCAGCCACAGCCTCCGCGCTGGCCAGATCGAGGTCGGCAACGATAACTTTCTCCGCGCCCTCCCGGTGAAAGCGTTCACACAGGGCCCTGCCGATACCGTTGCCGCCACCGGTGACAACCGCGACCCGGCCACGCAACTGCATCAGAGCATTTCCTTGGCGAACAGCTCAAGCACAGACGGGTCGTGCACGCCCAGCAGCATGGTACCCACCTCGCCGCGCTTGCCGGCCGCCTTCCAGTCCGCCAGGCGCTCAATCACCCGCTCGCGGGGACCGACCAGCGCGACTTCATCGAGCAATTGGTTCGGCACCAGGGCCTCGGCCTCGGCCTTTTTACCCGACAGGTACAGGTCCTGGATCCGCTCGGCGACATCTCCGTAGCCGGCGCGGGTAGCGTAGTCGTTGTAGAAGTTCTTGCCCTTGGCGCCCATGCCGCCAATATACAGCGCCAGCCAGGGCCGCAGGGAATCGTAGGCCGCATCCAGATCGTCGTTCACCGCCACCGAGACAAAGGGCGCGACATCGAAATTCTTCAAGCTCTTGCCGCCACCCGCGCTGTCGAAGCCCTTCTGGATATGATCGCCCAGAATGCTGAACTTGTTCGGGTCCATCCACACCGGGAACACGCCGTCCGCTACTTCTCCGGCGCAGCGCAGGCCGGCCGGGGTAATGGAAGCGGTGTAGATGGGGATGTTGGGGTTACCTTCCAGAATGGACTTGAGCGGCTTGCCCAGGCCCGTAGTCCCGGCGCTGGTGTTGGGCAGCTGGTACACTTCACCCTGGAACTCCACCGGCCCCTCCCGGGCCATGATCTTGCGCATGATCTGGACATACTCGCGGGTGCGGGTGACCGGTTTGCCGTAGGGCACGCCGTGCCAGCCCTCGACCACCTGGGGACCGGAGGCTCCCAGGCCGACAATAAAGCGCCCTCCCGACAGCTGGTCCAGGGACATCGCTGTCATTGCGCACATGGCCGGGGTGCGCGCCGGCATCTGCATGATAGCGGTACCCACCCTTATCCGGGTCGTCTGCGCCAACACCCAGGTAGCTGCCGTCACCGCGTCGTTACCATAGGCCTCCGCAGTCCAGACCGAGTCGTAACCCATGGCCTCCGCCTTGCGAATGAGATCGATGGGTATGTCGATGTGCTTGCCGGAGTAGCCCAGCAGGATGCCCAATTTCATGGTGTCGTCTCCCGGTTTGTGATCATGCACTGTAGCGCAGCTGGTTGAATTGTGCCTGATGATAGTCACCGTTGCCAAAGCAGGTGTTGATCATCATCAAGCGCTTAGCGTAATGGCCGATATCCAGCTCGTCGGTAATACCCATGCCGCCGTGGAGCTGGATGGCCTCGCCGAAGACCTTCTTGCCATTGCGGTCCACCATCACTTGCAGGGCGTGAACGCAGGCGGCTACATCATCACCACCGCCATCCAGTTCACACACGGCCCGGTACAGCATGGATTTCGTCTGCTCATAGGCCATGAAGGTATCCACCATGCGGTGCTGCAGAGCCTGGAAGCTGCCGATGGCGACACCGAACTGTTTCCGGGTCTTGGTGTATTCAAGGGTCTTCGCATTGAGCTGGCCCATGATTCCAAGTGCCTCGGACGCCAGGGCGATCGTGGCGGCGTTCACCACTTCGCTCATCAGGTGGTAGCCGGCGTGCAGCTCCCCGACCAGATTGGCGGCGGGCACCTGCACATCCCTGAATACGATATTGGCCACCAGCTGGCCATCCATCAGCCTATAGCTGACGCGTTCGATGCCGGCGGCGTCCGCGGGCACCAGGAACAGGCTGATACCCTCCCGGTCACTCTGCTCGCCACGGCTGCGGGCCGAGACAATAAGCTGGTCGGCACAGGCGCCGTTAAACACCACGACTTTCTCGCCGTTGAGGACAATGCTGTCACCCTGGGCACTGGCCGTGGTCTTGATATCCGCCAGTTCATAGCGACTCTGGCGCTCCAGATAGGCGAACGCACCCAGGCAGCCGCCTTCAATAATGCGCGGAATCAGTTCCGCCTGCTGCTCCACGGTTCCACCGCGCTGGAGCAGGCCACCAAACAGCAGCACCGTGGCGAGATAGGGCTCCAGCACCAGGCCCTTGCCGAACTCCTCCATCACGACCATGGTGTCCACAGGACTGCCGCCGAAACCACCGTGCTCCTCGGCAAAAGGCACCGACAGCCACCCCAGCTCGGCAAAGGTCTGCCAGTTGTCGCGGCTCATGGCCTCCTCGGACGCGGCGATCTTGCGCCGGGTGTCGAAATCGTAGCTGTCCTGAACAAAGCGCGCGACGCTGTCACGCAACATGCCCTGCTCTTCCGTAAACTCAAAATTCATGACGTTAGCCTCTGAAAAAAGCGGGATTACAGGCCGAGTACGGCCTTGGCAATAATGTTCTTCTGCACCTCGTTGGAACCGCCGTAGATGGTGGCGGCGCGCCCATACATGTAGCTCTGGCGCGCCTGGGAACCGAAGTCATGGCCCAGCTGCTCGGAGCTCAGGTCGCTGGGGAGTACTCCCTGATAGTAGGCCGCGACCTCCATCCGCAGTTCCTGAACCGCCTGCTGCATCTCGGTACCCTTGATTTTCAACAGCGAGGACTCGGGGCCAGGCGCTCCGCCCGCGGCCACCGAGGCCAGTACCCGCAGTTCAGTGAACTCCAGCGCCATCAGCTCTATCTCGATATCCGAGAGGCGCTTCTGGAACAGCGGATCACTGAGCAGCGACTTGCCGCCATTGATCTCGCGCGCGGCGAAGTCCCTGGTCTCGGCCAGGTTGCGCTTGCTGTCGGCGACACCTGCGATAGCGGTTCGCTCGTGGGCCAGCAGGGCCTTGGCATAGGTCCAGCCCTTGTCCTGCTCGCCAATAAGGTTGGCGACGGGCACCCGCACCTCGTTGAACTCGACTTCGTTGAGACTGTGGTGGTTGTCGATCGAAACAATAGGATTGACCTTGATCCCGGGCGACGTCATGTCGATCAGCAGGAAACTGATGCCGTCCTGTTTCTTGCCCTCGCTGTTGGTGCGCACCAGGCAGAAAATCCAGTCCGCATACTGGGCGTAACTGGTCCAGATCTTGGCGCCGGTGACCACGTATTCGTCACCTTCGCGTACCGCCCTGGTTTTCAGTGCCGCCAGGTCGGAGCCCGCGCCCGGCTCGGAATAGCCCTGGCACCACCAGTCATCGCTCTGCAGGATTCCCGGCAGGAAACGCTGCTTTTGCTCCTCGTTGCCAAAGCCGTAGATGACCGGACCCACCATATTGAGACCGAAGGGAATCACGTCGCGGATACCCGCGGCGCTGCGCTCGGTCTCAAAGATGAACTTTTGGGTCGCATTCCAGCCTGTGCCGCCGTATTCCTTCGGCCAGCCGGGGGCAACCCAGCCCTGCTTGTAGAGTCGTTTCTGCCAGTCGATGACCGCGTCCTTGAAGGTTTCCAGGTTGTTCAGGCGCGCCTGCAAGTCCGCGTCATAGGCCTCGGCAAAGAACGCCCGCACCTCATCGCGAAACGCGAGATCTTCCGGAGCAAAACTTGTATCCACGTTCGTACCTCTTCTATCGTCGAATGGCGACCGGGGGCCGCCGTTTCACTGATCCTGCCGGAACAGCGCCAGAAACTGCAGCAGCGCACCCTTGTCGGCCAGGCCGCCTGACACCTGCAAAGTGCCATCCGCCAGCGCCAGCGGAAATCCGCGCTGCCCACTTACCAGGTCAAGCCAATCACTGGCATCGACCGTTACCGTCAGCTGGTCTTCCCCGGGAACACCAGACAGGCGTTCGATGGCAGCGAGCTGGTTGCGCACATGAATGGCATACCGGACACCCTGATCGGGGAACACGAACACCACACGCTGATCAATACCCGCACTGCGGGCCGGGTCCAGGCTCACCGCCATGGTCTGTAACACCCCCGCCACGGGAAAACCACGGGCGAACTCTACCCGCTCTGCCGTAAGTGGCGACGGTGCAACCTTCACCTTGTCCTCCAACTCCAGCGCCTCGGTCAGGTACCAGTTGCGCGCATTGGGATTGGGTGTCCCGCTGGCCAGGGTACGCAGGGCTTGCGCCTTCAGCTCAGCGGCAATCGGGACAGAATCGCGATTGGCCGCCAGCACCAGGTCTGCCAGCTCCGCTGCCCACTGGGGGTCCGCCGCCAGCCGTGCCTCCACCTCCGCCAAAACCACCGCCTCACCCCCGGCCAGGTCCAGCAGGCGCTGGGCGCGGGTAGTCGCGGGCGTGGGAAACAGATTGCTGCTGTTGCCGTCGAACCATCCCAGGTAACCGGAGTGGATCGCCCGTACCGACCAGGGCACGGTGCCATAGAAGGGCTGTAACCAGGGGTGGGCGGCGAGTTCGGGCGGCAGCTCGATGCTGGCGGCCAAGGTCAGTGCGTCCACGCCCTGATTGATACCGCGTACGGTCTGGTCGTGTACGTACTGGATGGCATCGCTGTAGGCCTCCAGGATGTCGTCGATGGCCGCCGCGCCCGACACCGGCCGGGTGTGGCTGGGCACCAGGTGCTCGGCACCGAGGCCGCGCATGGCGCGCACGCTCTCCGCCCACTGCATGACATCGCGATAGCGCGTACCGCGAATAGTGTAGAGGTTGGGAAAGGCCTTGTAGACATTGTCGCCCGGCAGCAGGACCCTCTCCTCCGGCAACCACACCAGAATCTGGTCATCGGTCTCACCCGGGGCGTGTATCAGCACCAGCCTGCGACCGGCGATGGTCACGTCCAGCCGGTCCTGGAAGGTGTGCGTGGGCTGCAGCAGGCCGAACAGATCCCGATCCACACCGGGGCTGTGGGCCAGCGCCGGGCCGATACCATCGTTGATCACCGCCTCGCCGCCCGCAGCCAGGTAATTGCCGAACATGCGGAAGGAACGGGTTTCGATGACCGGGCGCAGCACGTTCATGATCCGCTCGATATGGGACCAGGTCGTCGCATGGGCATAGACCGGCACGTCCCGCCCCTGCGCGAAGGCAGCAGCGCCGAAAATATGATCGGTATGGTTGTGGGTATAAATGATGGCGACAACGGGCTTGTCAGTGACGAGGTCGAACGCGGCGACCACCTCCCGCGCGGCGGCGAGCGACTCTGTGGTATCGACGATGATCACGCCGTCGTCGCCTTCGATCATGATGACGTTGGCGAGGGCGTAGCCAATCGCTACATGAACCCCGGGGACGACCTCGACGATACTCTTGCGGAATTCAGCGGAGTGGGCCGTCAGCGCCTCGCTGGCCGCGGCGGGCGCCGCCGCGGGCGGCAGATCCTCAGCGCACCCCGTAACAACCAGGCCCGACAGCACGGCAAGCACGCGCGCGGCGGACAGCCAGGTCACTGTAGTGAACGCCTTTGCCATGCCGGTTTTGACCTTTGGGTATGTTTTTCATCGCCAGGGCATGTACCTTAACGATTCCGGCGGCGCAAAACAAGAACCCCCCCAGGTCAGTACAACAGGCTGTATAGCTTGCGCTGGTACTCCACGGCCAGGGGATCGCCCTTGCCGAGGCTGGCGATGGTGTCGAGCAGGGTCTTCTTGCTGGCCCCGTCGGCATGATTGAGGTCCTGCCGCAGGATGGTAATCAGGTGCTCCAGCGCCTCGCGATAGTAACCGGCGTCGGTGTACTGGATTGCCAGCTGGTGGCGCACATCGTGGTTTTCGGGCTCCTGCTCGAGTTGCTGCTCCAGTGCCGCCATCTCCGGCGTCACCGCCGCCTCGCGCTTCAATTTGACCTGCGCTACCAGCTGCTCCCAGGTCGGGTCCTGGTCTGCCATTTTTACCGTGGCGAGGACGCCGTCGGCGTCATCCAGCCGATTGCACTCCACCAGGGCATGGGCATAGGCCAGGGTGATATCGTGGCGCTGACGGGAATCCTCGAACGCCTGCCGCAGAGGCGCCAGGGCCGCGCTGAACTCGCCCTGCGCCATCAGCGCCTGGCCCTGTTCAAGCAGGGCGTCCCAGGGTTTGGGCAGGTACTTTTCCAGCAGTTCCCGCAGCTGCTGTTCTGACTGGGCGCCGACAAAGCCGTCCACGGGCTGGCCACCCTGCATCACCATCACGGTAGGCAGGCTGCGCACGCCGAACTGCTGGGTGATCATGGGTTGCTCGTCGGCGTTGACCTTGGCCAGCAGAAACGCACCGGCATGTTCATTGGCCAGCTTTTCCAGCAGCGGCATCAGGGTTTTGCAGGGGCCGCACCAGTCGGCCCAGAAATCCACCACCACGGGGCGTTGGTGGGACTCCTCGATCAGCAGCGCCGCGGCGTTGCTTTCATCAATGTTGACTATGTGTTCGCTCACGGGGGTATTCCTCTGTTCGCGGACCGCTACAGGCCCAGCACATCCTGCATATCGTAAAGCGCCGGCTCGCGTCCGTTCAGCCAGCCGGCGGCTCGCACCGCGCCACGGGCGAAGGACATCCGACTGGAGGCCTTGTGGGTGATCTCCACCCGCTCGCCGTCGGCGGCAAAAATCACCGTGTGATCGCCGACGATATCCCCCGCCCGCACGGTCGCGAAACCAATGGTGTCACGGTTGCGGGCGCCGGTCTGGCCCTCGCGGCCGTACACAGCCACCTCGGCCAGGTCGCGACCCAGGGCGTTTGCCACCACGCCGCCCATGGACAGCGCGGTGCCCGAGGGGGCGTCTATCTTGTGCCGGTGATGAGCTTCGACAATCTCGATATCGACGTCGTCTCCCAGCACCCGCGCCGCCATGTCCAGCAGCTTGAAGCAGAGATTCACCCCGGTGCTGAAATTGGAGGCCTTGCAGACCGGCACACGGCCGGCGGCGCGCTTGATGTCCTCATCCTCGCTGGCGCTGAAACCGGTTGTCCCGATAACCACCGCCTTGCCCGCGGCGGCGCACAGTGCCAGGTTGGCAAGGGTCGCCGCGGGCACGGTGAAATCGATCAGCACGTCGATGTCGTCGACCACCGCCGCCAGGTCGCCGGAGACGGCCACGCCAATCTTGCCCAGCCCCGCCAGCTCGCCGGCATCTGCCCCGACCAGACTGCTGCCGGGCTGCTCTACCGCCGCAGCGAGTACCAGACCCGGGGCCTGGTTGATGGCTTCGATCAGAGTCCGCCCCATGCGGCCGGCGGCGCCGGTAATACCTACTCGTACGGTCATGGCTTCATATCATCGAAAAATGCCTTCACACCCTCGAACCAGCTGGTCTGGCGCGGCGACTGGGCGTCCCCGCCCTGGCCGAGGCTATCCTGGAACTCCTTCAGCAGCTCCTTTTGCTTCTTGTTGAGGTTGACCGGCGTCTCCACCACCGCCCGACACAGCAGGTCGCCCACCGCGCCGCCGCGCACCGGCTTCACGCCCTTGCCCCGCAGGCGGAACAGCTTGCCGGTCTGGGTTTCCGGAGGGATCTTGAGCTTGACCCGGCCATCCAGGGTCGGCACCTCCAGCTCGCCACCCAATGCCGCCGCGACAAAGGTGATCGGGACCTCGCAATACAGGTTCTTGCCGTCGCGTTCGAAGATGGGGTGCTGGCGCACGGACATCTGCACGAACAGGTCCCCGGGGGGGCCGCCGTCGGGCCCCGCCTCCCCCTCGCCGGACAGGCGGATACGGTCGCCGGTATCCACCCCCGGTGGCACCTTGACCGAGAGGGTCTTGCGCTTCTCCACCCGGCCCTGGCCGCGGCACTTGGGGCAGGGATCGGCAATCATCTTGCCGCGACCGCGGCAGGTGGGGCAGGTCTGCTGTACCTGAAAGAAGCCCTGCTGCATCCGCACCTGGCCGATACCGCCGCAGGTGGTGCAGCTGACCGGCGCACTGCCCTTGCGCGCACCGGAGCCGTCACATTCCTCACAGCTGGCCAGGGTGGGCACCTTGATCTCAACGGTGGTCCCGCGCACGGCGTCTTCAAGGGAGATGTCGAGGGTGTAGCGCAGATCAGAGCCGCGCTGGGGGCCGCCGCGTCCACGCCCGCCACCACCACCGAAAATATCCCCGAATACATCCCCGAAAATGTCGCTGAAGCTGCCGCCGCCAAAGCCGCCACCACCCATGTTCGGATCGACCCCGGAGTGGCCGAAACGGTCGTAGGCCGCGCGCTTCTCGCTGTTCATCAGCACGTCGTAGGCTTCGGTGGCTTCCTTGAACTTCTCGTCCGCATCCGGATCGTCCGGATTGCGGTCGGGGTGGTACTTCATGGCCACCCGGCGATAAGCCTTCTTGATATCCTTCTCATCGGACGATTTCTCGACCCCGAGCACTTCGTAGTAATCGCGTTTTGACATAAACAGCCTGGCGTTAAACCGCACCCTCGCAAATGACGACGCGGGCTCTCATGTCCCGCGTGGTCAAGATTGGCATCCGGGGCGGCACTCCGCCCCGTGTGACAGAAGCGTTATCGCTTACTTCTTGTCGTCGTTCACTTCCTCGAACTCGGCATCGACCACATCGTCACCACCTTTTGCCTGCTCGCCGCCAGCGCCGGCTTCCTCCGCGGCACCCGCGCCGGCTTCGGCCTGGGCCTGGTACATTTTCTGTGCCACCGGACCGGTGGCTTCGGTCAGCTTGGTGGCCGCGGCGTCAATGGCGTCCTTGTCGTTGGCTTTCAATGCTTCTTCCGCCTCGGTGATGGCCGCCTCAATGGCCGCCTTCTCGTCCGCGGTGGCGTTGTCGCCCGCCTCCTCCAGGGTCTTGCGTGCCGCATGCACCAGGCCGTCACAGGCGTTGCGGGCACCGACCAACTCCTCGAACTTCGCATCGGCGTCGGCGTTGGCCTCGGCATCGGAAACCATTTTCTCGATTTCCTCCTCGCTCAGGCCACCGGACGCGGTGATGCGGATAGACTGCTCCTTGCCGGTCGCCTTGTCCTTGGCGGAGACGTTGAGGATACCGTTGGCGTCGAGGTCGAAGGTGACTTCGATCTGCGGCATGCCGCGCGGTGCCGGCGGTATATCCGCCAGGTCAAAACGCCCCAGGGACTTGTTCTGTGCCGCCTGCTTGCGCTCGCCCTGCACCACGTGGATGGTAACAGCGGTCTGGTTGTCGTCAGCCGTCGAGAACACCTGCGACTTCTTGGTCGGGATGGTGGTGTTCTTCTCGATCAGCGGCGTGGCGACGCCGCCCATGGTTTCAATACCCAGGGTCAGCGGGGTCACGTCGAGCAGCAGCACGTCCTTGACGTCGCCGGAGAGTACCGCGCCCTGGATCGCCGCGCCCATGGCCACGGCTTCATCCGGGTTGACGTCCTTGCGCGGTTCCTTGCCGAAGAAGTCCGCCACCGCCTTCTGCACCATCGGCATGCGCGTCTGGCCACCCACCAGGATCACATCGTTGATCTCGCTGGGGCTGAGGCCGGCGTCCTGCAGCGCCACTTTCACCGGTCCCATGGAGCGCTTGACCAGCTCCTCTACCAGGGATTCCAGCTTGGAGCGGGACAGCTTCACCACCAGGTGCTTGGGACCGGTCGCGTCGGCCGTGATGTAGGGCAGGTTGACCTCGGTCTGCTGGCTGGAGGACAGCTCGATCTTGGCCTTTTCCGCCGCTTCCTTCAGGCGCTGCAGGGCCAGCGGATCGCTGTGCAGGTCGATACCGCTCTCCTTTTTGAACTCCGCCGCCAGATACTCGATCAGGCGCATGTCGAAGTCCTCGCCACCGAGGAAAGTGTCACCGTTGGTGGAGAGCACTTCGAACTGGTGCTCGCCATCCACCTCGGCAATTTCGATGATGGAGATGTCAAACGTACCGCCGCCCAGGTCGTACACCGCAATGGTGCGGTCGCCCTTGGCCTTGTCCATGCCATAGGCCAGCGCCGCCGCGGTGGGCTCGTTGATGATGCGCTTGACGTCCAGGCCGGCGATACGGCCGGCATCCTTGGTCGCCTGGCGCTGGGAATCATTGAAGTAGGCCGGCACGGTGATCACCGCCTCGGTGACCGACTCGCCCAGGTATTCCTCGGCGGTGCGCTTCATTTTCCGCAGTACTTCGGCCGACACCTGCGGCGGTGCCATTTTCTCGGTCTTGGCCTGTACCCAGGCATCGCCGTTGTCGGCTTCGATGATCTTGTAGGGGACCATCTTGATGTCCTTCTGCACCACGTCGTCCTTGAACTTGCGCCCGATCAGGCGCTTGACGGCATACAGGGTGTTGTTGGGGTTGGTGACCGACTGGCGCTTGGCGCTCTGGCCCACCAGGATCTCGCCATCCTCCGTGTAGGCAACGATGGAGGGCGTGGTGCGGTCGCCTTCAGAGTTCTCGATCACCCGCGCCTTGCCGCCTTCCAGCACGGCTACGCAGGAATTGGTGGTACCCAGGTCGATACCGATAATCTTGCCCATGTGTGCGTCTCCTCATACGGGCCGGCGCTGCCGGCCTGATTGTGTCAGTTGTTCTCTATATTGGCCCTGAGCGGAAAAATTCAAGGGCCACCGCGAGCTTACTCTTGCGCTGCCGGTGCCTTGCTGACCATGACCATGGCCGGGCGCACCAGCCGGGAATTCAGTGTGTAGCCCTTTTGCATCACCGCGATCACGGTATTGGGCTCGACATCGGCGTTTTCCACCATGCTCATGGCCTGGTGCAATTGGGGGTCAAAGGGCTCGCCCTCCGGGTCCACTGGCTCGATATTGAACTTGCGCAGGGCATCGGTGAAGCTCTTCAGGGTCAGCTCGACTCCCTCGATGATCGGTTTCACTGACTCGTCGTGTCCCGCCGTGACCGCCAGGGTTCGCTCCAGGTTATCGACGACCGGCAGCAACTCCCTGCTGAAGGATTCCAGGGCGAACTTGCGCGCCTTCTCCACGTCCTGCTCGGCGCGACGCTTGATGTTCTGGGCGTCGGCATGGGCCCGCAGGGCCGCATCCCGGGCGGCATTGAGGTCCTCCTCCAGCTTCGCCATCAACTCCTCCGGGGTAGATTCACCGTCTCCCTGGGCGGCGTCGGAACTCCCTGTCCCGGCACCCGCGGCGGACTGCTCAGCCGCCAGGGCCTCTTCTGTTGCGGATTTTTTCTGCTCGCTCTCAGCCACGTCTCTGCTCCATCAATGGCGGTTCCGATTGAGTGACAGGCAGGACCACGGGGGCCGCCCATCAGCTGCTAGCGGAAGATATTGGGACGCTGGCTGGCATTTCAAGGGCCGGGAGGGTATCCCGGGGCGCCACGGCGCAGGGGAGGGTCACTGGGACAGGGCGGAACTCAGCATCCGGGCGGTGATATCCACCACCGGAATCACCCGCTCGTAGGCCATGCGGGTCGGTCCGATCACCCCCAGCACACCCAGGGTACGGGCGCCGGCAGTGTAAGGAGCGGTAATGACGCTGTAATCGCCAAAGACCTCGAAGCCGGCCTCTTCACCGATGAAGATCTGCACGCCATTGGCCTTGGAGCAGCGCTCCAGCAGGTGCAGGAGATCTTTTTTCCGCTCGAAGGCGTCAAACAGCTCCCGCAATCGCCCCAGATCCTCGGGGCTGACATTACCCAACAGCCGCGACTCCCCGGCCACCAGGTACTCATCCTCGCTATCCTCCTGGTCCAGCGCCTTGCTGGCGAGATCCAGGGCCGCCTGCAGGTAACTGTCGATGCGGCTGCGCGCCTCCTCCATCTCCCTCAGGATCTGGCCCTGGACCCGGCTCAGCGGCTGCCCGGCGAAGCGCTGGTTGACCAGGGCCGCGGCTTCCCGCAGCTCGGACTCGGTGAAGGGTCGCTGGGTATGGATGATGCGGTTCTGCACTTCACGCTCATTGACCACCAGGATCACCAGCACCCGGTCCCCGGACAGCGGCAGGAATTCCACCTGGCGCAACTGGTGGGTATCCGGCCGCGGCACGGTCACCAGCCCCGCCTGGGCGGTGATCGCGGACAGCAGGGAAGAGGCCGTCTGCACCAGCTCCGTCGCGGATTTGTCGGGATTGAGTTGCTCCCGCAGGGCAATAACCGCGCGCTCATCAATGGGCTGCACCTGCAGCAGACGATCGACGAACAGGCGGTAGCCCTGGGCGGTAGGCACCCGCCCGGCCGAGGTGTGCGGTGAGTGCAGCAGCCCGCGCTCCTCCAGATCCGACATCACATTGCGGATGGTGGCAGCGCTGACCGGCAGGCCGGCTTCCTCCAGCAGGGTGCGCGACCCCACCGGCTGGCCATCGCGGATATGGCGCTCCACCAGGGCCTTGAGGATAATCCGTGCGCGTTCCGACAAATCCGCCGAGCTCATACCTTCCCCTCTGCTGTTGCGTGCCCCGGTTGTAACACAGGGGCAGCGGAATACAAAGCGCGGCCACTCCTGATGTTTATGCCGTAGCGGATCTGCGGTATAACAGCGCAAATCCTGCAGCGGTTTTCTATGCTCACCCACATCAGTATCAGCCAGTACACCATTGTCGACACCCTGGACATGGAGTTCCGGGGCGGCATGACCGTGATCACCGGGGAAACGGGGGCCGGCAAGTCCATCATGCTGGACGCCCTGGGCCTGTGCCTGGGTGACCGGGCGGACCCCAAAGCGGTGCGCGCAGGCAGTGAACGGGCCGAAGTTACCGCCGGCTTCGATATCAGCGACAACCCGCAGGCCACTGCCTGGCTGCGCTCCCGCGACCTTCACCACGGCGACGAATGCCTGCTGCGACGGGTGGTCACCAGCGAGGGTCGCTCGCGCGCCTATATCAACGGCAGTGCGTCGACGGTCCAGGATTGCGCAGAGCTGGGGGAGCTGCTGATCGACATCCACAGCCAGCATGCGCACCAGTCACTGCTGCGCAAGCCGGTGCAGCGCGAGATGCTGGACAGCTTTGCCGGCCACGTCGCCCTGGCCCGCAGCGTGGAGCAGACCGCCTCGGAATGGCTGCGCGGAAGGCGCGAGCTGGCCCTGCTGACCAGCAGCAGGGACGAACAGAGTGCGCGCGCCCAGCTGCTGGCCTACCAGGTCGAGGAACTGGTGGCCCTGGACCTGCGCGAGGGCGAGCTGGAGGAGCTGGAGCGGGACCAGACCCTGCTGGCCAACGCCGAGGAGATCCTGCAGGGCGCCCACCAGGCCCTGGAGCTGTGCGAGGAGCAGGCGGGAGGCGCCCGTCATGCCCTGCAGCTGATCCGCGGCGCCGCCGGCGCCAGCAAGGCGGCGGACAACGCCCGGGAACTGCTGGAGTCGGCAGCCATCCAGTTCGAGGAGGCCCGCAGCGAGGTCCAGCGCTACATCGACTCCGTCGAGATCGATCCGGAACGTCTGGCGGAAGTCGAAAAGCGGCTGGAACAGATCCACGACGTGGCCCGCAAGCACCGCATCAAGCCGCAGCAGCTGCCCGAATTCCTGGCCGGCCTGCAGGAGGAACTCGCGGGCCTGACCCACGGTGGCCAGCGCATTGAGGAATTGCAGCAGGAACTGGCGCAGCTGGAGCAGCGCTACGCTACCGATGCCGGCACCCTGGGCAAACAGCGGGCCAGGACCGCCAAGTCCCTGGTCAGCAAGGCGACCGCCGTGCTCAAGACCCTGGCCATGGGCGACTGCCGGTTCGAGGTGGCACTGGCGAAGCGGGACAACAGCGACCCCCACCCCCAGGGCGCGGAGGATGTCGAATTCCTGATCAGCACCAATCCGGGCGCCGCTCCCCAGCCACTGGCAAAAATCGCCTCCGGCGGTGAATTGTCGCGTATCAGCCTGGCCATCCAGGTGGTAACCGCCAGCGGCGGCACCCTGCCCAGCATGGTCTTCGATGAGGTTGACGTGGGGATAGGCGGCGCGGTGGCGGAAGTCGTCGGCCGCCTGCTGCGTTCTCTGGCGCAGGACACCCAGGTCCTGTGCGTCACCCACCTGGCCCAGGTGGCCTCCCAGGGCCACCAGCACCTGCAGGTGAGCAAGACGTCGGACAAGACCGCAGCCTGGACCCGGATGGTGCCGCTGGTCGGGGACGAGCGCACGCGCGAGGTCGCGCGCATGCTCGGCGGGGTCAAGATTACCGAGCAATCCCTGGCTCACGCCCGGGAGATGCTGGAGGACGCCGCTCAGGCCTGAGATTGGCGCTGGCGGGCAGTACTGGTGTAAGGTTGCCACAACTCATGACCTTGCTGGCCGACAGTGACCCAGACCTCGACCACGCCCCGCACCACGCTCAGGGAGCGCAAGAAGCAGGCCCTGCGCAAGCGCATCATCGACGAAGCCCTGGCGCTGATCGCCCACCAGGGTATCGAGGAGATGACCATCGAGGCCATGTGCGACGGTGCCGGCATTTCCCGCAAGACGTTCTACAACTACTACGCCACCAAGCACGAACTGCTCTTCGACATCTGCGTCAGCCGGCTGCTGGAGCTGGTGGCGGGCTCCATTGAGCAGGCAATCGCAGATTACCGGACACTGCCGGAGCGCCTGACCCACGTCATCACGCGGCAGAAGGCGCACCTCTGCGGCGGCACCGGGCTGGAGCGGGAGATCGCGCGCTATTCCATCGCCAGTATCGGCAACAGTCCCGCCAGCGGCGCCACGCTGCTGGCGCTGATGAACGAGAACTTCCTGCGCCTGTACGAGGCCAGCGTCAGCGAACTGAAACCCGGCCTGTCGCACGCATTTTGCGCCGAAATGACGGTGGGCATGATAGACACCGTGATCCTGAACGCCCTGCACAACCCGGCCTACGACGCGGCGCGGCGCTACGACGAGCTGCTGGACTTTCTTTGTGCCAGCTTCGTGCGGGAACCGGATCTCGCTGCCGGAGAGACTGCGGCGCTGCGTTGACCCTCCGGGAGCATCACCGCAGGCCTGCAGGTGCCTGCGTTAGTCCCGCAGAGGACCGCCGTGGCTGCCGCGCCAGCGGGAATTGCCGATAGTGCTGGCCCAGGGCTCGAACGCGTCGGCATCCAGCGGATCACCCAGGTCCACACTGCGGCCCAGGAACTCGGGTGTCCACAGCCAGGTTTCCGGCTTTGATACCGGCGGCAGACGCTCGGTGAGCGGGTCCCAGGGGCTGTCGCGCAGGATCAGGTCACCCTCCACTTTCAGCTTTTGCGCCGTGCCGTAGTTGCTGACCACATTGACCACATGCGGCGGAAAATCGAAGCCGGTCTTCACGTAGGACGCCGCACGGGAATACTTCACCCAGAATTCGTGCTCATCAAACTTCGGGCCATTGTCCAGCGTGTCGGTCACCTTGCCGTAGAATTCGAGGAAAGTGTAATTCTGGTGGGTTACGCGCGCGCCCACCTCCTCACCCAGGCGGTAGTACTTGATCTCCGCGGGGTACTTGGGCTGGCCAAACTTCTCCTGGCTGATGAAGATCTCCGCTTCCTTGTCGATCGCGTAGCCCAGCGCAAACTGGCCTTCCCGGCCCTTGTAGTTGCACAACACCGTGGTCAACAGGCCCTGCTCCGGCTCACCGTTAACGGGCACGTTGTATACGGTGAGGGTCACTTCCGGGCGACTGCCCGGCTCGAAACCCGGGGGGAGCACCGCGGCCAGCTTGGCCGGATCCGTCAGGTAACGGATTTTCAGCATCGGCCAGTTGTAGTGGTCGCCTGGAGTAGTGGCTAGTTTTTCATTCATGCGCTGTATCCTCTGTTATGAGTGCTTTCGGTAAACTTGCTGCCCCGGGCCCGTGGGCTCAGGCGTAGAACTGCTGGAACCACTTGCGGTACTTGGCGATCGGGCCGTCGCCGTCGCACAGGGCGGGATCTTCCAGATACACCTTGTGCTCCCAGATGGGAATGTCCTGCTCCACCTGGCGCACGATCTCCTGCACCGTCCCCCGGGCCAGCATGCCGTTGTCCTCCGACTGCTTCCGCGGCACCGAGAAGTTGAAGCGCAGGTGCACATTCTGGTCATCGATCGGCGTCACGGTACCCATCATCAGGACATCAAACATGCGGGAGAAGCGCTGGAAGGTGAATCCCGGGCCCAGCCCCTCGGAGCGCAGGTGAATGGCGTCATGGCTCTCGCCACTCAGGTCCACATTTCCCTGCTCGTCGATAGCGTGCGCCCGGGAGTCGAACTCGGTCACCCGGCGCGGGCCATCCATGACAACGCTGCCCTGGGGCATCGCCGGGCTGCCATGTACGGTAATGAAGTGGGCGAGATCGGCCGCGTTCTCACCGGTTTCCTGGATGATGGTGTTGATCTTCCAGTCATAGGTGTCGAGTGCTGTCCACTCGCCGGAGGCAAGCTCGGGAATCTCGTCGATATCAAACAGGGGCGCGGTGCCATCCGGGTGGTACCAGGCCCAGATCATCTGGTTGCGCTCGATCACCGGGTAGCTGACCACGCACTGCTTGTCCGCCACCTTGGGGGGTATGCGATTGGCATAGGGCACGGCCGTGCAGTAGCCCTCGCCATTGAATTCCCAGGCATGGAAGGGGCAGCTGATCGACTCACCCTTGACGATACCGCCGTAGCCCAGGTGTGCACCGAGGTGGGGACAGTGGGCATTCAGCAGGGAAGCGGCACCTGATTCGGTGCGAAACAGCACCAGTTCGCGCCCGAAATAGTTGACCGGCCGGACCGCGCCCGCCTGCAGGCTGTCGCTGTAGTCGATCGCGTACCAGCCATAGGGAATGGGCTTTTCGTAACGTTTGCTCATGGTTTCCGTCTCATGCTTTGCCAACATTGGTGCGTACCCGCAGCTCGCGGAATACCACGGCGTTGTGATCTGAATTGTCCCGCTCCGGCTCGCCGTCCAGTTCCAGGTTGGGGAAGCGGCGGAACAGCTCCACCATGGTGAGATACAGCTGGCGCTTGGCCATGGCCGCGCCAATGCAGTAGCGCGGGCCGTAGCCGAACAGTACATCGGGGTCGAACTTGCGCTTGACGTCAAAACGCTCCGGGTGGTCGTAATAGTCCGGGTCGTGGTCCTTCAGGTGCGGCATCATCAGCACCATCTGGCCCTTGCGCACCCGCTGCCCCAACACGTCCATGTCTTCGGGAGCGTAGCGCGCAAAACCCATCTTGGAGGAGGTCGACCAGCGCATGACCTCGCTGAAGGCGTTGGAGAAGGCATCGGGCGACTCCAGCGCGGTGGGAATCTGGTCAGGGTGCTTGAGCAGGGAGTACAGGGTCCACTGCTGGGCGACCAGGGTGGTATCCGCCCCCGCGCCAATCAGCGCCAGCACCAGGGTAATGATGTCCCATTCGCCGAAGTTGGGGTTTTCTGCTTCGATCTTCAGCAATACGCTGAGAAAATCGTCCTCTCCCGGGTTGGCGCGGCGCTCGGCGATCACCCGCTGCAGGATCTCGATGGCACGGTTGCTGTCCTGGCGCGCGGCCTCGCGGCGCTCGTCGCTGATGGTCGGGTTCCAGGCCTCGGTAAAGGTGAGCACCACCTGCTTGATCTCGGGCCAGTATTTTTCCGGCAAGCCAACCATGCGGCTGATGGAGATGAACGGGATGTGGTTGGCCACCCGCTCGATATAGTCGAAGCTTTCGAGGTCACCCAGCGCGTCAATCAGCTTGACCACATCGGGCTTGATGCGGCGCTGGATCTCGTCCACCACGTTGCGGGAGAAAGCCGGCGACACTACGCGTCGCACCAGCCGGTGATGATCGTGGTCCGCCAGCAGGCTGTGACCGATCATCGCCCGCTCGAAATTGCTCCATTTGTCCTCCGGCGGCCTCGGCGGCGCGAACTCCCAGTCGTAGAAATCGGAGGAGAGGTACTCGGTGCGCCAGCATTCCATGATGTCCGGCATGCGGGTCATGATCCACGCCTGCCAGGGCTCGTACCAGACCAGGCGCCCGCGGCGGGCCAGGGCCAGGTACTGTGATATCGGGTCTGCGAGATACTCGGCGGAAGCCGGGTTGAACAGAGCCTCTATGGGCTGCTGGGATTCGGTGGCGGCCTGCATGGTCCTGGTCCTCTGCCTGTAGCGGAGGCCAAAATATACGCTTGCGCATATTTACACACAAGTGTATTTTTTGTAACACGCAGACGCAAAGGGTACAGCGGGCAAGCAGACTCGCGGTGGTGCGGGTGGTCAGTCCTTGTCGCTGCGCTTGCGCACATACAGCACCAGCGAGTGGTCGACAATGTCATAGCCGTGTTCGCGGGCAATCTCCTTTTGCCGCCGCTCAATGACCGGGTCATTGAATTCGATCACCTCACCGCTGGACACGCAGACCATGTGGTCATGGTGGTCGCCGGTGTCGAGCTCGAACACCGAGTGCCCGGTCTCGAAATTGTGCCGATTGACCAGGCCGGCGCTCTCGAACTGGGTCAATACGCGGTAGACCGTGGCCAGCCCCACATCCTCGCCGGCATCGCGCAGCTTCTGGTACACGTCCTCGGCACTCAGGTGCTGGGTTGTCTCGCCAGTGGCTTCCAGTATCTGCAGGATCTTCACCCGCGGCAGAGTCACCTTGAGACCGGCGTTGCGCAATTCCTGATTATCGACGGGCATGATGGGAGGGGTTCTCTGTGCTGGTCAGGACGGGTATCATGCCACCCCAACAACTCAAGTGGAAGTTTCAGCCCATGCGCAGTATTTTTCTGGCAGTGGCACTGGCCATGCTCACCGCCTGCGGCAACTTCGGGTTCCCCGGTGTGTACCGCATCGATATCGAGCAGGGCAACATCGTCACCCAGGAGATGATCGACCAGCTCCAGCCCGGCATGAACCAGCGCCAGGTGCGCTTCATCCTGGGCACGCCCCTGCTGGAGGATTCGTTCAACAACGAGCGCTGGGATTACCCGTACGTGATTCGCAATGGCACCGAGGTCATTCGCGAGGCCAAGGTCACCGTGCATTTCGACGGCGACAGCCTGGTGCGGGTTAGCGGGGACTATCTGCCGGCCTGGGCCGCGAACTAGCCCTCGGCCTCTTGCCGGCGCTCCTTGACTCGCGCCGCCCGCGCCTTGCGCACTTCCTTGGGGTCCGCCTTCAGCGGCCGATAGATCTCTACCCGGTCCCCCTCCGCCAGTACCTGGTCGGCCGCGACCACCTTGCCGAAGATGCCCAGACGGGCACTGTCCAGATCCAGGCCGGCGAAGCGCTCAGCGATGCCCGAGCGCTGCGCCGCCTCCAGTGCGGTGGTACCGGGGAGTACTTGCAGGGGAATAATGGCCTGCTTCTCCGGCAGGGCGTAGGCCACTTCCACCTGTATGGTCTGTTCGTCGCTCATAGTCCTATCCGTATAGCTGCCTGGCGCGCCGACCAAGGGCGTCCACCAGATTGTTGGTCACGCGGTCGAACAAGCGCCCCGCGGCGGCGCCGACCAGTCGGCTGCTGGTCGTGAACTCCAGGTGCAGGGTGACCTTGCAGGCATTCTCGGCCAGTCCGCGGAACTCCCACAAACCCTGGAACGAATCGAAGGGTCCGTCCAGCAGCTCCAGGGTAATAAACTCCGGAGCCTGCAGTCTATTTCGGGTACTGAAGCTCTGGCTGATGCCGCCCCGGGACAACTGCAAGCTCGCCTCCACCAGATCCTCCTCCCGGCGCAGGACCCGGGCGCCGACGCAGCCCTCCATGTACTGGGGGTAAGCCTCGATATCGTTCACCAGGTCAAACAGGAGCCTGTCCTGGTAAGGCAGCAGGGCGTGGCGGTGGATTGTCGTCATCGTACTCTCAATCAATGCGGCGCGGCGCGGTGCCTAGTAACTCTGCAGCGCACCCAACATCACCAGCAGAATGGCGGGCGGGGCAATATACCTTAACAGAAAGTACCACAGCGAAAAAAACAGGTTGGTCTCCCTGTACAGGTGGGCTCGCAGCAGCGGTCGACGCAGGCGCCAGCCGACCAGGATCGCCGTCCCCAGGGCCACCAGTGGCAGCAGCAGCCCCCCTGCCAGGCGATCCAGCAGGCGAAACAGGTCGGTGCCCCCGTCGGAGTCGCTGGTATTGAGGGTCAGCGCAGCCGCATAGGCCAGCACCCAGACCAAACCGCCGACGATAGCCGCCGCGGTCAACCGGCGCAGGCCGAACCGCTGTTTGACGGCCCCCACCACCGGCTCCAGGATGGCCACGCAGGACCCCAGCGCCACCAGCGCAACCAGCAGGAAGAACAGGCTGCCAAAGATCTCCCCATCCATACTGTTGCCAAAAGCGTGGGGCATGCTGATAAACATCAGCCCCGGCCCCATGGCGGGGACCAGGTTGTTGGCGAACACCAGGGGGAAAATCGCCAGCCCCATGGCCAGTGCCACCAGGGTGTCGAATACCGCTACCGCGATGACCGAGCGCCCGATCGGCACCCGCACCGGCGCATAGCTGCCGAAGCTGATACCCGTGCCGACCCCGATCCCCAGGGTAAAGAAAGCCTGGCCGAGAGCCATCAGCAGGGCCTCGCGGTTGAAGTCCAGCCACTGCACGGAGAACAGGAATTTGCCGGCCGCGGTCAGGTCACCGTTGCCGATGCTGTACTGAACCAGCAGCATCAGGCTCGCCAGCAGGCTGGGTACCAGCAGCCAGGCCAACAGGCCGATACCCCGGCGGACCCCGGCGGCGACGACCACCAGCACCAGCAGCAGGAACAGGGACTGCCACACCAGCATGCGTCCGGGGTCCTCCACCAGCTCGGCAAAAAACTGACCGGCATTGAGGACGCTGGCCGCACTGAAACTGCCGTCATACATCGCCCGGGCGTACACCAGCGACCAGCCGGCGACGACCACGTACAGGGCCAGCAGCATCACCCCGGCCACGCAGGCCAGCCAGGGCAGCAGCTGCCAGGCGGGCGAAAGGTGGGAGCGCTCTGCCGCGTGAGCCACCGATTCCACCACACTCCCCCTGCCCTGGTTTCCCAGCACCAGTTCGGCGATGAGGATCGGCACCGCCAGCAACATCAGGAACACCACGTAGGCGACGACAAACGGTGCCCCGCCATACTCGCCGCTGAGGTAGGAGAAGCGCCAGATACTGCCCATGCCCACCGCCGCGGCGGCCACGGACAGCACAAAGGTCATGCGTGAGCGCCACTCCCCCAGTGGATTCAGGGCCACCCCCGTCATTGCCAAAACTGACCTTTTATCATGCAGTTAGAGTGCCCCACGGCCCCGGCGATGAAAAGGGCTAAATTCACGTTTCAGCGCGCGGGCTTGTCCGTATAATGCGCGCCATGAGCAAAAAGAAACCCAACAATGACAACGTGATCGCCCGCAACAAGCGCGCGACTTTTGACTATCACCTGCTCGACAGCTTCGAGGCCGGCGTCGCCCTGGAAGGTTGGGAGGTGAAGAGCCTGCGCATGGGCAAGGCGCAGCTCACCGATTCCTACGTGTTGATGAAGGACGGTGAGGCCTGGCTGCTGGGCACCCAGATTACTCCGCTCGATACCGTCTCCACCCATTTTGTCAGCGATCCCACCCGCACCCGTCGGCTGCTCCTGCACCGCAAGGAGCTGGCCAAGATCCTCGCTGCCACCTCGCAAAAGGGGCTGACCTGCGTTTGTACCCAGCTGTACTGGAAGGGACACCTGGTGAAGGCCCGCATCGCCCTGGCCGAGGGCAAGAAGGGGCACGACAAGCGCGACACCGAGAAAGAGCGCGACTGGAACCGGCAGAAACAGCGGATCATTCGCGACAATGTCAAGCAGTAGGCCAGCTACCCGCTAGCGCAGCGGTTGCGGCAGCGCTACCCCCAGCTGAGCCGCCAGCGGCGCCAGGTCCTCCATAATGGTCGGATACAACACCACACCACCGGCCAACTGCTCGCTGCGCTGCTCCCAGGCGCGCTGACCAGGCAGGCGCGCCGGCGGCGCCCCCTCGGCCACGGCACTGGTCATCACCAGGTTTTGCAGGGCGTGCAGTTGCTGCCTGAATACCGGCAGGGGCCCGAAGGCCGCCGGATCGATCAGCTGCAGGAACACCGAGTTGGCCTCACCGTCTCCGGCGGCGTCCGGGTCCGCCCGCCCGTAGCCACCCAGTGCCATGCTGAGCACCTCGGTGGCCGCCGACAGCGCCGCACCCTTGTAGCCGTGACCGGCCCCGCCGATGGGCATGATGCTGCCCGGCGGTGGCCCCTCCAGGGCGCGAGGATCATCCGTCACGTGGCCGCGGCCATCCTTGAGGCAGGGCTCTGGCATGCGTTTGCCTTCACGCACCGCGCGTGCAACGTAGCCGCCCGCCGTGATGGACATGCTGATATCGAACAGCAGCGGGTATTCGTGACCCGGCGCGGCCATGGCGATGGGGTTGGCGGAGAACACCGGGTCAATGCCGCCGTGAGCGCTAACTGTGCGCTCCGAGGGCGTGGAGCATGTCATCAGCGCCAGATAGCCCGCTTCAATGACTTTTGGCAGGTAAGCTGCCAAACAGGCGATATGCTGGCTGCGCCGCAGGGTGGCTGTAACCACCCCGTACTGGGAAACCCGCTCCAACGCAGTGTCAACCGCCTGGCTGACCACCCAGGGACCGGGCAGGAAGCCCGCATCCCAGTTGAACAGGGCGCCCCGGTCCACCAGCACCTCCGGGTCTCCCCGGCTGCGGCTCTCGCCGCTCAGCAACCAGCGGACATTGTGCGCGACCCGGTTCATGCCGTGCGTGGTAAACCCCAGCAAATCCGCTTCCAGGAACACCTCCGCCATGACCGCAGCCCGGTCCTCAGCCAGCCCCGCAGCCACGAAGAGCCGGGTGGAAAACTGCTGCAGGTCGTTGTGGTCGTAGCGAACAGGCATGGGAGCTCCTTGTAATACGGTGAAACGTTGACTGCTGTCGAAAGAGTGAACTTCTGCAAAATTGACAGTCTAACACCGTGCAATTGAGGTACAATTGCGAAGTCACACTGGGGGCGATACGGATTCGACGCCGGTAGCGAACCCTGAGGTGCATGCCGTGATGGTAGCCAATCACGTTAATCCAAAGCTGCAAACTATTAGTTGCCAACGACGACAACTACGGTGCCCAACTGGCTGCGTAAGCAGCCCGTGAAAGCACCATCTAGTGGCTTCGGCCCTAGCGGTCTTTAGCAAGGTGCCAGTACCGCGCTACTGACTGTCATATAGAACTGGATCGCTGTGAAGCCCGCCTGAGGTGGAACTGCTAAAACTTATTCAGGCTCGCCAATTACGTCCTGCCCGTTGGGCTGTATGAGGCTAAATCAATAAACGGAAACTAAGCATGTAGAGCCGAAGGCAGAGTACTGACGGACGCGGGTTCAACTCCCGCCGCCTCCACCAAATACGAAAGGATCTTCCCCATTAAGGGGGGATGCACCGATATTCACTAAACCCTGTTGATGATGCCAGGCTCTACCCAATTAACGGGGGATCGACCGATTTTCACTAAACCCGGTTGATAATGCCATGCCACCCACAATGGGTTAAGACTCTCAGTCGATAATTCTCAAAATTCCTGAACCCATAAGCCCTCC
>CAMYIZ010000055.1 GCA_947258585.1 uncultured Haliea sp. | reverse complement strand
GCCGGATCGGGCCGGCGCACAGCGGGCCGCGCTGGCGCCGCGCCCGCAGCAGGCCATTGCCGGCCTCCAGCCAGCCCGCCTGCAGGGCCAGTGCCTGGAGCAGGGCGCCGCCGTCGGCTTTCGCCACCTCGCTCAACTGGATCTCGAACTCCATGTTGCTGGCGCTGTAGTCACCCGCCAGCCAGCGGCGGACGCTGGCGTTGATCTCCGCCAGCGCGGTCAGGGGCACGCTGCTGGTCTGCGCGGGATAGTCGTCCAGGTTCTGCGGCGGCTGCCACAGCTTGCGGTATTCGGGCCCGCCCAGGGTGGCATTGAAGATCAGCGCCGGCAGCTGTTGCTGTTTCAGTTCAACCGCGCCCTGCAACAGCTCAGCCAGTTCGGCCCGTTCCTTGTTCCGCATATGGGCGATACAGGCCGGGGCCAGGCGCAGGAACTCCAGTTCCAGCAGCAGGCGCTGGGAGGGGCTGGCCATAAGACCCAGGCTGGAGTTGCGCTTGCCGATGGTGATCTGCAGTTCGCAGCCACTCAGGGCCAGGAAGTCCAGGGTGCCGAGATTGCCGCCCTCGAGATCCAGCCGCAGCTCGCCGCGGGGCGGCAAACGTGGCAGGTCTGGCAGGGTTACCGCCGGGGCCGGCTGGTCCAGGGTGCGCTCCAGCCGCTCCAGGTAGCGCGCCAGCGCCGCCTCCGGCTGCTGGCCGCCGCAGCCGGTAAACCACAGGCAGAGGGCCAGCGTCAGGGTCAGGGCAAGCGGTGGGGCCGGGGCGAGGGGGCGGTTCATGGGAGCATGTTATAGCGCAAATTCCGCTGCCGCGCCGCGGTCCAATGCGGTCTCGGCGCCACAGCGCCAGTATGACCTTGGCGCCGACAGGCGCTATGATGAACCCTTGTCCAGAGCGGGAGAAACCCATGCTCCGCACATTGTTCGTCACACCGCTTTGCCTGCTGGCCTTTGCCCTGCCGGCCGCCGCGCTGGATGCGGACAGCATTGTGCGCCAGGCCATTGATCACTACCGGGGGCAGAGCTCCCGCGCCGATATGACCATGACCATTCACCGGCCCGACTGGGAGCGCAGCATGCGCATGCAGGCCTGGACCGCCGGTGACGAGAAGACCCTGGTGCGGGTCACCGAGCCGCGCAAGGACGCGGGCAATGCCACCCTGTCCGTCGATGGCAATATGTGGACCTTCAGCCCCAGCATCAACCGGGTGATCAAGGTGCCTTCCTCGATGATGGGGCAGAACTGGATGGGCAGCGACTTCTCCAACAAGGATGTGAGCAAGGATGCGGACATTGTCAGTCAGTACGACCACACCCTGCTGGCGACGGAGGAGCAGGACGGGCACCGGGTCTGGGTGATCCAGTCGGTGCCCCACGAGGAAGCGGCGGTGGTCTGGGGCAGGGAGGTCCTGCGCATCCGCGACGACTGGGTGTTGCTGGAGCAGCAGTTCTGGAGCCAGGACGGGGAACTGGTAAAAACCCTGCGGGCGCTGGCGATCGAGGAGATGGCGGGGCGGCCGGTGGCAACGGTCATGCGGATGGCGAAGACCGCAGCGACGGAGGAGTATACCGAGCTGCGCACCCACGCGGTGGAGTTCGACCTCGAACTGGCAGACAGCCTGTTTACCCTGTCCAGCCTGCGCAACCCGCGGCAGTGAATATCACCTGGCGCCTGGCCTGGCGCAACCTGTGGCGGCGCCGGCGGCGCACCTGGCTGACGGTGGGGGCCATGGTGTTCTGCAATACGCTGCTGATCTTCCTGATCTCAGTGCAGCTCGGGTCCTACCAGATGATGATTGACAACAGCCTGGGTGCCTTTTCCGGCCACCTGCAGCTGCAGCACGAGGGCTTTGACGAGGACCAGCGCATCCGTCAGAGCGTCCCGGCGGTGACCGAGCGTGCGCTGCAGGTAGAGGCGCTGCTGGCCGGGGAGGCGGTGGCCGCCCGCGGCGTCGCCTACGCCCTGGCCTCCAGCGAGGAGCGTTCCTTCGGCATTCAGGTCACCGGGGTGCAGCCCGCGCGCGAACCGGGGGTGTCGACGCTGCCCGGCCTGTTGCGGGAGGGTCGCTACCTGTCCGGCGCCGACGGCGAGATCGTGGTCGGCGCCCTGCTGGCGCGCAACCTGCGGGTGGGGCCGGGGGATGAGATCACCATGCTCGGCAGCGGCCGCGACGGGTCTTTTGCCGCCGCCATCGCCACGGTGGTGGGGATTATCGAATCGGGCATTCCGGAGCTGGACCGGGCCCTGGCCCAGGTGTCCCTGCCCTGGTTCCAGGCGGTCTTCAACATGGGAGACCACGGCCACAGCCTGGTGGTGCGCCTGCGCAACCTGGAACGGGTGCCCGCGGCCGTGGTCGCGCTGCAACCGCTGCTGGCCGGGGCCCCGGAGCTGGTGGTGCTGGACTGGGACCAGCTGCAGCCGGGGCTGCGCCAGGCGATCCGCTCGGACATGGTCAGCGCCTGGGTAATGTACGGGGTATTGATCCTGCTGGTGGCATTCAGCGTGCTCAATACCCAGCTGATGTCGGTGCTGGAGCGCACCCGCGAATTCGGGGTCATGCTGGCCCTGGGCGTCAGCCCGGGCCGCCTGGCGCGGCTGGTGGGTCTGGAAACCGCCCTGCTGGCCGCGCTGGGACTGGCCCTGGGGGTGGCCGCGGGCGGGCTGCTGGGCTGGTATCTGCAGCAGGCCGGTTTCACCTTCCCGGGCATGGAGGAGATGAACGCGCGTTTCAACCTGCCCGAGCGAATCTATCCCCCGGTGACCCTGGCGTCGCTGCTGTGGGGGCCGCTGACCGTGTTCCTGGGCGCGCTGCTGGCGGCGGTCTACCCGGCCCTGCGCCTGTTCGGCCTGCAGCCGGTCAGTGCGATGAGGGCGGGCTGATGCACTGGCCCCTGACATCACTGCTGACCCTGGCCTGGCGCAACCTGTGGCGCAATTACCGCCGCACCCTGATCATGCTGCTGGCGATTGCGCTGGGGGTCTGGGCCATGATCGTGATGAGCGCGCTGATGCGCGGCATGACCGACCAGATGGTGCGCAACGGTCTCGCCACCCTGCCCGGGGAGGCCCAGATCCACCACCCGGACTTCCGGCTCGACCCCAGCGTGGTCAACCACATGTCGATGCCGGCCGGCAATCTGCTGGCGCAGCTCAACAGCGCGCCGATCACCGCCTGGGCCGCGCGCCTGCGGGTGCCGGCGGTACTGGCCAGTGAATACGCCAGCCGCGGGGTGACCGTGTTGGGGGTCGACCCGGTGCAGGAGGCGGCCCTGGGCAGCCTGCCGGAGACCCTGCTGGAGGGCCGGATGCTGGCGAGTCCCGATGATCGCGGCATCCTGCTCGGGGCGAGCCTCGCGCGGCGCCTGGATACCGGCCTCGGCAAGCGCATCGTGCTGATGAGCCAGGATACGGAGAACAACGTCGCCGATCGCGGGGTGCGGGTGGTGGGCGTTTACCGGGCCCGCCTGCAGGGTGACGAAGAGCGTTTCGCCTACGTCGGCCGCGGCGCGCTGCAGGAGTTGCTGGGGCTGGAGCAGGAAGTGACCGAGATCGCCGTATCCGCCGCCGACTACCGCGCGGTGGATGCCTGGCTGCCGGCCCTGCGTGCCAGCGCCGGCCCCGGGCTGGAGGTGCTGGGCTGGACCGAGCTGCACACCTTCCTCGGCACCATGCTGGCGGTGCAGGAGGGTTTCGTGCTGGTGTTCATGGTGGTGGTATTCCTGGTGCTGTCCTTCGGCCTGATCAACACCCTGGTGATGGCCGTGTTCGAGCGCACCCGGGAGCTGGGCCTGATGCAGGCCCTGGGCATGCGCCCGGCCCTGATCCTGTCCCAGGTCCTGCTGGAAAGCCTGCAACTGCTCGCCCTCGGCCTGCTGGCGGGCAACGGCCTGGCCCTGGCGACCCTGCTGCCGCTGCGGGACGGGGTGGATATCTCGGCGGTGGCGGAGGGCATGGAAATGATGGAGATGGGCACCACCCTGTACCCGCTGCTGGCGGTGAACGACATGCTGCTGTCGACGGCGGTGGTGTTGACCCTGGGCCTGCTGGCGAGCCTGTTGCCGGCCTGGCGCGCCTCCCGCCTGGACCCCGTCCGGGCCCTGGCGAGGCATTGATGCTGAAAAGAGGAGTGAGGCGAGCGTGAGTTCAATTGTCTGCCAGGACCTGTGCAAGACCTTCGCCCAGGGCGAGGAGCGCATCACCGGTCTCGACCGGGTGTCACTCAGTATCGACGCCGGGGAACTGTTGTGCCTGTCCGGGCCCTCCGGTTCCGGCAAGACCACCCTGCTCAACGCCCTGGGCGGGCTGGATACCCCGGACAGCGGCAGCATCAGCCTGGCCGGGCGCCGCATCGACCAGCTGTCCCGGGGCGCCCTGGCGGACCTGCGCCTGCGCGAGATCGGTTTTGTGTTCCAGGCCTACAATCTGATCCCCGTGCTGTCGGCGCGGGAGAACGTGGAGTTCGTGATGCAGGTGCAGGGCATCCCCGCCGGCGCCCGCCACCAGCGGGCCGCGGCGGTGCTGGCGGAGGTGGGCCTGGCCGGGCTGGAAGACCGCCGCCCCGCGGACATGTCCGGCGGCCAGCAACAGCGGGTGGCAGTGGCGCGGGCGATTGCCAGTGAGCCGCGGCTGGTACTGGCCGACGAGCCCACCGCCAACCTCGACAGCCACAGCGCCACCCAGCTGATGGACCTGTTCCAGGCCCTGAACCGGGACCGCGGGGTCACCTTCGTGCTCGCGACCCACGACCCCCGGGTGATGGCCTATGCCCGGCGCCTGATCCGCATGGAGGACGGGCGGGTGATCGAGGATGTCGCCCAACAGCCCTCGCCCTCCGCGGGGCGGCCACCCGCGGGTGGCGCGGGCTGAGCCGCTGATGTGCATCCTGCCGCGCCCTCCGCGGACGGCCGCCGCGTGGAGGGCGGCCCTGGTGGTGCTCGCCCTGCTGCCGGCGTTCTGTGCGCGGGCCGAGATCCCCGGCTTTGCCGGCGGCCATGGCAAACTGCAGGCGACCGCCACGCGCTATCCCGAAGGCAGCCTGTGGCGCGATGCCCTGGGCGACAGTGACCTCGACCGCGGGGGAGAACTGCGCCTGCGCTGGCAGCAGCGCGCCGGGGCCTGGGAAGCTGCCGCGGACTACCAGTTGCTGACGCGTCACCGCGAGACGCCGGCGCTGCCGCCGGGGTTGGCCGGGGGGCAGTCACTGCTTCCGGAGGATGACCGCCGGTGGTGGGATCTCAGCAGTGAGATTGCCGACAGTGAAGACTCGCTAACGCTGCAGCGCCTGGATCGACTGCATGTGGGGTACAGCAGCGAGCACGTAGTGCTGCGACTGGGGCGGCAGGCGGTGAGCTGGGGTAACGGCCTGCTGTTCAATCCCGTGGATGTGTTCAACCCCTTTGATCCCACCGCCATCGACACGGAATACAAGACCGGCGATGACATGCTCTATGGCCAGTACCTGCTGCCCTCGGGCAGCGACTGGCAGCTGGTGCAGGTACAGCGCCGGGACGAGCAGGGCCGGGCGAACGCTGCGGTGAGTTCAACTGCGCTGAAGTTCCACGGCTTCGGACTCGACCGCGAGTACGACCTGATGCTGGCGCAGCACTTCGATGAGCTGCTGCTCGCCGCCGGCGCCAGCAGCAATCTGGGGGACGCGGTGCTGCGCGGTGACCTGCTGCTCGCGGACACGGCGGAGGGCTGGGTGGGCAGTGCGGTGGTCAATGCGGCCTGGTCCTGGACCTGGGGCGGCCGCAACATTAGCGGCGTGCTGGAATACTTTTTCAACGGTCACGGCCTGCGCGAGGCAGAGTACGGGGTGGATGACCTGGTCGGGGAGGAGGCCTTGCTGGCTCGCCTGCAGCGTGGGGAACTGTTCACTGTCGGCCGCCACTACCTGGCCGGGTCCCTGCTGGTGGAAATGACGCCACTGCTGCAGCTTACCCCCGCCGTATTCGTCAATCTGGGGGATAGCTCGGCCCTGGCCCAGCTGGCCCTGCGCTGGGACCTGCACCAGGACTGGCAGCTGCTGGGCGCACTGAACCTGCCGCTGGGCCCCGCCGGCACCGAATACGGCGGCATCCGGGTCGGGGAGGCGGGGGATCTCGCCAGTGGTCCGGCTCTGTTCGCCCAGCTCGCCTTCTACTTCTGAATCACTCTCCCGCCAGGGCCGCCCGCGCCCGCGGCAGCCAGGCGTGCACGTGGCTGCATTCCTCCGGCACCGAGGCCTTGATCCAGCCCGCGAAGTCGACGCAGACCAGCAGGTCGATGTCGGCCATGGTGAAGTGTTCGCCGGCGATATAGGGGCTCTTGGCCAGCGCCCGGTCCACCATGCGCCAGGCGGCTTCAAGGCGCTGGCGGCCGCGCTCCACCAGGGCCGGGATCTGCTCTACGCCCAGGGGGCCGGGCAGGGCGCGGCCGGCAAAGGCCGGATTGCCGTTGCGGAACACCTCGGCGATGGCGTGGAACATGCTGTTGAACAGGCGGTGATTCCAGCTGATGACCTGGGCCTTCTCCAGCGGCGTGGTGCCCAGCAACGGTTTGTCCGGGTAGACGGCCTCCAGGTAGATACAGGCGCCTATGACCTCGGTCAAAACCGTGCCATCGTCCAGGACCAGGGCCGGTACCGTGCACAGCGGGTTGAGCTTGCGGAAGGCCTCGCCAAACTGCTCCTGCTTCATCATGTCGATCTGCACCGTCTCGACCTCAATCCCCTTGTAGTCGAGGAACATCTGCAGGCGGCGGGGATTGGGGGCGGGGTCGTAGGTGTACAGTTTCATGGTGTGGCTCCACGGTGGAGGATGGCTAAGGGCTTATGGTAAGGGTAAATCCCCGGCCTCCGCCAGCGCCGGTAATGGCGAGTTTTCCCCCGGGCGAGAACTGGCTATAATGCGCGGCCACGTTGTTGAGGATACTGTTGTGAAAAGCCGAATTGTATTGACCGCAGGGGCACTCCTGGTCGCCATGGCGGCGGGGGCGATAGACCTGTCAGACAAGCAGCGGGCCGAGATCGAGGCGCGCATCAAGCCAGTCGGCGAGGTATGTCTCCAGGGTGACGCCAGCTGCGCGGTGGCGGCAGCGGGCGGCGCCGCAGCGGCGGCCCGCTCCGGGGAAGAGGTGTATAACGCTGCCTGCATGGCCTGCCACATGACGGGCGCCGGCGGCGCACCGGTCATGGGCGACCTGGTGGCCTGGGCCGACCGCATCGCCAAGGGCATGGATGTCCTGCATGAAAGCGGGGTCAAGGGCGTGCCCGGTACCGGCATGATCGCCAAGGGTGGCTGCATGAGCTGCTCTGACGAGGAAGTCATGGCCGCGGTGGATTTCATGGTGGAAAACAGCCAGTAAGAGACAGCAACCCAGATAAGGGCCGCCCTGCGCAAGCACGGCGGCCTTTTTTATGGGTATCATGGCGGCAAAGGTCAGTGGGGTACCCGACATGAAAGCAGTTTTACCGTGCCTGGCGGCACTGGCGGCGGCGCTGTTGCTGTTCGCCTGCGCCGAGGAGCCGGCGCCCCGGCCCGTGGTGGGTGTGGTAGTCGACACCGTGCGTCTGGAACCCTACCAGCCCCGGTCGGTGTATGTCGGCCGCCTGGTGGCCAAGGATGATGTCACCATCCGCGCCATGGTCAGTGGCTACCTGCTGGCGCGGGAATTCACCGAGGGAGAACAGGTCGAGGCCGGGGATGTGCTCTACCGCATCGACCCCTCGGAATACGCCGCGGCGCTGGCCAAGGCCAGGGCCGAGCTGGCGGCGGCGACCGCCAATCAGGCCAACGCCGAGCGCAATTACCAGCGGGGCCTGGAACTGCTGCCCAAGGGAGCGATCTCCCAGGTGGAAATGGACAACCTCACCGCCCAGAAGCTGGATGCGGACGCCAGTATCGAGGCGGCCCGGGCCCAGGTGACCAGCGCCGAGGTCAACCTGGGTTTCACCACCATCAAGGCGCCCATCGCCGGCCGCATCGGCCGCAGCCAGGTCAGCGCCGGCGACCTGGTGGGGCCCACCAGCGGCGATCTCACCAGCCTGGTCAGCGTCGATCCCATCGAGGCCCTGTTCCAGGTGTCGGAGGCCACCTACATCGCCCAGATCAGCCAGCGCGTTACCGCCAATCCCAGCGTCGCCGACCTCAGGGGGGTGGAGGTCATGCTCGAGCTGGCCAACGGCGTGCTCTACCCGGAGGTCGGCCAGATCGATTATTTCGGCAACCGGATCGACGCCGGTACCGGCACCATGGAGGCCCGCGCACGAATCCCCAATCCCTACGGCCTGCTGGTGCCGGGCCAGTACGTGCGGGTGACCTTGCAGGATACCCAGCTGCTGGAAGGGCTGTTCCTGCCCCTGGCGGCCGTACAGGCGGACCAGCAGGGCACCTTCGTGCTGGTGGTGGGCGCCGACAGCACCGTGGCTCGCCACAATGTGGAACTGGGTGAGCGCTTTGATGACCTGGTGCTGGTGAAGGAGGGCGTGGACGACGGCGACCGGGTCATCGTGCGCGGACTGCAGCAGGTGCGGCCGGGCATGCCGGTGGAGGTCACCGCGACGGTGTCCGGCGGCGGAGCGTAGCGGCGTGTTCAGTGCCTTCTTTGTCGCGCGCCCCAAGTTCGCCCTGGTCATTGCCATTGTCCTGACGCTGCTGGGCGCCCTCGCCATGGCCCTGCTGCCGGTGAACGAATACCCGCCAATCGCGCCGCCCAATATCGTGGTGTCGGGCTCCTACCCGGGCGCCGCGGCAGAGGTGGTGGAAGCGGCGGTCGGCACGCCGATCGAGGATGCGGTGAACGGGGTGGAGGACATGATCTACATGTCCTCCAAGAGCGCCAACGACGGCAGCTACTCCCTGACAGTGACCTTCGAGATCGGCACCGATGCGGATATGGCGCTGGTGCGGGTGCAGAACCGGGTCAAGCTGGCGGAGCCCTCCCTGCCGGCGGAAGTCACTGCCCGGGGCCTGACCATCGTCGAGCGCGCGCCGGACATGCTGAAGATCGTCAGCTTTACCTCGCCTGACGATTCGCTGGATTACAAGTTCCTCTCCAACTACGTCAAGATCAATGTGCTGGCGTCGCTGAGCCGGGTTCCCGGGATATCCGGTGCCACCGTGATTGGCGAAGCGGATTACGCCATGCGTTTGTGGCTGGACCCGGACAAGATGGCCAACCGCGGGCTGTCGGTCACCGATATCTACGCCGCGCTGCGCGAACAGAATGTCCAGGTGGCCGCCGGCAAGATCGGCGGTGCACCCTTTGACCGGCGCATGGAGACGGAATTCACCCTGCGGGTCAAGGGGCGGCTGCAGGAGGTCGAGGAATTCGAGAACATCGTGCTGCGGGCGCGACCCGATGGCTCGGCGATCTACCTCAGGGATGTGGCGCGGATCGAGCTGGGCCAGTCCGGCTACGCCTTCTTCGGTGAGATCAACGGTCGTCCGGCGGTGAACGTGGCCCTGTACCAGGCCTCGGATGCCAACGCGCTGCAGGTGGGCGCCGCGGTGAATGCCCTGCTGGAGGAGGTGTCGGCGGGCTTCCCGCAGGGCATGTCCTACCAGATCAACTACGACACCACCCGCTACGTCTCCACGGCGGTGTCCCAGGTGCTGTTGTCGCTGGCCATGGCGGTGGCGCTGGTGATCCTGATTACCTACATTTTCCTCGGCAGCCTGCGCGCCACCCTGATACCGGCGGTCACCATCCCGGTATCGCTGGTGTCGTCCCTGGCGGTGCTGTTCCTGCTGGACATGTCGATCAACACCATGACCCTGTTTGCGCTGATCCTGGCGATCGGCATCGTGGTGGACGATGCGATCCTGGTGATCGAGAATTGCGACCGCCACCTGCGCGCCGATCCGGGGCTGGCGCCGCGGGAGGCGGCCCTGATCACCATGCGCGAGGTGAGCGGGGCCATTATTGCCACCACCCTGGTGCTGCTGGCGGTGTTCGTCCCGGTGGCGACGCTGCCGGGTATTACCGGCGAAATGTACCGTCAGTTCGGCGTCACCATCTGCATCGCGGTGGTGTTCTCCTCCCTCAACGCGCTCACCCTGAGCCCCGCTCTCTGCGCGCTGCTGTTGCGCCGGGGCGGGCAGCGCGACGCCGCCTGGTACCGCGCCTTCCTGGCCTTTTTCGCCCGCGTCACCACCGGCTACAGCCGCGGCGTTGGCTGGGTGCTGCGCAAGCTCGCGGTGGTCGGGCTGATATTCCTGCTGTGGATGGGCGCCCTCGGGCTGGGGGTGCTCAGCATTCCCACGGCGCTGGTACCCGACGAGGACAAGGGCGCGCTGCTGGTCAATGTCCAGCTGCCTGACGCCGCCTCCCTGCTGCGCACCCGGGACGCGGTGCGCAAGGTGGCCGATATCATCCTCGAGGATCCGGCGGTGCAGAGCGTGACCGAGGTCAGCGGCTTCTCCATCCTGACCGGGGCCATGGCCAGCAACGCCGGCACCCTGTTCGTGGTGCTGAAGCACTGGGATGAACGCGAGCAGGAGGAGCAGCTGGTATTCAGCGTCGCCCAGCGGATCAATGTGCGGGCCTTCGCGCAGGTGCCCGAGGCCCAGGTGTATGCCATCGCGCCGCCGGCGGTGCCGGGCATGGGCGCCGTGGGCGGGCTGGAGCTGATGCTGCAGGATACCCTGGCCCGCAGCCCGGCGGAGCTGGCCGCAGTGCTCAACAACTTTATCGTCGACAGCAACGAGCAGGCGGCCCTGAGCGGCGTGTTCAGCAGCTTCCGGGCCAATGTGCCGCAGTATTTCATCGACGTGGACCGGGTCAAGGCGAAGAATCTCGGCGTGCCACTGGACGAGATCTTCATGACCCTGCAGGCCCAGCTGGGGTCAATGTACATCAACGATTTCAACAAGTTCGGCCAGACCTACCAGGTCACCATGCAGGCCGACGCCCCCTTCCGCGCCGATCTCGAAGGGCTGGAGCACTTCTACGTCAAGGCCTCGAGCGGGGAGATGGTGCCGCTCAGTACCCTGGTCAGCAGCCGCCTGATGCTGGGCCCCGACGTGGTCCAGCGCCACAACCTCTACCGCGCGGCGACAGTGCGCGGCAATGCCGCCCCGGGCTACAGCAGCGGCGACGCCATGGCGGCGCTTGAGACCGCGGCGAACCGCCTGCCGGGGGGCTACCGGATCGACTGGACCGGCTCTGCCTACCAGGAGCGGCAGGCGGGCAATACCGCTGTCCTCGGCTTCGGGTTGGCTCTGGTCTTTGTGTACCTGTTCCTGGTGGCGCAGTATGAAAGCTGGTCGATTCCGGTGGCGATTATCCTGGTGGTGCCGATGGCGATCGGTGGCGCCATCCTGGCGCTGCTGCTGACCGGGCAGGCCCTCAATCTCTACGCCCAGATCGGCCTGGTGCTGCTGATTGCCATGGCGGCGAAGAACGCCATCCTGATCGTGGAGTTTGCCCGGCAACTGCGGGAGCAGGGAGGGCAGGGTATCCTGGACGCGGCCGCCGACGCCGGCCGGCTGCGTTTCCGCGCGGTGTGCATGACCGCGGTGTCCTTCATTCTGGGCATCCTGCCGCTGGTGTTCGCCTCCGGCGCCGGCGCCTTCGGCCAGCGCTCGCTGGGCATCACGGTATTCGGCGGCATGCTGGCGGCGCTGCTGGTGGGCACCTTCTTCATCCCCGGCTTCTACGCCATCATCCAGACCTGGCGTGAGCGCATCAAACAGCGATTGGGGCTGGCGCCGCCCGATCAGGCCACCTGAGTTTCAGGCAAACAGCGATTTCAGGCTGCTCAGGGTCTCCGTGGCGCGCTGTTCGTTGGCCTCGGCGGTATCGGCGTCGCCGCCCTGCCACTGCAGGTCGTCCGGGGGCAGTTCAGTGAGGAAGCGGCTGGGTTCGCAGCTGATGATCTCGCCGTACTGGCGCCGTTTCAGGGCCATGGTCATGGTCAGGGTTTCCCGCGCGCGGGTAATGCCGACGTAGGCCAGGCGCCGCTCCTCGGCGATGTTGTCTTCCTCGATGCTGGCCCGGTGCGGCAACAGGTTCTCCTCCATGCCGATGATGAACACGTGGGGGAATTCCAGGCCCTTGGAGGCGTGCAGGGTCATCAGCTGGACGCTGTCGGGCCCGGCTTTTTCCTCTTCCTGCTGCTCCAGCAGGTCGCGCAGCAGCAGGCGACTGACCGCCTCGTCCAGGCCGATCTCCTCGTCCCGCATCACCCGCTCCAGGCTGTCGACCAGGAAGGTGACATTGCCCATGCGGCGCTCGGCCACGTCCTCGCTGGAGCTCAGCTGCAGCAGCCAGTCGGCGTAGTCGATGTCGCGGATCAGCTGGCGGATGGCGCCGATGCCGTTGCCGCCCTCGGCCTGGCGGCGCAGGCCGGACAGCCAGTGATAAAACTCCCGCAGGCGCTTGAGACCGGCCTCGGGCAGGGCGCCGGCATCGATATGCTGCAGGGCCTGGCTCAGGCTGCAGTGGCGGGCGGTGGCATGGGTACCCAGTGCCTCCAGGGTGGAGGGGCCCAGTTTGCGTCGCGGCACGTTGGCGATGCGGAGGAAGGCGTTGTCGTCGTTCTCGTTCACCAGCAGGCGCAGGTAGGCCATGATGTCCTTGACCTCGTTGCGGGCGAAGAACGAGGTGCCGCCGCTCAGATGGTAGGGCAGCTGCTGTTGCTGCAGGGCCAGTTCCAGCAGCCGCGACTGGTGGTTGCCCCGGTACAGAATGGCGTAGTCGCCAAAGCGGGTGCGCTTGCGCAGCTTGTGGTCGAGGATTTCCGCCACCACCTGCTCCACCTCCTGCTGTTCGTCGGCGCAGCGCAGTACCCGCAGCGGGTCGCCGGCACCCAGTTCGCTCCACAGCCGCTTCTCGAACACGTGCGCGTTGTTGGCGATCAGGGTATTGGCGGCCTTGAGAATGCGCGCGGTGGAGCGGTAATTCTGCTCCAGCTTGACCACCTTGAGGCCGGGGAAGTCCTCCTGCAGCAGGGCCAGGTTCTCCGGCCGTGCGCCGCGCCAGGCGTAGATGGACTGGTCGTCGTCACCGACCACGGTGAGGCCGCCGCGCAGGCCGATCAGCTGGCGCACCAGCAGGTACTGGCTGGCGTTGGTGTCCTGGTACTCGTCCACCAGCAGGTAGTGCAGGCGCTCCTGCCACTTCGCCAGGATATCCGGCTGGTGCTGGAAGAGGATGGTGGGGAGCAGGATCAGGTCGTCAAAGTCCAGAGCATTGTAGGCCCGCAGGGCCTTGCGATAGCGCTGGTAGGCCTGGGCGAACAGCATGTCGGCGGGGCTCTTGGCGTGGGCCAGCGCTTCCTCCGGCAATACCCGGTCGTTTTTCCAGTTGGAAATGCGCTGCTGGATCAGCTGGGCCTGGTCACCTTCCGCGCCGTGTTCCTGGATCAGCAGGTCGCGGATCAGGTTGCGGGTGTCCTCGCCGTCGAAGATGGAGAATCCCGCCTTCATCTCCAGCGCCTTGCGCTCCTCGCGGATGATCTTCAGCCCCAGCTGGTGGAAGGTACTGACGGTGAGACCCTCGGCGGCCTGGGCGCCCAGCAGTTTGCCGACCCGCTCCTTCATCTCCCGCGCCGCCTTGTTGGTAAACGTGACCGCGGCGATGCGGCGGGACTGGATGCCACACTGCTCCACCAGGTAGGCGATCTTGCGGGTGATGACGCTGGTCTTGCCGCTGCCGGCGCCGGCGAGAACCAGCAGGGGGCCGTCGATGTAGCGCACTGCTTCGCGCTGGCGGGGGTTGAGTTGGGTCACGGGGTGCTTGCTGCCGATTGTGCGTGGCCGGGGAGTCTAGCAGTTTGCAGGCCCGCGCGTCCCGCGGCAACAGGACTTCCGTCATAATGGGCGGCTATGCTGCCCAGGCCCACCATCGCCGCGAAAGGAGTGTCCATGACCGACAAGGCCATCCCGGGTCCCGCCGATCCCGCGTTTGTCGCCAACGAAGAACCGGCTCGCACGCCGGTAGCGCAGCCCGACTTCCAGGCGGTGGTGGGCGCTCGCTATCCGCGCAGGGCCATTCTGCGCGGCGGTCTGGGCCTGGCAATCGGGAGCCTGTTTGCGGGGCTGCAGGGCCCGGTGCGCGCAGGCGAGCAGGGCCCGGGCAAGACCTCGGGGTTGCTGGGCTTTAAGGCGGTGCCCGTGAGTCGCGCGGACACCGCGGTGGTCCCCCCCGGGTATCGGGTCCAGGTGCTGTTGCCCTGGGGTGAACCGATAACCGGTAGCTATCCGGCGTTCTCGCCGGGCAACAGCGGGGCCGAACAGGCCATGCAGATGGGCGCCCACCACGACGGGATGCACTTTTTCCCCCTCGCGGGCAGCTCACGCGAGGGCCTGCTGGTGCTCAACCACGAATACGCCGAGCCGCGCCTGATGCACCGCGTGGCTGCGGGGCTGGCGCTGGGCAGCTACGATGTGCCACTGCGAGAGGACGGCAGCCGTGACCCGGACCAGGTACTGAAGGAAATGCACGCTCACGGGGTGAGCATCGTACGCATCCGCCGCGGGGACGACGGCCAGTGGCGGCCGCTGCGGGATCCGCTGAACCGGCGCATCACAGCGCTGACGCCGATGCTGTTCAGCGGCCCGCTGCGCGGCGACCCGCGCCTGCAGACCGCCTACAGCCCGGATGGAACACGCGGGCGCGGCACCCTCAACAACTGTGCCCACGGGGTCACGCCCTGGGGCACCTACCTGACCTGCGAGGAGAACTGGCGCTATTACTTCGTGCGCGAACAGGGCGAGATGCCGGCCTCCCTGTCCCGTTACGGGGTCGGGCCGCTCAATGCCTGGCGCTGGCACCTGGCGGCGGCCAATGCGGGCGAGGAGGCGGCGCAGTACGCGCGTTTTGACGCCACGCCGCGCGCCGACAGCCCGCTACGGGACTTCCGCAATGAGCCCCATGCCTTTGGCTGGGTGGTGGAAATCGATCCCTTCGATCCCGCCAGTACGCCGGTTAAGCGCACCCACCTGGGCCGTTTCGCCCACGAGGGTGTGGTGTTCGCGCCGGTGCGGGAGGGCGAGCCGGTGGTGCTCTATTCCGGCGATGATGCAATGTTCGAATACATCTACAAGTTCGTGTCCGCCAGGCCCTACCATGCGGCAACTGCCAGCGGTTCCCTGCTGGACGAGGGCACGCTCTATGCCGCGCGCTTCGACAGTGACGGCAGCGGGGAGTGGCTGGAGCTGGCCCCCGGTGCGAATGGGCTCGGCCCGGAGAACGGTTTTGCCAGCCTGGCGGACGTCCTGCTCAATACCCGCGGCGCCGCCGATGTCGCTGGCGCCACGCCGATGGACCGCCCGGAGTGGGGCGCGGTCGATCCCGCCACCGGGCAGCTGTACTTCACCCTGACCAAGAACACCCGGCGCAGCGTCGGGCAGGCGGCAGGTGCCAATCCGCGGGCGGAGAATACCATGGGCCAGATCGTGCGCTGGCGCGAGGCCGGCAACGATCACGCGGCATCGACCTTTGCCTGGGAACTGTTCCTGCTGGCAGGTGACGCCGACTCCGGGCGCGACCTCCAGGGCAAGCCCCTGGATGCCGCCAATCTCCTCGCCAACCCTGATGGGCTTTGGTTCGACGCCGACCGCCGCCTGTGGATCCAGACCGATATCTCGGACGAGGTGCAGAACCGGGGCCCTTACCGGCCCATGGGCAACAACGCCATGCTGGCCGCCGACCCGGACACCGGTGAGCTGCGGCGGTTTTTTACCGGCCCCCCGGGCGCTGAAATCACTGGCGTCGTCACCACGCCCGACCAGACCACCCTGTTTGTCAACGTGCAGCACCCTGGCGCCAGCACCGCGGCGGAGGACTTCGCCGCCGGCCGGTGGGACAGCCACTGGCCCGGGAGTGGAAGCTCCGTGCCGCGCTCGGCAACGGTAGTGATCACCCGGGAGGATGGTGGCAAGATAGGGGCCTGATCAACACTATGGCACCCCGGGATGGCGGCACACTACAAGACCTTTGTCGTCGCCAATCCGACCGCGGGTGCAGGCAGCGTCGGCAGGCGGTGGCCGCTGATCGAGCGACTGCTGCGCGGCAGCCTTCCACGACTGGGGTACGCTTTTACCGAAGGTCCCGGGCACGCGACCCTGCTGGCGCGCGAGGCCGTGAACGCGGGTTGGGAGATGGTCGTTTCCCTGGGCGGCGACGGCACCCGGAATGAAGTGGTCAATGGCCTGTTTTCACAGCCCGATCCCCGCGCCTGTTACGCCCTTGACGACCAGGGCTGGATCGTCCGGCGAGATCCCGCCCCGCCACTGTCGAGCGGCGCTGCGGTGCTGGGTGTCCTGCCCCTGGGTACCGGCAGCGATTTCTGTCGCAGCACGGGTTTGGCGCGCGGCTTGCGAGAAAATATCGAGCTGTTAACCGGGCGTGAGACCCGAACTGTCGATCTCGGCCAGGTCGGCTACCTGGACCATCGGGGCGAGCCTGGCTCCCGTTTTTTCCTCAACGTTTCCAGTGCCGGTTTCAGTGGCCGGGTGGTTCACTTCGCCAACCGCGGCTGGAAGGGCGCTGGCGGACGGCTGAGCTTCATCCTCGCTTCGCTGCGCGCCCTGGCCGGATGGAAGAACCTGGAGCTGGCGGTGCGTCTCGACGACATCGAGATTCGCGGCCACATGCTGGCGCTTGTCGTAGCCAATGGTGAGTATTTTGGCGGCGGCATGCGGATCGCGCCCGGGGCCTGCCTCGATGATGGCCTGTTCAACGTAGTGGCCCTGGGGGATCTGCCCCGGTGGGCGCTGCCGGGACTGTTGCCGGGAATCTACCGCGGCACCCACCTGGGCAATGCGCGGATAAATTGTCATCAGGCCCGTGAGGTGTCGGTGCGCCTTAATGCTGGCGTGCCGGGCCTGGTTGACCTGGATGGGGAGCAGCCTGGCCGCCTGCCGGCCCTGTGGAACCTGCACCCGGGCGTGCTGCGGCTCAAGGTTCGGGGCGGCGGTACCACCGTCCCTGGTCGCTAGGGCAGCCGTTCCAGCAGCAGCGCACTGCCGGTGCCGGCGGCGCCTGCGGCGGAGACAATGCCCCACTGCAGGTCGCGCCGCTCCAGCTCGTCCAGCAGGGTGCCGGCCATGATCGCGCCGGTGGCGCCCATGGGGTGTCCCAGTGCGATCACCCCACCGTTCACGTTCAGCTTGTCATCGGGGATATCCAGCTCGCGCATGGCTACCACGCTGATGGCGGCGAAGGCCTCGTGGATTTCGAACAGGTCGATGTCCGCGGCGCTGAGGTTCTGGTCGGCCATGAGTTTGCGCGTTGCCTCGATGCAGCCGCTCAACACCTGCAGCGGGTCGGCATTGACTGTGGCGCTGGCTACGATGCGGGCCCGGGGTCGCACTCCGTTGCGCTCGCCCCAGGTCTCATCGCCAATCAGCACCAGGGCGGCGGCATCGGCCATGGCCGGGGAGTTGCCCGGCGTGTGGATGTGATTGACCTGCTGTAACGCCGGGTAAGCCGCGAGCTGGAAGGCATCGATGCCGGCGGCGCCGGCCTTGGCGAACACTGCGGGCATCTCTGCCAGCTGCGCAGCCGTGGTATCCGGGCGGATGCACTCGTCGGCGCTGACACGGGTGCCGTCTTCGAGGGTTATCGGCACGATGGAGCTGAACCAGCCCTGTTCCCGGGCGTGGGCCGCGCGCTGCTGGCTGCTCAGGGCCACCGCGTCGGCCTCCTCCCGGCTGACACCGTGCAGCGTGGCGATCAGGTCGGCGCCGTTGCCCATCATCAGCATCCGGCACTGGGCGGCGAACTGCGGGTCGGTGAAAACCCGGGCCTGGTCCGAGAGCATCGGCACCCGCGACATCATTTCTACACCACCTGCGACGGTGACAGAGGCCTGCCCGGCGCCAACCTTCAGCGCCGCCAGCGCCATGGCGTCGATGCCGGAGGAACAATAGCGATTGACCGTCAGGCCCGGCACCGAGCCCGGCCAGCCCGCGTACAGGGTCGAGCTCTTGGCGATATTGCCGGCCTGCTCACCCTGCTGGGTGACGCAGCCGAGGATAACGTCGTCCACCTCCGCAGGCGCAAGCCCGGTGCGCTCGACCAGCGCCGCGTAGAGCTGCTTCAGCAGCGCCTGCGGGGTCAGGGAGTTGAGGCTGGCACCTTCCTTCGCGCGTCCGCGCGGGCTGCGCAGGGCATCGTAGATCAATGTGGTTTTCATGCCCCGACCCCGACAATCAGGCTGACACAGGTGGTGGCGCTGCCGCCGAGATTGAAGGTGGCCATGTTCTCGGCCCTGGGCAGCTGATAGCTGCCGGCGCGGCCCGTCACCTGGCGGGCACAGTCCAGCGCCATGCGCACCCCGGTGGCACCTACCGGATGGCCGAGGCCGATCAGGCCGCCGCTGGGGTTGATGGGAAAGTCGCCGTCCCGGGTGATACGACCCTCGGTTACCGCCTTCCAGCTTTCACCCGGTGCGGTGAGGCCGCTGTGGTCGATGGCCATGTATTCAGTGACTGAAAAGCAGTCGTGGGTCTCAAGGCCGTCCAGATCCGTGATCTGCTGGAAACCGCCCCGGCGCAGGGCGTCTTCCATCATCGCCCGGATATGCGGAAACAGCAGCGGCTGGCCTGCACTCAGCTGCAGCTTGCGCTCCAGCAGGATGGGCGCGGAGCGGTGGCCCCAGCCCTTGATCCGCGGAATATCTGCCAGCGCGATGCCTTGCCGGGCTGCGTGCTCGCGCGCGGCCTTTTCACTGGCGAGGATCACGCAGGCACCGCCGTCGGTGATCTGGCCGCAATCCATCTTCCGCATCCGCCCCTCGATCACCGGATTGAGTTCATCATCCTGGCTGAAACAGCCGGGTGGGAACTGCCAGTCCCGGGTCTGGGCATTGGGGTTGGATTTGGCATTGCCGAAATTAATCTCGGCGATACGCGCCAGATGCTCGCTGTCGATGCCGTGGCGCTGCTGGTACTCGCGGGTAATGCGGTCGAACATGTGCGGCCAGGGAAACTCGCAGTCGGTGGCCTCGTGGCCCTGCCAGGCGGCGGTGCCAAGGTACTCGGCGCCGGTCTTGCCGTTGACGTTGCGCATGTATTCCAGGCCCAGTACGCAGGCGACGTCGTAGTGGCCGGCCTCGATGTCGCGCATGGCGCTGAGCATGGCGATGGAACCGGAGGCGCAGGCCGCTTCGTGGCGCGAGGTCGGTATCGACGCCAGCTCCGGGTAGGCCTGGCCGAAAAAGCCGTTGAGCTGGCCCTGGCGGGCGAATAGCTCGGCGACGAAATTGCCGACGTGGCCTACCTCGATCTGGCCCGGTTCTATGCCGGCATCGGCGACTGCATCGGCCAGGACCTCGGTGAACATGTCGTAGATTTCCAGGCCCTCGCGGGCCCAGTTGCGGCTGAAGTCGGTCTGGGCGCCGCCCAGTATGTAGACGTGGCTCATGGTGTCTGTCCTCGTTGCTTGACCTGTTGCTGGAGTTCTCCGCGCACCACCTTGCCTACCGGGTTGCGTGGCAGGGCGCTGAATACTTCCAGCCTCTCTGGCAGTTTGAATTTGGCGATGCCCTTGTCCTGCAGCCAGCTGCACAGGGTCTCGAGTGCCGGTGCCGCTTCGCCCTCCACCGGCACTACGCAGGCGCAGATTTTCTCCTCCAGATCCGGATCCGGGTAGGCGCACACGGCGGCCTCCGCCAGCCCCGGGAAGCCTTCGAGCAGGATGTCCAGCTCCGCGGGGGAGATCTTCATGCCGCCGCGGTTGATGATGTCCTTGCAGCGGCCGACGATCCGGTAGTAATTGGGCGGTTCGCCGCAGATCTCTACCAGGTCGCCGGTGCGAAACAGGCCATCGGCGGTGAAAACACCGGCGCCGTCGTGGTCCAGGTAGCCATCGAACACGGCGGGGCCACCGATGCAGAGTTCCCCCGCGACCCCGGGGGCGGTGATCTCCGCACCGGTGTCGGGGTCGATAACGCGGGTGGTGATGGACTCGTGGGAGTGGCTCCGCCAGGGCATACCCGGCACCCCGAAGCGGGGAAACATCGTGGCGCGATACTCGGGTGTCGGCGCCACGTCCGGGGTGGAAAACAGGCTGATACCTTCGTTGGAGCCGTAGAAGTTGATAATGGGTTTGCCGTATTCGCCTTCAATCACCGCGATCATCGCGGGCGACAGGGGCACCGAGCCCGAGCCGAAGGCGCGGATGCTGCTGAAGTCGCACTGCGCCCACAGGGCGGGCTGCTGCGCCAGCCGGTTCAGCAGGGCCGGCGGCGCGATGGTGAAATGAACCTGCTCCTCCTGGATCTGGCGCAGGAACATCGCCGGGTCCATCGGTTGGTGCAGCACCAGCTTGCAGCCGTTGATCACCGAGGGAAACAGGAACCCTCCCAGCGCGGCCATGTTCACCAGCGGGAACGGCACCAGCAGGGTCTCGCCGGGCTGGTAGTCCCCCGCTGCCATGGTATTGCGCGCCATCGCCCGCCACATGTTGTGGGAGCGGGGCACGCCCTTGGGGGTGCCGGTGGTGCCGGAGGTCCAGACGATGGTGAGAATGGCGTTGGCATCGTCCGGGTGCTGGTTCCGGTGTTCATGATAATTCGACAGCAGCACCGGGTCGGTGACGGGTTCGCACTGCAGGTCAGCGCCCAGGGTCCACACCGGCACATCCGTCAGGGCCTGGCGGGCCTGTGCTGCCAGCTCGATATCCCGGAAGCGCCCCAGCGTCAGCATGGCCGACGGCTTCAGAGTGTCGGCGAAGCGCGCGATCTCGTGGCCGCCATACTGGATGGGAATGGGGGAAATGACCACCCCCAGCTTGCTGGCGGCGTAGTAGCAGAGCACCAGCTCGGTGATGTTGGGCAGCTGCACCAGCAACCTGTCGCCGTGCTGCAGGCCCAGCCCCAGAAGCCGGGCCGCCAGGCCATCGCTGAGCACATCGAGGTCGGCGAAGCTGAGTCGGTGGACCGGCAGGTCGGTGAGCTCGGCCTTGTTCGGCTGGTCCACCAGCGCGGTGCTGTCGCCCCTGTCCGCCACTTGTGTTGCAAGAATACTGTGCAGTGTTTCCCGGCCCCAGTAGCCGGCGTCGGTGAGGGCCCGGATCCGGGCGCTGGAACTGGTGTGCATGATCTATCCCTCGCAGGCGGCTCGGTACTCCGTTTCCAGCCGATCGACCAGCGCGGCAATCGGCAGGATGTCCTTGATGGCGCCCACGCCCTGACCCGCTGACCAGACGTCCCGCCAGCGCTTGGCATCGCTGGTGGATGCCGCGATATCGATTTTGGCGCCTGAGGGCATATTAGCCGGGTCGTAGCCCGCTGCAACCAGGCTGGCCCGGAGCCAGTTGGCCTTGACTCCGGTGAGCGCGTCCGAGCAAATGATGTCTGCGCCGGTGGCATCCACCACCATCTGCTTGTACTCCGGCACCGCCATGCTCTCCTCGGTGGCGATAAAGCGGGTGCCCATGTAGGCATAATTGGCGCCGAGCACCTGTGCCGCCCGCACGCCGCGGCCGCTGGAAATACCACCGCCCAGCACGATGTCGCCGTCCCAGAACTGGCGCACTTCCTCGACAAAGGCAAAGCCTGCCTGCTGCCCGGTGTGGCCACCGGCGCCGGCGGCGACCAGCACCAGGCCGTCCACCCCGGCCTCCACCGCCTTGGCGGCAAAGCGGGTGTCGATAACATCGGCAAACACCTTGCCACCATAGGCGTGCACTTCGTCGATGGCTTCCTTCGGGCTGCCCAGCGCAGAGATCACCAGCGGCGCGCGATATTTCACCGCCAGCGCCAGGTCCTCGAAGCGGCGGGTATTGGAGCGGTGCATCATCAGGTTGATAGCCCAGGGGCCGTCCTGCTCGCCGCCGGTCGCGGCGGTAATCCGTTGCAGCCAGCTTTCCAGTTCCTCGACAGTGCGGGCGTTGACCGAGGGGAAGGTGCCGACAATCCCGGCCCTGCAGCTGGCGATGACCATCTCTGGTCCCGATTGCAGGAACATGGGGGCCTGGAAGACGGGGATTCTCAGCTGGGACAGGGCACGTGGCATGGGGTCTCCGGGGGTGACTTTTATTAAAAGACCACTATGGTACGGGCGATAACCACCGCAGGCAAGAGCGGAGGAGTCAGGGGATACCCTGCTGGCGCCGCGGCGGCAGCGGCACCAGCCCGCTGGTGCGGGCCATATACTCGGCATAGCCGGGCTTCTCCCGCGCCAGCTTCTTGTCCAGGGTGCGCTGGCCGGTGACGTTGACGATCAGGTAGCTGTAGGCCAGCGGGCCGATAATGGTCAGGAAGCCGAACGGCACCTCGCAGGCCACCAGCCAGATCCCCCACCAGACGCACAGTTCGCCGAAATAGTTGGGGTGGCGGGAGTAGCGCCACAGCCCCGTGCACAGGACCTGGCCTTTGTTGACGGGGTCTGCCTTGAATTGCTGCAGTTGCCGGTCGGCGAAGGTTTCCGTCACCAGTCCCAGCAGCCAGATGGCGGTGCCGGCGATTGCCAGCCAGCCGGGGGAGCCGGCGCCCAGCTGCATGCCCACCTGTATTGGCAGCGAGGCCAGCCACAGTACCAGCGCCTGCAGCAGGAATACCTTGCGCAAGCTGAGCCAGATAAAGGCCCGCTCGTTGTTTACCCAACCGCGTAATTTGCTGTAGCGCGGGTCCTCTCCGTGGCCCCAGTTGCGGGCTATCAGATAGGCGGTGATTCGCAGCGCCCACAATCCGACCATCGCCGCCAACAGCCACTGCAGACCGCCGATGGTGGGCGCCAGCAGCAGGCAGTTGGCAGTGATGGCGACTATGATGAGGGCGAAAAACATATCGATGATGCTAGCGTCCCGCAGGGGGATGCTAGCCAGCCACAGCAAAATAGCGGCAGCGAGGGCGACAGTAAAAGTTGTTGTGAACAGTATCAACAGGTCCATCACGATTGCAGGCTCCCGGCAAAGTCCATGAACATCGCCACCGCCGATGCGGAGTCCCGGTCCGGTGGCCGCAGTCTGGACCAGGCTGCGGCCAGTTCAGCTGGCATGCTGCCGGTGGTAACCGGCTCGCTCAGCAGAGCACGCGCCCGGGCCATATTACCCCCGCCCGCCACCAGGGTCTCGCCGTTGAGGTCGCAACCTTCGCCGACCAACCAGGCCACCACGTGCGCCACCGCCGCCGGGCTCAGGGTCTCACACAGCGCAGAGGGCAGGCTCTCCCGGGTCATGGCGGTGTTGGCAAAGGGCGCTATAGCATTTACCCGCACATGGTGGGATGCACCCTCCAGTGCAAGCGCCTGGCACAGTCCGATGACGGCCGCCTTGGACGCGGAGTAGGCCGGCAGTCCGTGCTCGCCATACAGGCCCGCCGCTGAACTGCTGACCACGATGGCGCCGCTGCGCTGGTGGTACAGGTGGGCAAAAGTGGGGTGCAGAAGATGCGCGGTCCCCATCAGGTTGATCTCCACGATTCGACGGAACTCGTCGAGGGACTGCTTGTGGAAGGAAGTGGCTTCCGAGACGCCGGCGTTGGCGATCACGATATCCAGGCGGCCAAACTGTGCCAGTGCCAGGGACAGCAGTTGCTCACCACAGCCTGGGTTCTCCGCGCCGCTGTAGTCGGCGATGGCTTGGCCACCGGCCGCCACGACTTCTCCTGCCACGGCGTCTGCACTGCGGACGCTGTCGCCGGGGTGACAGCGATTGTTGATGACCAGGCGGGCGCCGCGGGATGCCAGTTCAAGGGCATAGGCCCGGCCCAGGCCCTTGCCGGCACCGGTGACAATGGCGACCTTGCCCGCCAGGTCGCCGCCGAGGCTCCCTGCCTCTCTCCGTCCTTTACCTGCCACTCTGTCACCCGTTACTTTTATAAATAGACTTGAAGTCTAGCCAAGCGCGGTAGTGCCCGCAAGCTCTGTCCGTGAGTTGTTTCGTTGCCGTGACATTTTAACTTGCATAAAAAAACTTGCTATCTATAATCGGCCCAAGATCCGGTTACGGGGAGATCAGCATGCAGAGCCTCAGCAAAGTCAGTGAATACCCTTCGGTCGACCAGTGTATCGGCGGGGTCGCCGAGTTTTCCGACACCCAGCCGTGGATCTACACCCTGGACAATCCCTACTTGCACGGGGTCTACGCCCCGACTACGAACGAGCTGGATGTCGCGGGCCTCGCCGTGGAGGGGGAACTGCCGTCGGACCTTGAAGGCGCCTATTTCCGCAATGGCCCCAATCCGGTATTCAAGCCCAAGAACCGCTACCACCCCTTTGATGGTGACGGCATGGTGCACGGGGTGTACTTCCGCGACGGCCAGGCGGCCTATCGCAACCGCTATGTGAACACCGTGGCCCTGCAGGGAGAGCGAGCCGACGGTCGATCGGTCTCACCCGGGGTGATGGGTCCGTTCGACTACAGCGTGTCGCCCTTCGGTATCAAGGACACCTCCAACACCGACATCTTTATCTACAACGGCGACCTGATGAGCCTTTGGTACAACGCCGGTCATCCCTACCGCCTGGATGCGCACAATCTTGCGACCCAGGGCTTTTACGACCTGCAGGGGCGCCAGCAGCGGCGCATGTCGGCGCACTCCAAGGTCGACCTGGCCACGGGTGAGCTGCTGTTTTTTGACTACGGCGATGAGCCGCCCTACATGACCTATGGCGTGGCGGACCCCAGCGGCAAACTCCTGCACGAGGTGGAGATCGACCTGCCGGGCCCGCGGCTGCCCCACGATATTGGCTTTACCACCCACTACACGATCCTGCACGACCTGCCGTTCTTCCATGACATGAATGTCCTGCGCCGCCACGGTTACCGGGTACTGACGTTTCACACCGACATCCCCACCCGTTTCGGCCTGATCCCGCGCCACGGTGCCGGCAGCGACGTGCGCTGGTTCGAGTGCGAACCCTGCTACATCCTCCATACCAGCAACTGCTGGGAAGAGGGCGACTGGGTGATCATGGATGGCTGCCGTTCCACCAACCCGATGCCCGATGCCCAGCCCGGCGAGGGCGAGCTGGCTTCAATGCTGGCCTATATGCGGCTGGAGGCGAACAACTATCGGTGGCGCTTCAACCTGCGCACGGGTGAGGTGCGGGAGGGGCCGATCGACGATCTCAACACCGAGTTCAACAAGACCAACCCGCTTTACCACGGACGCAAGAGTCGCTACGCCTACCACCAGCGCATTCCGCTGCACCATGAGGGCGGCTACACCCTGCGGTTCACAGGGCTGGTCAAGTATGACAACGAAACCGGTCAGCGCTGGCAGTGGGACTACGGCAAGGGGGTGTTCGGCAGCGAGGCTGTGTTCGCGCCGCGCCGGGGCGCGACTGCGGCCTCCGGCGAAGACGACGGCTATGTCATCACCCTGGCCACAGACAGCAACAGCTGGCAGTCACACTGCCTGGTGTTTGATGCCAGGGACATTGAGCGGGGGCCGGTAGCGCGGGTGCGGATGCCGCACCGGGTGCCCTATGGTTTCCACGCTACCTGGGCGCGAGGGGAGGATCTGTATCGCGCCTGATTGAATCGGGCCGCGTGGATTCCGCGCGCCCTGACCTTGTTTTTCGCCAATGTTGCGATAAACTTGGTTCGTTAATGCAAGCCACTATAATTGATAACTCTCCACGAGGCTTCTATGACTACCAACGCACTGCGCATCGCCATCCACGCCCTCGCCGTACTCCCCCTGGCTCTGCCCACGGTGGCCTCTGCCCAGCAGCAGCTGGAAGAGGTCGTGGTGACCGCCGAAAGGCGTGCCCAGAGTATCCAGGATGTACCTCTGTCGGTTGCCGCGCTCGCCGGCGATGATATCGAGGTCGGCAAGATCAGCGGCCTTAACGATATCGCCTTCCGCACCCCAGGGCTGACTTACAACCAGTTCAGCATCGGCGAGCCGCGCATCTACATCCGCGGTATCGGCAACAGCTCGGACTCCGCTGGCAGCGATCCGGCAGTGGGGGTGTTCCTGGATGAGGTCTACATCGGACGCACCGGCGGTGTGGGTTTCGACCTGTTTGATCTGGAGCGGGTGGAAATCCTGCGCGGTCCCCAGGGTACCCTGTATGGCAAGAACACCAACGGCGGCGCGATCAACATTGTCACCTCGCGCCCCTCCCAGGAAACCGAGCTTCGGGTGCGGGTCTCGGCTGGCAGTGACGACCTGCGTCATTTCCAGGGGCTGGCGAGCGGCGGCCTCAGCGACAAGGTCGCCGGCAAGCTAGTCTACTCATTCCGCGACCGGGAGGGCTACGGTCGCAACGTGATCACCCCCGGCGAAATCACCACCTCCGGCAACTTCTCCAACAGCCCGATCATTGGCGGCAGCTTTGGCGCCGGCAACGCGGGTGAAAAACTGGACGACGCCCGCGCAGTCAGCGCCCGGGGCCAGCTGATGTTCGATATCAGCGAACGCGTGGACCTGTTGCTGACGGCCGACTATGCTCGCGACGAGACCAACGGCCCGTGTCGCCACATCCAGAATGTGGATTCGGCAATCGCCGGTCTGGCCCCGTTCTGGCGCATCGGCATGTCCGAGCGCTACATGGCCGATGAGCGCAACTGTAGCTCCCAGTTCGACACCTCGCAAAAGCGCGTGGTCGAAGGGGTGATGGCCCGCTTTGAAGTTGACCTCGACTGGGCGAGCCTGACCTCCATTACCGCCTGGCGCTCCAGCGACTATAACTGGGTGGACGATCTGACCGGTATTCCACTCAATAACCTCAGCGCGCCTTCACCCCCAGGGGTACCGCTGCCCCCCGGCTTCTTCACTGCCCCCGGCAATGTGGTCAACGGTGCGGAGGAAGAGGCTTCGCAGATTTCCCAGGAGTTCCGTCTCGCCGGCAACAGCGAGCGTTTGAACTGGCTGGCGGGGGTGTTCTTCATGGAGGAGGATGTGGAGCGGGCCGAGGAGTTCTACACCCAGTACAGCACGCCACTGCAGGGCCTGGGGCTCGCCGGGGTCGGCGACGTGCTGTTCACCCAGGACAACACCACCACCAGCTACGCCGTCTACGGTCAGGCGGACTGGGATCTCACCGAGCAGCTTACCCTGACCTACGGTGTGCGCTGGGCCGAGGACGAAAAGGAGATCACCCAGAACTCCATCGACCTGCTGGGCACCACCCCCTCCGGCGTACCGCTGATACTGCCTTCCTTCGCGGCGCCGGTGTTTGCCGAGGACTCCTGGTCGGAGGTCACCCACAAGCTGTCCCTGGCCTGGCGGCCAACTGACGACCTGATGTTCTACGCCACCTACGCCGAGGGTTTCAAGAGCGGTGCCTTCCAGTCCCAGACCAACCTGGCCAGCGTGGCCAGTGAGCCGGTGGATCCGGAAATTGTCGAGAATATTGAAGTGGGCATGAAGTCCTCCTGGTGGGACCGCCGCCTGCAGTTGAACCTGTCCTACTACGACATGGACTATGAAGATCTGCAGGTATTTGAGCTCAACAGCCGCTTCCTGCTGGTACTGCTGAACGCCCAGGCAGAGTCCAAAGGGTACGAGGCCTCCATCGACGTCGTGCCCTTTGAGAATTTCACCCTGAGCGCGAGCTACAACTACAGCGACGCCACCTTCAAGGAGTTCATCAACTCCAACGGTCTGGACCTCGCCGATCGCGACCTTCCCTTTGCCCCGGATGGGTCGCTCACCAGTAGCGCCAATTACCGTGTGAACCTGGGCAATGGCAGTGCCCTGGATTTCGGCCTCAGCTACAGCTGGAAGGACGAGTACTACACCGGGCCCCAGAATCGGCCGGTAGAACGCCAGAGCAGTGTTGAGCTGATCGACGCCAGTGTCAGCTGGACCAGTGCTGACGGCTCCCTGGCCATTGACCTCTGGGGCAAGAACCTCAACGATGAGCTGCAGGTAACCAACCGCATCGTGGACCCCACCGGTGTTACGTCGGAGTACTACATGCCCCCGCGCACGGCCGGCGTCACCCTGACCAAGAGTTTCTGATGGCGCGCGGGACAAGCAGCCCGCCGTGGCGCGGGAGCTTGTCCCGGCAATGTTGCCTTGCCGCTCTGCAGCAGTGGAGGCAGGGCTCGCTTTCCCCTATCATCCGGGATTATGACTAGTGAAGCTCTCACCATTGTCTTTGCCGATGTCAGCGGCAGCACGCGCCTGTTTGAGCAGCGGGGCGATGAGTCGGCGCGTGAGACGATCCTGGGCCTGCTTAACCTTTGTGCCGACGTTGTTGCCAGCCACGGTGGGGAGGTGGTCAAGACCATCGGTGACGAAATCATGGCGACGTTCCCCACCATTGAAAGCGGCATCGAAGCCGCGGTGCAAATGCAGCGTCGGGTGAGCGACGAGGAGAGCTGCAGGCGCGAGCGCCTGGCGCTGCGGATCGGCCTGCATCACGGCGATGTACTGCACGACGGTGGCGACGTTTTTGGCGCCGCGGTCAACACGGCCGCACGCATGGCCAGCCTGGCCAAGCGCGAGCAGATTGTCACCACGGCCGATTCCGTCCGCAATCTGTCCGCCTCCAGTGGGCTGCGCACACGCAATCTGGGCAAGACCCATGTCCCTGGCAAGCACGCCTTGCTGGATCTGGTCGATGTGATCTGGCAGGAGGACACCACCAACATCACGACCTTCCAGGGGCTGGAATCGCTGGCCGAGGTGCATCACGATACCAGCCTGGAGCTTGTGCTCAATGGGCTTGCCGTGACCATGGATGAGACCAGCCAGCCACTGATGCTGGGCCGGGATACCTCTGCGGATCTGGTGGTAGAGGCCGAATGGGTGTCCCGCCACCATGCGTCCATCGAGTACCGGCGGGGATTCTTTGTGCTGTCCGACGCCTCCACCAACGGTACCTTCGTCTGCCTGGGCGACGATGAACCGGTGTTCCTGCACCGCGATGAGCTGCTGCTGCGCGGCAGCGGCAACATCAGTCTGGGCCAGAGTCGCGACAAGAATCCCTCCCTGGCGCTGGGTTTCCGGTGCAGCTGACTGTTCGAGTCCTGTTCTGCAAGCGCGGGATGATGGTGGGGTACCCGATATGAGCCAGCTGATAACCCGGGCCAGCTCCATCAACCGTGCCCTGGACCAGATTGGTGACAAATGGTGCATATTGATCATCCAGGAGGTGTTCTGGGGTATCAATACCTTCGGCGGGATGCTCGAGGCCACCGGCGTATCCCGCGGGGTGCTGTCCAATCGGTTGAAATGGCTGCAGTCCATGGATTGCCTGCGCAAGCGCTCCTCGGACGGGGATCCGCGCCATCCTGTCTATCACCTGACCCGCAAGTCGATAGACCTCTATCAACACGCGTTGATGGCGGTTGTCTGGGAAGAGAAGCATCACCCGCCGCCGCCCGCGGGGAAGGTGCATCTGCTGCACCGCAGCTGCGGCCAGTCCCTGCAGCCGCGCCTGCGCTGTGGCAGCTGCCGTCGCGATGTGGACGGCAGGGATGTCAGCTATCATCCCGGCCCCGGTGCAACCCGGGACGTCCGCGACAAGAAGGTGCGCCGGCGATCCTCCCTGTCCGCCCACGAGGTACCCGGGGAGCACAGCGTCTATCGCAACCTGATCAACCTGGTGGGCGACCGCTGGACTGCCAACGTGATTGCCCTGGCCTTCCACGGCCTGCAGCGCTTCGATGAATTCCACCGGGAACTGCCTGTGGCCACCAATATCCTCTCGAACCGGATGCGCTACCTGGTGCGACAGGGGGTGTTCGCCACCAGGCCCTATCAGCAGCGTCCGGTGCGCTACGCCTACGAGTTAACCGAGAAGGGCTGGGACCTGTTTCCCTACTTCCTCACCCTGCTGCAGTGGGGCGACAAATGGTGCGACCCCACCGGAGCCGGGCGTCCTATGTGCCTGACCCACACCGTCTGCGGCGAGAACCTGCACGGCGAAGTGGTCTGTGACCACTGCGGCGAAGAGCTGCGCGCCCACCACGTCGACTTCACCATTGGAGACCCGGTATGACCGCCCTGTTCAACAAACACCAGGACCTGTTGACGAAGGCCCTGGATGCCTGCGCCCGGCGCTACGCCTGGAGTGGCTGGCCGGAGAACCCCAGCAGCAAGATTCACGGTGAGGAAAAGCCCGCCGCCGGGCAGGCGCGCTTCGAGGCCCTGCTGGGTCAGGACTTTCCGCTGCAGCAGCCCGGCGAGATCGGCCGCGTTGGCGAGGAAGTCTCGCCCTACACCGGCAGGCCCCTGGGCGTGCGCTACCCGCGGCTGGACCCCGGCGCCCTGTTCCCCGCTATCAATGCCGGACGCCCCGCCTGGGCCGCTGCCAGTCCGGAAGAGCGGGTGGGTGTGTGCCTGGAAATCCTCCAGCGCTGCGGCGAGCAGTTATTCGAAAATGCCCACGCCACCATGCACACCTCCGGCCAATCCTATGTCATGGCCTTCGCCGGCAGTGGCGCCAATGCCCTGGATCGCGGCCTGGAGGCGCTGGCCTATGCCCACAAGGCCATGCAGGACGTCCCCGCCACCGCGCGCTGGGAGCGGCAGTTCGGCCGCGATGGCGTGGCCAGCCTGGACAAGCGCTATCGACTGGTGCCGCGCGGTATCGGAGTGGTGATCTGCTGCGCCACCTTTCCGCTATGGAATACCTATCCGGCCCTCTGCGCGTCATTGGCCACCGGTAATCCGGTGGTGCTCAAGCCGCACCCGGCGGCGACCCTGCCGGTGGCCATGGTGGCGAAGGTGTGCCGCGAGGTGCTGGTGGAGGCCGGTTTCGACCCCAATCTGGTAACCCTGGCGGCGGACACCCGCGCGGAGCCGGCTACCCTGCCGCTGGTCCAGCACCCGGACACGGCCATCATTGATTTTACCGGCAGTCCGCGCTTTGGCAGCTGGCTGGAACAGAACTGCCCCGGCAAGCTCGTCTATACCGAGACCGCGGGCTGCAACTCGGTGGTGGTAGAGTCCACCGATGACCTCACCGCCACGGCCCGGGCCATCGCTCACTCCCTGTGCCAGGCCTCGGCGCAGATGTGCACCAGCGTGCAGAATATCCATATTCCGGCGGTGGGAATCCGGGTTGCCGGCAAGACAGTCCCCCACGCGGAGGTGGCGCAGGCGATCTGTACCGCGGTGGATCACTGGCTGGCGGATGCGCGCGGTGCGGCGACCCTGTGTGGCACCCTGTTCGACCCCTCGGTGCAGGCCAACGTGGACCGCTATCGCGAGCTGGCCGGCGACAGGATCCTGCGCGACTCCGCAGCCTACGCCAACCCGGACTTCCCCGCCGCCCGCACGGCCACACCGCTGGTGATAGCGGCGACCGCGGCGGATCGGGACTGGTACCGGCAGGAAGTCTTTGGTCCGGTCTCCTTTATCATCGCCAACGACAGCGCTGAGGCCTGCCTGGAGGACGCCACGGGCAATGCTCGCGATTGCGGGGCCATCACCTCTCATGTCTACTCCACGGATCCGGAATTCCTGGGCAGGGCGGTGGACGCCTACCATGCCGCCGGTGCGTCGGTGGCCTGTAACCTGACTGGCATGCCGATCAACTTTGCCGCCGCCTACTCGGATTTCCACGTCACCGGCCTGAACCCCGCGGGCAATGCCTGCCTTGCCGACCTCGCCTTCGTCAGCAACCGGTTTCGCATCGTGCAGAGCAAGTTCATGGGGGTGGCACCGGCGCACTGAGCGCCGAGGTTCAGGCCGTGGGGCCCGGTTGCCGGAAGGCCAGGGCCTCGGCGATGTGGCTGTCGTTGATGTCGGTGGCTCCGGCCATGTCCGCCAGGGTTCTGGCGACGCGCAGGCTGCGTTGCAGGCCGCGACCGGAGAGACGCAGCGTGTCGGCCGCCCGCTCAAGCTGGCGCCTCGCCGCCGGTTGCAGATTACACACCTCGCGAAACCGCTCGTCCGGCAGGCTGGCATTGGTGCAGCCCTGCCGCTGCTGCTGACGTGCCCGCGCCGCAATGACCCGCTCCCTCACAGTCTCTGAATTTTCCCCCGCTGTTTGCTCGCGCAGCAGCGTCGCGGCGTCAATCCGCGGCACGTCCGCGTGCAGGTCAATCCGGTCCAGCAGTGGGCCCGACAGGCGCTGGCGGTAGCGCTGGATCTGGTCCGGGGTGCAGCGACAGGGTTGCTGCGGGTCGCCGTTAAACCCGCAGGGACAGGGGTTCATGGCGGCAACCAGCTGGAAACGGGCCGGGTAAGTGAACTTGTGATTGGCCCGAGACAGGGTAATGGCGGCGGCCTCCATGGGCTCCCGCAGCATTTCCAGTACCTGGCGGCTGAATTCGGGCAGCTCGTCCAGGAACAGTACCCCGCCGTGGGCGAGGCTGGCTTCGCCGGGTCGCGGCCGGGCGCCGCCGCCGACCAGGGCCGCAGCGCTGGCGCTGTGGTGTGGGTTGCGGAAGGGGCGACGCCACAGATGCTCCAGACTGGTGCTGTCGTAGAAACTGTGCAGGGCGGCGCAGGTCAGGGCCTCATCCGGGTCCGGTGGCGGCAGGATACCGGGCAGGCGACTGGCGAGCAGGGTTTTGCCAGTCCCGGGTGGGCCGCAGAGAAGGAGGTTGTGGCCGCCGGTAGCGGCAATTTCCAGCGCGCGCCGCGCCAGGTCCTGGCCGGCAACCCCCGCCAGGTCGGGATAGCGCGGCAGGGTGTGTGTTGTGGCGTTGGCTACCGTAGGCGCCAGGGGCTGGCGGCCGTTCAGGTGCGCACACAGGGTCAGCAGGTCCTCTGCGCCAATGATCCGGCTGTCGGGCACGACAGCGGCCAGGGCGGCGTTGTCAGCTGGCGTGACCAGTGTGCGCCCGGCACTGGTGCAGGCCTGGGCCGCGGGAACGATGCCGGGGATCGGGCGGATGGTGCCGCCGAGCGCGAGTTCGCCCACGAACTCGTGGCGGGCAAGGTCGGTGCTCGGGAGCTGGCCGGACGCGGCCAGGATGCCGAGGGCAATGGGGAGATCAAAGCGGCCGCCCTCCTTGGGCAGGTCCGCCGGTGCGAGGTTCACGGTGATGCGCCGATCCGGGAACTCGAAATGTGAGTTCTGCAGGGCACAGCGCACGCGATCGCGACTTTCGCGCACTGCAGTTTCCGGTAGACCGACAATGCTGAACGAGGGCAGGCCATTGCCGAGATGGGTTTCCACCTGCACCGGGGGTGAGGCGATTCCCACCGCCGCGCGGCTGTAGATAACAGACAGTTCCATGGCTCATCCTTGAGCGTGCCCCCGGGGCGGTTACTGGTTCTTTGCCTGCAGGGCTTCAAATTCCTTGTTAAGTGCTTCGAGTTCCGTTTCCAGCTGCGCCACCTGGGCCCGGGTGCGGGCGAGGATGGCCGCCTGGGCGTCGAATTCCTCGCGGCTCACCATGTCCAGTTTGCCCAGTGCCGACTGCGCCAGCGCGCGCACGCCCTTGTCCACATCGGTCCGGAGTCCGGAACTGGCGGCCAGGGCATTCAATTGTTGCAGGATGTCGCCCAGCGGCGGGGGTTTCAGGGCCATGGCAGGCTTTTCCTTTACGCAATGACAGCGGCGAAAGTGTAGTGCAATTGCCTGGCTGCGGACAGATCATCGCGTGATCATCGCCGTGCACCAAAATCGCACAATGCACTAAAGCGGTGCGCAAGAGATGCTCTCGCATGGGCCGGGGGCGATCGCCCAGGGCCTGATTTATTCCCTAACACTATGTTTTATATGTTTTTATCCTCTATTGGCACAGGGTCTGCAAAAGCACTGTTGCGAATGTGACAAACGTGTCACGGAGGTTACCAGGCCAAGACCTGCGACTTCCGAACGCCAACCCGAGGAGAATCACAACATGCTGCACAAGAAACTGCTTCCCGCTACCATCACCGCTGCCCTGCTGTTGGGTGCTGCTTCCGCCCAGGCGGAAATCAGCGCCAACGTCACCCTGGCAACGGATTACACCTTCCGCGGTATCTCTCAAACCGGCGAGCGCGGTGCCATCCAGGGCGGCTTCGACTGGTCCGGTGAAACCGGGTTGTACGCCGGGATCTGGGGCTCCAATATCAACTTTGGTGGCGATGCGTCCACCGAGATGGACTACTACGGCGGCTTTGCCGGTGAAACCGCCGGTGGCTTCGGCTACGACTTCGGTTTCATCTACTACGACTACGAGAACGAGCCTGAGTTCGACTATCTGGAATTCGCGCTGGGCTTCAGCTACGCGGACTTCAGCTTCGGTGTCAACTATTCCGACGAGTTCGGCGACGGTGGCCCCACCTACATCTACTACTCTGCCGGCTACTCCATGAGCCTGACCGAGCAGTTCAGCGTCGGCTTCAACATCGGCTTCACCGACACCGACCAGGATGATTTCTGGGAAGAAGGTGAAGACACCTACATGGATTACGGCGTCACCTTCGGCTACAGCGCCTACGAGCTGGACTTTGCACTCGCCTTGATCGGTACCGATCTCGACGAGAGCGATGCCGCCGATGATCGCGTTGTGTTCTCCATCTCGAAGAGCTTCTGAGCCGCCGGGACTGAACCCCATTGGCGCCCTGCGGGGCGCCCTGTTGAAACCAGGAGATTTGCATGAAACTAATCACGGCTATCGTCAAGCCATTCAAACTGGACGATGTACGCGAGGCGCTCTCTGAGATTGGTGTACAGGGCATCACTGTGACCGAGGTCAAGGGCTTCGGTCGCCAGAAAGGCCACACCGAGCTGTATCGTGGCGCCGAGTATGTCGTCGACTTCCTGCCCAAGGTCAAGATCGAGGTGGCCGTCGCCGAGGCCATGGCCGAAAAGACCATCGAGGCCATCACCAAGGCTGCCAACACCGGCAAGATCGGTGACGGCAAGGTTTTTGTCTCCGCTCTGGAGCAGGTGATACGGATTCGTACCGGCGAAACCGGCGAAGACGCCATCTGAACCCACGCGACTAACAGACGAGAGTGAATCCCATGGAAAACCAGATCTTTGAATTACAGTATGCGATGGACACCTTTTACTTCCTGGTGTGCGGCGCGCTGGTAATGTGGATGGCGGCAGGCTTCGCAATGCTGGAGGCAGGCCTCGTTCGCGCCAAGAATACCACTGAAATCCTGACCAAGAACGTGGCCCTGTACGCAGTGGCGTGCACCATGTACCTGATCTGCGGCTACCACTTCATGTACGACGGGGGTTTCTTCCTGTCCGGCGTGACCACAGTCGCGCAAATGGATGACGTGGCCGTGGCCGCAGTGCTGGCGGACTCCGCCGAAGCCGGCTTTGGCGGCGACTCGGTGTACTCGGGTGCTTCCGACTTCTTCTTCCAGGTGGTGTTTGTCGCCACCGCCATGTCCATCGTGTCCGGTGCCGTGGCCGAGCGGATGAAGTTGTGGGCGTTCCTCGCCTTCGCCGTCGTCATGACCGGTTTCATCTACCCGATCGAGGGCGGCTGGACCTGGGGTGGCAAGGCAGTTCCGTTCATCGGTGAGCTGAGCTACAGCGACTACGCCGGCTCCGGTATCGTGCACCTTGCTGGTGCGGCGGCGGCCCTGGCAGGCGTCCTGCTGCTCGGCGCGCGCAAAGGCAAGTATGCCGCCGACGGCTCTGTACGGGCCATCCCCGGTGCCAATATGCCGCTGGCGACCCTGGGCACCTTCATCCTGTGGATGGGCTGGTTCGGCTTCAACGGCGGCTCCACCCTGAAACTGGGCGGTATCGCGGTTGCCAACGAGGTGGCCAACGTGTTCCTGAACACCAACGCCGCCGCTGCCGGCGGCCTGATCGCGGCCCTGCTGCTGTCACGCCTCGTGTTCGGCAAGGCAGACCTGACCATGGCCCTGAACGGTGCACTCGCCGGCCTGGTCGCCATCACGGCCGAGCCTGCTGATCCCTCGCCCCTGCTGGCGATGATCATCGGTGCCATCGGCGGCGTCATCGTCGTGGGCAGCATCGTGGCCATGGACAAGATCAAGATCGACGATCCGGTCGGTGCCATCTCTGTCCACGGTGTGGTCGGTATCTGGGGCATCTTCGCGGTGCTGCTGTCCGACCCCGACGCCACCTTCATGGGCCAGTTGGTCGGTACCCTGGTGATCTTTGTCTGGGTCTTTGGCGCCAGCCTCATCACCTGGGCGATTCTCAAGGCCGTCATGGGTATCCGGGTCAGCGAGGAAGAAGAGTACGAAGGGGTGGATCTGTCCGAGTGCGGGATGGAAGCCTACCCGGAGTTTGTCTCCCAGAAATAGTTCCAGTCTTGCGGGCGCATTGATGCAATGCGTGCTTTGGGGGCCTTCGGGCCCCCTTTTTTGTGCCCACCCCTTGCGATTCTGCGCCCGCCTTCCATAATGGCTGCTTCGTTGAACGCGCTGGAGCACCGCCATGAAACTGGTCACCGCAATTATCAAACCCTTCAAGATGGATGATGTCCGCGCCGCCCTGTCGGACATCGGGGTGCAGGGTATTACCGTGACCGAGGTCAAGGGCTTTGGGCGCCAGCGCGGCCACACCGAGCTGTATCGGGGGGCCGAGTATGTGGTGGATTTCCTGCCCAAGCTAAAACTGGAAATTGCCGTCGGGGAGAGTCAGCTCGACGCCACTATCGAGGCGATTATCAAGGCCGCCAACACCGGCAAGATCGGCGACGGCAAGATTTTTGTGACCGAGATGGAGCAGGTGATCCGCATTCGCACCGGTGAAACCGGCGAAGACGCCATCTGAGACTGCGCGGGCGCCAGGCGGCGCCGGGGTCAGCTGCCGGGGAGGTCGATGTTGCGGATGGCTTCCGGCAGGCTGCGTAGCGTCCTGACCTCGGCGTCGGGCAGCAGGTCCTGCTGATCCCAGGCTGCGCCCCGCAGGTTGACCCATACCGTACGCATGCCGACGCGGCTGGCGCCGAGGATATCGTGCTCGGGATTGTCCCCGACATGCACGATCTGGCGGGGCTCTACCCCGGTCTGCGCCAGCGCCGCCTGGAACATGTCTGGCGCAGGCTTGCTGGCGCCGATCTCTTCGGCCAGGAAGGCGAAGTCAAAGTACTCCCCCGCATCGGTCTTGTAGATATCGGCATTGCCATTGGTCAGGGCTCCCAGCCGGTACTGTCCCGCCAGTTCCCTGAGCACCTCCAGCGCTTCCTCGTACAGCTCCACCTTGTGCCGTTCCTCGAGGAAGGCGGCGAAAGCGGCAGTGGCGCCGCGCTCGCAGTCGGCATCGCAGTAGCCCGCCGCCCACTGCAGTTCGTAGAGCATGCGAATGCGCATCTGGCTGACGTGGTGGACGAGTTCCGGGTGCCGCTTCCAGACCCGCTTCTTGAATTCCCACAAGCTGTCGTGATCGTGGTGCTCGATAGAGCCCGGCCGGTGCTGCAGGAGCCAGTCGCGCTGGGCCTGCTCGGCCCGCAGCAGGGCGGGTTCGACGTCCCAGAGCGTGTTGTCGAGGTCGAAGGTGATGACGGCGATCTTCACGGTCTCAATCCGGCTTGGTCTTGCGCCGCCGGGCCCGCGGGTGAGCCGCATCGTAGACCTTGGCGAGGTGCTGGAAGTCCAGGTGGGTATAGATCTGGGTGGTGGCAATATTGGCGTGCCCCAGCAGCTCCTGCACCGCGCGCAGGTCGCCGCTGGACTCCAGCATGTGGCTGGCGAAGGAGTGGCGCAGCATGTGCGGGTGCACGTCCTGGTACATGCCCGCGCGGCGGCCCTGCAGCTTCAGCCGGGCCTGCACGTTGCGCACGCTGATACGCTGGCCGCGATTGCTGGTGAACAGGGCCGGGTCGCTACTGGCTGGGCGCACCGCCAGCCAGCGACGGATGGCCTCCAGGGCCACGGAGCCGACCGGGATGGTGCGGGTCTTGCGACCCTTGCCGGTCACGGTCACCAGATGTGCCTGGGGATCGATGTCGTCCAGGTTGATGGCCACCAGTTCCGCCAGGCGCAAGCCGGAGGAATAGAACAGTTCGGCGATTGCGCTGTCGCGCAGGGCCATGGGGTCGTCGCCGGCAAACTGCAGGTACTTGTTGACCTGGTCTGCGTCCAGGGTCTTGGGCAGGCGCCGGGGCTGGCGCGGCGCCTGTACCGCCGCGGCGGGGTTCCGGCTGTGCCCCCCTTCCCGCCCCAGGTAACGGAAGAACGAGCGCGCCGCGGACAGCGCGCGCTGGATGCTGCTGCCAGCCAGTCCGTGCCGGTGCAGCTGGCTCACCCAGCCGCGGATATCGGCTTCGTGAACGGCGCCGGCGTCCTCGCGCTGGCGCGCGGCGCAGTATTCCACCAGGGACTGGAGGTCCCGCTGATAGTTGCTGATCGTGTGCGGGGAAAGTTGCCGAACGTCGCGCAGGTAATTGACAAAGGCGACGCTGGCGTCCGCCAGTGGCGTGACGGCGGCGGGCATCAGCTGCCCGGGCCGACTCCGAGGCGTGGTAGCAGGCGCACCAGGACCTCGGCTATATGCTGTAAAAACAGGGTTCCCATGCTGCTGCTGTAGCGGTGGGCATCGGAACTGCCGACGGCGATGACGCCAACCTCCTCGCCGCTGAGCAGGGGCATGACGGCGGCTGAGCCGACCGCACCGGCCTCGGGAAACAGGTAGTTCAGCTCCTCCTCGCGCAGGGGGCCACACAGGGCCTTGCGGCCGCGGAGCAGGGCCCCGATTTCAATGCGCGCGCGCTCGCCGCTTTCGACCCGCACGCCCTCGGGGGCTTTGTGTCGGTCTCCGAACAGGATGATGCTGGCGTGTTCGACCTCGAAGTCGTCGTGCATGGCCCGGGTAAAGGCGCCGCACAGCGCCGGCAGCGACTCTCCGTCCAGCAGCGCCAGCACCAGGCGCCGGGTCTGCTCATAGAGCTTGTCATTGTGGCGCGCATTCGCGGTGAGGGCGTTGAGGCGCTGGCGCATCTCTATGTTGCGCTCCCGCAACACGGTGACCTGCTTTTCCACCAGCGACACCGCGCTGCCCGATGCATGCGACACGTGCAGGAAATCGAGCATGTCGGGATGACGCTGGAGGAAATCGCTGTGCTGTTTCAGGTACTCGCGCACGGATTCATCGCTGAGTTCGGGGCTGGCCACGGTGACTGCCGGTTCCTTCTTGGCTGGCATGGTCTGTCTTCTCTCCGTTGTTGCTGCCGCACCGCGGCGTCAGATCTTGATACTGCCTTCGAACACAACCGCGGTGGGTCCGGTCATGATGACCGCGTGGCCCGCTCCGGCCCAGCTGATCTCAAGCTTACCGCCGGGCAGCTGCACTGTCACGGTATCCCGCAGCCAGCCGCGCAGCATGCCGTACACCGCTGCGGCGCAGGCTCCGGTGCCGCAGGCCAGGGTTTCGCCGGCGCCCCGTTCATACACGCGCAGGCGGATCTCGCGGTCGGAAATTACCTGCATGAAGCCGGCGTTGACCCGCTGCGGAAAGTCCGGGTGGCGCTCGAGGACGGGCCCGAGGGTGGCGACGGGCGCGGTGTCCACATCCTCCACCCGCAACACCGCGTGGGGGTTGCCCATGGACAGGGCGCCGATCTCGAGCTGCTGGCCATCGACGGCGAGGGTATAGTGGTCTGCCATCGCCGTGGCGGCGAAGGGGATGTCGGCCGGGGCAAACACCGGTATGCCCATGTCCACCTCCACCCGGTGCTTGTCCCGCACTCGCAGCTCCAGCACGCCCCCGGCGGTCTGGACCCTGATAACCCGTTTGCCGGTCAGCTGTTTGTCGCGGACAAAGCGGGCGAAGCAGCGGGCGCCGTTGCCGCAGTTCTCCACTTCGCTGCCGTCGGCATTGAAAATCCGGTAGCGAAAATCAACATCCGGGCTGTCCGGTGCCTCCACCAGCAGGACCTGGTCACAGCCGATGCCAAAGTGACGGTCCGCAAGCATGCGGATGTCCTGTTCCCGCGGTCGGTAGCGCTGGCTGATCAGGTCTATGACCACAAAGTCATTGCCCGCGCCGTGCATCTTGGTGAACTTCAGCAACATGTCAGCGGCACCTGCTCAGGCCGGAAGGCGGCTTTCCAGCCGCAGCAATTCGGCCACGGTTTCCCGTGCCCTGACCTCGTGCACGGCGGCTCCGTCCACCATCACTTCGGCGGCGCGGGGTCGACTGTTGTAGTTGGAGCTCATGCTGAAGCCGTAGGCCCCAGCGCCAAAGACCGCCAGCAGCGAGCCCTGGGCCAGGGTCAGTTGCCGCTGTTTGCCGAGGAAGTCGCCGGTCTCGCACACCGGTCCGACGATGTCCCACAGCGCCGCAACCCCCTCCGTGGCGGGGTGGCTGGGCTGGATGTCCAGCCAGGCCTGGTACAGGGCGGGGCGGATCATGTCGTTCATGCCCGCGTCCACCAGGGCGAAGTGGTGCTCCGGCGTCTGCTTCAGGTATTCCACCCGGGTCAGCAGCAGACCGGCATTGGCGCAGATGGAGCGGCCCGGCTCGAATACCAGCGGCAGCTGCCGCTCGCCCAGCTCGGCGCGGATGGCGGCGATATAGTCGCCGATGGCCGGCGGCTGCTCGTCGCGGTAACGCACCCCGAGCCCGCCGCCCAGGTCCAGGTGACGGATGGCAATGCCCTCTGCAGCGAGTTCGTCCACCAGCACCAGCAGGCGGCGCAGGGCGTCGATGAAGGGGCTCAGCTCGGTGAGCTGGGAACCGATGTGGCAATCGAGCCCCTGCACGTCGAGGTGGGGCAGGGCGGCGGCGCGCCGGTACAGGGGCAGGGCCTCCGCCACGCCCAGGCCGAACTTGTTTTCCCGCAGGCCGGTGGAGATGTACGGGTGGGTGCGGGCATCGACATCCGGGTTCACGCGGATCGACACCGGGGCCAGCCGGTCCATGCTGCCGGCGACGCGGTTGAGGACCTCCAGCTCCGCCGCGGACTCCACGTTGAAGCAGTGGATGCCCAGTTCAAGGGCCCGGGCCATTTCCGCCGGGGTTTTGGCGACGCCGGAGAAGACGGTTTTACCCGGGTCCCCACCCGCGGCCACCACCCGCTCCAGTTCGCCGATCGAGACAATGTCGAAGCCCGCCCCCAGACGCGCCAGCACATCCAGCACCGCGATATTGGAGTTGGCCTTGACCGCGTAGCAGATGAGGTGGGGCCAGTCCGCCAGTGCGTCCTGGTAGGCGCGGAAGGCCGCCTCCAGTGCGGCCCGGGAGTAAATGTAGCAGGGGGTGCCGAACTGCGCGGCGATGTCGTCGACACTGGCCTGCTCGGCGTACAGCACGCCGTCGCGATAGTGAAAGCTGCTCATGATCGGGGTTATCCGTTACTGGCCGGTGCTGCCGCCGGGGCAGTCTCTGTGTCGCCCGCTGGTGGCGGTGGCTCCGCCGCTGGCGATGCCGCCTCCCGGGGTGGCAACTGCAGGGGCCCGGTCTGGCCGCAGCCTGACAGGGCTGTGAGCGCCAGGACGATAGCGGTGGTGGGCAACAGGTTGCGCATGAAAGCTGAATCCGGCATGGAAAAGGCGCAGTATACCTGAATCCCCGGCAGAATCTGTCACCTCGGCGTTGTACTATCGCGGCAGGAAACTGTTGGGGAAGGGCGCATGCGCAAATACCGGAATCTGGTGATTGGGCTCGCCGGGAGTGTGCTGGCCCTGCCGCCGGCTGTCTCGGTGGCGGAGCCGTTGTATGTGAAAAATCTGAGCCCGGTTGCGGGCCTGGTCGGGCTGCCCTCGCCGCGGGCGGCGCAACTGGTCGGTTCCGGCAAGGGGCAGTTTGCCACTCACATGGCCATCGCCAGCCACTTCGCCGTGGACAGCAGCGACCGAGAGGCGGTGGTGCTGGACGGCGAAAGCTGGCGCCTGGCGTTCGACTTCCGCTACGGCTTTGCCGAAGACTGGGAACTGCAACTGGAGCTGCCGCTGCTGACCCATGACGGCGGCTCCCTGGACAGCCTGATCGACGGCTGGCATGACCTCTGGGGTATGCCGGATGGCGGCCGCAGGCAGGTACCCCGGGACCGGTTGGACTATCGTTACGCTGCAGCTGCGGACGGCTTTCAGCTGCGGGATTCCTCCGGCGGCATCGGCGATGTCACCCTGGCGCTACACCGCACCCTGTACCGGGATGACAGCTGGCAGTTGAGCGCCGGCGTCGGCTACAAGTTTGCCACCGGCAGGGAGCGTGATTTTCTCGGCAGCGGGGCGGAAGACGGCTTTCTGGTGCTGCGTGCCGGCCACGCTGCGCCCGGCAGCCGTCTGAGTTGGCAGGGTCAGGCCGGATACCTGCGTGCGGGTCGCTTCGACCTGCCGGGTGCCGCCCAGCAGCGGGACCTGTGGTTTGCCGGTGTGGGCGTGGACTGGGCCTGGCTGGATACCCTGTCCCTGCTGCTGCAGCTCGACAGCCACAGCGCCCCCCTGGACAGCGACCTCACCGCGCTGGGCGAGACTGCTTTGCTGCTGACCGCGGGTGCCCGCTGGCGGTTCAGTCGGGATTGGGCCCTGGACCTGGCTCTGGTCGAGGACATTCGGGTGGAGACCGCACCGGACGTCACTTTCCAGGCCAGTCTGCGCTATCGGCCGCGCTAGGGGCGGGTGCTCAAGCGGGCCAGCGCACGCTCAGCCGCGGCGCTGACCTGCCGCGGTGCGGTACCGCCCAGGTGGTTGCGGGCAGCCACCGAGCCTTCCAGCGTCAGGACCTCGAAGATATCGGCGCCGATATCGCTGCTGAACTCCTGCAGGGTAGCCAGGCTCATGTCGGCGAGGTCGGTGCCGGTGGCGACACCGTGGGCCACGGCCTTGCCCACCACTTCGTGGGCGTCGCGGAAAGGCAGGCCCTTGCGCACCAGGTAATCGGCCAGGTCGGTGGCGGTGGAGAAGCCGCGTCGTGCCGCCTCCCGCATCGGCTCCGCTTTCGGGCGGATGGCGGGCACCATGTCGGCAAAGGCCCGCAGGCTGCCGAGCACGGTGTCGATGGTGTCGAACAGGGGCTCCTTGTCTTCCTGATTGTCCTTGTTGTACGCCAGCGGCTGGCTTTTCATCAGGGTCAGCAGCGACACCAGGTGGCCGTTGACCCGGCCCACCTTGCCGCGCACCAGCTCCGGTACGTCGGGATTCTTTTTCTGCGGCATGATGGAGGAGCCGGTGCAGAAGCGGTCGGGCAGCTCGATGAAGTTGAACTGGGCCGAAGTCCACAGTACCAGCTCTTCCGAGATCCGCGACAGGTGGGTCATCAGCAGCGCGGCGAAGGCGCAGAATTCAATCGCGAAGTCGCGATCGGACACGGAGTCCAGGGAGTTTTCTGTGGGCCGGTCGAAGTCCAGTGCCCTCGCGGTCATTTCCCGGTCGATGGGGTAGGTGGTGCCGGCCAGCGCCGCGGCCCCCAGGGGTGACTGGTTCAGTCTTGCCCGGCAGTCCATCAGGCGGCCGTAGTCCCGTTCCAGCATTTCGTTCCAGGCCAGCAAGTGGTGACCGAACACCACCGGCTGCGCGGTCTGCAGGTGCGTGAAGCCGGGCATGATGGTGTCGCAGTGGGATGCGGCCAGGGCAATGGTGCCGCGCTGCAGGCGAGTGAGTTCAGCGCCAATGAGGTCGATGGCGCTGCGCAGGTGCAGACGGATATCGGTCGCCACCTGGTCGTTGCGCGAGCGCCCGGTGTGCAGTTTCTTGCCGGTATTGCCGATCAGCTGGGTCAGCCGCGATTCGATGTTCATGTGCACGTCTTCCAGCTCCACCGACCACTGGAACTGGCCGCTGGCGATCTCTTCGCGGATCTGGCCCAGGCCCCGGTGAATCTGTTCGCGCTCCTCCTCGCTGAGAACTCCCACGGCACAGAGCATGTCGGCGTGGGCCAGGGAGCCGCGCATGTCCTCGTCCGCCATGCGCTGGTCGAACTGCACGGAGGCGGTGAAACGCTGGACGAACTGGTCGGTGGCTTCGGTGAAGCGCCCGCCCCACAATTTACTGGTATCCGTGTCTTTGCTCATGCTGTCCTGTCTGTTGTCCTGGGGCCCGGTTGGAGGCGATTGCGGTCGGGTTTGCGCTTGTTACCGCAGCGCAAGGGTGCAAGTATATCATCGGGAGAGGCGGGGATCGTGCTGATGCAGGATGCGAATGGACAGCAGGCAGCGGTCGCGGGCGCGCGAGCGTCCGGCGAATTCTTCATTCCCGATCTCTGCGCGCCGCGCTCGGTGTTTTTTCTGGTACTGCTGACGGAGCTGGTGGTGTTGATCCACAGCCTGGCGGTCAGCCGGCTGCCGGCCTTCGACTGGACGGTGTTTGCCGCGGGCTCGCTGCTGGTGCAGTGGCTGGTATTGTTCAGCGCGGCCCTGCTGTGCGCCCTGCGCAGCTGGTTTGCCCGGCGCAGCCTGTTTGTTGCCGCCGCCTGCAGCATTCTGCTGGTGCTGCTGGTCACGGCGCTGTCCAGCCAGCTGGTCCTGAGCTTCTACCCCCAGTGGCTGGGTGCAGGGGATCCGCTCTGGTGGTTGCTGCGCAACCTGCTGGTGGCGGGGCTGGTGACGGGCATCGCCTTGCGCTATTTCTATCTGCAGCAGCAGCTGGCCCTGCGTGAACGTTCCGAACTACAGGCGCGGCTGGATGCCATGCAGACCCGCATCCGCCCGCATTTCCTGTTCAATACCCTGAACAGCATTGCCAGTCTCATCGCCTCCCACCCCGGACGCGCCGAGGAGGCGGTGGAGGACCTGGCTGAGTTGTTCCGGGCCAGCCTGCGACAATCCGGGCTGGATGCCACGGTGGCCGATGAGCTGCGGCTGTGTCAGCTCTACCTCGGGATCGAGCAGCTGCGGCTGGGGGAGCGCCTGCGGCTGGACTGGCGCATCGAGGAGGGCCTCGCCGGGCTGCCAATGCCCGGCCTGGTGCTGCAGCCGCTGGTGGAGAACGCGGTCTACCACGGGGTGTCGCTGTTGCCGGGAGGTGGGACAGTCAGCGTGCACTTGGCAAGGCAGGGGCGCGAACTGGTGGCGTCGGTAGAGAATCCCGTGCCGGAGCGCCCGGGTATCAGCCGGGGAGAAAACATGGCGTTGAACAATATCGAACAGCGGCTACAGGCCCTGTTTGGCGATGGGGCCAGCCTGCGGCGCATGCCCGCCCCGGGCCGATTCCGGGTAGAGTTGCGCTATCCACTGGAAGCGCCGGCATGAAGATCCTGCTGGTCGACGACGAGCCGCTGGCCCGTCAGCGCCTGCGACGTTTGCTGGAGAAACTGCGTCCGGACGCGGTGCTACTGGAGGCCGCTTCGGGGGACGAAGCGCTGGCGGTGCTGGCGCGGGAGGAGCCCTCCCTGCTGCTGCTGGATATTCGCATGCCGGGCATCGACGGCCTGGCGGTCGCAGCGGAGCTCGACCGCTTGCCGCAGCCTCCGGCGGTAGTCTTCTGCACTGCCTACGACGAGTACGCCCTGGAGGCCCTGCAGCACCAGGCTGTCGCCTATCTGTTGAAACCGGTCCGGGAGGCAGAGCTGGCGCGCGCGCTGGCCAGCGCGGGGCGGGTGAACCGGGTGCAGCTGGCGGCCCTCCACGGCGGCGCAGCGCCAGGGCGTACCCAGGTCAGCAGCCAGGGTCACCGGGGGGTCGAGACGCTGCCGATCGCCGAGGTGCGCTGTTTCCTCGCCGGGCAGAAATATGTGACTGCCATTGCTCCCGGCCGGGAGCTGTTGCTGCAGGAGTCGCTGAAGGACCTGGAGCTGGAACTGGCGACTGATTTCCTTCGCGTTCACCGCAACGCTCTGGTGGCACTTGCCCATATCCGGCGCCTGCGCCGGGACGCCGATGGCAGCTGGTGGGTGGAACTGGATGCTGTGCCCACCCGGGCCCAGGTCAGCCGCCGGCACCTGGCCGAGGTCAAGGCGCGGCTGCAGCGGGGCTAGTGCGAGGTCGCCGCACCGGGGCCGGGCTGTTATGATTCCCGGTCAAAAATGAGGAACCGATACGCATGCCCCGTACCGTCACCATCGCCACCCGAGAGAGCCCGCTGGCTCTCTGGCAGGCGGAGTTTGTCCGCGACGCCCTGCAACAGGCGCACCCCGGCCTGCAGGTAGCGCTGCTGGGAATGACGTCCCGCGGCGACCAGCTCCTGGACGTGCCGCTGGCCAAGGTGGGCGGCAAGGGGCTGTTCGTCAAGGAGCTGGAAACGGCGCTGCTGGACGGCAGTGCGGATATCGCGGTGCACTCGATGAAGGATGTACCCATGTCCTTCCCCGACGGACTGTGTCTCGGCGTAATCTGCGCCCGCGAGGACCCCCGGGACGCCTTTGTCAGCAACCGGTTCGACAGTGTAGCCGCCCTGCCCGCAGGCAGCGTGGTGGGTACGTCCAGCCTGCGCCGGGAGTGCCAGCTCAGGGCGGCGCGCCCGGACCTGGAAATTCGTTTCCTGCGCGGCAACGTCAATACCCGCCTGCGCAAACTGGATGACGGCGAGTACGACGCGATAGTGCTCGCGACGGCGGGGCTGCTGCGCCTGGAGATGGCCGACCGCATCCGCCAGCGGATGGCGGTGGCGGATTCCCTGCCCGCCGGTGGGCAGGGCGCGGTAGGCATCGAGCTGCGCACTGGCGACAGTGAGCTGCAGGAGCTGCTCGGGGCCCTGCACCATGAGCCGACGGCACTGCGGGTGACTGCGGAACGGGCGCTCAACCGGCGTCTGGAAGGCGGCTGCCAGGTGCCGATTGCCTGCTATGCCGAGCTGGAAGCCGGGGGCAGCGAACTGTGGTTGCGCGGCCTGGTCGGCAAACCCGATGGCAGCCTGTTGCTGCGCGCGGAGGGGCGGGCGCCAGTGGCGGAGGCCGATGCCCTCGGGGTCGCGGTCGCCGAGGACCTCCTGCAGCAGGGCGCCGGCGCCATTCTGGCGGAGGTCTATGGCCGCTAGGGGGGTGCTGGTTACCCGTCCGGCAGGTCAGGGCGACGTCCTCCGCGAGGGCGTCGCCAGGCGCGGCCTCTCCGTGCACCAGCTGCCGCTGCTGGTCCTGGAGCCTCTGCCGCAACTGCCGGCTGCCGAGCGTGCCCGGGTACTGGCGCTCGACGAATTCCAGCACATCATCTTCATCAGTGGCAATGCGGTGCGCTTCGGCATGGAGGTGATCGAGAACTTCTGGCCGCAACTGCCTGTGGGGCTCGATTGGTACGCGGTGGGCGACGGTACCGCGCGGGCCCTGGCGGCGTTCGGCATACAGGCGCAGACCCCCGGTGCCGACATGACCAGTGAGGGCCTGCTGGCCCTGCCCGGTCTGCGCAATTGCAGCGGTGAGCGTGTGCTGCTGGTCAAGGGTGAGGGCGGCCGCGAGGCGCTGGCGCGGGAACTGACGGCGCGCGGTGCGCGGGTGGAAACCCTTGCGTGTTACCGGCGCGTGCCGCCTTCGCTGGCACCCGGAGAGTTCGCGGCGGCGGTCTCGCGCTGGAACATCGGGCTGATCATGCTCAGCAGTGGCGAGGGGCTGGCCAATATGTTGGCGTTGCTTAGCCCGGCAGAAACCTCTAAGTTACAGGATGTATGGTTGTTGCTGCCCTCCGCGCGAGTCGCGGAAACGGCGGCAGCCGCGGGCTTCAGACATTGCCTGGTGGCCGGCAATGCCTCTGACCAGGCCATGCTTCGCGCCCTGGAAGAATGGGTCGCCAGCAGCGGAGATGAGTGAGTGAGCGAAGAAAAAGAACCGGCGTTGACGGAACAGCGGGAGGAGACGGAATCCACCCCTCTGCCTGCGAGCGAACCTGCCCCGGCACTGGACGCGGATGCCGGGGCTGCTGCCGGCAGGTCTGGTGGTGGCGCCGGGATTGCCTGGCTGGCCCTGTTGCTGGTCTTGGGACTCGGCGGAGGAGCCGCCTGGCTGCTGTGGCAGGCCCAGGAGCGCGAGGCCGATCTGTTACAGCGGCTGGCTGCGCTGGAATCGAATGACCGGCCCGGCCAGGTCTCTGCGCCGGTGGCCAACGGGGCTGACGTGAGTGGATTGCGCGCCGAATTGGTGGCGCTGGAACGGCAGTTCGGCAGCCTGCAACCTTTGGTGCAGGAGCAGCGGCAAGCCGTGCAGCAGCAGCGCCAGGACCTGCGGGAGCAGACCGTACGCCTGCAGGCGCTGGAGTCCCAGCTTGGCGAGCAGCGCGGCGAGCTGGCGAAACTCAGCGGCGGCGATCAGGACAGCTGGCTGTTGGCTGAGGTCGAGTATCTGCTGCGGCTGGCCAACCAGCGCCTGATCATGGCGGGGGACGCGGTCTCTGCCCGCGGCCTGCTGCAGAGTGCCGACACTATTCTGCGCCAGCTGGAGGACGTCTCCCTGCACCCGGTGCGGCGGGCCGTGGCCGGGGACATCGCCGCCCTGCGCGCGCTGCCGGAGGTCGACACCGAGGGCCTCTACCTGCGTCTGGCGGCCCTTGTGGACCAGGTGGCGGGGCTGGTGATTTTCGAGTTGCCCGAGCGTGAGGCCGGCCCGCCCGCCGGCGAGGCGGCGGACTGGCAACAGCGTTTGCGGCAGGGCTACGAGGAGGCCCTGCAGACCCTGTCCCGGTATGTGACGGTCCGCCGTCGGGACGTGCCCCTGGAAGCGCTGGTGGACCCCCAGTGGGAAGCGCTCCTGCGGCAGAATCTGGTGATGTTGTTGCAGCAGGCCCAGGTGGCCCTGCTCTCCGGCAACCAGCCGCTGTACCACGCCAGCCTGCAGCGGGCCCGGCGCTGGCTGTCCGAGTACTATCTCGCCGACGAGTCGGCCACCGTCGCGGCGGCCCGGGAGCTGGATGACCTCGCGGCGGAGGAGATTGCGGTCGAGCTGCCCGATATCTCCCAGTCCTTGCGGGAGCTGGACGCGGTAACGGAACAGCGTCTGCAACGGGGCGAGGGCGAGTAGGCCATGCGCAAACTGCTTTTGCTGGCGCTGCTCGCTCTGCTGCTCGGTGTGGCTGTGGTCGCCCTGATCGAGAATCACCCGGGCTACGTGTTGATCGCTTACGGCAACTACACGGTGGAGACCAGCCTCTGGGTGGGTATCGTGTTGCTGGTGCTGTCCACGCTTGCCCTGTACGCCGGATTTGCCCTGCTGCGCAAGTTGTTCAGGGGGCAGAAATCCCTCTCCGGCTGGCTGGGACAGCGCAAGACCCGGCAGGCCTCACGGCTTACCCACCGCGGCCTGATCAACTTCATCGAAGGCAACTGGGAGCCGGCACGTCGCCAGCTGCTGCGCGGTGCGGAGCATAGCGAGGTGCCGCTGCTGAACTACCTGATTGCCGCCCGCGCCAGCTTCCAGCTGGGTGAGCACGATCGGATGCGTGAGTATCTCGGCGCCGCCGAAAAGTCCGACTCCGAGGCCGGTATCGCGGTGGAATTGACCCAGGCGGAACTGAAACTGCGCGGCAACCAGCATGAACAGGCGGTGGCCACGCTGGAGCGGGCCCGGCGCAATGCGGGCAAACATCCCCACGTTCTCAAGCTGTTGAGCTCGGCCTATCTCGGGCTCGAGGACTGGGAGTCCCTGCTCAAGCTGTTGCCGGAACTGCGCAAGTACCATGTGCTGGCGGAGGCGGAGCTGCTGCAGCTGGAGCGGCAGGTCTACACCCAGCTGCTCCAGGCCAGTGTTGCGGAGGACGCCGCTGGCAGCGACGATTCATCCCACCTGCACCAGCGCTGGCAGTCCATGCCCCGCAGCCTGCGCCAGGACAGTGCCATGCTGCAGCTCTATGTGGGTCTGCTGATCCGGGAGGGGGACCACGCCGCCGCCGACAAGGCCATCCAGCGGGCGCTCAAGCAGGACTGGAACAGTGAGCTGGCCCGGCTCTACGGCTATGTCGAGCTCGACGACCCCGGTCGCCAGCTGGCGCAGGCGGAAACCTGGCTGGCGGCCTATCCGCGGGATCCGCAGTTATTGCTGAGTCTGGGGCGGCTGGCCTGTCGGCACCAACTTTGGGGCAAGGCCCGCAACTACTTCGAGGCCAGCTACAAGCAGCGCCGCAGTCCGGAAGTGTGCGCCGAGCTGGGCCGTCTGCTGGCGGCCCTGGGTGAGGAAAAGGCCAGCGCCGCCGCCTTCCGCGAGGGGCTGCTGCTGCGGGAGAAGAGCCTGCCCCAGCTGCCGTTGCCAGAGCGCAGCGCGGAGCACGGCTAGGTGCCGCGCTGCACTAGCCGCCTGTAATCCCCAGCTCGTCCCACAGGGCGTCGATCCGCGTCTTCACCTGATCGCTCATGGTGATCGGCGTGCCCCACTCGCGGCTGGTTTCCCCGGGCCATTTGTTGGTGGCATCGAAGCCGACCTTGGATCCCAGGCCGGCAACCGGCGAGGCGAAGTCCAGGTAGTCAATCGGCGTATTCTCAATAAACACGCTGTCCCGCTGCGGATCCATGCGGGTAGTCATGGCCCAGATCACGTCCTGCCAGTCCCGTGCATTGACGTCCTCATCGGTCACAATAACGAATTTGGTGTACATGAACTGGCGCAGGAAGGACCAGACCCCGAGCATCACCCGCTTGGCGTGGCCCGGGTACTCCTTGCGCATGGTGACGATGGCCAGGCGATAGGAGCAGCCCTCCGGCGGCAGGTAGAAATCCACGATTTCCGGGAACTGTTTCTGCAGGATGGGTACGAACACCTCGTTCAGCGCCAGGCCAAGGACGGCGGGCTCATCCGGAGGCCTGCCGGTATAGGTGCTGTGGTAGATTGGGTCCTCCCGGTGGGTGATGGCCTCTACGGTGAAGACCGGGAAGCGCTCGACCTCATTGTAGTAGCCCGTGTGGTCGCCGAACGGGCCCTCGTCCGCCATTTCCCCGGGTTCCAGATAGCCTTCGAGAATGAATTCCGCCGTCGCCGGAACCTGCAGGCCGTGGTCCCGGCAGCCCTGGGTGTAGCATTCGGTGAGTTCGGTCTTGCTGCCCCGCAGCAGGCCGGCGAAAGCGTATTCCGACAGGCTGTCCGGTACCGGGGTCACCGCTCCCAGGGTGGTGGCCGGATCCGCGCCCAGGGCGACCGCCACCGGGTAGCGTTTGCCGGGGTTTTGCAGCTGCCAGTCGCGGTAGTCCAGGGCGCCGCCCCGGTGCGATAGCCAGCGCAGGATCAGCTTGTTGCGGCCGATCAGCTGCATGCGGTAGATGCCAAGGTTTTGCCGGTTCTTGTTGGGACCGCGGGTTATGACCAGAGGCCAGGTAACGAGTGGCCCCGCGTCGCCGGGCCAGCAGGTCTGGATGGGCAGCTGGTACAGATCGACCTCGTCCCCGCTGTGGGCGTGGTACTGGCAGGGCGCATTGCGCACCAGCTTTGGCCCCATGTTCATCACCTGCTTCAGCAGCGGCGCCTTGTCCCAGGCGTCCCGCAGGCCCTTGGGCGGGTCGGGCTGGCGCAGGTAGGCAAGGACCTCCCCGATCTCCCGCAGCGCGGTGACGTCCGCCGCGCCCATGCCCAGCGCCACCCGGGTCTGGGTGCCGAACAGGTTGGCCAGCACCGGAATCCGGCTGCCCTTCGGGTTTTCGAACAGCAGGGCAGGGCCGCCGGCGCGCAGGGTGCGGTCGGCAATCTCGGTCATTTCCAGATGGGGATCGATTTCCTGGCGGATGCGCACCAGCTCACCGCGCTGTTCCAGTGCGGCAATGAATTCGCGGAGGTCTTTGTACTTCACGGCTTGTCCTTGCTTCGGGGAGCGGGCAAGGTGACAGTATAACGTGCCGCGGGCACCGGCAGCGCCGGTATCCGCAGGGTCGGGGCAGTTTCTATTTGCGCTTCATGGACATGAAGAATTCTTCGTTGGTCTTGGTGTCCTTGAGCTTGTCCAGCAGGAACTCGATGGCGGGCCCGTCTTCCATGCTGTGCAGCAGCTTGCGCAGGATCCACATGCGCTGCAGTTCGTCCTCGGCAGTCAGCAGTTCTTCGCGCCGGGTGCCGGAGCGGCGGATGTTGATTGCCGGGTAGACACGCTTTTCTGCAATTTTGCGGTCCAGGTGCAGTTCCATGTTGCCGGTGCCCTTGAACTCTTCGTAAATCACCTCGTCCATCTTGGAGCCGGTGTCCACCAGGGCGGTGGCAATGATGGACAGGCTGCCGCCTTCCTCGATATTCCGCGCGGCGCCGAAGAAACGCTTGGGCCGCTCCAGGGCATGGGCGTCCACGCCGCCGGTGAGGACCTTGCCCGAACTCGGCACCACGGTGTTGTAGGCGCGGGCCAGACGGGTGATGGAATCCAGCAGGATCACCACGTCGCGCTTGTGCTCGACCAGGCGCTTGGCCTTCTCGATCACCATGTCGGCGACCTGCACATGGCGTGAGGGGGGCTCGTCGAAGGTCGAGGCGACGACTTCAGCGCCGCGCACGCCGACGGTGCGCTGCATGTCGGTCACTTCTTCCGGGCGCTCGTCAATCAGCAGCACGATGATGTAGCACTCGGGGTTGTTGGTCAGGATCGCCTGGGCGATGCTCTGCATGATGACGGTCTTGCCCGCCTTGGGCGGTGCCACCAGCAGACCGCGCTGGCCCTTGCCGATCGGCGCCACCAGGTCGATGACCCGGCCGATAAGATCCTCTGTGCTGCCATTGCCCTTTTCCAGCTTCAGGCGCTTGTCGGCGAACAGGGGTGTCAGGTTTTCGAACAGGATTTTGTGCTTGGCGTTCTCGGGCTTGTTGAAGTTGATGTCGCCGACCTTGAGCAGGGCGAAGTAGCGCTCGCTGTCCTTCGGGGGGCGGATCTTGCCGGAGATAGTGTCGCCGGTGCGCAGGTTGAAGCGGCGGATCTGGCTGGGTGACACGTAGATGTCGTCGGGGCCCGCCAGATAGGAGCTGTCTGCCGAACGCAGGAAACCGAAACCATCCTGCAGGATTTCCAGGACGCCGTCGCCATAAATGTCTTCGCCGCTTTTGGCGTGACGCTTGAGAATGGCGAAAATGATGTCCTGCTTGCGGGACCGGGCCATGTTTTCGAGGCCGATCTCCTTCGCAATATCAATCAGTTCCTGCGTGGACTTGGTCTTGAGGTCAGTTAGATTCATAGAAGAGTGCTGAGTTGTTGTTCGAGGAAGAAGTGCAATGCAGACGGACGTAGTGACCGGGAATGCCGATCAGGGCGACGTGAATGCAGCGTTAAATCTTTGGGTGGCAGAGTTTTTATTGCGGCACGGGGCCGTGCAACGTTTCGGAATGTAACACGGCGGGCGGGGGGCGTCTACCGCTTTTTGGCGCAGCTGGAAATTCTCGCGGCTGGCGTCTGGACGGCCCTCCGTGGCCGCGCCCGGGCGCTATCGGCGCCCGGGTGGAAGGACGCTCAGATGACTTCCTTGATGAAGTCCACCAGCTGACTCTTGGACAGGGCGCCGACCTTGGTCGCCTCGGCGCTGCCGCCCTTGAACAGGATCAGGGTGGGTATGCCGCGGATACCGAACTTCGGCGGGATGTCGGGGTTCGCGTCCACATCCACCTTGCAGACTTTCAGCTTGCCAGCGTACTCCGTGGCAATTTCGTCCAGCACGGGCGCGATCATCTTGCAGGGGCCGCACCACTCTGCCCAGAAATCGACCAGTACCGGAATATCGGCATTGAGGACATCGGCGTCAAAACTTGCATCGCTCACATGTACGATGTTTTGGTTCATTGTTAGCTCCAGTTGGCGGGGCTGTCTCCGGCTGGACGCCGTGGATCGACCCCTTGCGTTGAAGGCGCAATGATACCATTGGCTGATTGGGGTACAACCGACGTCCAGGAGTTTTTCGTTATGACCTTATTCCGCCTGGCGAGGGTGCGTCCCTGACAGAGCCGCTGACAAGGGAGGCGCAGTGGACGGTCTATCTGCTGCAGTGCGCTGATGGCAGCCTGTATACGGGTGTGACGGTGGACCTGCGCCGGCGGCTGGCGCAGCACAACGGCGAGCGGGCGGGCGGGCCGCGCTATACCCGCGGCCGACGGCCGGTGCAGCTGTTGTGGTGGGAGGTGGCGGAGGACCGCTCCGCGGCCCAGCGCCGGGAGGCAGCCATCAAGCGCCTGCCTCGCTCTGCCAAGTTGCAATTGCCGGAGGCAACAGGGCTCACTCCGCTGCCAGTTCGGCGTTGAGTTCTTCCAGCGCCTGTTGCAGGTCCAGCCAGCGCTCTTCCAGCTGTTCTGCCTGCACTTTCAACTCGCCCTCTCTTTTCAGCAGTTGTCCCAGCTGTGCCTTGCCGGTGTCGGTGTAGAGTTCCGGATCAGCCAGCTGATCCTGCAGGCTGGCCAGCGTTTGCTCCGCCGCTGCCATGGCCTGCTCGGTACTGGCAATGTCCCGCTGCAGCGGCCGCAGCCTGGCCCGCTGGGCGGCGGCCTGCTGGCGTTTTTCCTTGCGGCTGGTTTCCGCTGCCGGGGCAGTTCCCGCTGCGGGCTTGTCGCTGTTGCGGTAGCTGGCGAGGATCCACTTCTCATAGGCCTTGAGGTCGTCTTCATACTCCTCAATCAGGCCGTCGTGCACCAGCAGCAGCTCGTCCGCGGTATTGCGCAGCAGGTGGCGGTCGTGACTGACCAGGATCAGCGCGCCCTCGTAGCCCTGCAGGGCCATCTCCATGGCATTGCGCATGTCCAGGTCCAGGTGGTTGGTGGGCTCGTCCAGCACCAGCAGGTTGGGGCGCTGCCAGACCACCAGCGCCAGCGCCAGGCGCGCCTTCTCGCCGCCGGAGAAAGGTGCGATCGGCTTGGTGGCAAAATCGCCGCGAAAGTTGAAGCCGCCGAGGAAGTTGAGGATTTCCTGCTCCCGGGCGTCCGGGCTCAGCCGCTGGACATGCAGGGCGGCGCTGGCCTGCATGTCCAGTGCCTCCAGCTGCTGCTGGTCAAAATAGCCGATGCGGCAATGCTCACCGGGCGTGCGGGAGCCCTCGAGCAGCGGCAGCCTGCCGATCAGGCTTTTCAGCAGGGTGGACTTGCCGGCACCGTTCTTGCCCAGCAGGCCGATGCGTGATCCGGGCCGCAGCACCAGGCTCACCTTGCGCAGGATTGGCCTGCCCGCGTAGCCGAGGGCGGCTTCGTCGAGGCGCAGCAGCGGGTCACTGCTCTTCCCCGCCGGGGGAAAGACGAAGTTGAACGGAGAGTCGATGTGGGCCGGCGCCAGCTGCTGCATGCGCTCCAGCTCCTTGAGCCGGCTCTGCGCCTGGCGGGCCTTGGTGGCCTTGTAGCGGAAGCGGCGCACGAAATCCTCAATATGCGCTATCCGCAACTGCTGCTTCTCGAAGCTGGCCTGCTGGTTGGCCAGCATCTCCGCTCGCAGACGCTCGTAGTCGGAATAGTTGCCCTTCCACGACTGTAGCTGGCCGCCTTCAATACTGAGGATGCGCTCGCAGGTGGAGTCGATAAAGTCCCGGTCGTGGGAAATCATCAGCAGGGTGCCGGGATAGCCTTGCAGCCACTGCTCCAGCCACAGGGTGGCGTCCAGGTCCAGGTGGTTGGTGGGCTCGTCCAGTAGCAGCATGTCCGAGGGCGTCATCAGCGCCCGCGCCAGGTTCAGCCGGATGCGCCAGCCGCCGGAAAAATCGCTGACTGGACGGTTGGCGGCATCCTCCGCGAAGCCCAGGCCCTGCAGCAGGCGTTGCACCCGGCGCTCGGCGCTGTAGCCGTCGGAATCTTCCATTGCCGTATGCAGGGTGGCGGCGCGCTGGAAGTTGCCTTCCTGTTCCGCCACTGCAAGATCTGCGGTCAGCTGCGCCAGCCGCGCATCGCCCTGCAACACATAGCGCCCCGCAGTCTCGTTGGTGGCGGCCACTTCCTGCGCCATGTGCGCCAGGCGCAGGTTGTTCATGCCCTCAATGTCCCCGGCATCGGCCTGCAGTTGTCCCAGCAGCATGGCAAACAGGCTGGATTTGCCGCTGCCATTGGCCCCGATCAGGGCCAGTTTCTGGCCCGGTTGCAGGGTTACACTGGCGCCCTCCAGCAGCAGCTTGCTGCCCCGGCGCAGTTCGATATCGCGTAATATGATCATCAGGCCGCGCATTCTACTCGCAGCCTTGATCGGTAACCAGCCGGAGGCTTGATGGACAATCCGTTGTGGGAGTATTCCCTGCAGCTTTACGCGCGTCCCGGGGTGGCCGAGGCTTGTATCGAAGCCCAGGATCACTATGCCGCGGACGTCAACCTGCTGCTGTACGCCGCCTGGCTGGCACAGCAGGGCCTGGAGCTGGCGCCGGGTCAGTGGCGGGCGCTGGCGGTGCACGTGGCTGCGTGGCGGCGGCGAGTCGTGGCGCCCCTGCGGGCGCTGCGACGTGACTGGAAAGCCCTGCCCGACGCCGCTGCCTTGCGCGAGCAGGTTCGGGCGCTGGAGCTGGCGGCGGAACAGGCACAGCAGGCACAGATGCTGGCCTGGCATCGGCGGCAGGCGCCGCGGCCGGCGCGGGCAGGCAGTCTGACGCGGGCGCTGGCCTGCCTGCTGGGATGTCCCCCGGAGCAGGATGGCAGTGAAGCGCCGGAGCTGGTGCGCCGCCTGCTGGCGCTGCTGGGATAGCGGCCCCGGCCGGGCAGGGGCGGGGGTGGCGCAGTGATGGCCGCGGGTAGTATGATCTGCCACCTGCCGGTAAACCTGCATGTTCACTCATACACCAATGGATCTGATTATGAAGAAATTCGCACTGCCGCTTGCCCTGGTCGCCACCGTGGCCCTGCAAGCCTGTAACCAGCAATCCGCTCCCGACGCAGACGGGGCGAGCGAGGTTGTTCTGGAAGATTCCACCCAGCGCCTCAGCTACGGCATCGCCTTCGGTCTTGGCAAGCGCATGGCAGCCGACGGCGTGCCGATGGACGTCCCCGCTTTCACCGCCGGTTTGCAGGATGCCCTGGAAGGCACCGAGCCGCGTATGACCGAGGAGGAAATCCAGGAAGAAATGATGGCCTACCAGCAGCGCGCCATGGAAGAGCAGCAGGCGCAGGCGGCAGCGGCGGCTGAAGCCAACCAGGCAGCGGCTGAAGCCTTCCTGGCCGAGAACGCGGCCCGCGAGGGTGTGGTGGTCACCGAGTCCGGCCTGCAGTATGAAATTGTGGAAGCCGGTGAGGGCGCCAGCCCCGGTCCGGAAGACACTGTGGAAGTCCATTACCGTGGCACGCTGGTCGATGGCACCGAGTTCGATTCATCCTACAAGCGTGGCGAGACAGTCACTTTCGGCGTCGGCCAGGTCATCGCCGGCTGGACGGAGGCCCTGCAGCTGATGTCACCCGGTGCCAAGTGGAACCTGTATATCCCCGCCGACCTGGCCTATGGCCCCGGCGGTGCCGGCAATCTGATCGGTCCCAACGCTGCGCTGGTGTTTGAAGTCGAGCTGATTGCGGTCACCGACCAGGAAGAGGCGGCTGCGGAAGCAGAGTCTGCCAGCGAGGGCTGATCAGCCGGTTTGACCCGGCGCCTGCAACTGGCGCCGGTGGCTGTTGTGGAGGCCGGCGATGAGCCGGTCCTCCAGTACGAACCTCGATTCCAGTATTTCCCCCAGAGCCGAAAGATCCCGTCGCAGGGTATCCGGATAGGCCTCCCCGCTGCTGTATTTTTCCTCGTAGGCCAGGATGACCTCTGTTGTGTCAGCGATGGCCGGCATCAGTCCGGCCATCAGGGAGGCACTGTTGTCGCCGAAAATCTCGGCCTCGTTCAGCAGCTCGGCAAAAACCTCGAAGTGCCCGGCGGAAATATAGTCCATCAACAGTTCGCAGAGTTCGCGCTGGCGCCGGACAAGGTGAGTGGAATCGGGGGTGTCATCGCTGGCCACGACCAGTGCGGTGTAGCGTGAAAGAACCGCCCGGCGCTCCTTGAGCCAGCTGGTCAGCAGGCCCTCCACGGCGAGGAATTGTTCGGCTGGATTGGTACTGCGTTGCGGCATTGTGTGCGGACTCCCGGGCCTGTTCCCGAGCGGCCACTATAGGCACAGGGCCGCCGCCATCGCAAGCGCAACGGCGGTGTCGATCAGGTTTTGCGCAGGGTTTGCCAGAGGTTGAGGGCCAGGATTGCGACAAACAGCATCAAGGTCTGCTCCGGGATGCTGAAACCGAGCAGGGTCCAGTGGGTCTCGGCGCAGTTGCCGTCGCCCATCAGGACCATGCTCAGGGTGTCCTTGAAGGGCAGGGTTTCCAGCATGTACTCCAGGCTGGGCCCGCAGGCGGGAACCTGGTCCGGGGGCAGGTGCTGTAGCCAGACGTGGCGGCCGGCGACAGCGCCCCCACCGGCGGCGATCGCGGCGCACAGCAGGCCGTAGACCCTGCGCCCCCAGCCGCTGGGGTTGTGCAGACAGGCGAGCAGCGCGACGATGCCGCCGGCGATCACGAACACGCGCTGGGTCATGCATAGCGGGCAGGGGTTGAGGCCGACCTGGTACTCGAGGAACCAGGCGAACAGCATGGCGCACAGGGCCAGCAGCGCGAGTCCGAAAAACACCAGGCGGGGGGAAAGGGCTTGCAACATGGCGGGGAGGTTCCTCGTGGCTGAAACGGTGCTGGCGGTGATGGCAGTACGTTAGGCGGTTTGACCCCACCTCGCAAGGACAGTTCTCAGAACAGGGTCCGGTACTGGCCGAAAAAACGCGCCAGGTACTCCTCGAAGCTCAGCTCGTCCGCGGCTTCGATGGCCCGCTGTGCGGCCAGGGACTGAATTGTCTCCTCCTCGAAGCGCCGGGCGCTCTCGGCAGGCAGGGCGCGCTGGCGGAAATGGCGGCTCCACTGTTCGCTGTAGCCCATGGCCAGGCGGAAGAAAGGCAGGTCCCGCTCGCGCATCTCCCGCAGCACCCGGGCCGAGGGAGTCAGCTCGGGGTCGCTCACTCGCGCCTGCTGCCCTGCCAGGGATTCGCGGTACAGGTCACAGTCGTGGGCGGCGTCCAGCAGGTCGGCAATACCGGTCATGTTGGCCAGCAGGCCATTCGCCAGTTCGGTCAGCGAAGCATTGCCTGCCGGGGTTTGCAGCTGCAGGCCCGGCTCGCGGCCGCGGTTGACCACCGCTTCCAGGTTGGCAGCCTGCATCGCCTGTTCCGCGTCGTCACAGGCCGGGCTGTCTTGCAACAGGCAGTACATGAGAAAAGTGTCGAGGAAGCGGATCTGTCCGGCGTCTATTCCCAGCGGTGCAAAGGGGCTGACATCGATACAGCGGATTTCCACATATTCGATGCCGGCCCGGCACAGGGCGGCCAGCGGCGCCTCGCCCGACCGGGTGACCCGCTTGGGCCGGATGGTGCTGTAGAACTCGTTTTCGATCTGCAGCAGGCTGTCGTTCAGCTGCTGGTAGTCGCCGTCCTGGCCGGCGGGGAACGCCTGGTAGGGCGGGTGCGGGTGCATGATGGCGTCGCGCAGGGCCTGGACATAGTTGCCCAGGGAGTTGTAGCAGACCTTGAGGCCCTTCTGGGCTTCGCTGTTGTAGCCCAGGCCGCCCATCCTCAGTGCAGTACCATAGGGGCGGTGTAGGGTTCGGCTCTTGTCGTCGAAGGGTTCCAGGCCGTGGTTGTCGCGGCCCCGGAGGAAGCTGGCGCATACCGCGGGCGAGGCGCCGAACAGGTAGATCAGCAGCCAGGAGTAGCGGTGGAAGTTGCGGATCAGGCCGAGGTAGCGGGCAGTGACATAGTCCTGCAGCGACTCCGGCCGCCCGGCGTCATCCCAGGCCCGCTGCCAGTACTCCGCCGGCAGCGAGAAGTTGTAATGGATGCCGGCGATGGTCTGCATCAGGCGACCGTAGCGGTGACCGAGTCCGTAGCGGTAAACCTTTTTCATCCGCGCGACATTGGCACTGCCGTACTCTGCCACCGGGATGCTGTCGTCACCGTTGACGATGCAGGGCATGCTGGAAGCCCACAGCAGCTCGTCGCCGATCTGGCTGTAGGTGAAGCTGTGGACGTCGGCCAGGGTGTCCAGGCAGTGCTCAATACTGGTGTCGACCGGGGTGATGAACTCCAGCAGGGCCTCGGAGTAATCGGTGGTGATGGACGGGTGGGTCAGTGCCGAGCCCAGGCCTGCCGGGTGCGGTGATTGCGCCAGACGACCCTCGGGGGTGATACGCAGGCTTTCCTTTTCCAGGCCGCGCTGAATGCGCTGCAGAAGCTCTCGGTAACCAGGTCCTGCCAGCGTCTGCAACTGCTTCTGCAAATGAGGGGTCAAACGGAACTCCTTGTTGGGGTTGCGGGTACGCCGGGAGCGTCTCCCGCCGCAAGGGCGGGCCCAAGTTTAGCCGCCTATTGTAAACGAGTACAGACGTCCGGCCATTGTGGTGGTTGCGGTAGACGGGCTATCGTAGGAGCATGGCTGCTATGCGATGTGTCTTTTCTGCCCCTCCCGCAACCCTCGGGATTTGCCTGCTGCCACTGGTGCTGGCAGTGCCGTTCGCGACCGCGACGGAGGAGCCCGGCGCCTGCCGCGAGGTCATCCCCCAGGCGGAATCCGCCAGTTTCCGCTTCGAGGAATCGCCCGCCCACGACGAATTTGCCCGCGCCGTCCCGCCCGGTGCCCGCATCGGCCACATCCGCCAGCAGCGCTTTGCGGTCTTCGACATGGAGGACCCCCGGGAAAACAATGCGCTGTATCGCTGGGCCAACGACTTCCACAGTGTGACCCGCGAGTGGGTGATCAACGACCACCTGCTGGTTGGCGCGGGAGAGGAGTACAACCAGGCCCGGGTGGATGAGTCGGAGCGCATCCTGCGCAATCTCGGCTTCATTTATGATGCCAGCGTGCGCCCTTGGCGGGTTTGCGGCAATGTGGTTGACCTCGAGGTTATCACCCGCGATATCTGGACCTTCACCCCGATGCTCTCGGTCAGCCGGAGCGGCGGCGAGACCAAGTCCGCGTTCGGGTTCCGGGACGCCAACTTCCTCGGCACCGGCAAGCAGATCGTCATCCAGCACGACAGCGACGAGGAGCGCTCAGGCAACACCATCCGCTACTTCGACCCATCGCTGGCGGGTTCACGCTGGCGCATGCGACTTTCCCTGGCGGACAACGATGATGGCTACGAGCAGGGCGTGCGCCTCGCGCGCCCGTTCTTCTCAGTGTACGAAAGCTGGTCAGCCGGCATCGACCTGAACCGGATGAAGCTGGAAGAGGCGCTCTGGTTCCGGGGTGATGAAGTCGCCGAATTCGACCACAAAGTCGAATTCGCCAACGTCTTTGGCGGGATTGCCGCGGAGGTGCGCGAGGATGAGCGCGTGGGGCGCTGGCTGTTTGGCTACACGGTGGAAACCCACAGCTTTGATGTCAGCGATTCGCCCATTCCTCCGCCGCGGCTGCCGGAGGAGCGCGAGTACAGCTATCCCTACCTGGCCTACGAGTCCACCCGTGACCAGTTTGTCGAATTGCACAACTTCAATTATCTGGGGCGCACCGAGGACGTGTATGTCGGCGAGCGGTTTTCCTGGGCCCTGGGCTGGTCGTCGGAGGCCCTGGGTGCGACCCGGGACCAGCTGGTGTTGCGGGCCAACTACGGCAATACCCTGCTGGTCGATGAGCGCCGCCTGTGGCAGCTGGATAGCAGCCTCGGTGGTTTCTGGGGCATCGACGACAGCGCATTCGAGAATCTCTGGTGGACAACGGAGACGCGCTACCACCACAAGCAGTCGCGGCAGTGGATGGTCTTCAGCCGGCTGCGAGCCGATTACACCGACGGGCTTACCGGCGAGCGCCAGCTGACCCTGGGTGGCGACAACGGCCTGCGTGGCTATGAACTCAACTATCAGGTGGGCGACCGCTCCCTGGTGTTCAACCTGGAGCAGCGCTATTACTCGGACTGGCACCCCTTCAGACTGGTCCAGGTTGGTCTTGTGGCCTTCATTGATGTGGGGCGCGCCTGGTTTGAGGACCGCGGCAACGGCAGCAATGGCGGTGTTCTCGCCAACGCCGGTTTCGGTATCCGCCTCAACTCGAGCCGCGCGGAGAAGGGCAGCGTGGTCCACATCGACTTCGCCTTTCCCTTCGTCAAGGACGATGACATCAGCGGCGGCCAGATCCTGTTTACCGTCAAGGACCGATTTTAGGTCGGGCCGCGCAGGTGGGGCCGCCCAGGTCGGGCCGCGCAGGTCGGGCCGCGCAGGTGGGGCCGCGCAGGTGGGGCCGCCAAGGTGGGCGCGGTCAGCTGTCTGCCCGGATGATCCCCATGCGCAGCAGATGCTTGCGCAGTAGCTGGCAGGCAAAATTGCCCTGCACCTCCGCGTCCTGGCCGGTGGCGAGCATGATGCGCGACATGATCAGGCCGTAGCGCATGGCGGCGAACAGCAGGTAATAGTCGTAGGCGGCGACATCGTAGCCGGTTGCCCGCTGCCACCGGGCCACGGTCTCCTCGTAGGAGGGCAGCCCCGGCAGGCGCGGCATACCCAGGCCTTCGGCGAAGGTGGAATCGATATAGTTGAACCAGGCCAGGTCCTGCAGCGGGTTGCCCAGCGCGGCCATCTCCCAGTCCAGCACAGCCGCGACGCTGTCGAGGGACTCGGTGAAAATCATGTTGCCGATACGCGCATCGCCCCAGCACAGCACCACCGGTTCCGCCGCAGGCTGGTTGGCGACCAACCAGTCCAGCGCGGCCTGGCCCAGGGGGTGACCCTGGCCCTCAAGCCCCCAGTCCAGATAGTCCTGCCAGTATCGCAGCTGTTGCTGCAGGGGTGTTTGCCCGGCTACTTCCAGGTCGGCAAAGCCGAGGGCCCGGTAGTCCAGCTGGTGAAAGCGGGCCATGGTATCTACCGCGGCCCGCCACAGGGCGGCGCGCTGTGGTTCCGTCGTTTCCTGCAGCAGCCAGCCGTCCATGTTGTAGGGCGGCATATCCGTGGGAATGCGGCCCTCAATGTGCTCCATGATGTAGAACTGTACCCCGAGCAGACCGGTGTCCGTTTCCAGTCCCCGCAGCGGCGGTACCGGGATGTCGCTGTGCGCCTGCAGGCGTTCCATCACCCGGTATTGCGGGGCGAGGTCGTAGCTGGGAAAAACCGGCCGCGCTATTTCCGGCTGCAGCCGGCCGACGCAGGCCTCCTCGCAGGCGGCCCCGTCTTCCTCCCAGTGCAGAGTGAACAGCAGCGTCACGTTGGACATGCCGGAGCCCTCCGGGATTCGCAGGCCGGATACGGTAACCGGGTGGCCACGGCGCTCCTGGAACCACTGCTCCAGTTTACGCCGCGTACCTTCGATGTCTTCCTTCACTGGGGTGGGGCGGGTGTTGTCCACAGGCAGGCTCCTGTCAGGGTGTGCGTTCCCTAGTCTAGGTGAGCTCGGTGCAGCTTGCTACTGTTCGTTAGTTTAAGTAAAAAATTGTAATACTCCTGTCGTCGTCGAGTGGGCTTCCTATAATGGTCCCGCCGCCGCTTGCGGGGCCTCCGGTCCCGCTGGTGGCCGGCTGCCGGCGTCGAGCGGAGTGCTGCATGAAGAAAGCGATGATACTGTTGGTCATTCTCGGCCTGGGAGGGCTGCTGGCCTGGCAGCTGGCGGGTCCCGGAGAGACGCCGGCGCCGCGCGCCCGTCCGCCGGTTCCGGTGACCGCGTATACCGTGGCTGCGGAGCCATTTCGCGACGAGCTTCAGGCCCTGGGCACCCTGCGCGCCTGGGAGTCGGTGGATATCACTGCCAGCGTGTCGCAGATTGTCGAGTCGCTGCAATTTGACGACGGCCAGCGGGTCGAGCAAGGCGCTGTTTTGGCCGTGCTGCGCCAGGCCGCAGAGCAGGCCAGCCGGCGCGAGCTGCAGGCAACTCTGGCGGACGCCGAGCGCGAGCTGCGGCGGCTGGAGAACCTCGCCCGCCAGAACCAGGTGGCCCAGAACGAGTTGGATCGGGCCCGCACCCTGGTGTCCGTGACCCGCCACCGCATCGAGGAGGTGGACTCCAGGATTGCCGATCGCACGATCGTGGCTCCCTTTGCCGGCACCCTGGGGCTGCGCCTGGTCAGTGAGGGCGCCCTGGTCACCGCGGGCCAGCGTCTGACCACCCTCGATGACCTGTCCCGCCTGCGCCTGGATTTTACCGTTCCGGAACGCAGGCTGGGCTTCCTGCGGGTGGGCCAGACGGTGACGGCACGTACCCCCGCGTTCGAGGGATCCTACACCGGTACCGTCACAGCCCTGGACACTCGGGTCGATCCCGTTGCCAGATCCATCACCGCCCGGGCGGAAGTGCTGAACCCGGGCCAGCGCCTGCGTCCGGGAATGTTGCTGGAGGTGGTCATCAGCGGGCCGGAGCGGCAGGCGCTGCTGGTGCCGGAGGAGAGCCTGGAGTCGCGCTCGACCCAGCACTTCGTCTGGCGCCTGGATCCCGGGGCCGGTAAGGCAGTGCGCCGCGAAGTGATGATCGGCGGGCGCCGTCCCGGCTGGGTCGAGGTGATCGACGGACTGGCGGCGGGCGACCGGGTGGTGCGCGACGGTGTGGGCCGCCTGTCCGGAGAAAGTGCCGAGGTGCGGCTGGTGGGGAACTAGCGGTGTTGCTGTCTGATATTTCGGTCCGGCGCCCGGTTCTGGCCATTGTCGCCGCCGCGCTGCTGTGTGCTTTCGGCATTCTGTCCTTTGACCGGCTCCCCCTGCGCGAGTACCCGGATATCGACCCGCCCATTCTCAACGTCACCACCCTCTATCCCGGCGCCTCTGCCGCCGTGGTGGAGAATCGCATCACCGAGATCATCGAGGACCGGCTGGCGGGGCTTGAGGGCATCAAGACCATGGCCTCCAGCAGCCTGGACGGGCGCTCCAATATCACCCTGGAGTTCGAGCTTGACCGCGACATCGACAACGCCGCCAACGACGTCCGCGACCGGGTTGCGAGAATCCTCGGTGAACTGCCCGACGAGGCCGAGCCGCCGGAGGTGAGCAAGAGCGCCAGTGACGAGGAGGTGATCTTCTGGGCGCACCTGGTGGCGCCGGGGATGGACGCGCTGGAACTGACCGACTACGCCCGCCGCTACCTGGAGGACAGGTTCTCGGTGCTGGAGGGGGTGGCCAGGGTCCGCATCACCGGCGAGCAGGTCTACGCCATGCGCATCTGGCTGGACCGCAACGCCCTGGCGGCGCGGAACCTCACGGTGGCAGATGTGGAAGCCGCGATCCGCGCCCAGAACGTGGAGCTGCCGGCGGGCACCCTGAAATCGCTGGAGCGGGACTTTGTCGTTCGGGTCGATCGCGGCTATGAAACCGCCGCTGATTTCCGCCAGCTGGTGCTGCGCCGCAGCGACGACGGTTACCTCGTTCGCCTTGGCGATGTCGCCCGGGTGGAGCTGGCCAGCGCGGAATACCGCAGCCTGTTCCGGGGCAATGGCGAGCCGATGGTGGGCCTGGGGGTGGTCAAGCAGAGCACGGCCAACGCGCTGTCGGTCAGCGACCTGGTGTGGGTGGAGATCGAACGCATCAATCGCCAGCTCCCACAGGGTATGGAGCTCATCGCCAGCTTCGACAACGCCATTTTTGTCCGCGCCGCGATCCACGAGGTCTACACTACCCTGGTCATCGCCGCGCTGCTGGTGGTGCTGGTGATCTTTCTCTTTCTCGGGGATCCCCGCAGCCTGCTGGTGCCCGCGATCACCGTACCCATCTCACTGGTTGCCGCGTTCGCGGCCCTGTGGGTGATGGACTACAGCATCAACCTGTTGACCCTGCTGGCACTGGTGCTGGCCATCGGCCTGGTGGTGGATGACAGCATCGTGGTGCTGGAAAACGTGCACCGGCGCCTGCTGGAGGGTGAGTCGCCGCTGGTGGCGGCGTTCCGGGGCACCCGCCAGGTCGGCTTTGCGGTGGTGGCGACCACCCTGGTGCTGGTGTCCGTATTCGTGCCCATCACCTTCCTGGAGGGTGACATCGGCCGCCTGTTCGGTGAATTCGCCATTACCATGGCCATGGCGGTGATCTTTTCCAGCTTCATCGCGCTGACCCTGGCCCCGGCCCTGTGCAGCAAGCTGCTGGACCGGGAGCATATCTCCAATCGCATGGCGGATACCGTGGAGGCGCTGAGCGAGCGGCTGGAGCGGGTTTACCAGCGGGGCCTCGCCGCTGTACTGCCCCATCGCTGGCTGACCCTGCTGGTGTTGCTGGTCAGCACGGCGGTGACCCTGTGGGCCTTCCAGGCAGTGCCCCGGGAGTACGCCCCGGAACAGGATCGCGGCATCCTGTTTCTCGGTGTGAGCACGCCGGAGGGCTCATCCTTTGAATACACTGTTACCCAGATAGAGGAAGTGGAGCGACGGCTGCTGCCACTGGTGGAGGCCGGGGATATCCGCCGCTTGCTGATCCGGGCACCGTCCTTTGGCGGCGGCGAGGCGTTCAATGCCGGTTTTGCCCTGATGGTGTTGGCGGACTGGGACAGCGGCCGCAGGTCCACCGCGGAAATCCAGGCCGATGCCCGGCGCCGTCTCGACGACATCGCCGGCGCGCGCACCTTTATCCGCGGTGGCGGTGGCCTCGGCCGCGGCAGCGGCGACCCGGTGCAGTTCGTGGTAACCGGCGACAGTTTCGAGGAGCTGGCGCAGTGGCAGGACCTGTTGCTGGAACGCATAGCGGAGAATCCCGGGCTGGTGGGGGCAGACACCGACCTGCGGCCAACCAAGCCCCAGCTGCGGGTCAGCATCGACCGCAACCGGGCCGGCGACCTCGGCGTGGATCTGGTTGATATCAGCCGTACCCTGGAGACCCTGCTGGGCTCGCGCCGGGTGACGACCTTTATCCGCGCCGGGCGCGAGTACGATGTCATCGTGGAAGGTGAGCGCGAGAGCCAGCGGACCCTCGGCGACCTCAGCAGTATCTATGTGCGCTCCGCCGGCAGCGGCGAACTGGTGCCCCTGGGCAGCCTGGTGACCGTGCGCGAGCAGGCCGATGCGGGCAGTCTGAACCGCTACAACCGGGCGCGGGCCCTGACCATTACCTCGGGCCTGGCACCGGGTTATGCCCTGGGCGATGCCCTGGCCGACCTGGAGGATCTGGTGCGCACCGAACTGCCGACCAACGCCAATTTCGACTATAAGGGCGAGTCCCTGGAGTACCAGACCAGCAGCAACGCGGTCATCTTCACCTTCCTGCTGGCCCTGCTGGTGGTGTACCTGGTGATGGCGGCCCAGTTTGAATCCTTCGTGCACCCCGCGATAATCCTGCTCACCGTGCCGCTTGCGCTGGCCGGGGGGCTGGGCGGGCTGTGGCTGTTCGATCAGACCCTGAATATCTACAGCCAGGTGGGGATGATCATGCTGGTGGGGCTGGCGACCAAGAACGGCATCCTGATCGTCGAGTTCATTAACCAGATGCGCGACGCCGGCTACGAATTCATGGAGGCGGTGCAGCGGGGCGCGGCACGACGGTTGCGGCCCATCATCATGACCGCCTTCACCACGGTGGTCGGCGCCGTGCCGCTGGTGGTATCCGGGGGGCCGGGGCACGAGGTGCGGACGGTGATCGGGGTTGTCATCATGTGCGGGGTGACCGTGGCGACCCTGATCACGCTGTTCCTGATTCCCATGGCCTACGCGCTGCTGGCGCGGGGCACCGGCTCACCCCGGGCGACCAGCCAGCAGCTGGACAGAGAGCTGGGGGAAGCGCCCGCCGAATAGGCGCTTGTGCATACTGTCTTGCCGCCAGAGGAATGGTAAAGTGTGGTTTTGCCGATTCATTGCCCAAGGGGGATAGAGTGCGCATAACCGAATGGCTGACCACGCTTGCCAGAGAAAACGGCTCGGATCTGTACCTCAGCACCGGCGCACCTCCCTGCGCCAAGTTCCAGGGCCAGCTGCGCCCCATCGCCAGCGAGCGACTCAAGCCCGGCGAGATCAAAGAGATAGCCTACGAGCTGATGGACTCGACCCAGCAGGCCGAGTTTGAGCAGGAACTGGAAATGAATCTGGCGACCTCCATCGCCGGGTCAGGCCGGTTCCGGGTGAACATTTTCATGCAGCGCAACGAAGTCAGCATTGTGGCGCGCAATATTGTTGCCGAAATCCCCAATTACAAGGACCTGCGCCTGCCTGAGATCCTGACCGAGGTCATGATGCGCAAGCGTGGCCTGGTGCTGTTTGTGGGCGCCACCGGCTCCGGCAAGTCCACCTCGCTGGCGGCGCTGATCGACTACCGCAACAGCAATAGCGCCGGCCACATCGTCACCATTGAGGACCCTGTGGAGTACGTGCACAACCACAAGAAATCGATCGTCAACCAGCGCGAGGTCGGGGTCGATACCCGGAACTGGCACAACGCCCTGAAGAACACTCTGCGCCAGGCCCCGGACGTGATCCTGATCGGGGAGATCCGCGACCGGGAGACCATGGAGCATGCCCTCGCCTTTGCCGAGACCGGGCACCTGTGTATATCCACCCTGCACGCCAACAATGCCAACCAGGCCCTGGACCGCATCATCAACTTCTTCCCGGAGGAGCGTCGGCCACAGCTGTTGATGGATCTCTCCCTGAATCTCCAGGCATTCATCTCCCAGCGTCTCATCCCCACCGTGGACGGCAAGCGCTGCGCTGCGATCGAAATCCTGCTGGGTACACCGATGGTGGCGGACCTGGTGCTCAAGGGCGACATAGACGGCATCAAGGAAGTGATGGCCAAGTCGGAAAATGTGGGGATGAAAACCTTCGACGGGGCGCTGTTCGAGCTCTATCGGGACGGGTTGATCAGCGAGGAAGAGGCGTTGCGCAACGCGGACTCGCCGAACAATGTGCGGCTGAAAATAAAGTTTGCCAAAGAGGGTGATATCCGCGCCCCTGATGGCTCACTCAACCTCAGCCTGGAGACGCTGGAGGACAAGGAGGAGAAGCCGCGGCCCTTCTGACGCGTCAGGACAGGAGCCGGAAGAGTATCAGCCCGGCGAACGTGGCCCACAGCGCCAGCAGTAAAGTCAGCTGCAGGGTACGCGGTTTGGGCTCCTCGTTGCTTGCCCCGTCTGCGCCCCGGCTAATCGCGTAGGAACCACAGGCAGGGCAGCGGCCTGCGCTGGTGATTTTGCTGCCACGATAGCTACAGTCCCGACATTGATAGCCCATGCTTGCCTACCTGTTCAGTTTCAGCAACTGGTCCACGACACGCTCCAGTTGGACAAGATTATTGCACTCGGCGGCGAAATGACAGGCGCTCTGGTAGCGCAGCATCTCCGAGTCCCCCGTACCCCAGGCCCGGCGCGATTCCGGATTGAGCCAGATCACCCGCCGGCTGCGCTGGTAAATGCTGCGGAGGATGTCCAGCCTTGGATCGCCATTGTTGTTGCGGGCATCGCCGAGAATGATCACGGTGGTATTGCTGTTGATATCGTCCAGGGCCAGCCTGGCGAAATCCTGCAGACTGCTGCCGTAGTCGGTGGCGCCGCCGTAGCGCCAGTTCACCAGCTCGATGGCCTTCTCGACGGGGTGTTGGATGAACAGCTCGCTGGCCTCACCCAGGTGGCTGGAAAAGGCAAAGCTGCGCACACGCGGCAAGACGTCCTGCAGGCTATAGAGGAACAGCAGCAGGAACTTGGCGTAGGCCGCAACAGAGCCGCTGACATCGCAGATCGCCAGCAGCTGCGGTTTGTCCTTGCGCACCCGGCGCCAGTAAGTGTTGAACATGACGCCGTCGTTGGCGATGCCGCGGCGCAGGGTCTTGCCCATGTCCAGCCGGCCGCGCCGAAACATGCGGCGCTTGCGGGCGTGGCGCTCCGCCAGCTTGCGCGCCATGCGGCGGACCAGTTCCTGCACCCGCTGCAGGTAACGGTGCTCGAGGTTGCTCAGCCGCGTCGTGCTCAGGATATCGTCCATGAAGCGGGCATTGTCGCCCTCGGCCTGCAGCAGGTACTGGCGGGCGACATAGTCGCGAACCTGCTCCCGCAGAATATCCCGATAGCGTTTCAGCGGCTCCAGCGCCGGGCTCTGGCGCCGCTCCAGATCGGCGATGACCCGCCGGACCTGTTCCTCGCCCATGGCGTCCAGCATGCGCCGCAGGTACTGGCCTTTCTGGGTGAACATCTGGATCTGGCTCAGCCCCACTCCCGCCGCGGCTTCGCCCATGGCCAGGTTCAGGGCGTTGCGGTCGTTGTCGCGCAACTGCCGCAGCAGATCGCTGTCGAGCAGGGCCTGCAGCCCGGCGTCCTCGGTGGCCGCTGCATCCAGCAGGCTGTCGTCCGGGCTGGCCCGGCCGCTGGCCTCCGGTTTCTCCCCGGGGCCGGGTTCCAGCGTAGCGAGCTGTTCATCCTGCGGCGCCTCGCGCTCCTCGCGGGTGCTGGCGAAGTCCGCGAGTTCCCTATCGAAGAAACGCTCGAAGCAGTGTTGGAATACCGCTTCTTCCGCCGGGGTTTTGGCCAGGGCGCTGGCCAGGCCGTCCCGCAGTCGTTCCCGGCCGGCATAGCCCAGGACCGCGGCAACATCCATGGCGTCCAGCGTCTCCGCCGGCGATACCCGCACATCGTGGCTGCGCAACAGGCGGATGAAGCTGACCAGATGATTTTGCACGGGAGGCCCTGCTGCGGCGTCAGGCGGTGCGCCGGGCCAGCAGGTCCTGCAGGCCGGCATTGGCGGTGTCGATGTCGTCCTCGAACTTCAGCAACACGTTCAGGGTGCTGTGGACGATCTCCGGGTCCAGTTCGCGGGCGTGGAGCAACAGCAGGCTGCGCGCCCAGTCGATGGTCTCGGAAATGGCGGGGGTTTTCTTCAGGTCCAGATCCCGCAGGGAGTGCACGAACGCGACCAGCTGGTGGCGCAGCTGCTGATCAATGTCGGGCACCCGGCTCAGGACAATGCGCTCCTCCAGCTCGACGCTGGGAAAGGGTATGTACAGGTGCAGGCATCGGCGCTTGAGGGCGTCACTGATGTCGCGGGTATTGTTGCTGGTCAGGAACACCATCGGCGAAACGCTCGCCTTGACCGTGCCGATTTCCGGAATCGACACCTGGTAGTCCGAGAGGATTTCCAGCAGCAGGGACTCGAATTCGTAGTCGGACTTGTCCACCTCGTCAATGAGCAGGATCGCTCCACGTTCCTGCTGCATGGCTTTCAGCAGGGGACGCGGCTCCAGGAATTGCTCGGAGTAGAAGATGTCGCCGAACTGGTGCAGGCGCTCTACCGATTCCGCCAGGCCCTGGGCACCCTGTAGCAGATCACCGAGCTTCTCTTTCAGCACCTGGGTGTACAGCAGCTGTTTGCCATACTTCCACTCATACAGCGCCTTGGCCTCGTCCAGGCCCTCGTAGCACTGCAAGCGGATCAGCGGTACGTCCAGTAGGGCCGCGGTGGTCTTGGCCAGCTCGGTCTTGCCCACGCCGGGTGGGCCCTCCACCAAAATGGGCTTGCGCAGCTGGAAGGCGAGGAACACCGCGGTTGCGATCTTCGGGCTGCAGATATAGCCGAACGACTCAAAGCCCTGCTCAATGACCTCGATGGAGGCCAGCTGTGGAAAGTCCTGGGTGTGCACGTGGATACCTCGTGGGGTCAGCTAGTCGGGGGCGCCTAGCCGCCGGTCATGTTCATGAAGCGCAGGATCTCGGGTTCCTCGCCGTGAGTGAAGTGGTGTTTTTCCGGCTTCAATGCCATGGCTGCAACGATCGCGCGCTCCAGGTCCGCCCGGCTGGAACCGGTGGCCCGCAGCACTGGCCGCAGATCCGCCGAATGTTCGTTGCCCAGGCAGAGTAACAGGCGCCCCTCCACGGTAACGCGCACCCGGTTGCAGAGGTGGCAGAAGTTGTTGCTGTGCGGTGAGATAAAGCCAACCCGGCTGCGGCTGTCGGCCATGCTGAAGTAGCGGGCGGGGCCGGCACTGCCGACAGGATCCCCCTGCGGTTGCAGCGGATAGCGGTTGCCAATGAGCTGTTCCAGCTCGGCACTGCTGCAGAAACTGAGCTCCCGGCTGTGTTCATCGATGCGCCCCAGCGGCATTTCCTCAATGAAGGCAATGTCTATCCCGCGCTGGCGGGCGAAGTCCACCAGGTCCAGCACTTCATCGTCATTCCGGCCCCGGAGGATCACGGCGTTGAGCTTGATCCGCTCGAAACCGGCGGCGACCGCGGCATCCACCCCGGCGATCACCCGGTCCAGGTCGCCGAACCGGGTCAATTCGCGGAAACGCCCGGGTCGCAGGCTGTCGAGGCTGATATTGATCCGGCTGACACCGGCAGTGTGTAGCGGCGCAGCCAGTTCCGCCAGGCGCGAACCGTTGGTGGTCAGCGCCAGCACGTCCAGGCCGGGCAGCTGGCCCAGGCGCTGTACCAGTGACAGGATGTTGTTGCGAATCAGCGGCTCGCCGCCGGTGAGGCGGATCTTGCGCACGCCCAGCCCGACCGCGGCCTCGGCCACCCGGTACAGTTCCTCCAGCGTCAGCACCTGGGGTTTGGGCACGAACTGCATGTCCTCCGCCATGCAGTACACACAGCGGAAGTCGCAGCGGTCGGTGACCGACAGGCGCAGATAGCTGATCCGGCGCTGGAAGGGGTCGACCAGGGTGGCGGGGATGTGTTGGGCCATTGCGGCAGTGTACTGCCTGCGGGCGCTGGGCTCTAGTACCGTCTCGTACCGGGAATTCGCCGGTCGCCTGGCGGCCGCCGCGACACTCGGTGGAACCTTCGTTCCCCTGGCGGGCTGGCGGCCGCTGCGTCGCTCGGTGGAACCTTCGTTCCCGTGGCGGCCTGACGGCCGCTGCGTCGCTCCCGGTCGGGAAGACCCTTTTTCTCCACTGCGGGCGCATGCGGCGCGCGTTCCTGCGGTGATCTTGCGCTGCCGTCTGGCCGCGCACGCTGCGAGCGGGTTTGGCATCCGGCATGG
>CAMYIZ010000054.1 GCA_947258585.1 uncultured Haliea sp. | reverse complement strand
GCCGCCAGCCCATTCCGCAGCGCGGCCCCAGCCCGCGGTGCCGGCCGCCACCGGTTCCGCCCCCGCTCCGCGTATTGACCGCGCCACGGCCCCACCGCTGGTGGCCCCGGAGGACTGGCCTGAACTGCTGGCAAAGCTGGGGCTGGCTGGCATCGTCCAGAATATTGCGTCGCACTGCGCGCTGCAGTCCCAGCAGGGCACGGACTTTCAGTTTGTGCTGGACGAATCCAATCTCGCCCTGTTCAATCCCGGCCATGCGGACCGTATTCGCCTGGCACTGCAGAACTACTTCGACACCCCGGTGTCTGTCTCCATAGAACCCGGCCAGCCGGCGACGGCCACGCCCGCCCAGCGCAGCGCCCTGCGGGCCAGGGAGCGGCAGCTGGAGGCGGAACAGGCCATCGAGCACGATCCACTGCTGCAACAGCTGATCCAGCGTTTCGACGGTGAGCTGGATCGCGCCTCGATTACCCCCCTGGATTCCTGAGGAGATGATATGAAAGGCATCAACGACCTGATGCAGCAGGCCCAGAAAATGCAGGCCGACATGCAGAAGGCGCAAGAAGAACTGGCCCGGGCCGAGGTCAACGGCGAGGCTGCCGCGGGCCTGGTGACGGTCACCATGACCGGCCGCCACGATGTGAAGCGGGTGCGCATTGACGATTCCGTGCTAAGCGAGCCGAAGGAAGTGCTGGAGGACTTGCTGGCAGCCGCGGTCAACGACGCGGTACGCAAGGTCGAGGCCCGCAACAAGGAAACCATGGCCGGGTTCGCCTCCGGCATCAACCTCCCTCCCGGCTTCAAGCTGCCATTCTGAGAATTGCATGAAATTCAGCCCCGCCCTCAGCAACCTGATGGACGCTCTCCGCTGCCTGCCCGGCGTTGGCCCGAAGTCAGCCCAGCGCATGACCCTGCATCTGCTGGAGCGCGACCGCGACGGGGCCCTCGCTCTGGCCGACGCGCTGCAGACTGCCATGGATCGCGTGGATCACTGCAGTCGCTGCCGCAATTTCACCGAGCTGGAGATCTGTGAAATCTGCAGTGACCCACGCCGTGATCACCAGACCATCTGCGTGCTGGAGACGCCGGGCGATGTGCTGGCGGTGGAGCAAAGCGGCAGTTATCGCGGCCTGTATTTTGTCCTCATGGGTCACCTGTCGCCGATCGACGGTATCGGCCCCCGGGAAATCGGCCTGGACCGATTCCAGGCCCGGGTGGTGGAAGAGGGTATTACCGAGGTAATCCTGGCCACCAATCCCACCGTGGAAGGCGAGGCTACTGCCTACTATCTATCGGACATGCTGTTGCCACGGGGTATCCGCGTGTCGCGCATTGCCCACGGGGTGCCCCTGGGCGGTGAACTGGAGTACGTGGACGGCAGCACCCTGGCCCACGCCTTCACCGGTCGCCGTCAGCTGGCACAGGAGTCCTGAACATGGAGTGGGAACTGGTAGAGAGCGACGCGGCCCTGCGCGAGGTACTGGCGGCGAGCGCGGGCGCCGAGGCTGTGGCGGTAGACACCGAATTCATGCGCCGCGATACCTTCTACCCGGAGGTGGCGCTGGTACAGCTGTGTTTTGGCGACAAGGCCTGGCTGGTCGACCCGCTGCCGCTCACCGATCTGGAACCGCTTCGGGTCCTGTTGCGGGATCCGCGCACCGTCAAGGTGCTGCATTCGGCCAGTGAAGATCTCGAGGTGTTCGATCGCTGGCTCAATGTGCTGCCGGAACCGCTGTTCGATACCCAGCGCGCCGCGGCTCTGGTCGATCACGGTTTCGGTATGGGCTACCGGGCACTGGTGCTGGACATGGAGGGTGTCGACCTGCCGAAGGGCGAGACCCGCTCGGACTGGTTGCAGCGCCCCCTGACCGCTTCCCAGTGCGAATACGCGGCACAGGATGTCGCCCACCTGCTGCCGGTCTGGCGCAAACTGCAGGCGGCGTGTGTGGCCCAGGGCAAACTGGACTGGGTGCTGGCGGATGGTGCGGATACGCTCGCTGCCTTTCGCGCCGAGGCGCCCAGTTTTGCCCTGCGTATCAAGTCTGCCTGGAAGCTTGACCGGCGCGCGACCGGGCGGCTGCACGCCCTCTGCGCCTGGCGCGAGGAAACCGCCCGCCAGCGCAACAAGCCCCGGGGCTGGATCATAGACGACAATGCCTGCCTGGTGCTGGCCGAGTCAGATCCGCAGGACTCCGCGGCATTGGAGCGAACCGGTTGTCTCAGCCCGGGCGCCCTGCGCCGGGACGGCGAGGCCCTGCTGGCCGTCTTGGCAGCCCAGCGTGAACAACCCGAAGCAGCGCTGCCGCCGCGCCTGCCGCAGCCGCTGGAGCCCGCCCAGCGCAAGCAGTTGCAGTCGCTGAAAGCCCGGGCGAAGAAAATTGCCCGGGACCTGGGCGTGGCGCCGGAAGCGCTGTTGCAGGCCAGGGATTACGAAATCCTGCTGCGCCAGCAGTTGGGCGCGGAGCTGCCGGACCCGCCCGCCTGGGGCGGCTGGCGGGCACAGCGGGTGATTGCGCCGCTGCGTCGCGCGCTGGGAGAGGCTGCATGAAGCGTGTTTGCCAAATATTCCGCAGCCCGCGCAAGCCCGAGATGTATTTGTACGTCGACAAGGCCCAGGGGCTGGCAGACGTCCCGGAAGCGCTCCTGGCCCAGTTCGGTGAGCCACAGCCGGTGATGGTGCTGGCGCTGGACGCCAGTCGCAAGCTGGCCCGGGTGCGGGCAGGCGAAGTGCTGGACGCCATTGCGGCCCAGGGGTTTTTCCTGCAGATGCCACCCACCGACGCAGAGCTGCGCCAGCGGGAAAGTGCCCGCTCGCGGGATCAAGCAAGTGAATGAATGGTGGCAGAAACCGCTGCAGGAACTGACGCCAACGCAGTGGGAAGCGCTCTGCGATGGCTGTGGCCGCTGCTGCCTGCACAAGCTGCAGGACGAGGACAGTGGCGAGGTGTTTTACACCCGGGTGAGCTGCCGCTACCTGGATACCACCAGCTGCCGCTGCACCGACTACCCCCGGCGCAGCGCGCTGGTACCGGACTGCGTCACCCTGACGCCAGGCAATCAGGAGCCGCTGGGCTGGTTGCCCCCCACCTGTGCCTATCGCCTGCGCGCCAGGGGCGAGCCCCTGCGCGATTGGCATCCCCTGCTGTCCGGGGATCCGGAGTCGGTGCACCGCGCGGGTATTTCAGTGCGGGGGCGCACCCTGCCAGAGGACCATGTACACCCGGACAGTCACGAAGAACACATCATTCACTGGGTTGACGAGGAGGCAAGATGATTCAGGACCAGAGCTACTTCATTGCACTGGCGGTCTATCTTGGGTCTGCGCTGCTGGCCCTGTGCTGTCTGTTCTGGTGGCTGCGGCGCAGTTGGCAGCCGGTCTGGCGCTGGCTGCTGTTGTTGACCGGGCTGGCCCTGCTGCTGACCCCGGCCTATCCTTATGAAGGAGTTGACACGCTGGCGCCGGCGCTGGTGGTCGCAGGCTTTCAGATTTTGACTGCGGGCCCGGAAGCGGCCCAGCACGCCTTGCGCCCGCTCGGGGCCGCTCTCGGGGCGGCCCTGGTATTGACCCTGCTGCTGCGTATCCTGTTCCTGCGCAGACAGTGAACCACCACCCGGAACTGCAAGGAGGATTCACCATGCCCACGCTGAGCACGAGAATTCCCGTTCTACTGGCCGCCGGACTGTTGTTGTTGGCGAGCCTGCTGGCCGCTACCCGGGTTTACGCCCAGGCACCGCTGGGCCAGCAACCGGACCTGCGCTTGTTGATCGACATATCCGGCAGCATGAAGCAGTCGGATCCCGACAACCTGCGCGGGCCGGCGCTGGAGCTTATCGTGCGCCTGCTGCCGGAGGGTGCACGCGCGGGCGTCTGGATCTTCGGCGAAACGGTAGAGCAGATCGTGCCCCACGGCACCGTCAATGCCGCTTGGCGGGAGCAGGCACTTGAAGCGGTAGCCCTGATCGACAATTCCGGGCAGCGCACCAATATCCCCGCCGCGCTGGCCGCGGCGACCTATGATCTGGGCAGCCTGAGTTCCGCGTATCGGACCAGCGTGGTTCTGCTGACCGACGGCAAGGTCGACCTGTCGCCATCGCCGATGGCGAATGCTGCGGCGGCCCGGGATTTGCTGGCGAGCACCGCGCCCGACCTCGGCGCCATTGGAATTCCCGTGCATACGATCGCCCTGTCCGACGAGGCCGACTGGACCTTCTTGCGAGCGCTGGCGGACACCACTGCCGGCATAGCGGAGAAGGCGGAGACTGCCGGGGACCTGACCGGGATTTTCGTCCAGTCGCTGGAAATGGTCGCACCCTCCGCCCGGGTTCCCGTAGTCGGCAACATCTTCCTGATCGATGACAGTGTCGACGAGTTCACCGCGCTGGTGTTCTACGACGAACCCGCCGCCGAACTCACACTGATGAGTCCCTCGGGGGTCGAGTATCACCCGGACGATACCCGTGAGGGTGTGGAATGGTTCCGGAGCAGGCAGTTCGCGCTGGTGACGGTAGACGCCCCGGAGCGGGGTGCATGGACCCTGGCGGCGCCGAACGGCGCCCGCAGCCGGGTCTCGGTGATCTCCGACCTGCAGCTGGAGGTCGATCCGTTGCCCAACAGCCTGCCCGCGGGCAGGGTCACCGAGCTGGGTATTCGCCTGCGCGACAGCGGCGAAGTCATCAAAAGTCAGGAACTGATGCAGCTGTTTGCCATCACTGTGCTGATTACCGGGCCGGATGATTTTCGCGAGACGATCGACGTGACGGGCAGCTATCCGCTGCCGGTGACCGGTGAGTACCGGGTGACCATCCCTGCCTTTGAGCGCGGTGGCCGCTATCAGCTGCTGGTGGAGATGAAGGGTGAGACGCTGCAGCGGGAGCTGCCACTGTATGTCGAGGTGATTGCCCCGGCGGCGGCGCCCAGCATCAGTACCCGGCCACCGGAGATACCCGAAGAGGATCTCAGGGGACCCGCCCTGAGCCTGGCTGGCATACTGCTGGTGGCGATCCTGGCCGGCGCCCTGGTGTACTGGCGGCGCCGGCGGCGCAAGCTGGCGATCTGGCAGCGCCGCTTCGAGCAGGCTCAGGGTACAGCCGCGGATCCGGCGGTGCGCGGCATGCGTGCGGATGCTGACGGCGACAAATCGCCTTGATTAGCACCGCCGCCATCGCTACCCTTGTCCGCTTTCCTTTTTGAGCTGTGATGGACTGACTATGAAATTTGAGGGAACCGAACGCTACGTTGCCACGGACGACCTGCGGATGGCAGTTAATGCCGCAGTGACACTGCAGCGGCCGCTGCTGATCAAGGGCGAGCCCGGCACCGGCAAGACCATGCTCGCCGAGGAGGTGGCCCTCGGCCTCGGCAAGCGCCTGATCCAGTGGCATATCAAGTCCACCACCAAGGCCCAGCAGGGCCTGTATGAATACGATGCAGTATCGCGCCTGCGCGACTCCCAGCTTGGCGACGCCAAGGTCCAGGACATCGCCAACTACATCAAGAAGGGCAAGCTGTGGGAGGCATTCGAGTCCGAGGAGCAGGTGGTGCTGCTCATTGACGAGGTGGACAAGGCCGACATCGAGTTCCCCAACGACCTGCTGGTGGAGCTGGACCGGATGGAGTTCTTCGTCTACGAAACCGGCGAGACCATCAAGGCGAAGCAGCGCCCCATCATCATCATCACCAGCAACAATGAGAAGGAGCTGCCGGACGCCTTCCTGCGCCGCTGTTTTTTCCACTTCATCAACTTCCCCGATCGCGACACCATGCGCAAGATTATCGATGTGCACCACCCGGGCATTGCCCAGGCCCTGGTGCAGGAAGCGATGGAGGTGTTCTTCGATTTGCGCTCGATTCCCGGCCTGAAGAAAAAGCCATCCACGTCCGAGCTCATCGACTGGCTGAAGCTGATTCTGGCCGATGATATCCCCGACGAAGTGCTCAAGAACCGCGATGCCAGCAAGGCCATACCGCCTCTCTACGGTGCGCTGCTGAAGAACGAGCAGGATGTGCACCTGCTGGAGCGCCTCGCGTTCATGCACCGCCGGGAAACCCGCTAGCTCCATGCTGGTCAATTTTTTCCACGGCTTGCGCGATGCCGGCGTTCCCGTGACGACCCGCGAGCTGCTGGACTTGCTGGCGGGCCTGAAACAGCACGTGGCGTTCGGCTCCATCGACGACTTCTATTATTTCAGCCGCGCCTGCCTGGTCAAGGACGAAAAATATTTCGATCGTTTTGACCGCGCATTCGGCCTGCATTTCAAGGAACTGGAAGCCCTGGACGACGTCATCGAGGCAATCATCCCCGATGACTGGTTGCGCGCCGAGTTCATGAAACAGCTGTCAGAGGAAGACAGGGCCAGGATTGAATCCCTCGGCGGCCTGGAAAAGCTGATCGAGGAGTTCAAGAAGCGCCTGGAGGAGCAGAAGAAGCGCCATCAGGGCGGCAATAAATGGATCGGCACCGGCGGTACCTCGCCCTTCGGGCAGCAGGGATACCATCCCGAGGGTATCCGGGTCGGGCCCAATGGCGGCAATCGCAAGGCGGTCAAAGTCTGGGACAAGCGCGAGTTCCGGAACCTGGATGACAGCGTGGAACTGGGCACCCGCAATATCAAGGTCGCCCTGCGGCGGCTGCGCAAATTTGCCCGTACCGGCGCGGCGGACGAACTCGACCTCGACGACACCATTCGCTCCACTGCCCGCAACGCCGGCCTGCTGGACATCAAGATGGTCCCGGAGCGGCACAATGCGGTGAAGGTGCTGCTGTTCTTCGACGTGGGCGGTTCCATGGACCCGCACGTGCGCGTCTGCGAGGAGCTGTTCTCGGCAGCGCGCACCGAGTTCAAGCACATGGAATACTTCTACTTCCACAATTTCATCTACGAAAGCGTGTGGCGCAACAACGTGCGCCGGCACAATGAGCGCTTGCCGCTGCTTGACGTTATGCACAAGTACAGCCACGACTACAAGGTGATCTTTATCGGCGATGCCGCCATGTCACCCTACGAGATCGCCCAGCCCGGGGGCTCGGTGGAGCACTGGAACGAGGAGGCCGGGGAGGTCTGGATGCGGCGCCTGCGCCAGACCTACGAAAAACTCATCTGGATCAACCCGGTGCCAAAGGAAGAATGGGAGTACACCCAGTCCACGGCCATGACCCACAAGCTGGTCGACGGCCACATGTATCCCCTGACCTTGCGCGGTCTTGAAGAGGCGATGAGCTACCTGTCCAAATAGCCGGTTTCGAAACAACCGGCAAAGGCGATCAGGCTGGCGGTCACCGCCACGTTCAGCGACTCGACGCCGTTGCGCATCGGGATGGCCAGGGCCACGTCGGCCAGGGCATCGGTGGCGGCAGATACCCCGTCGGTCTCATTGCCCAGGACATACACACAGTGTGCCTGGGGGCGGTAGCTGAACAGGCTTTCGCGGGCGTCGGCACGCAGGCTGCAGACGCTGAAACCGGCGGTTTTGCAGGCTTTCAGCGCTGTCGACAGATCCTCGCAGGCCAGCAGCGGTGCCCGGTACACGGTGCCGGCACTGGCCTTGATCACCAGTGGCCCCAGCGCCGCATTGCCGCGCCTGGCCAGCACAATTCCGTCAATGTTCCCGGCGGCAGCAGAGCGAATGATCATGCCCAGGTTCTGCGGGTTGGTGATGCCGTCCAGTGCCAGCAGGCGCTGCGCTGGCGACGGGGGCAAGCTCCCGAGATAGTCCTCCAGCCTGCGGAATGCCGGGCAATGAATGTCGGCGGCGACCCCCTGGTCCTGACGGCCGTTGCGGGATATGCGCGCCAATTCTGCCCTGGCGTGATAGCGGGGGCTGATCCCGCGGCGGTTTGCCTCCCGGAGAATCTCCGCCATCACGCCGCCGTCGCGATTGCTGTCCGCGATATGCAGGGCATGAATGGACAGGGCGGGGTCCAGCAGGGCTTCCAGTACCGGCTTGCGCCCGTAGACCGTTAGCACGCGGTCGAAGAACGCCTTGCGCGCGGCGTAATCGCTACCGGTAGTCAAGGCGTCAGGCGCTGTGTTCGTGGCCGCTGGCAAGACGGGTGACCCGGTCGGCTGACTGCTTCATGCGCCCGGCGATATCCTCGATCTGCGCACCGGTGACCGGCCCGGCGATGGAGCCGGCGACGAAGCACATCACCGGCACCTGCCGGTAGACAAAAACCGGCACGGCGATGGTGCTGACATCGTAGCGGGCCTTGGGGTCAATCCGGTCCAGGTGGTAGTGCTCCAGGCAGGCATCCTGCTGGTATTTGTTGGTGGCCTGTTCCAGTTCCTCCAGGCTCCAGGCCTGGTGGATGCGGGTCAGTTCCCGGGTCAGCTCTTCCTCTGCCCGGGTCTTGAGGGTCACCTCGAAACCGCGGGCGCGGATGGCGATGACCGAAACCCTGAGTTTCTGGTCCAGGCGTTCGTTGTAGCCCCCCCGGGACTCGTGAGCCCGCGTCAGCCAGGCTTCCAGTTGCTTGGCCGGTGAAAACGCGGTGAAACAGGCGGCGATGGGTGCCGTGTTGGGCAAGCGCAGGCCGAGCTGGAAGGAGTCCATCAGCGGCGTGGCGTTGCCGTACAGAGCCAACAGCACCTGGTGCAGCTTGGAGCGGGCGGTCACGGCGAAACCCAGGCCGAGATCGCTGTTCAGGCTCTCCAGCTCCGGGCGCGCGTATTCCAGTACCGGAAACTGGGCAAAGGCGGCGTTTCCGGCGGCCACAATGGATGGCCCCAGGCGGTAGGCTTTGGTTTTCGGGTGCTGGACCAGGAAGCCGTAATTTGACATGGTGGTGAGAATAGCGTGGCAGGTGGCCTTGTTCAGGTTCAGGCGCCGGGTCATTTCGGTCAGGCCAAAGGCCTGCTGCGGATTGGCCATCAGCAGATCAAGTATCGCCAGTGCGCGAGCGGTGGGTTGGGAAAACAGTGCCACGTCAGGTACTCCAGGCTTTGCTATTATGCGGTTCAGAATACTGTACCGCCTGATCATAACCTCCGGTCGGTAACGACCGCAATGCTAACGGGCCCGCCGGTAATTACACGCGACGGGCATTAAACAACAGGGAGCGCGTCGGTGCCAGAGCTTTGTCAGGACCAGCCAATCTTGTACGGGACCAGTGCCTGTCATCTTTGCGAGCAGGCCGAGCTGCTCTTGCAGCAGGCCAGCCTTGCAGGTCTTGCCGGGGACTATATCAAGGTGGATATCAGCGATTCGGAGGATCTGTTCGCGGCTTACGGCCTGCGGATTCCCGTGCTCAAGCGCCGTGACGGCGAGGAACTCGGCTGGCCGTTCGGCCCCGCCGAGCTCGCTGCCTTTTTGGCGGGGCCGGGGCGCCAGGCGGGGCCGATCGGGTCCGGTCCACATCGGCCCTGAACCCCGCTGGCTGGCTGTCCGTCCGGGAGCAGCCGATGCCTTCTTCAGGATTTCTTCTTGGAGCCGACCCGCACCGCGAGCACGTCACAGGTTGCGCCGTGCAGAACCCCGTTGGCGGTAGAACCCATTAACAGCGCCAGGCCGTAGCGGCCGTGACTGCCGACAACGATCAGGTCCGCGCCGATCTCCTCGGCTTTGCTGTGGATCTCCACTTCCGGCCGACCGAGTACGATGTGCTGGCGCTCGGGGGCAATACCGTACTGCTCGCCAAAGCGGCCCAGCTGTTGCGCAGCCTGCTGGTGGATTTCGTCCTGGATTCCGGAAAAATCCATGGGAATGTCGCCGCCATAGGCAAAACTCAGGGGCTCGATCACATGTATCAGATGCAGTTCGGCGCCGGTGCCGGCAACCAGCCCTTTCGCGCTTTCCGCCACGGCCGCGGAATCTTCACTCAGGTCAACGGCGATAATCAGTTTCTTGTAATTGGACATTCACAACCCCCATAGCGTGCCAGAGAAATCAGGTCCTGTTATAGCATACAATGCCGCCCAAGCAAGCTGCGCCCAGGCAGTTGCTGTCCACTTTGACTCCATCGTTGACCTGCGTCAGGAGCGCCCGCCGGTGAATTATCTGCTGATTGCGTTCATTATCCTGGTCGCGCTGGCACCGCTGACCCATTTCCTGCCCAGCAAGCGTCAGCGACGCCAGGCGGCAATGCGCGAGGCCGCAGCACTGGGTGGGCTGTTTGTCGAGTTTCGCTCGCTGCCAGGTGCCGCGGGGGGCAGCGCGCCGCAGGACGTGATCTATTACGGCCGCCGGCTGGCGCCGTCGAAAGGGCGCGGCAGCCGGCGCGGCGCCTGGCTGCAGCGCGATGGGGAGTGGTTGCCGG
>CAMYIZ010000053.1 GCA_947258585.1 uncultured Haliea sp. | reverse complement strand
TGAATTTGGTGCAGATGTCCCTCTCGCTGAATTGCTTCTTATCCATGCCTGAGACAGCCTGCTCGTCCATTCATCGGGGCTTTTCGTTGTTGGCTGGACTATAACACCCACGACGAATGGGTCCAAAACATGCCGTGTGATGATCGTGATCCAGGTACGCTCCATGAGTTGCAGGAAAACCACCGTCTCTGGATCAGATTGACTACACTCAAGCACAGAGTCCCTTCGGAGACAGGCTCGATGTGTGGCCGTTTCAACGTTACCGAGATGCCCGGCCTCCAGAACCTGCTGGATTCTCTGGGCATCGATGTACGCTTACCACCGCCACGCTACAACGTCGCGCCCACCGAAGATGTGCTGCTGCTTCACGACGGGCAGGGGGAATTGGCCCGCTGGTGGCTCACCCCCTCATGGGCAAAAGAGGTCAGCACGAAATACAGCATGTTCAATGCCCGCGCCGAGTCGCTGACCCAAAGCCCGGCATTCCGCGGCCCCTTCAAGAGCCAGCGTGGCATTGTCCCGATGAGCAGTTTCATTGAATGGCGCACAGAGCAGGGTCACAAGCAGCCGTGGCTGATAACCAACGAAGACAGCACTCTGGCCGTGGCGGCACTGTGGGACGTCTGGCGAGGTAACGAGGTCCCCTTATGGTCCTGCACCCTGATCACCACGGAGGCTGCCCCAGAATTCCTGCCCTGGCATTCGCGTATGCCAGTCATGCTGTCACGGGAGGAGTGCGTCCGCTGGCTGGACAATGCCGCGGAGATACCGCCCGATGATCCGCTATTTCGTGCGGAACTGAAATTCCCGTTGGTCCTACACCCGCTGGCGTCGAGTATTGGCAATTCCCGGAACAAGAATGCGGCATTGCTGGAGCCAGTCGGGGAGGTGGTATGGCTTGAGAGCGGGTAAGGGGGTGTAGTGGGCCTGTCGGCGGCCGCAGGTAGTTCAGCTGACGAGCCGATCCGCGCTATTGATTCCGTCGGTGGAGTTTGGGGTGAGGGCGGCAACGCGGTTACTGGGAGCGTTGATGCACCACTTTCGCTTAGTGGGGATCTATATAGGGATAAATCACAAATAACGTCTAAATAATTGATTTTATTGATAGAGTGGTGCCGGAGATAGGAATCGAACCTACGACCTTCTCATTACGAATGAGCTGCTCTACCGACTGAGCTACACCGGCGGGGGCGCGCATTATACCAATAGCTGGACGCAATGCTGCAAGCGTCTTTTCGCGGTCTTGTTCCCTGAATCAGGACCCCTTGCGCGACGCGGTCGACAGCGCCCGGTAACTCTCCCGAATAAACTTCGGCAGCTGCTCGATATCCGCCTGCCTGGTCGGACAGGCTGCGATGCCGAAACAGAGCCTGTCCGCCTGGCTGACGACCGTGATATTCAGGCCCATGCCGTGGGTGATGATGGAGAGCGGGTACAGGGCTTCCATCCGCGCGCCGTCGAGGTACAGCGCGGTCCTGGCCCCCGGTACGTTGGAAAAAATGGCGTTGATGGCGGGCCTCACCCGCTCGGCGTTGCCGCTGAGGGTGAGCAGTACCGCGGGCACCATCAGCAGGGCGTAGAAGTCCTCGGCGGCGGTAACCGACATGGCGGTCATTTCCGCCTTGGCGGAGCGGGTGGTGCGGATGACCCGCCGCAGCCGGCGCAGGTCATCCTTTTCCTCGGTAAAAAACGGGCTGAGGATGTAGCTCAGGCGGTTGCCCTCGCGATCACCGCTGGCTTTCAGGGACATCGGCATGCCGACAATCAGGGAGTCCCGCGGCAGGGCGGTATGGGCCAGCAGGTAGCGCCGCAGGGCGCCGCCGCAGATGGCCAGCAGGACGTCGTTCACGGTGCCGCCGTGCTGGTGGGCGATGCGTTTGACCGTTTTCAGCGGCAGGTCGCAGATACTGAGGCTGCGGCGCGATTCCAGTTCGGTGTTGAAGATCGTGCGCGGCGCGGTGAAGGGCAGGCGCATCGCCTCGGTGTTGCCTTTGAGGATGTCCGCACCCATGTGCAGCAACAGGCGCGACAGCTGTGGCAACGCCTGGTATTGCTTCGCCACGCTCTTGGCGACCCCGCCGAGTTGTTCGAATACGCTGTGATGGCTGTGCTGACGGGTAGGCTGCCGGCGCACTCTGCGCAGGTCGATCTTCTGTGTCGGGTCGGTACTGAACAGGCTCTGGATCATGCGCATGGCGCCGATGCCGTCGACCAGCGCGTGGTGGGTCTTGCAGTACAGGGCGAAGCGACCGCCCGGCAGCCCCTCGATCAGGTGCAGCTCCCACAGTGGCCGGGAGCGGTCCAGAGCCCGCTCGTGAGCGCGGGTCACCAGTTGCAGCAGGTCGGGCATCCGCCCCGGCGTTGGCAGGGCGTAGTGGAAGACATGGTTTTCGGGGTGGTAGTTGTCCGCCGAAATCCAAGCCGCCGCCGACAAATCCTCCGGGTCCTGCAGGCGCTTGTTGAAAGCGGGGAGGATCTCGTTCAGCCGCCCGCACTTGCGCGCCAGCTGGCGCAGGTAGTTGGCGGGCGCCTTGTCCGGCGGCGACAGGACCACCAGCGCCGCGACGTGAAAGGGGCAGCGCGGCGTTTCAATCTTCAGGAAGCCGGCATCCTGGGCGCTGAGTTTGTCCATGGCCTTGCCTCTCCGCAGTCCGCCTACCGGGCGTCCAGGTAGCGCTGCTGCAGGTGGTCGCGGAAATACCGCGCCTGCAGCGGGCTGCCCGTCGCCCGGGTCATCAAGCCGTCGTAGTCCAGCAGTTTGCCCTGTCCGTGGACCTTGTCGCGAAGCCAGCCCAGCAGCGCGCAGAAATTACCGCCGGCCAATTGCCGTGGCAGTTCCGGGATGTCGGTGCGCGCGGTGGCAAACAGCTGCGCCGCAGTCATTGCCCCGAGGGTGTAGGTGGGGAAGTAGCCGAACAGACCCGCAGGCCAGTGCACATCCTGCAGGCAGCCATCCGTGTAGTTGCCGGCGGTGGAGAGCCCGAGGTATTGCTGCATGCGCTGGTCCCAGGCCTCGGGAATTTCGGTCACCTCCATGCGCCCCTCCATCAGGTCGCGCTCCAGTTCATAGCGCAGTATTACATGTAGAGGATAGCTCACTTCGTCGGCATCGACCCGGATGTAGCCGCGCTTGACCCGGGTGAACAGGCGGTGCAGGTTGTCTTCCTGCCAGGCCGGGGAGGCCGGGTCGGCGGCGGCGAAGGCTTTCTGCAGATGCGGCGTCAGGTAGTGCAGGAAGTCCCGCGAGCGGCAGGCCTGCATTTCCATGAGCAGGGACTGGCTCTCGTGCATCGCCATGCTCAGCGCCTGGCCCACCGGCTGCTGGCGCCAGTTAGCGGGCAGGCCCTGCTCGTAGAGGGCGTGACCGGTTTCGTGGATGACGCCCATCAGCGCCGCCAGAAATTCATCGTTGCGATAGCGGGTGGTGATACGGACATCACTGGGGACGCCGCCACAGAACGGGTGATGGCTGACGTCCAGGCGCCCGTGCTCGAAGTCGAAACCCAGGGTGCGCATGATCTCCAGTCCCAGCTGGCGTTGCTCCTCGATGCTGAAACTGCCCTCGGGTGTGAGCAGGGGCCCGGCTGCCTGGCGTGCCAGGACCTCGTCCAGCAGGCCGGGCAGGAATGCCTTCAGGTCCCCGAACAGCGGATCCAGGCGGGCGCAGGTCATGCCCGGTTCATAGGTGTCGAGCAGGGCGTCGTAGCGCGACAGGCCCGAGGCGTCGGCGCGCACCGCCGCCTCTTCGCGGGCCAGGGTCACCACCTCCTGCAACAGCGGCGCCATGGCCTGCCAGTTGTTCTCCGCCCGATAGCGGCGCCAGGCTTGCTCGCAGCGGGAGGTGGCCAGTCGCTGGCGCTCCACCAGGTCTGCGGGCATGCAGGTAGCCTGACGGTAGCTGCGGGCCATTTCCCGCAGGTTCGCGCTCTGCCACGGGTCCAGCGGCTGTTCGCTGGCGCCCTCGATCCAGCCCGCCACGCGCGGCTCGGTGAGCATGCCGTGCATGATCACCTCCAGGGTGGCGAGCGCCTGGCCGCGGGCTTCGCCACCCCCGGCGGGCATCATGGCCGCCTCGTCCCAGTTGGCGATGGACTGCACATGGGCCAGGTCGTTGAGGCGCGCAAAGTGCTTCTGGAGTTGCTGGTATTCGTCCACTGGGTTACCCCGCTGCAAAAGTGCGTCCGGTTGGCGTTACAAGAGTCGTTTGACGCGGTATCTTACCCCTTTGACCCCAAAGCGGAGCCCCCGGTGATAAAAAAAGACGTACTCAGGACCCTGCGCGAAGTCCCCGGCCTGATCAAGGCCAGGAAACTGCTGAAACCGCAAGCGGATGACGCCCCCGACTGCCTGGGCGCGCGGGTGGCGCAGAACGCAGTCCGCTTCCCGCGACGCTCCGCCTTCGTCTTTGAGGGGCGGGAACTGAACTGGAGCCAGTTCAATGCCGAGGCCAACCGTTTCGCCGCCGTATTCAAGTCCCTGGGTTTGCAGCGCGGTGATACGGTCAGCGTGTTGATGGAGAACCGCATCGAGTTCATGGTGGTCGTGGTTGCCCTGAACAAGCTGGGGGTAATCGCGTCGCTGATCAACACCAATCTCACCCACCGGCCGCTGGTGCACTGTGTGACCACCGCCAACGCCAGCAAGTTGCTGTTTGGTGAGGAGCGCCTGGAGGCGGTAGCGGAAGTGCGCAGCGAACTGGGGCTGGCGGAGGGTGACTACCTGTTTGTCCCGGATGCCGGCGCCATTCCCGCCCCGGACTGGGCCCTGGACATGGCGGTGGAGGCCGCGACGGCAGACAGCGATGACCCGCCGGAGACCGCTGCGGTGACCATAGGCGACACGGCGTTTCATATTTTCACCTCCGGCACCACTGGCCTGCCGAAGGCGGCGCTGCTGTCCAACCGGCGCTATCTCGCTATCGCCAGCGTGGTACACGCGGTTGGATTGCGGCTCACGGTAAACGACCGCCTGTATCTATGCCTGCCGCTGTACCACGCCACCGGCCTGATGGTGGGTGCAGGGGCGGCCTTCCTCGCGGGCGCCAGCATGTTTATCCGGCGCAAGTTTTCCGCCAGCCAGTTCCTGCCGGAAGTCCGCGAGCACCGCACCACGGCGTTCGTTTATATCGGCGAGTTGTGCCGCTATCTGCTGCACGTGCCGGCACAGCGGGATGACGCCGACAACCCGCTGCGCGCGGTGGTGGGCAATGGCCTGCGCCCCGATATCTGGCATGAATTCAAGGCCCGCTTCGGTCTGGACCGGGTCATAGAGTTCTACGGTTCCAGCGAGGGTAATATCGGCTTCGTCAATCTCCTGAACAAGGACTGTACAGTGGGCAGTTCGGCGTTGCCCACTGCCCTGGTGAAGTACGATGTGGATCGCGACGAAGTCGTCCGTGACAGCGCTGGCCGCTGTGTCCGGGTTGCCCCGGGCGAGCCGGGCCTGTTGCTGGGCAAGATTACGGCGCTGACGCGATTTGAAGGCTACACCAGCAAGGAGGCGACCGAAAAAAAGATCCTGCGCAACGTGTTTGCGTCCGGCGATGCCTGGTTCAACAGCGGCGACCTGATGCGCACTGTCGATGTCGGGTTCGCGCTCGGCCTTGCGCATTACCAGTTTGTCGACCGCGTCGGCGATACCTTCCGCTGGAAGGGTGAGAACGTGTCCACCAACGAAGTGGGTGAGATCCTGAACCAGCACCCCCAGGTTGCACTCAGCAATGTCTACGGTGTCGAGGTGCCGGGCACTGATGGTCGCGCGGGCATGGCGGCCCTGCGCCTGGCGGAAGGTGTGGAGAGCCTGGACCTCGCCAGTTTCTCAGCCCATGCGCAGGCGGAACTGCCGCCCTACGCTCGCCCCCTGTTCCTGCGCGTGCAACGGGAAATCGACACCACCGGCACTTTCAAGTTGCTCAAGGGCGACTTGCGCTCGCAGGGCTACGACCCCGCGCAGGTGACGGATACGCTCTATGTGCTGAAGCCCGGGGCCAGCCAGTACGAGCCGCTTGACCAGGAATGGTTCGAGCGGATTCGCAGCGGCGCGGCGGGCTACTGAGGCGTGGCGAATCGCTGGCGCCGGCGCGCAAAACAAGGTAGCTTCCCCTCCATGCTACTGCGCGCCTCCAGACTCCTGCTCCCCCTGGCCATCCTGGCCAGTCTGCTCGGCTGCAGCGCCGGGGAATCCAACGTCGCCCAGGGCAACCGCGACGGTATCCTCCACTTCGGCAACGGCTCCGAGCCTCAGGGGCTGGACCCCCACGTCGTTACCGGCGTTCCCGAAAGCAAGCTGATCGATGCGCTGTTCGAGGGGCTGACCCGCAAGAACCCCTGGACCCTGGAGCCGGAGCCCGGCGCCGCTGCCAGCTGGGAGTTCAGCGAGGACCGCCGGGTGATCACCTTCCACATGCAGCCCGAGGGGCGCTGGTCCAACGGCGAGCCGGTGACCGCCTACGACTTCGTCTGGTCCTGGCGTCGCGCCCTGGACCCGGCGATGGGCAACCTCTACGCCTACATGCTCTACCCGGTGTTGAATGCCGAGGCCTACGCCACCGGCAAGATCGACGACCCGGAGTTGCTGGGGGTGCGGGCGCTGGATGACATGACCCTGGAGGTCACGCTCAATGAACCCACGCCGTACTTCCTCCAGCTGCTGGACCACTACAGCAGCTTCGCGGTACCGCGCGCCACGGTGGAGAAATTCGGCGAGGCGACGGATCGGTTCACCCGGTGGACACGGGTGGGCAATATCGTCAGCAACGGCCCCTTCCAGCTGCGGGAGTGGCACCTGAACCGGCGCATTGTGGTAGAGAAGAACCCGCACTACTGGGATGCCGATGCGGTGCGCCTGAACGGCGTGGTGTTCTATCCTACCGAGAACCTCGTCAGCGAGGAGCGCATGTTCCGGGTCAACCAGCTGCATGTGACCAACGATGTGCCGCTGTCCAAGTTTCCTGCCTACCGCAAGCTGGACGACAGCCCCTTTATTGAAGCACCTTATCTCGGTACCTATTTTTTCCTGCTCAATACCAAGCGCCCGCCGCTGGACGATGTCCGGGTGCGCCGGGCCCTGTCGCTGGCGGTGGACCGGGAGTCACTGACCAGGAACGTGCTGTACGGCAGCAATGAGCCCGCCTATGCCATCACGCCCCCGGGCACGCTGGGTTACCAGCCGCCGCGCCTGTTCAGCTTCGACCCCGAGCAGGCCCGCCAGCTGCTGGCCGAGGCGGGCTATCCGGACGGTGAAGGCTGGCCCGGGCTCGAACTCATCTACAACACCAGTGAAAGCCACCGCAAGATCGCCGTGGCCCTGCAGCAGATGTGGAAAGACGTCCTGAATATCAGCGTTACCCTGGCCAACCAGGAGTGGAAAGTGTATCTGGATTCGGTGTCTGAAATGGATTTCCAGATCGCCCGCCGGGGCTGGATCGGGGACTATGTGGATCCGAACAACTTCCTCGACCTGTACATCACCGGCGGCGGCAATAACAATACAGGCTTTGCCGACCCGGTTTACGATGAGATGATCCTGCGCCAGGCGCCCCAGGCCGCTACGCAGGAAGAGCGTTTCGCCATTTTCCACGAGGCGGAAACCCGCTTGATGGAGCAGATGCCGATCATTCCCATCTATACCTATTCCAGCAAGCATCTGGTGCATCCCAGCGTCAAGGGCATGCCGCCCAACCTGATGGACTTCGTCAACATGAAGTACATCTACCTGGAGGACGTGCCGTTGACTGAATTCGAGCTGGAGTAGTCTATGTGGCGTTTTATCGGCGGACGTTTGCTGCAGGCGATCCCGGTGATCCTGGCGGTCATCACGGTGACGTTTTTCCTGGTGCGGGTCGCACCCGGCGGCCCTTTTGACAGCGAGAAAGCGGTGATTCCCGAGGTCAAGGCGGCGCTGGAGGCCCAGTACCGACTGGACCTGCCGCTGGGGCAGCAGTACCTGGCGTACCTGCGCGACCTCGCCGCCGGCGAACTGGGGCCATCGTTCAAGTATCCCGGCCGCAGTGTCAATGAACTCATTGCTGCCGGCCTGCCGGCGACCGCCGAGCTGGGGGCCTACGCCCTGCTGGTGGCGGTGCTGCTGGGTGGCTTGGCCGGGGTGATTGCGTCGCTCAAACCGAATAGCGCCCAGGACTATATACCCATGTCGGTCGCCATGATCGGCATCTGCATGCCCACCTTCCTGCTCGGTCCCCTGCTGGTGCTGGTGTTCGGCATCCACCTGGAGTGGCTGCCGGTGTCTGGCTGGGGGGACATCCCCGGCGACAAGCTCCTGCCCAGCCTGACCCTCGGAGCGGCCTACGCCGCCTACATCGCCCGCCTGGGCCGCGCCGGCATGCTGGAAGTCATGTCCCAGGACTACATCCGCACCGCCCGCGCCAAGGGCTTGCCAGAGTGGCAGGTGGTGACTCGCCACGCCCTCCGGGGTGGGCTGATTCCCGTGGTGGCCTTCCTCGGTCCCGCCTTCGCCGGTCTGCTGGCGGGGTCTTTCGTGGTCGAGACCATCTTCCAGATCCCGGGCCTGGGCCGGTTCTATGTGCAGGCCGCGTTCAACCGCGACTACACCATGATCCTGGGGACCACGGTGTTCCTGTCGACCCTGATTGTGCTGTTCAATCTGCTGTCCGATATCCTGGCCGCCTGGCTCAACCCGCGCCTGCGCGCCCAGTATGGGGAGGCGTGAATGACTACCGATGCGCACAGTGAGGTGCTGACGGCCGAGCAGGGCACCTCGCTGTGGAAGGATGCCTGGCGCCGGCTGCGCAAGAACCGGCTGGCCCTGTTCGGCCTCTGGGTACTGCTGTTATTCGTCATCATTGCGCTGCTGACACCCTGGCTGGCCCCCTACGCCCACGATGCCCAGAACCTGGACATGGGCGCCACGCCACCCTCGGCGGCGCACTGGCTGGGCACGGACATTTTTGGCCGCGACCTGCTGACCCAGATCATGTACGGCGGCCGTATTTCGCTGGCGGTAGGTTTTGTGGCGACCGCGGTGGCACTGGTGATTGGTGTGACCTGGGGCGCGGTGGCGGGCTATGTCGGCGGCCGCGTGGACGCGGTGATGATGCGGCTGGTTGACATTCTCTACGCGCTGCCCTTCATGATCTTTATCGTGCTGCTGATGGTGGTATTCGGGCGCAACCTGCTGCTGTTGTTCCTGGCCATCGGCGCCGTGGAGTGGCTGACCATGGCGCGCATCATGCGCGGCCAGGTGCAGTCCCTGCGCCAGCAGGAGTTCGTGGAAGCCGCCATCTCCCTGGGCCTGTCGCCGGCCACCATCGTGCGCCGCCACCTGGTGCCCAACGCGCTGGGGCCGATCATTGTCTACACCACCCTGACCATTCCCAGCGTCATGCTGCTGGAGGCATTCCTCAGCTTTCTCGGGCTGGGCGTGCAGCCGCCGGCGACCTCCTGGGGTCTGTTGATCTCCTACGGGGCGGAGACCATGGAAGAGTACCCCTGGCTGCTGATTTTTCCGGGTGCCGCCCTGACCCTGACCCTGTTTGCCCTCAACTTCCTCGGCGACGGCCTGCGCGATGCGCTGGACGTACGCGGCTCCGGAGACTGACCGGCCATGGCCCTGCTCAGCGTGCGCGACCTGCAAGTCGACTTCACTACCCGCAACGGGCGCGTCACCGCGGTCAACCGGATCAGCTTTGACGTCGAGTCCGGCAAGATCACCGCGATCATCGGCGAATCCGGTTCCGGCAAGTCCGTGTGCTGCTACAGCCTGCTGGGCCTGCTGCCCACGCCACCGGCCAGCGTGGAACACGGCACTGCCCACTTCGAGGGGCGGGACCTGCTGGCGATGAGCGAGGCCCAGTTGCGGGAGATCCGCGGCCGCGATATCGCCATGATCTTCCAGGATCCGATGACCTGTCTCAACCCCTACATGACCATCGGCGAGCAGCTTATTGAACCCCTGGTGTATCACCGCAAGGTGAGCAAGGCCGCCGCCCGGGAGCGGGCCCTGGAATTGCTGGGCGAGGTGGGCCTGCGGGACCCCGCGGCCACCATAGACCAGTATCCGCACCAGTTTTCCGGTGGCATGCGCCAGCGGGTGATGATCGCCATGGCGCTGATCAACGAGCCCAAACTGCTGATCGCCGATGAACCGACCACGGCCCTGGACGTGACCATCCAGGCGCAGATCCTGGCCCTGGTGGCGGAGCTGCAGCGCAAGCGCAATATCGGCGTGATTTTTATCAGCCACGACCTGTCGGTGGTCGCCGACATCGCCGACGAGATCGTGGTGATGGAGAAGGGGCACCTGGTGGAGCGGGGCGATCGCGCCGCGATCTTCGAGCGGGCAGAGCACCCCTATACCCGCAAGCTGCTGGACGCAATTCCGGCGGGCAGCAAGGCGCCTTCCAGCGAGGTCCGCGACGACCTGATTACCGTCAACCACCTCTGTACCTGGTTCGGTCAGGGCCGGGGCAGGGAGCCCCTGCGCGCCGTGGATGATGTCAGCTTCACTATCCAGCGCGGGGAAGTACTGGGCCTGGTGGGCGAGTCCGGCAGCGGCAAGTCCACCATCGGCCGCTCCCTGCTGCGGCTGGTGCCGGTGACCAGCGGCGAAGTCTTGTTCGACGGCACCGATGTGACCGCGCTGGAGGGCGTGGCCCTGAAGCAGATGCGGCGCCGCATGCAGATGATCTTCCAGGATCCCTACGCCTCCCTCAACCCGCGCATGTCGGTCTACGACACCCTGGCGGAGCCCCTGCTGCTGCACGGGATAGAGAGCCGCAAGACGGTCGAGCAGGGCGTACTCAAGTTGATGGACGATGTCGGCCTGGCGCGGGCCTTTGTGCGCAAGTACCCGCATGAATTCTCCGGCGGCCAGCGCCAGCGCATCGCCATTGGTCGCGCCCTGGCGACCCGGCCCGAATTCGTGGTCGCCGACGAGCCGGTGTCGGCGCTGGACGTGACCATCCAGGCCCAGATCCTGGAGTTGATGCTGGAGCTGGGCAGGGAATACGGCCTCACCATGCTCTTTGTGTCCCACGACCTCGCGGTGGTGCGCCATATCGCCGACCGCATCCTGGTCCTGTTCAAGGGCAAGGTGGTGGAGCAGGGTACTGGGGAAACCCTGTTTGAGCGGCCGCAGCAGGAGTACACGCGGCAGCTGCTGCAGTCGATACCCGGGCGTGCCCTGCTGGCCTGATGGCCACCACCGCGCCGGATTTTCCCTCGCCCGCGCGCGGCAATTACGCACTGCTGCTTCTGCTCCTTGCGTATATCCTCTCTTTTATCGATCGCAATGTCATGGCGGTGCTCATCGGCCCCATCCGTGAGGATTTCGCGATCAGCGACTTCCAGTACAGCCTGCTGCATGGCTTCGCCTTTTCCATGTTCTATATCGTCATGGGCTTGCCGATCGCCCGTTTCGCCGACCGCCACAGTCGCAAGTGGATTATCACGGTGGGGCTGGTGGCCTGGAGCCTGATGACCTGCCTCTGCGGCGCCGCGCGAAGCTTTGCCGCCCTGTTCGTCGCGCGAATCGGTGTCGGGGTCGGCGAGGCGACCCTGTCGCTGTGCTGGGCATTCTCGGCTATGGCACCATGGCCTGGTACCCGGAGTTCCTCATCCGCAGCTTCGACCTGCCCCGGGCCGAAGCGGCTAACCGCTTCGGGCTGATGTTCATTGTCGCCGGGAGCCTCGGCGCCCTGGCCGGCGGCTGAGCGGTTCACCCACACTGGCAGTGTGGATGGCCGCCCCCATCGTATTCTTCCTCAACGCGCATTACGGCGTCGGGGTGGCGGCGGTGCAGTTCATTACTCCCAATCGCATGCGCGCCCAGGTCTCGGCGTTGATGCTGTTTGTCACCAACCTGTTGGGGCTGGCCTTTGGCCCCACGGCGGTGGCCATGCTGACTGACTTCGCCTTTGGCGATGACCTGGCTTTGCGCTATTCGCTGGCCTTGCTGCCGCTGCTGGTGTGCCCGCTGGCAATCGCCTTCATCCTCCAGGGCTTGCCAGCCTATCGGCGAGCCGCGACGGAAGCCTGAACGCACTTCCTGGAGAGTGGCTGTCTCGCGCTCACGGGTCCCGATCGGATCCTCACCGCTGTCTGCCTCAAGCAGAAAAACCTGCAGGGGTGGAGCTTGTTGAGGTTTTGTCTGATTTTTGTCCGATGTGAACCCGCAGGCATTTGACAAAGTCAAAAATTGGGAATAAATTCCCAAACATGGATATGCCAATACATCAGGTTCTCAGTCACGCGGTGCTGCGCATTCTGCGTCCCCTTGCCCGCGTCCTGCTGTCTCACGGGATGGCCTATGGCGCCTTTGCGGAGCTGGCCAGGCGGGCGTTTGCCGACGAAGGCTTCCAGCTGATCGAGCGCTCGGGCAAACGGCCGACCGTGTCGGCGGTATCGGCCATCACCGGGATGACCCGCAAGGAAGTCAGCCGTCTGCGGGAAGCGGCACCCGATGCCACTGCCGAGGCGGCCAGACGCTACAGCCGGGCGATCCGCGTAATCAGTGGCTGGCTCAACGACGACGAATTCCGTGCGGCGGATGGCGAGCCGGCGGTGCTGCCCCAGGATGGCGATACGGAAAGCTTCTCGGCACTGGTAAAGCGCTACAGCGGTGACATCCCGCCCGCGGCGATGCTGTCCATCCTGCAGGCCAGCAACAATGTCGTGGTCGAGGATGGCCAGGTTGTTCTGAAGGAGCGCGCCTACATCCCGATGGCAACGCCCACCGACAAGATCAATATTCTCGGCAGGGACGTTGGCGAGTTGATCTTCACCATCGGACACAACCTTGAGGCGCAGTCAGGGGAGCGTTTCTTCCAGCGCAAGGTTTCCAATGCCTCCATCGCGGCCGAAGCGGCGAGGGAGTTTCGCGAGTTGTCCAACCGCAAGTCCCAGGAACTTCTCGAAGAGTACAACGCCTGGCTGACCCGTCATCAGGTCGACGAGCAGCAGGAAGCCAGTGAAGACACGACCTACGTCGCCGTGGGTATCTACTACATCGAGCACTCGAAGCAGGAGCAATCCTCATGAAAACACACTTTTCCCCACGTCCCGTGGCGACCGCCAGTGCCCTCGCCCTGATTCTTGCCGCCTGTGGTGGCGGTGGTGGTGGCGACAGCGTCGCCGTGACTTCCCCGCCTCCCACGGGTGGCGGCGGCGGTATCGGTGGCTCCGGCCAGAGCACCACCAGCAGCGGTACCATCGACGGCTTTGGCAGCATCTTCGTCAACGGCGTCCGCTTTGATACCGATGACTCGGAGGTCATTATCGACGGCGAGATCCGCAGCGAGGACGACCTGCGCCTGGGCATGGTCGTGCTGGTTAGCGGGGAAGTGGATGACAATGGTGTCAACGGCACCGCGGAGCGGGTGCTGTACGACAATGAACTGAAAGGCCCGATCTCGGCCATTGTGATCAGCGCAGATGGTACCTCCAAGTTGCTCACGATCCTCGGAATCAATGTGATTGTCGAGAGCACCGGCACGGTGTTTGACGACGTCACCTTCGACACCCTGGCGGTCGATGACGTGGTCGAGGTCTCGGGCTTCACCGGCCGCGGTGACAGCCTGCGCGCCACGCGGGTGGAGCGTGAATCCCGGTTTGTCGCGGGCCAGTCGCAAATCCAGGTACGCGGCCAGGCAGGCGTGGTCACTGCAAGCGAGTTCATGCTGGGTGACCTCCGGGTCGACTTCAGCAGCGCCGATCTGGTCGATTTCCCCGACGGTACCATCGTCGAGGGCCAGCCGGTCAAGGTGCGCGGCACGCTCAACGACACGCTGATCACCGCCACCCGGATCGAGTTCGACGAAGGTACCAGCAGCCGGTTCGAGCAGGGTGACACGGTGCGTGTGCAGGGGGCCATTACCCGCTTCGTCAGCGCCGGCAGCTTCCGCGTGGGCGGTGTCGATGTTGACGCGCGCGAGGCGGTGCTCAGCCCGGCTGGCTTGAACCTGGGCAACGGTGCCGTGGTGCAGGTCGAGGGTACCTGGAGTGGCAACAACCTGGTCGCAAGCCGGATCGAGTCTCGTCGCGGTCGCATCAAGATCGAGGCGCCCGTGGGGGCGATCAATATCGACGCCGATACCGTGACCCTGCAGCTGGAGCCGGGTTCGATCACCGTGCAGCTGGATACCCGCACCCGCCTGGATGATGACACCGGTCAGGACGACAATCTGCGGCTGTCCGACATCGCTCCGGGGGACTTCCTTGAGGTAGAAGCCTATCTTGACGGAGATACCCTTGTCGCCACCACCATAGACCGTGAGGACGACGACGATGATCACGTCCTGCAGGGCCCGGTGCAGTCATTCAACGCGGGTATGGATATCACCATTCTCGGCCTGACGTACAGCACCAGTGCCGGCGTCACCGAGTTCGAGGACCGCGACGACGACGATATTAGCTCCGAGCTGTTCTACAGCACTGTCGAGGAGGGCGATCTGGTCAAGATCAAGGATGAGGAGATCGCGGATGGTATCGCCGATGAGGTCGAATTCGAGGACCGGGACGCGCTGGAGGGTGAGCGCGAGTTCGCCTGCTTCGGTGATGACGACTCCCAGGATGACGACTCGGTAGATGACTCCAGTGACGGTTGTGATGATTTTTCCGATGACAGCGAGGAAGACGATCTAACGGACGACGATGACGACCTCACGGATGATGACGATCTTGTGGACGACGATGACGACCTCACGGATGATGACGACGACCTGACGGAAGAAGACGATGTCTGATTGACCGGCGTGCGGCCAGGGCTCATCCTGCCGCGGCAGCAATCTCACGGATGCGGGCCACCATGGCCCGCAGCCCATTGCCGCGTGTGGGGGAGAGGTGGCTGAGCAGGTCCAGTTGCTCGAAATAGGCATCGATATCAAACGCCAGCACGTCCACTGGCGTTTTGTCGTTGTAGGCAGCCAGTACCACGCCCAGCAGGCCCTTGACGATAAAGGCGTCGCTGTCCACCGCCAGCTGCAGCTTGCCGTCTTCCACGCGGGTATCTATCCACACCTGGCTCTGGCAACCGCGGATCTTGCGGTCCTCGGTATGCAGCGCCTCCGGCAGGGGAGGCAGCTCCCGGCCCAGGTCGATGATGTACTTGTAGCGGTCTTCCCAGTCGTCGAAGAATGACAGGGTATCGACGATGTCGTCGCTGGTGATGGTGTGGCCAAAGGGGTTGCTGGCCGCTGAATCTGGCACGATGGGGGGTGCTCCCTAGTAAAACATGCCCGTTTCGAGCTGGGCTTCTTCCGACATCATGTCGCGGTTCCAGGGCGGATCGAACACCAGTTCCACAGCCACCTCGCGCACATTGGGGACCTGGGCCACGCGGTATTTCACATCCCCCACGAGCACCGGCCCCATCCCGCAGCCGGGCGCGGTCAGGGTCATGCGGATGTCGACCCTGGCCGTGTCCTGATCGATCTTCACGCTGTAGATCAGGCCCAGGTTGACCAGGTCCACCGGCACCTCGGGGTCGTAGACGGTGCGCAGTGCGTCCCACACCTGTTCCTCGTGCACCAGGCCATCGGCCGGGGCCTCGAACTCAAGTTTCTGCGGTGTCAGACCCAGGGCGTCGGCATCGGTGCCATCCACCCGCACCATGTTGCCGTTGTAGATGACGGTATAGTTGCCACCCAGGGCCTGGGTCAGGGTGACAAAGGTGTGGGCGGGAATCGTCACCGGGTCGCCTACCGGAACCAGGCGGCCGGGGCAGTCGCGCTGGGTGGTCAGCAGGGTTCTTTCCTGGGCGCTCATGCGGGCTCCGGCTCAGCTGATGCTGAAACTTTCACCGCAGCCGCAGGCGGCAGTGACGTTGGGGTTGTGGAATTTGAGGGTGCGATTGAGCCCCTCTTTCTCGAAATCGACCCGGGTGCCCTTCAGCACTTGCAGGGAGCCGGTGTCGACGAAGACCTCAAGGCCTTCTTCCGGGTGTAGCTCCAGATCGCCCGGTTCACCCTGTTCCACTTCATCGAGGACATACATGAAACCGGTACAGCCACTTTCCTTCACGCTGATGCGCACCGCGTGCTTGCCCGACTGGGCCAGCTGCTTCTTCAGGTGCGCGGCGGCCGCAGGGGTAACCTGCAGGGCATCGGTGGTAACGTCAAAAGTCTCTACGCTCATGGATCAACCTTCTAGCCAAAGAGGCGTTTAGCCTTGTGGATGCCGGCGAACAGGCGCTCGACATCCTCGGCGGTATTGTACAGTGCATACGAGGCGCGCACGGTCCCGGGCAGCTGGTAGTGTGCCATCAGCGGCTGGGTGCAATGATGCCCGGTGCGCACGGCGATACCCTGCTGGTCCAGCAACATGCCCAGGTCCGAGGGATGAATGCCGTCAATGACGAAGCTGAAGATACCCACGGACCTGGCAGGATTGCCGATCCGGCGCAGGTCCTCAACCTCCCCGGCCATCGCGATGGTCTGTTCCAGCAGTGCAAGCTCGTGGCGCGCAGCCGCATCGATGTCGAGTCCGGCCAGGTAGTCGATGGCGGCGGCCAGGCCGATGGCGCCGGCGATATTGGGTGTGCCCGCCTCGAACTTGAACGGCAGACTGTTCCAGGTGCTGCCACTGAAGCTCACGGTCTCGATCATCTCGCCGCCGCCGAGGAAGGGCGGCATGGCGTCCAGCAGCGATTCCCTGCCCCAGAGCACGCCGATGCCCGTGGGCCCAAACAGTTTGTGCCCGGAGAAGGCGTAGAAATCGCAGTCGATCGCTTGCACATCGACCGGCATGTGGGCGGTGGCCTGGGCCCCGTCCACCATCACCAGCGCACCCACAGCGTGGGCCATCCGGGTGATCTCCGCCACCGGGTTGATGGTGCCGAGAGCATTCGAAACGTGGTTGACGGCAACCAGCTTGACCCGCTCGTCCAGCAGGCTGGACAGGGCAGCCAGGTCGATGTCGCCACCGGCGGTAATGGGGATGGGAACCACCTCGGCTCCGGTCGCGGCGGCTATCAGCTGCCAGGGGACAATATTGGAGTGGTGCTCCAGGTAGGACACCAGGATGCGGTCACCGGCCCGCAGCGTGCTGCGACCCCAGCTGTGCGCCACCAGGTTGATTGCCTCGGTAGCGCCGCGTACCCAGATCACCTGGGAGGGCGCCGGACTGTTGAGGAAACGGGCCACGGTTGCCCTGGCATTCTCAAAGGCAACGGTCGCGCGGTCGCTCAGGGTGTGCGCGCCCCGGTGCACGTTGGCATTGTCGTGGCGATAGTAGTGGCTGATGGCCTCGATGACCGCCTCCGGCTTCTGCGTGGTGGCGGCGTTGTCCAGGTAGACCAGCGGCTGGCCGTTGACCTGCTGCTGCAGGATCGGGAAGTCCAGGCGAGCGGCGGCCGGGTCGAAGTCGGGCCGGGTAACAGCTGCGGGGGACGTCACAGGATATGCCTCGTCAATCGGGTGTCGCGGGCGAACCGGTTGGCCAGCAATGGCTTGAGGAATTCCTGCAGGGCGGGCTCTGCCACTGCCTCGACCAGTTCGTTGATGAAGCCGTAGCTGAGCATGACCTCGGCTTCGTCCCGGGGCACGCCGCGGGTGCGCAGGTAATGCAGGGTGAGCGGATCCAGCTGTGCCACGGTGGCGCCGTGCGCACACTGTACGTCGTCCGCGTAGATCTCCAGCTCGGGCTTGGTGTTGATCTCGGCCTTGTTGCTGGTCAGCAGGTTCTTGTTGCTGAGCTCGGCCCGGGTCTTCTGGGCGTCGGGGTGAATATGGATACGGCCGTTGAAAACGGCGGTGGCTTCATCGGCGATAATGCCGCGGAAGCGTTCCCGGCTGGTGCAATGTGGCACGCTGTGTTCAATGCAGGTGTGGTAGTCGACGGTTTCCGTGCCGCGCGGCAGGTAGATGCCGTCCAGGTCGCAATGGGCGCCGGGACCCTGGTGATCAACGACCAGATCGATGCGCTTGAGGGCGCTGCCCAGGGCCAGGTGGAACCCGCTCAACAGGCTGTCGGCACCCAGGCGGGCGTGGACGCCGCCGATATGCACCGCGTCTCCCTGCTCCAGTTGCAGCCGGTAGTGGTGGAGGCGGGCGCCGCGGTCCAGCAGCAGCTCGGTGATGCCGTTGGTGAAGGCAGTGCCGCCGGTGGTGGTGTTGGCGAAGGTCTCCACCAGGGTGGCCTGGCTGTTGGCGCCCAGGGTGACCAGCAGGCGCTGCGTGATACTGATGGTTTCGTGCTGCCCGCTGGTCAGCCAGGCAATGTGCACCGGCTCGGCAATGACGGCATCGGCGGCGACCCGGAGGAAAACGCCGTCTGCGAGGGTGGCCTCGTTCAGTGGCGCGAAAACGTGGCGCCCCGGCAACAGCGCGCTGCCGAGAGCGGTGCGAATCTGCTCTACTTCGGCTGGATTCGCATCGGCAAAACGCACCAGGGTCAGTCCCGCAGGCAGCTCGGTGGAGGAAAGCTCGGCCCGGTACAGGCCATCGGTGAATACCAGGGTCGGCCCGCCCAGCTGTGGCAGGTTGATATCAGACACATTGGCCTTGGCCGCCTCGCGACTGGGTGCGGCGAAGGTCTGCTGCAGTACCTGCAGGTTGGTATATTTCCACGCTTCCGTTTTGCGGGTGGGCAAGCGGGTACCGTTCCACGCGTCGCGACCGCGGTCCTGGATGTCCTGCAACCAGGCCGGCGCGGCAGTCGCCGCTGCGGTCAGGGCTTGCTGCATGAAATCCACCATCAGGCCACGTCCTCCAGCCAGCTGTAGCCCTTCTCTTCCAGCTCCAGGGCGAGGGATTTGTCGCCGGATTTGACAATACGTCCCCCGGAAAGCACGTGCACGAAGTCGGGTTCGATGAAATTCAACAGGCGCTGGTAGTGGGTAACCAGGATAAAACTGCGGTCCGGGCTGCGCATGGCATTGATGCCCCGGGCCACGACCTGCAGGGCATCGATGTCCAGACCGCTGTCGGTTTCATCCATGATGCACAGCTTGGGCTGCAGCAGCATCATTTGCATCAGTTCATTGCGCTTTTTCTCACCACCGGAGAACCCTTCGTTGACGCCGCGCTTGAGAAACGCCTGGTCCAGGTCCACGGTCTTGCAGGCTTCCCGGGCCTGCTTCATGAAGCTGACGCTGTCGATCGCGGGTTCGCCACGATGTTCGCGCACCGCGTCCACCGAGGCCTTGAGGAACTCCATATTGCTGACGCCGGGGATTTCCACCGGGTACTGGAAGGCCAGGAACAGGCCCAGGTGCGCCCGCTCCTCGGTGTCGAGTGCCAGCAGATCCTGCCCCAGCAGCAGCGCGGAACCGGCGGTGACGGTATAGCTCGGGCGCCCTGCGAGCACATGGCCCAGAGTGCTCTTGCCGGAGCCATTGGGACCCATGATGGCGTGTACTTCGCCGGCTTTTACCTCCAGGTTCAGGCCCTTGAGGATGTCTTCACTTTCAACCCTGGCGTGCAGGTTGTCGATCTTCAGCATGGTGGTGGTACTCCAGGGCGCGGCCCCGGGGCCGCGCGGTTATCGATGGTCTAGCCGACGGAACCTTCCAGGCTCACTTCCAGCAACTTGCCCGCTTCCATCGCGAACTCCATGGGCAGCTCGCGGAACACTTCCTTGCAGAAGCCGTTGACGATCATGGATACGGCCTTCTCCGCATCCAGGCCGCGCTGCTGGCACAGGTAGAGCTGGTCGTCGCTGACCTTGGACGTGGTGGCTTCGTGCTCCACCACGGCGCTCGGGTTCCGGCTCTCGATATAGGGGAAAGTGTGGGCGGCACAGCGATCGCCAATCAACAGCGAGTCGCACTGGGTGTAGTTGCGGGCGCCCTCGGCGCGCGGACTCATGCGCACCAGGCCGCGGTAGGCATTGGAGCTGTTGCCGGCGGAGATGCCCTTGGAAATGATCGTGGAGCGGGTGTTCTTGCCCAGGTGTATCATCTTGGTGCCGGTATCGGCCTGCTGGGCGTTGTTGGTGAGGGCGACCGAGTAGAATTCGCCAATGCTGTTGTCGCCGCGCAGGATACAGCTGGGGTATTTCCAGGTGATGGCCGAGCCGGTTTCCACCTGGGTCCAGGAGATCTTGGCGTTGCGATGGGCCACCCCGCGCTTGGTGACGAAGTTGTAGATACCGCCCTTGCCCTGGGCGTCACCCGGGTACCAGTTCTGCACCGTGGAGTACTTGATCTCGGCGCCGTCCAGGGCGACCAGTTCCACGACCGCGGCATGCAGCTGGTTTTCATCGCGCATGGGCGCGGTACAGCCTTCGAGATAGCTGACGTGGCTGTCCTCGTCGGCAATGATCAGGGTGCGTTCGAACTGACCGGTCTTGGCTTCGTTGATGCGGAAGTAGGTCGACAGCTCCATGGGGCAGCGCACTCCCTTGGGGATGTAGACAAAGGAGCCGTCGCTGTAGACCGCGCTGTTGAGGGCGGCGTAGAAGTTGTCCTTGCGCGGTACCACACTGCCCAGGTACTTTTTCACCAGCTCGGGGTAGTCTTTCACCGCCTCGGAGATGGAGCAGAAGATAACCCCCGCTTCCCAGAGCTTCTCCCGGAAGGTGGTGGTGACCGAGACCGAGTCGAAAACCGCGTCGACGGCGACCCCGGCCAGCGCCGCCTGCTCATGCAGGGGTATGCCGAGCTTGTTGTAGGTCTCGATCAGCTGCGGGTCTACTTCATCCAGGCTCTTGGGACGATCCTTGAGGTTCTTGGGGGAGGAAAAGTAGGAAATCTCATTGAACTTCACCGGCGGGTACTGCACATGGGCCCACTGCGGCTCGGCCATTTCCAGCCAGCTGCGGTAGGCTTCCAGGCGCCATTCAAGCAGCCACTCGGGCTCGTTCTTGCGCGCGGAGATGAACCGCACGGTATCCTCGTTCAGCCCCGGGGGAAGGGTGTCTGACTCGATGCTGGTGGAGAAGCCAGCCGCATATTCCTTGCGTATGGCGTGCTCAATCTGTTCCTGCGACATAGTCCTTGACCTGTTGGGGCGGGCTTCGGGGCCCGGCGAAAGCCGACGGGCATTTTCTCACGGAGAACCCGGCCTGTCTGTGCCGGCAGGCATTTTTGCTGCCGGAAAATACCCGACTATTTTAGTCGACTATAGCGGGCGGTGCAATGTCGCCTCAGGTCCGGCGTTCTCTGGCTTCGCCGGCGGCTCCAACCCGGCTGCTGAGGCCCGGGCGCGCGGACTCGGTGGTATAGGCCCGGGTCAGGGGCTCGAGCTGGCTGCAGAAGCGCTGCGCGAAACCGACCAGGTCGGCGCTGATGGCCCCCACCGAGTCGATGGAGCGACTGGGGAACACCCGCCAGGGATTGTCCGTGGCGGGCGGCGTCGGCGATGCCAGGGGCGGCAGCCCCAGGGAGCTCCACAGCGCCCGCTGGGTACCCACCGGGTCTGTGACCAGGTCTTCATAGGCCACTTCCAGCATGGGGTTGGGCAGAGCCTGGCGCCAGTGACGAATGAGCTTCTCGGCCAGGGCAATGGCGCGCCCTGCAGTTTCCAGCTGGTAGCTGTAGAGATGGCCGCTGCGAAAATTCTTGAAAAAGAGGGCCAGGCCCAGGTCGGGCGGTGCACGCCGGCAGAAGATGATTGGCACCTCCGGATGCAGGAGGGCCAGGTAGCCCAGCCGACTGAGGTTGGCCGGTGAAGTGTCGACGAGGTAGCGGGCGCCAGCGGTGGGTGTGGGGCAGTATTGGGGTATCGGGGAGGCGGTAGTCACTCGCAACTGGGTGGCAACGGCCTCCAGGCCGAGGCGCTGGTCAAGGTCGCCGACGAGCTTGCGCGCCAGGGCAATTTCACCGCCGGCGGCAACCAGCGGGTGTCCCGCCAGCAGGTTTTCGACCAGGCTTTTGCCCGAGCGCGGCAGCCCCGCCACGATGATGGCGGGGCAAGCCGGTAGTGCCGGCTCCAGGCGGGCATGCCGACGGAAGAAGCCCGCCGCCATCGCCGCTGCGCCCGGCGTTATCCGGTACTCGCGTTTACCTCGCTCGATGCTCCTGGCGACGAGGGAGTTGGCCTGGGCAAAAAACGCGAAACCGGCGCGATCCATGCTGGCGTCAACGAAAATCTGCCCGAGCAGGAACAGCGCCCGCGCCCGTGAGCTGCTGCTGCGCCGCTCGTTCAGGGCCAGCGCCAGCAGTTCCGCGGCATCGGCGCTGTCCGCCGGAATCTCGCGGAAATTCAGCAATCCCCGGTAGGCATCAGTCAACCCCGGGTCGCTGGCCAGCGCCCGGGTATAGCTGGCAACCGCCTCCTCCCCGCGGCCCTGCCGGGTGTACAGGTGTCCCTGCAGGACCAGGAGGCGGGCATTGCCCGGGTTGCTCGCAAGGCCCTGCCGAAAACAGGCGGCAGCATCCTCGAGCTGTCCCAGAGCCTGTAGCGCCTGGCCTTTCAGACCCCACAGCTCTGCGTCGCGCGGGGTCCTGGCCAGCTGCAGTTCGCAGGCCTTCAGCGCGCTGTCGAAGGCCTTGCCCTGGAGGCTGTCCCTGATTGCATCGATAGCCGCGGTCCTGTTGCTGGGCATACGGGCGGCCCCCTCCTGTGCCACCGGTGATGCGGCGGAAGCGCCGCGATCCTCAACGCGGATACTTGCCCAGCCACCCGCAGGCGGTCAACGGTTTTCGGCCGGTGTCGGTGGCGCAGCCCACGAAGATCTGGTCATGAAGGGCAGAGTGATGCACCATGGGCTGGACTTGATGGTCCACGGCAGGGAATGATAACAATGACGACCGCGCTGCGTATCGCTTCCGGGCTCCTGGGCTTGCTGCTGGGGGCCAGCTTTCTCAGCTGGTTGCTGACCCCGGCAAAGGCCGCGGCAACCCTCGGCATGCCCCTGCTGGATGGGGTCGGGCGCAACAGCCAGGTGGGCGACTTTACCGCGTTTTTCTTCACGCTCACGGTCCTGATTGGTTTCGGGGTGTGGCGCAAGCAGCCGCAGCCCCTGCTCTGCGCCTGCCTTTTGCTCGGTAGTGCAGCCCTGTTCCGGGTACTCTCGGCACTGCTGCACGATGCCACCCTGGCACCCGTGTCTGTTGCGGTGGAAGTCGCCGGTAGCGCTGTCTTGCTGGCTTACGCCTCGCGCCTGCGGCAGTCCCTGGCCGGCTAGCGAATTTCCCAGGAGTACGCCCATGAAGCCCATTGATCCCCCTGCGCAGCTGGCCGAGAAGATCCGCGAGGCATCCACGGCGGATGCCGCGAAAATGTTGCGGGATTTACCGCCGGAGCGCCAGCAGCAGGTACTGGCGGTACTCCCCCCGGACCAGGCCCTGGCGATTACCTCTCACCTTGCGGGTCCCCCCGCCGCGGCGAGGGAAGGCGCGGTGGAGCTGGATTATCTGGGGGAGATCGGCAGTGATGGCAATACCATTGAGGAATTGCTGACGGCCCCCTTTGGCGTTCTGGGTCCGGAGACCACGGTCGCCGGTGCCCTGGATTACCTCGTGCATACTTCCCCGGCCGCGGGGATCACCTACATTTATGTGACGGGAGTGGACGGTCGCCTGCAGGGCACGGTGGCAATGCGCGATTTGTTGCTCGGCCGTCCCGGTCAGCGCCTGGCCGAGATCATGACTCCGGATCCATTCACCTTCAGCCGCGATACCCTGTTGTCCGAGGCCATTCAGCAGGCCCTGCGGCGGCGCCATCGCATCTACCCGGTGATTGACGATGGCGGGCGCCTGATTGGCCTGGTTTTCGGTTGGCAGCTGTTCGAACGCATGGCCTCGGAGCTGAGTGTGCAGACCGGCAGCATGGTTGGCCTGGATCGCGAGGAGCGGGTCGGCACGGGCATCTGGACTGCCTTCCGCATGCGCCACCCGTGGTTGCAGGTGAACCTGCTGACGGCATTCGCGGCGGCGTTTGTGGTCGGATTGTTTGAAGACACCATCGCCCAGATTGTTGCTCTGGCGGTATTCCTGCCGGTGCTGGCGGGGCAGAGCGGCAATACCGGTTGCCAGGCGCTGGCGATAACCCTGCGCGGGATGACGGTGGGCGAACTTGCGGACGTGCCCCTCAGGCGCCTCCTGCGCAAGGAAATGGCACTGGGGGCCATGAACGGTTTTCTGGTGGGCTGTGTTGCCGCGGCGGCGATGTGGGTGTATGCCAGCATGACCGGTGCCGAGGATCCCCTGCTGCTGGGTCTGGTGATCCTGGTGGCGATGGTGGGTGCCTGTGTGGGCAGCGGGGTTTTCGGGGTGATGGTGCCGATTACCCTGCGTCGGTTTGGCGCCGATCCGGCGATGGCCAGCAGTATTTTCCTGACCACCTTTACCGATGTGCTGGGGATGGGCCTGATGCTGTTCCTGGCAACGTCGCTGCTGCTCTAGGCTATCCGGCTCCCGGGGCCGGTCAGGAATCAGCCAGAGCGGGTTGCCGCGCCAGGATTGCCGCCCGGAAGCTGGCGGGAATGGGGATCGGCCGCCGACTCTCCTTGTCGGTAAAGACCTGGGTCAGGCTACCCCTCGCCAGGATCCTGTTGCCTTCTTCGGCATGGAGTTCAAACGCCAGGTCGGCGCTGCTGCGTCCCAGGCGGCTGTAACCCAGGCGAACCTCCACCGTCTCGTAGGCCCGGCACTCTCCCAGGTAGTCGCAGTTGATGTTCACCGTGAAGATAAAGCAGGGGGCGGTTTGGGGGTTCATGGCGCCAAACCCCAGTTCCTCCATATAGAAGCCGGCGACCTCATCTGCGTAAACCAGGTAGTTGGCAAAATACAAATGACCCTGCGCGTCGGTGTCACTGAAGCGCACCAGCATGGTGTTGCGGTAGGGCAGGGCCGGGGCTGACACCGGCTAGAGCTCCAGAATGTGCTGCAGGTAGTGCAGTTGATCCAGCGAGATGTCGGCAGCGTCACCCTCGCCACCCGGTTGCCCGTCGGCTCCCAGGGTCATGACCGAGGGGGGCTGGCGGGCACCGGCGAAGTCGGGGGCGGCGTAGAGATAGGGGCGCTGCCAGGGATCCAGCGGGATAGCATCCAGGTAGCCGCCGGCGCGGTATTTTCCCGCCCGCAACAGGTTCCCTCCGGGCGTCAAAAGCCCCTGCAGGCCCGTTTCGTTGTCGGGATAGGAGGCCACATCGTCATAGTGCGATTCCAGTGCCGTTTGCAGGCGGGCGAGGTCACTGGCCACCGTACGCAGTTCCTGCGAGTGACCCGGCCCCGCCTGGATACCGGTCAGGGCATGGAGACTGGCCGCTGGATCCCCGCTGCAGAAAACGCTCCGGTCCTCGCGGGAGGGGCGCACATCGGACTTCCCGTCGCGATAGATGAAGCGGTGAAAACCGCGGCTGTCGCCCCAGCGTTGGGTGGACTTGTACTCGCCGCACACCACATTGCCCGGGTATTGCTCCAGATTGCGAAACTCGATGGTCTCGACCTTGGGCAGGGTGGTGGTTACGGACTGCTGTGCCTGTTCAGTCAGGCTGGTACAGGCAGACACTGCGAGCAGGGTGGCGATGCACAGCAAGCGCTTCATGCCTGTTGCGCCCCCTCCGGCTGCTGCTTGCGCAGGGCTACGGCATTCATGCAGTAGCGCAATCCCCCGGGTGGCGGTCCATCGGGAAAAACGTGGCCGAGGTGAGCGCCGCAGGTATTGCAGGTGGTTTCAACGCGGCTGCGACCAAAGCTGTGGTCGTAGTGATAGGCGATGGCGTTCTCCCGTGCCGGCTGGGTAAAGGAGGGCCAGCCGGTGCCGGATTCGAATTTTTGGTCGCCGTCAAAGAGCAGGGTGTCGCAGCAGACACAGCTGTAGGCCCCGGGCTCAAACAGCGAGCACATCTCGTTGCTGAAGGCCCGTTCCGTGCCCGCCTTGCGGGTGACGTGAAACTGTTCCGGTGTCAGCAGCTTGGCCCATTCCTCGTCACTGCGCTGTAGCGTCCGGTCCGGGGCCGGATTGCCCGCCTCGGCGAAGCGGCGCACGTCGTTCCAGGTAAGCATTGCGTAATCCTCCTCGTATGGGTGCCTGCCCGCGCCCGGTTCAGGCCCGCACAGTAGGGCCAGAAGCAGGGAAGATCAAGTCCGGTTCACCGGGTCGAAATCGCCGTCGCTGTCGGACTTGAAAGGGCGGGTGATTTTACTGCTCAGGCTACAGTATACTCTGTGTTATGTCGCCGGCAGGACGGTCGGTGCGGTATCAGGGGAATGCATGTCATTGTTCAACAAGATTGTAGTGCTTGTCGCTGTCGCGGTTCTCGCGGGCTGTGAAACCCTGCCTGCCCCGGGGTCCGAGCAGGTCGTCTGTCCGGAGGTGGAGGTGCCAGAGTGTCCATCGTGGCAGATTGAAGAGCAGCCCGAGCCGCGAGTTCTGGAAAAAATCGTCCTGCGGCCGGCACCGCCCCAGCCGCCACCGCCACCGCCACCGCCCTCGACCGCCGGGGAGCTTGACCTGCCCATCATTGGCGCCGTGGAGTTTGTCACCATTGACCCTCCCGGAGTTCGACTTGAGGCAATCATCGATACCGCCGCCGAAGGGACCCTGTTGGCTGCCAGCAACATTCGACTGCTGGAAAAGGATGGCAAGCGCCATGTGAATTTTGTCCTGGTCGATCCCCTGAGCGGCGACGAGCATGAAATTGAGGCCCAGGTGAGGCGGCGCGTATCCAGTCAGCATGCGGACGGGAGCACAACCCGGAACTACGTGGTACAAATGTGGCTGGTGCTGGGCGACAACCGTACGCGGGTTGAAGTCGGCCTTTCCGAACGTACTGACATGCCCTACCCGTTGGTGGTTGGGCGCAACCTGTTGACTGACGTCGCGATCGTCGATGTCAGCCGGCGCCACACCCTGGATAACCAGTAGCCAACATGATTGCATCCCGAGCGAAGGTCGGCATCGTCGCCGGCGCCATGATTCTCTTCGGCCTCGCCTTGACCGCCTACAAGGTGGTGCGCCTGGACCTTCCGCTCTGGCCCGGTGAGTCGCGGGAAGTCTGGACCATCGAAACCAAGATCAGCTTCAAGCCCAGTGACGGACCGGTGGACGTGGAGCTCAGATTGCCCGGTGGCTTGGGCGGCTGGGTCACCCTGGAGGAGCACTTCGCCTCCTCCGGCTTTGGCTTTTCCGTGGTGGAGGAGCAGGGCGGCAAAGTGGCCCGCTGGTCGCGGCAGTCCCTCGAACATCCGACTACCCTGTATTACAAGCAACAAGCCTACCGTGCCCGTCGCGAGGCCCTGCCTGCATTCCCGGTGAGTGAGGTGGAGGCGCCGCTGCTGGAGGCGGACCAGCAGGCAGCGATGGAGCGCCTGGTGGTGGATCTGCGCGACCGCTCCAGCGGTCCGGCAACCTTTGCCGCACTGCTGGTGCAGGAACTCGCTCGCGCCCAGCCCGGGCAGGACGCGGAATTTCTCCTCGGTACCTATCGTGAAACGCCACTGCGGGTTGCGCTCGACGTGCTGGCCTATGCGGGTATTCCCGCCCATTCCGTGCGCGGTATCCAGCTGCAGGACGGGCGCCGGCGCCAGACGCTGAGCGAGCTGCTGGAGATTCACGACGGCAGCGATTGGCAGTTGCTCGATCCGGTTACCGGTGTCAGTGGACTGCCGGACAATTTCTTTGTCTGGCATCGGGGTGACGGCGCCGCCCTGCGGGTAATGGGTGGCCGCGACTCGCGGCTGGAGTTCGCCCTGGTTCGCAACAGCCTGTCCGCCAAGACCGTGGTCAGCATGGAGCAGCGCAGTGATGACTTCGCCCTGCTGGACTTCTCCATTTATGCCTTGCCGGTGGAGCAGCAGGGTATTTTCAAGGGAATCCTGTTGCTGCCGGTAGCGGCTTTTGTCGTGGTGGTAATGCGCATCCTGGTCGGAATCAAGACCTCCGGTACCTTCATGCCGATTCTGATCGCGCTGGCCTTTCTGCAAACCACCCTGCTGGTGGGGCTGGCGATATTCCTGACCCTGGTCAGTGTCGGCCTGTGGATTCGATCCTGGCTGAGCCATCTCAACTTGTTGCTGGTGGCCCGGGTATCGGCGGTGGTGATTGTGGTGATCCTGCTGATGGCGGTGTTGGCCCTGATCAGCTACAAGCTTGGCCTGGACCAGGCGCTGACCGTGACCTTCTTCCCGACCATCATCCTCGCCTGGACGATTGAGCGCATGTCCATTCTCTGGGAAGAGGAAGGTGGGCGTGAAGTGATGGTGCAGGGTGGTGGCAGCCTGCTGGTCGCGGTCATGGCCTACCTGATCATGTCGGTTAGCGTGGTCGAGCACCTCACCTTCAATTTCCCGGAACTGCTGGTCAGCCTGCTCGGTGTCATTCTCCTGATTGGCAAGTACACCGGCTACCGCCTGTCCGAGCTGTATCGCTTCCGCGACATGGCGAACATGAAATGATCAGGCTGGTCGCGCCCGCAACCCTGCGCCGGCTGGGCATCCTCGGGATGAACAGCCGCAATATCGCCTACATTGGCGCCAACAATCCGCGCCGCAACTACCAGTTGGTGGATAACAAGCTGCTCACCAAGAAAGCAGCCCTGGAGCGCGGTATTGTCGTGCCTGAACTGTACGGGGTGATTGACTACCAGTTCCAGATCGATCACATGCTGGAACAGCTGCAGGGCCGTGACGCGTTTGTCATCAAGCCCGTGCAGGGCAGTGGCGGCAAGGGGATACTGGTGATTGTCTCCCGCGACGGCGAGCATTTCGTCAAGTCCAGCGGTGGTGTCATTGACTACCGTGATTTGCGCCGGCACACCTCGAACATCCTCGCCGGCCTGCACAGCCTGGGCGGCCGGAACGACTTCGCGATGATCGAGGCCCTGATTGACTTCAACCCGGCGCTGGGGGAGTACAGCTACGAGGGTGTGCCCGATATTCGCGTGATCGTGTTCCGCGGCGTGCCGGTCATGGCGATGATGCGCTGCGCCACCCACGCCTCGGACGGCAAGGCCAACCTGCACCAGGGCGCGGTCGGGGTGGGTATCGATATCGGCAATGGGCACAGCATCGCAGCAGTGCAGCACGGCAGCCTGGTGACGCACCACCCGGATACAGGGGCCTGTTTCAAATCCCTGCGCCTTCCCGACTGGGACGCCATTCTTGATCTCGCCGCCAGCTGCGCGGAGATGACCGGCCTGGGCTACCTGGGCGCGGATATCGTGCTGGACCGGCTGCGAGGCCCGATGTTGCTGGAGCTGAATGCGCGGCCCGGCCTGGCAATCCAGGTAGCCAACCAGGAGGGCCTTATCCACCGCTTGAAGGTGGCTGAGGAGATTGCCAATACCGCGCCCGACCACGATGCGCGCATCCGCATGGCCAGGGAGCAATTTCATCGTCCGGAACCGGTCTTTCCCGCGCCGGAGACAGTTCCCGCGCCCGCTGCAGACTGAGCCCAGAGCTTGCATTCAGTCCAGATTCGCGTAGTATGCAGAGCCTGCACCCGCTGACGGTGCCATTCCTCGTCAGCATCACCCCTTCGATTTACCTTTTTATATTTTCCCCCAGAGATTGCTGACTATGACCTTTGACTCCCTCGGGCTGTCCGCCAGCCTGCTGCGTGCTATTGCCGATCAGGGCTACGAAAGCCCATCACCGATTCAGGCCAAAGCCATTCCCCTGATCCTTGCCGGCAAGGATGTGATGGCCGCTGCCCAGACCGGTACCGGCAAGACAGCCGCATTTACCCTGCCACTGTTGCAGCGCCTGGCCGGCGGCAAGCCGGTCAAGGCCAATCGCTGCCGGGCGCTGGTATTGACCCCCACCCGTGAGCTCGCCGCCCAGGTGCAGGAGAGTGTGCGCGACTACGGCAAGTACGACGGTTTCCGCTCTGCTGTCGTGTTCGGGGGTGTCAAGATCAACCCCCAGATCGCCTTGCTCAAGCGCGGCGTCGATGTGCTGGTGGCAACGCCGGGACGCCTGCTGGACCTGCATGGCCAGGGTTTTGTCGACTTCAGCGACATCGAGGTGCTGGTGTTCGATGAAGCGGACCGCATGCTGGACATGGGCTTCATTAACGATATCAAGCGCATCGTCAAGCTGCTGCCTGCCAAGCGCCAGACCCTGATGTTTTCGGCAACGTTTTCCGCGGAAATTACCAAACTCGCCCAGGGATACATGGACAGCCCGGTGAAGGTGGAGGTTGCGCCCCCCAACGCGACCGCAGACATGGTGACCCAGTGGGTCTATCCGGTGGACAAGAAGCGCAAGCCGGAGCTGCTCAGCCACCTGGTGCAAAGCAATGCCTGGCATCAGGTGCTGGTGTTCACCCGTACCAAGCACGGCGCCAACAAACTCAGCCAGCAGCTGGAGAAGGACGGTATCCGTGCCGTGGCAATCCATGGCAACAAGAGCCAGAACGCGCGCACCAAGGCTCTCGGCGATTTCAAGCAGGGCAAGGTACAGGCACTGGTCGCCACCGATATCGCGGCGCGCGGGCTCGACATCGAACAACTGCCGCAGGTGGTCAATTTCGACCTGCCAAATGTGGCTGAGGATTATGTGCACCGCATCGGCCGCACCGGCAGGGCCGGTGCCTCCGGCCACGCCTATTCGCTGGTGAGCGCGGATGAGGCGGACTTCCTGGCCGGGATCGAGAAGCTGATTCGCAAAACCCTGCCACGGGAAGAAATTGAAGGTTTCGAGCCGCAGCACGCGGTTCCGCAGGGCCGTCCAGGCGCGTCTGGCCGCCCCCAGGCCACGGCACGGCGAGCGGGCCCTGCGCCAGCCGA
>CAMYIZ010000052.1 GCA_947258585.1 uncultured Haliea sp. | reverse complement strand
GCTGCGACCGGAACGGGTCCACCCGCGCCGCATCCGCCGCCAGCAGGCGCGCGTATTCTGCCCGCAGCGTTGCCAGGGCGGAGACCGCGGCGGTCACCGGGGCGACTCCGTGGCGGCGCTTCTGGGCACCGGCGCCATTTCCACCCGCCGGTTCTGCGCCCGGCTGTCGGCATCGGTGTTGGCCACCACCGGCTGCTGGTCGGCGAAGGCGGAGGCGAACACCAGCTCCCGCGGCATGCCCGCCTCGATCAGCGCCCGGGTCACGGTCAGGGCGCGCTGGGCGGAGAGTTCCCAGTTGTCGGCAAAGCGGTTGTTGCCTTCCTGGATCGGCAGGTCGTCGGTAAAGCCGCTGACCATCAGCAGTTCCTCCCGCGCTCCCAACCAGGACTTGAGCGGCTCCACCAGGGTGGCGATCAGTGCCCTGCCCTCCTCCTGCAGTTCGGCGGAGTTCAGCGCAAACAACAGCTGGCCGCTGATCCCGATGCGGCCATCGCGCAGGGTGATCCGGCCCTGGGCCAGCGGATCCGACAGCGCCCGCTCCAGTTCCTCGCGCCGCGCCTGTTCACTCTGGCGCAGGGCCACCTCTTCTTCCAGCGAGCGCGACAGCTCGACCTGCAGGCCCAGTGTCCACACCAGCACCAGCACGAAGATACCCACCAGCGCCGACATCAGGTCGCCAAAGACCGCCCACACCGGCGGCTGGTGGGCGCTGTCGTCATACTCACGCATGGCTGAGCTGCCGCAGCTGTTCAATCAGCTGCTGCTGGGCCAGCACGCTGTGGTCGATAACCTCCCGCGCCTGGGCGACGTAGTAGCCCATCTGCTCATCGCTGCGCTGGGTCGAGCTGCAGAGCGCGGCGTCCATCTGCGCCAGGGTGGCGCGCAGTTCGGTGCTGTTGTCCTGGAACTGCGCCATCGCCGCCCCCAGGGCCTCGCCGAGACTGGACAGTTCGATGGCGCTGGCGGCGAAATGCTCCGCGACCTCCGCCAGCCGGCCGGAGTCGCTCTCCACCCGGGTCTCGAACCGGGTGCTGGTGTCAGCCAGCAGGCGGCCGGCGTTTTCCGTCAGCGCCTCGGCGCTGGCGCGGTGCTGTCCCGCCTCCTCCCGCAGCGCCTCCGCGGTGGTGGTGAGCTCCGCCAGCAGGCCGCGCTGTTGCTCCAGCAGTGCCAGATCGCGCTGCGCTGCCGCCTCCGCCTCGGAGCGGATGCCAGTGACGGCTTCCCGCAGCTCCCCGGTGATGTCGGCCACCGCGGCGGCGAGGCCGGCCATGGTGCTATCGATCGCGGGCTTGAGTGTGCCGGCCGCCCACTCCCCGTGAGCGGCGATACTGTCCCGCAGACCCTGCTCCACCGTTGCCACCAGCGCCTGCAGCTGCTCGGCCTGGGCGGCGACGCTATCCCGCTGGCCCTGCTCTATTCTTGCCACCAGCGTCGGCAGCTGCGCGGCATGGGCGGTCTGGGCGGCAATGCTGTCCCGCAGACCCTGCTCTACCGTCGCCACCAGCACCGGCAGCTGCGCGGACTGCAGGGCAGCGTGCTCCAGCATCTGTTCCCGGTAGTGCGTGCGGGAGTGGCTTTTGAACGCGGTGGCGGCACGGTGCTCCAGCAGGCGCCCGGCTGCCAGGCGCTGGCGCCGGCTGAGAGTGGAAATGAAGCCCAGGGCAGCGGAGGCGCCGACCCCGGCCACCGAGGTACCAAAGGCCATGCTCAGGCCCTTGATCGGTGCCGCGAGCCCGGCCCGGATCGCGTTCAGCTCGGTACTGCCCTCCAGGGCAGTGACGGTGCCCTGCAGCGTCGCCATCATGCCGACAAAGGTTCCCAGCAGGCCCAGCATGACCAGCAGCCCGGTCAGGTAAGGGGTCAGCAGGGGTGCGGGCAGCGCCACCGGCTCACCCTGAATGCGCAGGCTGACCGCGGTGCGCAGGCTGGCGGGCAGCGTCCCCAGCCAGGGGGCCAGTTCGATGGCTCCGGTTCCAGCCTCGGCCCCGGCGCCGGCGAGAGCCGCCTCCAGCGCCCCGGTGTCACCCTGGTAGCGCCAGAGCTCGGCATAGCCGATGGCGTAGAACACGCCAATGGCCAGGGTCACCAGCAGGGCCAGCGGGCTGGTGTGCACAAAGCCCGCGCCCATCCAGGCGATCAGGGCGACGCCCAGCAGGAATACCAGGGCGGAGAGGGTCTTGACCATCAGTTGCCTTCCGTATGTTCTTCTAGGGCCGCCAGCAAGCCGAACACCGGTTGCAGGCGGGTCTCCAGCTCCGCCAGCAGCAGGGCCTGAAGCTCCGCCACCGACACGTCCTCCCGCCCGGCTACCAGGGCGGGCAGCCAGTTGCAGGCTTTCTCCAGCGGTTTCGCAAGTCCCTGGCCCAGGGTTTCATCCAGCGCCGCCAGCTGCGCCAGCGCCGGGGACGCGTCCCGCAACTGCGCCCGCAGTTCCGCGCGCAGGCCGTGGATACGCAGCTCCATTTCCCGCTGCTGCTGGGCGTAGAAGCGCTGTCGGCGCGGGATTCCGGGCGGGGATTCCAGCGCGCTGGAACCCCGCGCCTGCTCCGGGGCCTCGGCACCGTCCGGCTCGGCAGACGCCAGGCCATCGGCAACCTTCTGCAGCAGCGCAGCGCGCACTGCCAGCACTTTGACCCTGGCCGCAGCGGCCTGGTCCGGGTGCAGGGGCGGAACAGCGCTGTTCCGGGGCCGGCCCAGCAAGCCCGACAGGGCACCCGCGCCGTTGAGGTCCAGCGGCTGGCTCAGCCAGTCCAGCAGCCGCAGGCGGTCGCGGGCCACCGCGCGGGGCAGCAGCGGCGCCAGCGCGGCTTCGAGACGTTGCAGGGATTCAGTCATGGCGCAGGGGGGTACCGGCAAAAGGCGCGCATCATACCACCCTGCGGCGGACCTGATGAAGCGCTTCCGGGCTCCCGACGGCGGCTCGACTCCCCGCCCCGCACTCTGTATAGTACGCCACCTCTCGCGGCATATACCTCGCTCCACCCACCGTCCCCCAGGTACATCACAGTGATCAGCGCAGCAAACGTCACCATGCAATTTGGCGCCAAGCCCTTGTTCGAGAATATCTCCGTCAAGTTCGGCGACGGCAACCGCTATGGCCTGATCGGGGCCAATGGCTGCGGCAAGTCGACCCTGATGAAGATCCTCGACGGCAGCCTGGCGCCCACCGCCGGCAACGTGTCGATCTCACCCAATGAGCGCATTGGCAAGCTGCACCAGGACCAGTTTGCCTTCGAGCAGTACTCGGTCATCGACACCGTGATCATGGGCCACGCGGAGCTGTGGGCGGTGAAGGAGGAGCGCGAGCGTATCTACAGCCTGCCGGAGATGTCGGACGAGGACGGCATGAAGGTCGCGGAGCTGGAGACCCAGTTCGCGGAGATGGACGGCTACACCGCGGAAAGCCGCGCCGGGGAGATCCTGCTCGGCGCGGGGATTGGCACCGAGCTGCACTTCGGCCCGATGAGCGAGGTCGCCCCCGGCTGGAAGCTGCGGGTACTGCTGGCCCAGGCCCTGTTCGCGGACCCCGACATCCTGCTGCTGGACGAGCCCACCAACAACCTCGACATCAACACCATTCGCTGGCTGGAAGGCGTGCTCAACGCCCGCAAGAGCACCATGGTCATCATTTCCCACGACCGCCACTTCCTCAACGCCATCTGCACCCACATGGCGGACATCGACTACGGCGAACTGCGCCTGTACCCCGGCAACTACGACGACTTCATGACCGCCTCGACCATGGCCCGCGAGCGCCTGCAGTCCGAGAACGCCAAGAAGTCCGCCCAGATCGCCGACCTGCAACAGTTCGTCAGCCGCTTTTCCGCCAATGCCTCCAAGGCCAAGCAGGCCACCTCGCGGGCGAAGCAGATCGACAAGATCAAGCTGGACGAGATCAAGGCCTCGAGCCGGGTCAGCCCCTACATCCGCTTTCGCCAGGAGAAGAAACTCCACCGCCAGGCCCTGGTGCTGGAAAACCTGGGCCACGGCTATGACGAGCAGCCTTTGTTCACTGGCGCCAACCTGCTGCTGGATGCGGGCACCCGGCTGGCGGTCATCGGCGAGAACGGCGCTGGCAAGACCACCTTCCTGCGCTGCCTGCTGGACGAGTTGCAGCCCGCCGAGGGCAAGGTCAAGTGGGCCGAAAACGCCACGGTCGGCTACTGCCCGCAGGACAACGCGGCGGACTTCGACAGCGACCTGAACCTGTTCGACTGGATGAGCCAGTGGCGCAAGCCCAGCCACGACGACCAGATTGTCCGCGCCACCCTGGGCCGCCTGCTGTTCTCCTCCGACGACTTCAAGAAGAAGGCGCGGGTCTGCTCGGGCGGGGAGAAAAACCGCCTGCTGTTCGGCAAGCTGATGATGACCGACGCCAACGTGCTAATCCTCGACGAGCCCACCAACCACCTGGACATGGAAGCTATCGAGGCCCTCAACCTGGCTCTGGAACACTACGACGGCACGCTGATCTTTGTCAGTCACGACCGCGAGTTCGTCTCCTCCCTGGCCACCCGGGTCATCGAGATCAAGGACCGCGAGCTGGTGGACTTCCAGGGCAGCTACGAGGACTACCTGGCCGAGATGACCGAGGATGGCATACCGGGCCGGAGCTACGCTTCCGCGGGTGGTTGAAAGCCAAAAAAAAGCCCGCCCAATGCGGGCTATGCGCAAATGCGCTAAGCTTGAGACTTCGAGCCCCAGGGAGTCGATGTCATGGAAACCGGTAAGGCCCTGCGGGGCAGCACCCACCTGGTATTTGATGCAGTCGACGGCGTTACACACATTGTCGAGGGCATGTATCGCAACATCGCGGCGGGCGCCTGGCCTCTGGGCAGGGCCCCGGATGGGCCGGCGCCCGGTATCGCAGGCTTTGTACATGCCGCCATCCGCCAGGTCAGCGGCATCACCCGCAGCGGCCTGGATTTCGTTCTCAGACAAGTGTCGTCGCAACTGGACAACATCGCGCCACCGGGTCCGCACCGGGAGGCAGCCATCGCCGCGCTGAACGGTATCTGTGGCGATCACCTGGTACGCACTGGCAATCCGCTGGCGATACCCCTGCGTCTGCATGTTGCCGGGGCCGGACTCAGCGACGACATCAGCGACCATAGTGGCCGCCTGCTGATTGCCATCCACGGCCTGAGCATGAACGCTCGGGAATGGACCTGGCGGAATCACAACCACATCGAGGCACTGGCCGACCAGCATGGATTCGCGCCAATCTACGTCTCCTACAACTCGGGGAAGCACATCTCCGACAATGGCCGGGAGCTGTCCGCGGCGATCGACGCACTGGTGGCCGACTGGCCCGTGCCGGTGGAGTCCATCACCCTGATTGGCTTCAGCATGGGTGGGTTGGTTGCCCGCAGCGCCATGCTCAGTGCACAACAGGAACAGCAGGAGTGGATAGGTCGGGTAGATAAAGCCGTCTATATCGGCACGCCGCACCACGGCGCGGTAATGGAGCGCGGCGGCTTCTGGCTGCAGAAACTGCTGACCTACAGTCCCTATACCGCCCCCTTCGCGATGCTGGGCAGGATTCGCAGCGACGGCATTACCGATCTGCGTCACGGCAATTTGCGCGAGGAGGACTGGCAACACCACGACGCCCACAGCGACAACGCCGATTATCGCGTCCCCACCCCATTGCCGCAGGGCGTGGAGCACTTCGCAGTCGCTGCGACCCTGTCAAAAAAATCCGGGGAGCGGATCGGCAGAATGCTTGGCGATGGCCTCGTGCATCCTTCAAGCGCCACCGGCAGGCATGACGATCCGCAGTACGATCTCGGGTTGAACCGCGACCACACGCACATTCTGTACGATCTCGGTCATCTGGACATGTTGCACGATTCGCGGATCACGGATCAGCTCGCAACATGGCTGGGCCAAACGCAGGGCTGTAGCAGGGAGCGTAGCCAGTCCCACCGCTGAGCTCTCCGTGCTCATGGCCTGATCCTCGACAAGCCCAGCAACCACTTGGGCATGGAAGCTGTCGAGACCCTCGACCTGCGCCGGGGCACTGCGAACTTAGTGCGGCGTTGTGCAGCAGCGACAGCCGACCAGAGAAGTCCAGACGCCCGGCTATCGTAGGCTGAAATTTATCGTGGAGCGGCCATGCCTGCCAGCAAGGAACTGCAAGCCATCATAGACATCATTCCTGCCGACTTTGCCGACCCGGCGGCCGACTACCTCGCCGTGCGGCGAATGTTTGCGCCATTTCACGGCCGTCCTGTCAGCAGCAATTTGCGCACCACGATCACAGAACTCGGCGGTGTTCGCTGCGGTGAGTATGAGCTGGCGGGTCACACCAGCAACCGGGTGGCTTTCCATTGTCACGGCGGTGCCTTCGTCTCGACGCCGCTGGATGACTACCATTTCTACGCCGAGATCATCGCGCGTCACACAGATTGCAGAGTGGTAATGCCGGACTACCGACTGGCCCCTGAACACCCCTACCCCGCTGCACACGATGACTGCTTCAATGCCTATCGAGGCCTGCTGGACAGCGGCGAAAACCCCGACAACATTGTCCTCATTGGGGAGTCTTGCGGTGGCAGCCTCGCTGTCGGATTACTGTTGCGACTCCGCGACCAAGGCCTGCCCCTGCCGGCCTGCTTTGTATCGCTGACCGGTTGGTTCGATCTGTCCGTTTCAGGTAAGGCCCCAGGAGGACGAGACCCCTTCCTGACGGCTGAGTGGGTGCGCAATCGAGGTCGGGATTATCTGGCGGGGCGAATGCCACTGGACGACCCCAGGGTGTCGCCGGCATACGCCGATCTGTGCGGGCTGCCGCCGATGTACCTGCAGATTGGCCAGTTCGACACCGTGCGGGAGGGAGCCGCCTTGCTGGCAACCAGCGCCCTGCGTTCCGGGGTCGATGTCGTGATGGAAAGCTGGCCCGGCATGATCCAGGGGTGGCATGGCCTGGTGAACGAACAGGTACCGGAAGCGCTTGCGGCCTGGGCGAAGATCCGGCAGTACATCCTGGAGCAGAGCAAACTCAAGCAAGTCAGTTAAGGACTCTTCCCGATGCCTGTCCGGACTGCCCGCTTTGCCGGAGCAGGCGGCCACGTGAAAGCCGGACCTGCTGACACTCCCGGCGCCACCCGCACCACGCTCCTCCCGGAAAAATGTCCTATGCTGGAGGAGTCAATGAGGAGGTTGCCACATGCCAAGCTTGCTAATAATCCTGTCGCTGGCACTCGTGTCCCTGCCCGCCCGGGCTGCGGACTACGCGATTGAGGCTCCACAACGCGCCCACATCCGCGAGTCCATTGAGGTCACCTGGAGTGCTCCCAGCGCGGACGGGATGCTGGAAATCCGCAGCACGGGTGCCAACCCGACCAGAGCCAGCTACGCCTATGTGCGCAAAAACCCGCAGTCGATACTCGCCCCGGAAACGCCGGGCGAGTATCACATCGTCTATGTCCGCGAGGGCGAGGTACAGGCGCGCAGCACGCTCACCGTCTTCCTGCCGGAAGCCGGCCTGGAAGTACCGGGTATTATCGACGCCGGCGCGGATTTCGAGATCACCTGGACCGGACCCAACAGCAACCAGGACCGGCTGGTGATCGCGGCGCGCAACGGCCCACCCATACGCGGTGCCAGCTATACCTATGTCGGCAACAGCCGCGGGGGCCAGGCAAAGCTGCGGGCGCCACTGGACGCAGGTGACTACGACGTGGCCTACGTCAGCGGCTCGACCATCCTGGCCCGGGCGGCGATAACCGTCGGCTCGATTCACGCGACCCTCAGCCACCCGGCGCAGGTCCATGCCGGTGGTCAACTGCGCGTGGTCTGGGAGGGCCCGCGCAACGCCCAGGACCAGATCACCTTCGCCGCCCGGGACGGTGCACCGGTACGCGGCAGCAGCTATGCCTACGTCGGCAATTCGGACGACAACGCCGTCAACCTGCGCGCGCCGGAGCAACCCGGAGCACTGGATGTAGTCTATACCGCCGGTGGCCGGATCATCGGCCGCAGCCCGGTGCAGATCGTGCCCGCGCAGATCGTGCTCAATGGCCCGGGGGAGGTGCAGGCGCTGGCAGCTTTCAGCGCCACCTGGCAAGGCAACGGCAATCCGGGTGACCGGATCCTGGTACTCAGCGGTGACGACGAAACCCTGGCCTACAGCTATATCCGCACTGAAGACCCCGCTACCAGCCTGATCGCACCGCCCACGGCGGGCGACTTTCACCTGGTCTACGTCACCCGGGACGGGCGCGAAATGGCCAGGCAGGTGCTGCGGGTGCTCCCGGCCCCGGAACCACCCGGTACCCTGCTGGTGCAACAGGCGCGGCCGACGCTGGCCGCCGACGACGCAGTCGGGGTGATTTTCGACGCCTCCGGGTCGATGCTGCAACGCCTCAATGGAGCGCGGCGGGTGGAGATTGCGCGCCAGACCCTCGCCGGACTGGTCAGCGACACCATCCCCCCCGGTACCGGCTTTGCGTTGCGGGTATTCGGCCACCGCGAGGCCGGCAGCTGCCGCACCGACCTGGAGATTCCCCTGCAGCCCCTGGACCCCGCCAGCGCCAACGCCGTGATCAACGACATTACCGCCATGAACCTGGCGCGCACCCCGCTGGGACGATCCCTCGAGCTGGCAGCCGCCGACCTGGCGGCAGTGCCGGGCAAGCGATTGCTGATCGTGCTCACGGATGGCGAGGAAACCTGCGACGGCGACCCCGCCGCCGCGATCGCCGGCCTGCGCAGCGGGGGCTGGGATATCACCGTGAATATTGTCGGCCTGGCGATTGCTGACGCCGCCCTGGCGGCGGAATTCAGTGCCTGGGCAGACCTCGGCAATGGCAACTACTTCAGTGCCGACGACCGCGACTCACTTAAAGCGGCGCTGCTGGAAGCGACCATTACCCGCTTCACGGTCAGCAATGCTGCGGGAGAAACCGTTGCCCGGGGACGCCCGGGGGAACAGCTTTCCCTGCCACCGGGGGACTACCTGGTGCTGTGGGGACAGGGCGCGGCAACGCCGGTGACTGTACCGCCCGGGCGGGCGGCCACGGTGACGCTGGAGTGAGCCCGGCCCACGACTAGTCCGGCTGGTGTGGCGGATCGATATCCGGCGCCGGGGCCGGTGCGGCACTGCCTTCCTGCTGCAGCGCGGCCAGCCGGGCCTGTAGCAGGCTCGCGTGCTCGCGCTCCTCCGCCGCAAACTCCGCGGCGTATTTCACGATCTCCGGGTCTGCCGAGCGGGCCGCGACATCGGCGTAAAAATCAGCCGCCGCGCTCTCCTGCTCGATCATCAGGCGCAGCGCCGTCTCCGGCCGCATTTCGTAGCGCAGCCTGGCGTAGGCGCCGGTCTCCGGCGGCTCCTCATCGGGCCAGGTGAACTCCCAGGGCTTGAGGTGCGGCAGACTGTGCCCCTCGCAGATAGCCGCGACCTCCCGGGCATGCAAATCGCTGTAGGTGGCCAGTTCGTCGAACAGTTCTGCCAGCGCCCGCTGTTGATGATGTCGCATGGTGTCGGCAAACTCGCGCAAACGCTCGGCGGACTCCTGCTCCAGTTCCAGGCTGTGGGCGAGAAACAGCCGCAAATCCGAGACCAGCTCGTTAGTCACAGTACGAACTCCGCCCGCGGGTCACGCCCGCCAGGCTGGGCATGAGGTCGCGGCCATACCGGGCGCGGACTGCGGTACAGGATACCCTTGCCGAAGCCGTCATCGGCGTGAATCAGGGCTGCGGCTTCGGCGGCAGATTCGGGGACGCCGTCCATTGCGTGCACCCGCTGTTTCCACGCAGTTTGCTCCGGCACAAAGGTCACGCACTGGCTGAGCACGTGAATGAAGGCAAACCCGGGAAAGTCCATGGCCTCGAAGATCAGCTGCGCCAGGCCGTTGGGGTCCCCGCTGTAGCCGCGGGCGATAAAGCCGGCGCCGCTGGCCAGGGCGATGGCGCAGGGTTGGAAGGCGCGCACCTCGGTACCGTGCGGTGTCAGCTTGCCGTCCAGCCAGGATTCCGGGCTGGTGGGCGAAGCCTGCCCCTTGGTCATGCCGTAGACCTCGTTGTCCATGGCGATATAGACGATATCCACGTTGCGGCGGCAGGCGTGGAGAAAGTGGTTGCCGCCAATGGAAAAACCGTCGCCATCGCCACCCACCGCCACGACCTCCAGCTCCGGCCGCGCGACTTTCAGACCGGTGGCGAGTGGCAGCGCGCGCCCGTGCACGCCGTGGAAGCCGTAGCTGCTGACGTAGGCCGGCAAGCGCGAGGAGCAGCCAATGCCGGAGATGATCGCCGTATTGTGGGGTGCAAGCTCGCGCGCGGCCATGGCCTTGGTGATCGCGTTGAGCACGCTGTAGTGCCCACAGCCCGGACACCAGATAGGCTTGATCCCGGATTTGTAGTCCCTGGCTTTAAGCGACATCAGCGATCTCCAGCGCAGCGAAAATATCCCGGGGCTGTATCGCCGCGGGGCCCGGCAGCGCCAGGCTGTCGAAGGTGCAGTTCGGCAGTAGGGAGCGCAGGTAGTGCCACAGCTGCGCTCCGTGGTTGTGCTCCACCACCAGCAGGCGGCTGGCGGACTCAAGCAGCGAACCCAGCTGGGCCACGGGCAGCGGCGCCAGCAGGCGCAGGCTGAGCACCGCGATCTCGTGCCCTGCAGTGGCCAGACTCTGCCGCGCCTCCAGCGCGACGGCAGTGACCGAGCCCATGCAGATAATAACGGAGCGCCCCTCCACCTGCCCGGTGAGATCTGCCCAGCGCTCGCCGAAATCGAAGCCGGTGAGCTTGCGCAGGCGTTTATCCAGCTGCCGTTGGTGGTCCCGTGAGCGCGGTGACGGGATGGCGTTCTCGCCGTGCTCCAGGCCATCGGCGGTATACATGTGGCCCGGCTCCCCGGGCAGCGCCAGCGGCGATACCCCGGAGGCCGTGTCGCGATAGCGCAGATAGGGCTCCGCCGGTACCGCGTGGTCGACCACTGCCCGCGGCACCTCGCTGCCCGGCGCATCAAATACCTGTATCGATTGGCCGAGGGACTGGTCGCTGAGTACGATCACCAGGGTCTGCAACCGGGTTGCCAGCTGCATTGCCCACGCCGTGGTGAAGTGGCAGTCGGCAATCGATTGCGCCGCCAGCACGATGTGCGGGGCATCGCCGTGCAGGCCGTAGAGCGCCAGGTTGAGGTCGCTCTGTTCGCTCTTGGTGGGAATGCCCGTGGAGGGGCCGCCGCGCATGACATCGACCACGACCGCCGCAGTCTCGCTGGCGACCGCAAGCCCCATGGCCTCGCTCATCAGCGCCATGCCCGGGCCCGAGGTGGCGGTCATGGCCGGCACGCCACCAAACCCCGCGCCAATCACCATATTGATGGCCGCGAGTTCATCCTCCGCCTGCACCAGGTGCCCGCCGTAGTGCTCAATATGCCGGGCCAGCCATTCCAGCAGATCCGACGCGGGCGTGATGGGATAGGCCGCGACAAAGCGCACCCCGGCCTCCAGCGCACCCAGCGCCGCCATCTGGTTGCCACTGGCGAGCCAGCGTGGGGACGCAGAATCCGCAGGTGCGGGCGCCGGTAACGCTGCAAGCAGCTGCGCCAGCGGCTCAGGCAGGGGCTCCGCAAACCCTGCCCGCAGCGCTCTGCAGGCGGCCTCCCGTGCGGCTTCATCGTGCTTCTCCAGGCGCGCGAGCAGCAGGGCCTCGGCTGCGGCGCAGGTATTCCCCAGGCCCTTGGCGAGCATCCCCAGCAACACCATGTTCAGCCAGCCTGAGTCTGCAGCGGCGGCAATGCCTGCGGCGTCAATAGCCAGGAGATTGTCGATTGTGAGCCCGGGTGGCGGATCGTCGCTGCCGCTGTGCAGGACCAGGGTGTCGGCGCTGATCGGCACCTCATCGGCAAAGCGTGCGAAGTTCTGCCAGTCCAGCGCAATCAGCAGGTCTATCCTCGCCGGGATCGTCGCTACCGGCGCGCTGCCCAGGCGAACGATGGCAGCGGATTCGCCACCGCGAATCTGGGGGCTGAAGGTCTTTTTCAGCATGCCGTAGCCGCCGCTCCCCGCGACCAGCCGCAGGACCAGTTCACCGGTCGAGATGGCGCCGGCGCCGCCACTGCCGCTGATCGCCAGGGTGAGAGTCGTCATAATTCTTCCGTTTTATCGTGTGCCCGAGCGAAAAACAGTCAACTCGAGTATAAACACAATAGTGCAGCGATCAATGTCAGCGCTGCCGGAGGATGCGCACCGCGGCGGGAAAATTCATCAAGTTTGCCCTCCGGAGATGGTATGGTAGGCACTCCCCTGGAATCGCGCGGACCATTCACCGCTCGGCGTGCAAACGCTGGCTGATGTCGGCTCGTTTCTCCAAAGGGCGAGTTGGCGTTTTTCCACAGCGTCAGGCAAAAGTACGTCGAGCAGCCCCTGTTTTCGACCGCGATGAGGCCCAGGACACAAGGTTACCCCGGTCATGCACTCCCCCCTCCTCAGCACCAAACTGTTTGTGCCACTGCCACGCCCGGACCATGTGGACCGCAGACGCCTGCTGCACGCGCTCAACTCGGGCAGCCACCGGCGCCTGACCCTGATTTCCGCCGGCGCCGGTTTTGGCAAGAGCACCCTGCTGGCTGCATGGCAGCCCGAGTGCGGGCGGAACATGGCCTGGCTGTCGCTGGAGGCTGACGACAACAACCCGGCGCGATTCCTGCGCTACCTGCTGGCGGCCCTGCAGCGCGTTGAGCCGCGGTGGGGAGAGGAACTCGCCAGCGTACTTGCGGCAGACCCGGGAACCGACGCGCGCGGCCTGCTCACCGCGCTGGTGAACGATATTGCCGCCCTGCCGGTGGCAACCGTACTGGTGCTGGACGACTATCACCTGATTACCAGCCAGGCAATACACCAGGCCGTCGACTTTCTGCTCACCCAGGCCCCGCCCTGCCTGCATATCGCCATTGCGACCCGGGAGGACCCGCCCCTGGGGCTGGCCCGCCTGCGCGCCCGGGACCAGCTGACCGACCTGCGCATGAACGACCTTCGCTTCACGCCTGCCGAGGCCCGCGAATTTCTCAATCGCACGATGGGGCTTGAGCTTGGCGACAGGGAAATAGCTGCACTGGAGGCACGTACCGAAGGCTGGATAGCAGGGCTGCAGATGGCGGCACTGTCACTGCGCGGCCGCAGCGACAGCGCCACATTCATCCGCGCCTTTGCTGGCAGCCACCGTTTCGTGCTGGACTACCTGGTGGAAGAGGTACTCCAGCGCATGCCGGCACCCACTCGCGCATTTCTCCTGCAGTGCGCCATTCTCGACCGGCTGACAGCTCCCCTGTGCGATGCCGTCACCGGGGGCAGCGACAGCGCCGCGCGGCTGCTGCAACTGGAGCGCGAAAACCTGTTTATCGTGCCGCTGGACGAGCACCGGCAGTGGTTCCGCTATCACCACCTGTTTGCCGATGTCCTGCGCATGCACTTGCAGGAGCAGGACCAGTCTCCCTACGCCCTCCACCGCAGGGCGAGCCTGTGGTACGAAACGGAAGACATGGCAGAGGATGCGATACGCCATGCGCTCGCGGCAGGTGACAGGGAGCGCGCCGCAAGGCTGCTCGAAGATGCCTGGCCAGTGATGCATGTACAGTCGGCCACGGGCGTACCTGGCGAGTGGATTGACGCCCTCCCCGCCGACACGATAAGCGCCAGTGCCGTGCTCAGCGTCTATACGGCAATTGCGCGCCTGCCGGTGGACCCGGAAGCGGTGAATCGCCACCTGGCGGACGCCGAAGCCCTGATCCCACCTGCCCAAAGCAACGGCCCGGGGCAGACCGCCAATGCAGAGCAGGCCACCCTCCTTGGCATGATCGCCATTGCCCGCGCCTACCAGGCCGCAGCGCAGGGCCAGCCGGACGGGGTGGCCATGCACTGCGAGACAGCGCTCGGCTTACTGCCGGCAACCGCCTGCGTGTGGCGAGGCGCCGCATCCTCGCTGCTGGGTTTCACCCAGTGGTCGCAGGGGAACCTCGAGGGGGCCCTGGTCAGCCTCGCCGGGGGCGGTGAGCGTATGCGCGAGGGCGGCGACCTGAACTCTGCCATCGGCACACTCTGTCTGATGGCGGATATCCAGATCACGCTGGGGTCATTGGCCAAGGCCCAGGCACTGTGTGAGCGGGCCCTGCAGCTGTCGTCGCGCCGCACCGGTCTCGCGCCGCAGAGTAGCGGGGATGCGTGCGTACTCCTCGCCGCCATCGCCGTGGAGAGAGGCGAACTGGACCAAGCCCGCGCCCATCTTGAACATGCCGAGGGTTATGGCCCGCATGCGCAGATTCCCGAAACGCGGCACAGAAGGCATGTGGTCAGCGCACGTATCGCCGCCGCACGCGGCGACTACGCGGGCGCACTGGAGTGCATCGATACCGCCGCCGACGTGCAGCAGCAACACAACCCACTGCCGGACCAGAGGCCGGTGAGCGCATGGCGCGCCAGAATTTTGCTGCAAAGCGGCGACGTCCTGGCTGCCGGGGCCTGGGCCGAGGGATCAGCGCTCGACGGTAACGGGGAGGTCTGCTTCCTGGACGAATTCGCCCTGACCACGCTGGCCTACTGCCAGGTTGCGGTGGCTCGCTTGCGCTCCGACGCATCGCTCGCCGCAGGAGCATGTGCCCTGCTGGAAAAGCTCGCCCTGTCGGCAAGGGCCGGCAAGCGTTTCGGCAGCCTGGTCGAGATTCTGCTGCTCAGCGGCTTCGCCCTCAGGCAGCTGGGGCAGGCAGGGCCCGCCGCGGCTTCGGTCAACGAGGCGCTTGTGCTGGCCGAACAGGGTGGTTTCTGGCAGATTCTCGCCAGCCACGGCGCCGCACTGGCCGAGCTCCTGAGCAGCGCCGGGGTGGACACCCGGCAAACGAGGCTGGCAAACGCCCTGCTTGCGGCACTGGCGCCGGCAGATACCTCCCCGGAGCAGCAGTTACTCCCGGAACCCCTCAGTGAACGTGAACAAACTGTGCTTCACCTGCTCGCCAGCGACCTCTCCGGGCCGCAAATGGCCGAGCGGCTGTACATTTCGCTGAACACCCTGCGCACGCATACACGGAATATTTACCAGAAGCTGGGTGCCAGTAATCGCCGCGAAGCGGTGCGTCTGGCCAGCGAGATCGGGCTACTCTGAACCCGCATCCCTCCGGCGCCCGGCACCCTGGCTGACTCGCAAGACCACAGTAAATCACCCTGTTAATCACCACATCTGGTGAGCCGCGCTCACCATGTCCTGCCCTATTCTCACACCCGTACGACATTGCAGCATCACGCGGCTCCCGCCAGGAGCAGCCGCACCAACATATGAACGGCTATTGGAGAATCACGACATGAAAAAGGCTTCGATCATCAAACGCTCCACGCTGATTTTGGCCATTCTGGGCCAAGCCAATATTGCGCTCGCGGAGGACTGGACCCGCAGTGTTGCGCTGGGACTGGGCTCGAAACAACTGGACAGCCGCCTGTGGCAGCGTGCAGATGAACAGGACTCGATCAGCCTGATCGCGGATATCGGCAAAGCAAGCTGGCCGGTCAGCATCGCTGTCGACCTGCACGGCACCGGCATTGACAAGAGTGACAGCGCTGATCCCTACGAAGGGTACACGGCGGAACTGCATCTGGGCGTGCGTCGTGCCTGGGATATCGGCGGTAGCGGTTTTCAGTTCTATGCCGGGGGTGGCCTTGCTTTCGGCTATGCGGAAACCAAGTTCGAGGCGAACCCCGAACTCTCGGGCGATGGGCGCGGTACCGGCTACTGGGCCGGGTTGGGCCTCCGCTATCGCATCAATCAGCGGTTTTCGGTTGGAACCGATTTTCGCTACGCCGATTTCGATATCAAACATCTGGATGACAGCGACACGTCCGGCAGCCGGCAATTCAGCATCACCGGGACCTACCACTGGTAGAACCCGGGAATCCGCCTGACCTGACCCTTTCGGAGCTCACTATGACGTCCGCCGGCCATGGCTATCGTATATCAGTCAAGAATTACATCGACCATCGCTGGCTTGCAGACGTGCGCGGCGCTGAACTCAGGCATACCCCCGAGGGCAGCAGCGTGCTGTTGCTGCCGGGGATAGACCAGGCAGGGCTGATGTCGCTGTTGCGTCGCCTGCACGACGGCGGCATGGAGATACTTCGGGTGGAGTGTCTGTCGGGGCCTATTCGGGGATAGGCGGTGCTACAGCGGAGCGCCCTGCTTTTATCCTCGTCCACAGGTAGCGGTAGGCAAGGCCGGTCGCCAGATAGCCGGCCATCAGGAGCAGGATCCGCGGGGCTTCGCTCAGTATGACCGACATGAAAGCAAGGGAACTGACAACGGAGCCCAGACAGGCCAGGCGTAGCACGCCCGGGGACAAGCGGAATCCAGCCGCAGAGAGCCGCTCAGGTCGTATCACAGGAAGTCGCCACAGGGCCAGGCTGCTCAGGACCTGGATGACCAACAGACCGACCACCGCCAGCTGCGCGTAGTTCATGATGCTGGCACCCAGTCCCACACCCAGCGCCGCGATTGCGCCCAGCAGGGATACCGCGTATACCGGCGCGCCCCCCGGGGAGCTCAGGCGGGAGAAAAGCAGCGGAAACTCGCCCCCCGCGGCGCCCGCTGCCAGGTCGCGACTGAGCCCCATCAGGATGCTGTTGACCGAGGTAGCCGCCGCGGCCAGGACGCCCAGCAGCACACCCTGTACCACAGGGGCCGGGAAATAGAGCTTCGCCGCGGCAATGACCGGAGCCGGCGCAGCAGCCAGTTCCCGCCAGGGCACGCTCATGGCCAACGCAAGTGAGACCAGACAATAAAGGAGGACAACCACCAGAAAGCCGACAGCGATTACCCGCGGAATATTGCGCGCCGGTAGCGCAATCTCACCCGCAATCTCGGCAACGACCAGCACCCCGGCATAGGAAAAGTAGGCGGTTGCCGCGGCCATGACGACGCCGTGCACCCCCAGCGGCAGCAGTGGCTGCAGCAACGCTGTGCTGCCCTGGGCAATACCGGCGGTCAGGATCAGTGCGAGCATCGCCAGGAACCACAACACCAGCACGGCCTGGACCGCGCCCGCCACGGACACGCCCAGGCAGTTGGAGAAGGTGAAAACCGCGATGCACAGCATGGCCAACCAGGGGGCGGGAATACCCGGGAAGATAAGGCTGGCATAGTGCCCGAAACCGAGGGCGATCAACGGTATGGCCACCACTGCCATGGAAAGGACGACCCACAGATAGATAAACCCGCACCACCGGGACAGGTTTTCCTGCACCAGCACAAGGGCACCGCCAGACACGGGGTACACCGCACCGGTCTGGGCGACCACCAGCGAATACAACAGGGCGGGTATTGCCGCCATCGCATAGGAAATGAATACTGCGGGACCGGCCACGCCGGCGAGTTCTCCCGGCAGGACAAAAATGGATGCACCGACGACGTAGCCAATCAGCACAAAACATGCGGCCGCAAAACCGAGCCTCGGCGTGACTCCACTGTTATCCAACCCGGGTATCCTCCAGCCCGCCGCAACCCTCGTCCAGCGCCGCCATCAGCGTATCGACAATCACGTCGAGTTCCGCCGCGGTAATCGTAAAGTGCGGCGCAAGCAGCAGGATATCGCGCACCTCGCCAGTACCGCCGAAATAGACAAAACAGTCACGCTGCAGGCAGGCCTTGACCAGGCGTTGCGTCACCCCCTCTGCGGCGGGATAGCGCTCCAGCGTTGCACGGTTCCGGACCACCTCAATGGCATACAGAAGTCCCCTGCCCCGGACCTGGGCCACATGCGGGTGTCCCGAGAGGCGCTGCATTTTCTGTTCCATGACAGGCGACAGCCGTGACACCTCCGCCAGCAGACCCTCTGTTTCGATGATCTCCAGCACCTTGTCCGCTGCCGCACATCCCGCAGGATGCGCGTCGTACGTGTGGTACATCGGCCGCTGCCCCCCGGCGACAAGCCGCTGGCAGAATTCGGCCGACGTGGCCACCGCCGAAATCGGAAAATACCCCCCGCTGAGCCCCTTGCCCATCACCAGCAGGTCCGGGACCACGCCCCAGTGATTCACCGCAAACGGCTCGCCGGTGCGACCGAAACCTGTCATCACCTCGTCGGCAATCAGCAGGATGCCATAGCGGCGGCAGGTCGCTGCTATCTTGGGAAGATAGTCGTCCGGCGGAACCAGCGCTCCGCCGCTGGCACCGACGATGGGTTCCACGATACACGCCGCGATGGACCCGGCACCCTCCGCAAGAATGACCTCTTCCAGGGCATCCGCGCATTCGGTCCGACAGCTTTTCCGCCGCTTGCCCATCGGGCATCGGAGGCAGTAACAGGCTGGCGCCTTCGGCAGATCCATCAGCATTGGCTTGAAGGCGTCGCGTCTGGCGAGGTGGCCACCGACAGCCAGGGCAGACAGGGAGGTGCCGTGGTAGGAGACATCGCGGCCGATGACTTTCCAGCGACCGGGTTGGCCGCTGGCGACCTGGTACTGGCGGGCGAGGCGCACCGCCGAGTCGACCGCCTCGGAGCCGCTGCCCATGAAGCTGACATTGCGCAGCGGTTCGGGCAGCCAGTTGGCCCGCAGGCGCTCGACCAGGCGCTCTCGTTCCACGCTCGGGAACGGCGGCAGGACATAGCCCGCAGCCCCCAGCGAGGACGACATGGCCTCGGCAATCTCGGGGCGGCCCCAGCCGATATTGCCGACCGCCGCCCCCGCGCTGGCGTCGAGGATACGCCGACCGGTGTCAGTTACCAGATAGTGGCCCTCCAGCGCGACAATCCGCAGATTATCGATATCAGGATCACCCAGGGGCACAAAGGGCCAGGGAGGGGAAGCCGAACTGATCATGGTTATCTACTCCAGTGACAGCGTAGCGGGGGTAGGCACGCTGCGCCTCAATAGGATGCCGGCGGGGGTCTCATTGACCACGCCGTTTTTCACCGCCACCTGCCCGTTCACCAGAACATGGCGCACGCCGCGGGCATAGCTCAGCGGCGACTCCCAGGTCGAGGTAGCGGCGATTGCATCGGGATCAAAAATGACGACGTCCGCCGACTTGCCGACCTCCAGGCGGCCGCGGTCAGCGAGACCGAGAAAATCCGCAGGCTGCGAACTCATTTTCCTGACCGCTTCCTCCAGGCCAATGAGCGCCAGCTCCCGCACATAATGGCCCAGAACCCGGGGAAAGGTTCCCGTGGAACGCGGATGCTGGTCCAGGCTGCTCAGCGCGTTGATGTATTTGCCATCGCTGGCGATCATGTTCCAGGGCTGGACCAGGAAAGCCCGAACATCTGCCTCGTCGATGCCTCCCAGGGTAAGGCGAATCTCGCTCTGCCCGCCAAGCAGCATGTCTGCAATGATGTCAAAGCCATTGCTGTTACGCTGGCGGGCGATCTCCTGCAGATACAGCCCTGTATACTCCGGATAATCCGGGCTTGAGGTCACTCGAATGCAGGCATAACCGGTGGTGGCCAGCCAGGAGAACCCACCATCGATTCCGTTCTCGCTGTGATCACGAATCTCTGCGCGGGCGACAGGATCCCGCAGCGCGGCCTTCAGCGCCTCCAGCGGCAGGTCCTTTGGCAGGAACAGCTCGCGCAGGAACACCGTCTTGGCGCCGTCATAGGGATACTGGTCGGACACAATATTCCGGCCGGCGGCACGCGCTGCGTTGACCAGCCCGATCACTTCCGATGAGGCGCCGGCGTTGTCGAGACACACCGCTTTCAGGTGGGCAATCTTCGCCGCGACACCCGCTTCTGTTGCGACAGTGATGACTTCCCTGTCGGACCCGAGCAGGTCACCAACGGGATCCCGCACGTGGGAGTCGTAAATTCCGCCATAGTCCGCAACCGGCCGTGTCAGTGCCACCACTTCCGCTGTATCGGCATACATACCCGGGTAGTACATCAGCCCCGTGGAAAAGCCTACGGCGCCCATCTCCATCCCCTCCCTGACCAGATCCTGCATCTGGGCCAGCTCATCAGCAGTCGCCGCCCGCTGTTGATCCGATCCCATCACCGCTTTCCTGATCCCGTTGTGCCCGACGTAGAATGCGACGTTGGTACCGGTTCCCTGGGCGCGATAGCGGTCGAGCATCGACTGCAACTGGTCGGGGGCAAACATGCCATCGGCGCCAAATACGATGGTGGTGACGCCCTGGCTGAGGGCACTCTCATTGAGGCGGTTGGGGAAGTCGACAATGTACTCACCGCTGTGGCTGTGCCCGTCCACAAAACCCGGCGCTACCACCATGCCGGCGGCATCGATGATCTCCCGCGCCGCAATGGCTGGTCCGCGCCCGATATAGCTGATGCGACCGTCAGAGATAGCCACATCAGCGACATAGCGGGGACCGCCGTTGCCATCCACGACCTGTCCGTTAAGGATCGCCACATCGGCCAGGCGCAGGTCCCCGGCCACTGCGACCGGTGCAAGGACCAGCGCCAGCGCCAGGCGGCACACTCGCCGCCCAACCGCGGCCGGCAGAGTCATCGCCACAGCTACCCGGAAATCCCTGCTCAAAACGAGTAAGAGACTTCGAGCCCGTAGGTTCTGGGATTGCCCACGTTGTAATCCAGCGAGCCGGGGGCAAAGGTCGCGCTGCCATAGCGCTTGTCCTTGGTATATTCCTCCTCCAGCGCGTTGTTTACCCAGGCAGTAACCCGCAGGCCCAGGTCCCGGCTCTCAAACCCGAGGCGGGCATTCACCAGGCTGTAGGCGCCGTTGCGCAACTCGCGGGTATTGTTCTGATCCGAGTAGGTGCTGGACATATAGCTGTATTCCAACCTGCCGAGCAGATCCCATCCGCCCGCCAGCGGGCGCTCATACTGGGCCGCGAAGCTGGCATTTTGCTCCGGCGACAGGACCATGGTGTTGCCGGAATAATCGATCCCGGTCAACGCATCAACGACAAAATCCTCGTATTCGGCATCGGAGTAACCATATGCCAGGTTTACTTGCAGGCCCTCCGTGACCAGCGCTGACAGTTCAAACTCAAGTCCGTGGATCTCAGCCTTGGCGGCGTTGCTGGTGCGATAGAAGAACAGACCATTGTCGCCTTCCAGGCGCTGGACGACCTGTAGATCCTTGTAGTCGGTGTAGAACGCGGCCATGTTGAGACGCACCCTGTCATCCAGCAGACTGCTTTTTATTCCCAGTTCCACGTTGTCCGCGTACTCTGGATCAAACGCTGGAGTGGACCCGTCCTCGTTGGCAAAGTCGGAGTCGAAGGCGTTGAAGCCGCCCACCTTGAACCCCTCGGAGTAGGTGATGTAGCTGTTGACGTTCTCCGTGAGGCGATAGCTAACGCTGGCCATGGGGGAAACAACGTTCTCGCTCATGCTGGCGGATTTTACTGACGGGCTGATCGGAAACACGATCAGATTGTCAGGATCGACACTGTAGTCGATGGACTTCTTCTCGTAGGTATAACGGAGGCCGCCGACCAGCGTCACGCGGTCGGTCAACTCGTACTGCAGCTGTCCGAATCCGGCGAAACTGTCGTTGCTGACTTCCGGCAACAGCTTGCCAATGCTCGGGCCCGGGAAAACACCCAGTGGCAGGCCCCCGAAGGCAGGCAGGGAAAGAATGTTGTTGCCGACGTAGGTCGTCGCCTCCGCCTCAAGATCCTGGTAGAGATAGTAGGCGCCGACCACGTATTCCAAACGGTCGGCAAGGCTTGCGCTGAAGCGCAGCTCCTGGCTGAACTGCTTCTGGTCTTCGTCGATGCCGGTGCCGAAAATGTCAAAGGGACTGTAGTCGGAAGACTGGTAGTTGTTCCATTCAAATTCCCGATAGGCGCTGATCGAGGTGAGTTCGCCGCCGGCGACGGCCCAGGACAGCTCCAGTGATGTACCCCAGAGATCCCGATCCTGAAACGCGCTGGGACCGTCGGAAATCACATAGTCAAAAGGGTCGTTGTCGATATGGAAAGGACTGCCCGGCACCACGTTGAAGGGTCCCGAGGCATAGATCGGGGATACCACCGCGAGCTCGGTGCCGCCCTGGTGCGTTCTGTCCCGAGCCCAATCTGCGCGCAGCAACAGGCTCAAGTCCGGGGTCGGGTTGAACAACAGGCCCAGGCGGGCATTCTCGTTATTGGCATCGTTGTTATCCGGTCCGGCCCTGTTTTCAAGGTAGCCGTCCCGGTTTTCTGATTGTGCTGAAACCCGCAGGAACAACTTGTCATCAACCAGCGGGACGTTAAGGGCCCCGTGGACAACAAGGTTGTCATAGTTACCGTAGTTTATCGCCACCTCTCCACCAAGTTCTTCCGCAGGCCGCTTGGTCTCAAACTTGATCGCGCCGGCGATAACGTTCTTGCCGTATAGAGTGCCCTGCGGGCCGCGCAGGACTTCCACTGACTCAAGGTCGTACAGGCCGGTATTGATGGTCGTGGGCCGCGCCATGTACACACCGTCGACATAGACACCCACGGTCTGGTCGACCCCGATGTTGTTGGCGTCGGAAACGATACCCCGAATGGTTATCTGCGTGGCCCTGATTGACCCGTTGGTGTTGTAGTTGAGGTTGGGGATGGAGTCCACCAGATCCTGCAGCCGGATAACGCCGCTATCCTTCAGCGCATTCGCTGAAAAGGCCGTCACCGACAGGGGCACATCCTGCAGATTCTGCTTGCGTAATTGCGCAGTCACCACGATTTCTTCAAGTGCGGCGACTTCCGGGGTGGCTGCAAGCGCCAGGGCGGGGACGGCGCCGCATGCCAGTGAACCGATTGCCGCCACCAGACTGCCTTTACCACTCAACACACACTTGCGTCCAAACTCGTAAGCGTTTTTCATCGAACGTTCCCCTCTATATGGAATTATGGATCTGTTGATATATTTTTTCTGGATTAAATCAGGCTGCATCACCGAGTGGTGAACTCCTCCAGACCGCCCCCCAGCAGCCTTGCCGATACCGCGGCTTCCACAGCGTCAGCGAGGGTAGGTGACTTGTTTTCATAGGTATTGACGAGAACAACCACAGTAAGTTGCTGCTCCGGGAAATAGCTGAGTACGCTGCTGAATCCGTTGATCCCGCCGGGGTGAATAAGGGAAAGGGCACCATCCCGTTCAATGGCCGCAATACCCAGTGCATAATTCATGGGCAGGGTCTGGCCACTGTCCAGCGTTCCCGGCGTGACCAACTTGCGATAGGCCTGCGGTTCCAGCAGCAGGCCTTCTTCGTGCAAGGCCCGGTTCCACTGGTAGAGATCCTGCGCCGTCGAAGACAGGGCGCCGGCCGCATAGGGCACGGTCATGCTCATAGGGTCCGCATTCAACAGCTGGCCCTGCTCACCTACTTTGTAGCCCCTGACCCTGCCCTCCACCAGTTGTTCGTAGCCTGCGTAAAACGAGCTGTGCATACCGGCCGGCTTGAACAGGTGCTCCTCGACATACTCGCCGTAGGCCATTCCGCTCACCTTTTCGATGATCAGTCCCGCCAGGTAATAGCCAGCGTTCGAGTAGTTCCATCCTTCACCGGGATTGAACTCCAGTGGCTTGTCCTGAAAGAAGGCCAGCATTTCTTCTGGGAGCAGCTCTACCCGCCAGTCCGTCATATTCACCCGGCGCCCCGGCCAGACACGGCTTTCCGCCTTGCCGGCGCCAATGTAATTCGGGATACCACTGGTGTGGTAAAGCAGATCCTCTATCGTGATGGTCTGCCCGTGAGTCGGATACTCGGGAAGGTACTGCGCGATGTCATCGGAGAGTCTCAGCTTCCCGGCCTGTTCAAGCTGCAGCAGTGCAACCGCGGTAAATTGCTTGGTCAGCGAGCCGATCTGGTAGACAGAGCCGGCGTGGGTATGCAGGCCGTTCTCGAGATCCGAGTAGCCGTAGTAACCGGCCAGCAACAGCTCATCACCCTTTCCCACCAGGACTGTAGCACCGGCTGCCGGCGCAGCGGTCAGCTGCTCGGTGACGTATTCCTCCAGCCAGGACGCCAGCTCTTCTTGCGCCGTTTCTTTGCCCGCAATGGCACCGGCGCCGCCAAGCAGCGTCAGGGCCACCGTCAGAGTCAGGGCCGCGGTCAAGGTCATCCACAGCTCAGACACTCGGGGAAATGCTGCCCCCCCCGCATGGGCATGTGTGCGAGTAAGCTTGCGTTTCATCAATCATCCACCTTTACTGGAAAGTCGACATGGGAAAGCGTTGTACCTCCGCGGAACACGTCCAGCACGGGATCACCCACGGCGGGAATGCGCTCGAAGACCGAGGCATCGTGACCGCCGATCGCAATCCGCAGCCGATGCCCGGCGGCAATCTGTACCGACGTGCTGATCAGGCCGATCTTTACCTCGGCAATCTCGCCCACGGGCATCGGCGCCGCGTCGTCTCGTGCGAACGAATGGTAGGGCCCGACCGGATAATGGGGAGGGGGCGCGTCTGGTATCTTGCGGTGAATGGCCCGGAGAATTCCCTCGGTGACGTAGGTGACCGTGCCGTCCGGCGCCACATCCTCGAAGTAGACGTGGAAGGCGACATCCGGTTCACTTGACCTGACATGGAGGGTCACCACCGGTGTGCCCGTGACTTCCAGAGCGGATTCCAGGGGCGCACTGTCGTAGACCAGCAATTTTCGGCCCTGGGCGGCACGATCTTCATAGCGAATCGCGTTGCTGCCACTGAGATTGGCCAGCCAGCGATTGCGAGGACCCGTGGTGGCACTGAAGTCCACCCGATAGGTGTCGAAGGATTCTTTCTCCGGCGGCTGCCGTGACAGACCCTGGTTCGCCGCGAAGTACCAGCGCTGCGGCTCGACACCGCGCGGAGGCCAGACATCCGTTGTTTTCCACTTGCCTTCACCCATCGTGAAGTAGCGGATACTGGAGGGCGCCGGCTCGGCACCCTCCCCCGCAAGAAACTTGTGCAGGAATTCCAGGCGCTCTGCGTACTGTTCACGCCGCCCGGGTCGGGGTGCCGCGTCTTCTGGCGCATACTGGTCCGCACTCTGGCTGCCGCCATGATTGAACGGACCGATGATCAGCTGCTGGGGATTGTCGATGGAATTGTAGCGGACCAGGGCTCCATCCACGGTGGCGGCATCCAGCCACCCCACCCAGACCTGCATGGGCACCCCGGAGCGCTCGATCCCCGCCAGGTTGCCGACCGGAAACCCGGAGCGCATGGTGCCGTCCGCCACTGGGTCATCTGCGAACTCCGCGTCCGCAGTTGCCGCCTGGATGTCGTAGTTGGAGCGCTGCCGCAGCAGACCCGCCAACAGCTCGCCATCGGGGTCTGCGTCAACAGGCTTGATCCCCCGGACCCAGAGCTGTGACAAAAAGCAGTACCAGCCGCTGTCACCGGTGCAGCCGGCATTGCTGTCGAGGACACGATTGGACTCACCCCACGCCCGGATAAACTCCCTCGCCAGCACACCGCCGGGGCGAACCAGACCCGTGTAGGCATCGAAGTCACTGAACAGCGGCGCCACTGCTCCGACCGCCGGGTTTCCGCTGGCGAGCAACAGCTCGGAGGCAGTGCCGGAATAGGAGACGCCCATCGCACCGACCCTGCCGTTGGACCAGGCCTGGCTCACCGCCCAGTCCGCGACCTCGGACTGGTCCGCCACCTCTTCCGGGGCGAACTCCGCGCGCCGTGAACCACCGGAAGCACCACTTCCACGGGCGTCAACCAGGACGACTGCAAAACCCGCGTCGTTCATCGCCTGCACCACGGGGTGCACTTCGCTCATTCCGAGGCCGAGTGCACTGCGTTTTACCAGGCCCGGAAGCTGGGCCCGCCCATAACGGGTGAAGTACAGCAGCGTGGGCACTCTCTGCCCCGAGGCAAGATCCTCCGGCAGCCAGACATCCACCGCGATTTGTATACCGTCGCGCATCGGAACATACAGCGCGGTGTTGCGCTTGAGGCCCATCGGCACCTCGGCCTGGCCTTCAGTGGGCAGGAGATAACCGATCGCGGCCACGACGAGGGAGACCAGCGTCACTGTCGCCAGCACTCGCAGCAAGCCGCTGCCGAATCTGCCGCTGCGTTTTGTTACCGTGGTCATCGCCGGCATCTCCTCCCTGGGTTTGTAGTAGCCGGTAACGGGGTCTATGCCCGAATTCACAGCCAGCTTAGCGCCGGCATCGACCGCGATTCATCGCAACTTATAAAATGACCGTAGATATCCCGACTCCGGCCCGATAGTGCCGGGAAAGGCTTGCATGATATTATTAGTCTTTATTTTTCAATGACTTGAGAAACCGCGCGGGGAGTCCAGGGCGTGCCGGCAGAAGGTGGCAACTGTAAAATCTACGCCCGGTTTATAAGTGCGGTATCGATATCGAGGCGATCCGGCTAGATTTGACCCGCAAAGACCCCACGACTGAACGCTGGATTTCCATGCCCACACCCATCGCAGGCAACCCGAGGCAGGCATCGCGGAAACGCGGTCCTTTCACACTGGCGCTGAAATTGCTCGCCGCGCTGACACTGATCGTGGGCGCAGGGCTGCTGGTCTTGCTCAGCCTGCTGCGCAGTTCCGCGAGCGACTACGATCGCACCGTCGCGGTGACAGGGATAAAGGCCCCCCTGGAGATCATCCGGGACCAGAACGCCATACCCCATATATATGCCTCATCAATAGGCGACGCCTATTTCGGTCTCGGGTTTGCACACGCCCAGGACCGGCTCTGGCAAATGGAGCTGATGAGAGCCGCCGCACGCGGCCGGCTCTCGGAGATTTTTGGTGAGTCCACCCTGGCAACCGACAAATTGACCCGCACCGTCGACAGTGCCCGGGTGGCAAGGCAGAGCATCGGCCGCATGAGCAAGGTCACCCGGCAGTATTTCCAGCGTTATGCGGATGGAATCAACGCTTTCCTGGAAACACGTCGCGGCCTGCTCCCTCCCGAATTTCTGCTGTTCTCGGTAGAGCCGGCCCCGTGGGAACTGCTGGACACCACCTATTTCTTCGCCCTGGTGGCTCTCGGATCGGACAACTGGCAGTTGGAGTTGCTCCGCGCCGACCTTGCCCAGCGTCTGAGCCAGTCGCAGATTGACGACCTGTTCCCCGATTACCCCCGGGATGCGCCCACTTCCCATTCCGGGCCAACAACCGGGGAGCAGCAAGAGGCGGTAAATAGCCTCGCCCACCGTGTACCGCCGGTCGCACTGGCCGGCCTGCAACCCCTGATCCGGCTGGGGCGAGATCCGCGTATCGCCGCCTATCCCGCCTCCAATACCTGGATCGTCGATGGCACCAGGACACGCTCCGGCAAGCCACTGCTGGCCTCGGACCCGCATGGGCCCCTGAGTGCCCCGGCTGACTACTATCTGGCTCACCTTGCCACCCCCGAACTGAACATCATCGGTGTGGGCTATCCCGGCATGCCGGTATTTGCCATCGGGCACAATCAACACATTGCCTGGGGGCTGACGGATATCATTGCCGACACCGCCGACCTTGTGACGGCGCACGTTGTGCAGGACCAGCCTGGCTTCTACCGCAGCGGGGACAGGATACTGCCTTTCGAAACCCGCCAGGAGGTCATCCGGGTCAAGGGCCGCGAGGACGTCGTCATCACTGTCCGCTCCACCGGGCAGGGGCCAGTAATTTCCGATGTCGTCGAACACGGCAAACTCACCTCCCGTGGCACGGGAGAGCCCGTGGTCCTCGCTCTCTCACAGTGGACCCTGGAGCAGGGCAACACCAGCGGCCAGGCCTTCCTCCGGATCAATCAAGCTGAGAACTGGGCGGCATTCCAGGAGGCCATGGCGGACTACGAAATGGCCCAGAATTTGAGTTACGCCGATACTCTCGGCAATATAGGCATGATCAGCAGCGCCAAAGTGCCCGTTCGCAGCGGAGGAGATGGCTTCATGATCTCCCAGGGACGGACAGGGGATTCCCGCTCCAGCAACCACCTCACGGCAGAACAAATGCCCACAACCCTCAACCCCGAACAGGGCTTTCTAATCAATGCCAACAACAAGCCGGAGCCCTGGGACTATCCGAACTTTGTGTCCCGTGAGCACGGCGCTCCGTATCGGGCAGAGGTCATTCGGAAGCGCCTGCAGCAAGGCGACCGCCTCGATGTACCAGCCATGCAGCGCTTGCAGGCAGATCTGGAGTCTCTGGCGGCCGCCCAGCTGCTGCCACTGCTGCTGGACACCGCTGTCAACTCACCCAGGGCACAGCAGGCTCTGGACCTGCTGCGAGGCTGGGACCGACAGATGCGGAGTTCGCAGCCCGAGCCACTCATCTATACTGCCTGGGAACGGCACCTCACCCGACTGCTACTCGCTGATGAGATGGGAGAGAGTTTCGAGGCCTACAATGCAAGCCGTCCTGAAGTACTCGCGGCCATACTTTCCAGAAAAGCGCAGTGGTGTGACGATATACACACCGAGGGGGTTGAGACCTGCGCGTCCATCAAGGGTATTGCGCTGGAGCATGCCGTGGAGGAACTGGCCACGCATTATGGTAGCAACATGGACAACTGGACCTGGGGCAGCGCCCACCGGGCCGTCTTTGACCACGATATATTCACCCGGGTACCGATTCTCAACCGATTCAGCGATATCTCGCTTGCCAGTGATGGCGGCCCCCATACGGTCAACCAGGCACGCTCCGACTACAACAGCGACACCCCCTACTACCAGACCTATGGACCGCGCTATCGCCAGGTCGTTGACCTCTCGAATCTGGCCAACAGCCGCTACATGATTGCCCCGGGCGTCTCCGGCAATCCGCTCTCCCCCTACTATGGTCATCTGGCCGGGGCGTGGCAGCAAAACAACTACCTGCAGTTTCCGGCAGAGAAAGCTGCATTGCTGGACACTGCCATAGGCGTCACCAGGCTGGTGGTGCAGTGAGTACAGCGCAGGCGTGGAGATTACCGTGAACAATTTGAGTGTCAGCTGGACATTCCTCGGGGCCTCTATGGCGATCATTCTGGGCATAGGACAGCTCCTCACGCCGCAGCGGGACAGCCAGAACTACACTGCTGCCGGCCTGCTATTCTGCCTCGGCTGTATACATCTGGTGACCTACAGCCAAAACATCGGTTACTTCCGGGTCCAGCCCATCCTTGGTATCGTGCAGATACCGCTGTTCACCTTGCTTGGTCCGCTTTCCTATTTTTACTTCATGCGGATCCTGGATGCCCGGTTCACCCTTTCCGCACGACATGCGCTGCACTTCGTACCCTGCCTGCTGAGCTTTCCCATTCTGCTGCCCTACCTGTTGAAGACTCACGAGGAGAGACAGCTTGCCCAGCTGGATTACATCATGCAGCACGTTCCGCTCTGGCAGCAGTTCCCGAACAATTTTGTGGTGCTCATCTTCTGTTCTGCTTTGGTATATGTGCTCTATCCCCTGAAATCCCTCACTCCGCTCTTTCGTCAAAGGCTATTTCTGAGAAGCCATGCCACGGTCGTAGCGCTCGCTTTCATATTGTGCTTTTCCATCACCATCCTGTTGGTCATCATCTACCAGTTCAACAACAACTCCGCCCTGAAAACCGCGGTGACGGTGCTATTCACCTGCTGGATCATCGCCATATATCTTGTCAGCCAACGCTACCCCCTTTTCCTGGCGACAGTCACCCGGAACATCGCCCAGGCGAAATACCGAAAAAGCCAGCTGGGAAGCCTGGATATCGATTCCGTACTGGAAAACCTGCGGCTGCTTGAACAAGAGGAGAAGGTGTTTCTGGATGAAGCGCTGACACTGCCCGCCCTGGCAGAAAAACTGGGTATCAACACCCATCAGCTCTCGGAAATACTGAATCACCACCTGAACACCAGCTTCAAGGACTACATGAAAAAGCTGCGTATTGAGGAGGCCAAGAAGCTCCTGCTGCAGAATCCGTCGCAAACCGTTCTCACCATCTCCATGGAAGTCGGTTTCAGGGCCGTTTCCACATTCAATGCGGCATTCAAACGGGAAACCGGCGTCTCGCCGGTTGAGTACAGAAACAGCCACCTCGCTCGGTGATAGTGAATCTTCACCATGGCGCGGTTTGCGGCCGATCTTGCGCACCGCGACGGAGCACAGCGCAGGCAAGGTTGCCACAGTCGTTGGCATAACCTACCCTTGCCGACCAAGCGCCTCCCGAAGAGTCCACAATAATGAAAAAGGCAGTGGCAGTACTGGGCCTGCTGGCCATCCTTCTACTCGTCGCCTACAGCCAGCGGGCAGGCATCGCCGAGCGCTTGCTGGCGCGGGGCCTGATGGCCCGCATGGGCACCGACACGGTTGCGCAACTGGAGGACGGCCTCCACCTGGCCCTGTGCGGCGCCGGCGGACCCATGCCCGCTCCCAGGGCCTCCGGCCCCTGCGTCGCGGTGATCGCGGGTAAACAGCTGTTCGTGGTGGATGTGGGCACGGACAGCCCCCGCAACCTGACTCGACTGGGATACCAGCCCGGCGGGCTGCAGGGCGTGTTCCTCACCCACTTCCACTCGGACCACATCGACGGCCTGGGTGAACTGGGCACCCTGCGCTGGGCCGGCGGCGACAACCCCACGCCCCTGCCTGTCTATGGCCCGCCCGGTGTGGAGCGGGTGGTGGATGGCTTCAATGCCGCCTATGCCCAGGACTTCAGCTATCGCCACGAACACCACGGGGACCATGTCACGCCCATGAGCGCCGCGGGCATGCAGGCGATGCCCTTTACCCAGCCGAACATGGGCGAACTGGTCCTGGTCCATGAGGGCGAGGGACTCAGGGTAGAAGCGCTGGCGGTGGACCATTCACCGGTTGAACCTGCGGTGGGCTACCGTTTCAGCTACAAAGGGCGCTCCCTGCTGATCACCGGCGATACCGTGAAGCTTGCTAATATTGAACAGTTCGCGCAGGGGGTAGACCTGCTGGTGCATGAAGCCCTGGCCCCGAATCTGGTCACCATGATGCACGCCACGGCGAACAGACTGGGTAACGAGATCATGGCAAAAATCACCCACGACATCCTCGACTATCACGCCACCCCGGTGGAAGCCGCGGAAACCGCACGCGACGCGGGCGTTGGCCACCTGCTCTACTACCACATCGTTCCGCCGCTGGTCCTTCCGGGCCAGAAAGCCCTGTGGCTCAACGGGGCGGAAAAGATTTTCCCCAACTACACCATCGGCGAAGACGGGGTCAGCTTCACCCTGCCCGCCAACAGCGACGAGATCAGGCTGACGCGCAAGCGGATGTAGAGCGCAGCCCGGCGGCGCATGTGGGGCGCCTGCCAGCGTCGCCACGCCCCCTTGCCTTGACTTCCAGCAGTAACGCGATACTCTAAGTTGTTCCGAACAAATAAGAAGATCTGACCATGCAAAACCTGATGGACCCGGAGGTCCAGGCCTGTCCCTACTCCCTCTATAAACGCTTGCGAGCCGAGGCACCGATCTACAGGATGCCCGAAACCGGCTTTTACCTGGTCACCAGCTACGCGCTGTGCAAAGAGATCATTCGTCAACCCGACCTGTTTATCAGCGGCGTTTCTCCACTGGCGTTGAAACCCGACGGGGCCACGCCTGAAGTCATGGCGGTTTACGAAAACCATGGCTGGGTACCCACAGCCTCCTGCTCTACCTCGGATCCGCCCCGGCACACCAAAGTACGCGCATTGTTATCGCAGCTGTTTACCACGGCCAAGGTGCGCGCCATGGCGCCCTACATCGAGCAAACAGCGCATTCCCTGATCGACGCGTTCGAGCAGGACGGCGAATGTGAGTTTGTCAAAGCGTTCGCACATCCACTGCCGATGATTATTATTGCGGAGCAGATTGGCGTGCCCGCGGAAGATCTCGAAATTTTCAAACGCTGGTCTGACGCGATCGTGGAGCCGTTCGGCATGATGATCGAGAAAGAGCGCGAAATCGAATGCGCCCGGCTCGTGGTCGAGATGCAGCATTTTTTCAAGAAGCAGATCGATTTGCGCCGGCGCGAACCACAGGATGACATCCTGACGACGCTCGCGACCAGTAACTATGGCGACGGCGAAGAAATTCCAATGAACGAGCTGCTGTCCATCGTCACCATCGATCTGCTGGCTTCGGGCAATGAAACCACCACCGCCGGCATTTCCGCCGGCATGCTCATGCTCGCCGAGCAGCCGCGGGTCTTGCAGGCCCTGCGCGACGACCCACGGTTGATCCCCACGTTCGTGGAAGAAGTTCTCAGACTGGAGTCACCGGCCCAGGGCATGTTCCGCGAGGTCACCCGCGATACTACCATTGGCGGCGTCAACTTCCGCAAGGGGGATATCCTGAGTCTCCGCTTCGGCGCGGCCAATCGGGACTCGGCGGCATTCCACGACGCGGACAGCATCGATCTGCACCGGAAAAAAGCCGGTAATCACCTCGCGTTCGGGGTGGGGCGGCACCACTGCGTCGGCGCCCCCCTGGCCAGGCAGGAATTGATCATCAGCTTCCGGGTCATCGTCGACCGGCTGCAGGGCATTGCCCTGAAGAATCCGGACAGCGTGCACAAGTACACGCCAAGCTTCTTCGGGCGGAATCTGGAAACGCTGGCAATCACCTTTGAATCCGCCAGGCGTGCGGCTGCAATATAGCCGGAGGCAACAGGCACAACAGCATCGCAACCCGCTCCCGGCCGTGCACACAGCGCGGCATCGGGGCCTGCACAGAGGGAACAGGTTATGGAATCGTTCAGCAGCGCCGAGATAGCGCGCTTGAGAAACCTGCTCGAGCTCGATGCAATCCGTCAGTTGCGCATTGACTACTCCCAGGCCATGGACGAGCGCGACTTTGACAAGCTTATTGCCTGTTTTACCGACGACGCCCTGTGTGAATACGGGCCCTATGGCTCCTGGTCGGGCAAACAGACGATTCTGGAAAACTACCGGGCCAACTTTACCGGCGACCTGGCCCCGCCGTTTTCAACCCAACACTTCAACACCAACCACAGGATTGAGTTGCTCTCCGCTGATCGCGCCCGCGGAACGTGCTACCTGATCGATGTCGTCACCCATCTGCCGGCGGAGCAGAACCCGATACTCTGGTTCGCGCTGTACGATGAGGAGTACCGCAAGGAGCAGGAGAAGTGGAAATTCTCTCGCTCCAGCCTGCAGTTCTTCTGGCCGCAACGACATGTTGACGGCCTGTAGGGTCCTGTCTGCCGGCGTGGAATGCACGCGCAGCAGCGAACAGTCACACTGTGCAATAATACGCCGAAACCAGTCCGAAAAGATGGGAAACAATGGATAAACTGGAAGCAATGCGGGTTTTCATTGCGGTCGTCGAGGAAGGCAGTTTTGTTGATGCCAGCCGTGCCCTGGAGCTCTCCGCCCCTGCTGTTACCCGGTCCGTAGCGCGCCTGGAACAGGCCCTCGGAATTCCCCTGTTCCACCGCTCCACACGACATGTAAGGCTGACCGACTCCGGACAGCGCTACTACAGCGACGCCAAGTCAGTGCTAGAGCGCGTGGAAGAGGCCGAAGCGGCTGTCACGGGAATTTACTCCGAACCCAGCGGGGTTCTTACAGTTACAGCACCCGTACTGTTTGGTCAGCGGTACATCGTACCTGTCATCACCACGTATTTAAGGAAGCACGCAAAGGTTTCCGTGAGTTCCGTATTTCAAGACAGCGTTGTCAATCTGCTGGAGGAAAACGTCGACATCGCCATACGAATCGGCCATTTGGCCGACTCAAACCTGTTCGCTACACACGTTGGCGATGTCCGACGCGTGGTCTGTGCATCGCCCGGCTATCTGAAGGAGCGTGGTGTTCCACAAACACCTGCGGATTTAACCCGGCATGACATTATCCAGTCCACCACGGTAGAAGCACTCAGCACCTGGACGTTTGGCGATCTGAGAGTCAAGGTTGCACCTCGCTACCAGTGCAACCAGAATTCGGCGGCTGTTAGTGCCGCACTCGCCGGTGCAGGCCTGACCCGTGTCATGTCCTATCAAGTCTGTGAAGAGCTCAACGCCGGCAAGCTTCAGCTGGTCCTGGAAGACCACGAGCCGCCCTCCCTGCCCGTCCACGTTGTCTACCTCGGGGGCCGAAAAGCCAACGCCAAGATACGCTCTTTTGTCGACCTCGCAGTTGCCCAACTCCGCACGAACCCGCTGCTCAATCCCAGCCCCTGAGCCACTCCCTGGCTGAAGCGTCCTTTCTTTCTATCTCCGGTAACTCACCTGGCTGAACACTGAGCATCAGGGCCCGCGGTCAGCCAGACGCACCCGTTCAGACCTGGCCAGCAAACCCTGGCAACGCACCACCACTATTGCATCACCAGCAATAGTCAAATGTATTCCGAGCCAATTATTTTCGAATCATGGTTATTCACAATAGCCCACATTGAATCGAACACAGAAGGCTCGGGTGTCATCCAGACCGACTTCTTCCTCTATCGACATTTTATCGGCGCGCCTTTGAACCCTGCCGAAGGCCGTCCCGGAGTCTTGCCTGTGCGTTCATACGAGTGGTTTCCCATGGCTAATCAAACAGCGGGAGGCCGGATTTAGACATTAACGACTGAAGTACCGGACATGAAAAGCACACCTGCACAGAACGCACATACGGACCTCGCCCGCAGCCACTCTCAGAGCTCTGCAGAGAGCCCGAATAGATCACGTTTGGGCCTGTCCACGGGTTTGAAAAGTAGCCTGTTAGCCGTCTGCATCGCCCTGGCTTGCAATGGGACCGCGGCCAGCGAAGCGCAGGGGTACATTCCCGACGTCCAGAACAACCTGTTTGACACACGGGATATTGACACCGACGGCGTCGACGGCTGGGCCCTGTCCCTGGACAACGATGTTTTCGTACCTTCCAGCAGAGACCAGGACTATACCTACGGCGCCAGCATTACCATCGCCGGGGACACCACCCGGAAATACCCGGTGTCTCTCGACACACCACTGTCATGGATCAATCAAAAAATCGGCGCGAGCGGCGCAACCGTCTCGCCCGCCAGGCATTTGGTCGAGTTCGGAGTGTATGGCTTCACCCCGGAAGATATTACGATATCCGAGGCCGACACCTCGGACCGACCCTATGCAGGTATCGTGTACACTTCCGCGATCCAGGAACTGAAAACCCCGAATCCCAATATTGTCTGGCGCACCAGTTTGACGCTTGGCGTACTCGGTCTGGACATTGTCGGCGACCTCCAGAATGATGTTCACAGTGCCATTGGTAGTGAACAGGCGCAGGGCTGGGAGCATCAAATCTCGGACGGAGGCGAACCCACAGCTCGCTACAGTATTGCCCGACAACGCCTCTGGCACTCCTCGCTACCCAACCTCGAGATCAAGACCACTGCGCAGGCCTCTGTCGGCTATCTGACAGAAGCCAGCTATGGCATCAGCCTGCGGATGGGCCAAATAGCCTCACGCTGGCAATCCTTCAACCCCGAACTGACCAGCTATGGTGAACAGGCCAACCAGGCCGTGGATGAGCAATACAAGTCCGAAAATTACTGGATCCTGGGCGCCGCGGTAAAAGCCAGGGGCTACAACGCGTTCTTGCAGGGCCAGTTCAGACACAGCGATGTAGAGTACGATCGCGGAGATCTCAACACCGCAATTGTGGAAGCGTGGGCAGGCTATAGCCACTCGTTTGGCGGCGGCTTCCGGCTCACCTATCTGCTGCGAGGACACACCTCGGAGCTGAAGCATGGCAACGGTGATCGCAACTTGTTGTGGGGCGGATTGACATTGTCACGGACTTTTTGAGCTATGGCTGCTCATTGCCGACGCAAGGTGAATCCCCCGCAGGCTCGGCTCTGCGCTCGTTCGCGGGTAGCCTGGCGAGCAGGGTACACTACGATCATGCGCGACCGCTCTCCAGGGTTTGCGGTTTGGACAGCACCCGGTCGCCGGCAGTTATATCCTGTTGGCTTGCCGGATACAGAGTTTCTCAACGACACAGGGCTTACATGCCACCAAACAATCATAGTGTGACTTCCATGCGCGATGTGCTGAGCATGATAAATGCGCCAGAAACCGCGCTGCGGGCTTTGAAGGTGGCGTTGGTTGTGGGCACGCTGCTGACCGTCATCAATCAGGGCGACGTCCTGCTTCGGGGCCAATCACCGGATTGGCTCAAACTGGTGTTAACCTACATTGTGCCGTTCGGGGTCTCCACCTGGACCAGTATCGCCAAGGATATCCAAAATAGAGAACACCGGGACCCCTGAATTCGGGCGCATTCCTGCCCAATCGAATCGCGCCGTAAATAAAACGCCGGGGGAGCATGTCAGGCTGGACTGCGGCAAATCACTTGCCGGGCTTGGGTCGCGTCGTCTGTGCTGATGATAGCCACGCCAGGTGCAACCACAGGAAAGCAATACTTACCAAAACCAGGATGAGCATGGACATATGCAGGAATGGTGCATAGGAGCCATAATGATCCACAATTCGCCCGGCAAGGAGTGGCGAAAGCCCGGAACCGAGCATAAAAGCACTGTAAACACGACTGAAATAGCGTGCATAATCCGCCGGTCGAAACAGCCGTGACACCAGGTAGGCGACAATATCCACCTCGGCGCCAATCGTCAGGCCAATGAAAATTGCAGTCACCGGGGCAGCCCGTCCTCCGTACATGTCAAGAATCAGCACTCCAATTGCGGCAAGCAGAAACACCGCCATGCCAAGCATGCCAACAGCAACTTTGTCCAGAAGCCACCCGACAATCAGACGACCTAGAATGACAGCCACGCCCACCAGCCCGGCTATACTCGCAGCCCGAGACGCCTGAAGGCCACTATCGATCATCAACGGCACCAAATGCACTATATACCCATTGACGCTTACCGCGATGGCAAAGAAAGCCAGGCAGATAAGAATGAGAAGGAAAACGGGGGGCTGGTTCACTCCCTGCAGGGTTTTTGTACCCGCAGTCGATTGCACGTTGCTTACCGCGGTTTCAGGCTTCTCCTTGAGCCACAGGAACACCAACGGCGCCAGAACCAGGGCCACTGTACCGAGTAACCGATAGCCGGCGGCCCAGCCATAAACCTCAATCACGGAACCGAGGACTGGCGGCGCAACAGCTGCGCCGAGACCGGCTCCGGACATGCAAATGCCAATGGCGATACCCCGGTGACGGTCAAAGTGACCGATAAGCGCCCTGGTAAATGTGATGGGTGATGCCCCAACCGCGACGCCAGCCGCAGCCGCATAAAGAAACCAGAATATCCAGACATTATCCCCGGTGAAGGACAGCGCCATGAATACAAGCCCTAACATCAGGTGGCCGCTTGCCGCCACCAGCCGGAGACCGAAACGGTCAGTTAGATAGCCGACAGACAACAAGGAAAGTGGCAGGATGAAGCCAAAGATACTGATCGCCAGCGATATGTCGGTGCGGGACCAGTCCTTTGCGGCCTCAAGGGGAGTGATGAACACCCCGATGCTGTAAAACGGAATGGCCGTTGTAGCCATGCTGACACCGAGGGTGGCTGCCAGCAAAACCTTCCAGGCCTGTTTGAATTCGCTACTCACAGAAGACTGGCAAGGCCACGCGTTGCGAGACCTATTACTTGACGCGCACGAAAGTAGAGCATCTCGCACCAGTCATCCGTCCCAGGGTGAAAGAACTCCTGTAGCCTGAAACGAATGTCAGTTGCGGTGCCGGGTTCGGGGTTATCGCAATTTTGTATCCATGCGTCCTCAATCTGAAGCTGCACAAGATCCGTGGTAGAAAATGTCCCGAATTCAAGCGCCACCGGCACCACCGTCTGAGCAGGAAGCATTTCCTCGACCGCGCTGCACAGATCTCCTGCGAAATCATAGGGAATGCCGGCAGGGTCCGCTCGTATGGCTGTCAGGTTGGCACCATACCAATCCCGCGCAACTTTCAGCGACAGGCTATCGCCATGACTGGCATTGATCAGCATGCCGTAGCCATAGGGCCCCAGGCCAGTATGAATGTCGATGACAGCGACGTGGCGCGTATGCGCTGTCTGAGCATGCAGGATGTCGCGAAATGTCCTGTTCGACCACGCAGGCTCCGTTCCTCCGAAGCCCGCTCCCAGTGGATCGCAATACTGGCCTTGAAAGATGGCACCGACGATGGCGTTCTCACCGTGTGTACGATCATAGTCGCCAAGCAAGGCACGGACTCGTCCGGATTCGGGCTGTCCTCCAAGTGCGCCACGGGCCACCTCGCGAAAGATTTCATAGTGAGGGTTTTCCGGAAGCGGCTTGGTGAAATCCATGAAGTTCCGATTCAGATCCACATTGTCCTCGGTCTGCCGCCGCCCCCAGGCGGCACCCCAGGGGTTGATCATGTGGACAAACAGAAAGGCCGTATTCTTCGGAAGATCCCGCGCCCCATATTCTTGTAGCCATGCCACCTGGCATCCTGACCCGGCAAGGCCCTCGAGGCCGTGAGTCCCGGAAATCACGACGACAAGATTCTCGGCTTCGGGCGCCCCCAGGCGCACAGCGTCCACGGCCAACTCGACGTCATCAGGTCCGGTAAGAGGATGAGTAAACGTTGTGAGTTCAAGATTCAGCCGCGCACACAGGTCGCGAAATTTCTGTCGCCCCACGGAGTAGCTCGGTGAGAAAGAAGCGAGAACGGGATCCGGACTACAGGGCATGATAAACCGCATCAACAAGCCGGCGTGATTGGATTCCGAGCCCATCACCGCTGGTAAACCGATTCGGGGTATAGGCGAAGCTCAAGCGTCGGTCGGGGTCCGCAAAAACTGTATACCCGCCGCTTCCAGCAGAGCCAAATGCGCGCGGATTTGGCCCATAGTAAGCAATGCCCCCGTTGAGGAGGAAGCCAAGCGCAACCCGGTAACGGTCCTCGGTGATCAGAATGTCGTCAAACCACTGCTCCCTTGTGGCTGCCTCGAGTGTTTCAGGGCGCAGCAAGGTCGTACCGCCAGCACTGCCACCGCTGGCAAGGGCGGCAAAGATTCTAGCTAGAGAATGAGCATTGCTGACGCCACTTGCAGACGGAAAGACAAACTTGCAGAAATCGGGTCGCAACAGAACAGCGCGCGGTTCATCGCCAAGGAGCCGGTATATTTCCGCCGCGAGATCACTGTTCAAATTTCTTTTAGCGTGATGGTTAAGCGGGTTCGGTATCGGAGGAGCTACACGTGCCTGCTCCGCAGCATTGCAACCAAAAATGAATTCCGCACCTAGTGGATGCGCGATTTCATCGCGCACGAACTCGGCGATGTCACGGCCAGAGACACGCTGGACAAGTTCCCCAACCAGGTGACCATACGTGGTTGGGTGGTAGATTCCTCTTGTGCCGGGCTCCCAGAGGGGGGCTTGTTGTTCAAGGGCGCGCACAAGCTCATTCCAGCCAAGTGCCGCTCCGTTGGGCGCACGTTCCGCCACTGGCAGAGCCGCCATATGGGAGAGAAGCTGCTGAACCGTAATATCTTCCTTCCCGGCCTGTCCGAATTCAGGCCAGTATGCCGCGACGCGTTCCTGCAGCTGTAGCTTACCCCGGTCTACAAGAATAAGAGCGGCCAGCGCCGTGATCCCCTTGGATACGGACATGGTGCAAACCAAGGTGTCCTCGCGCCAGGGCATGACCCTCGCCTCATCCCGATGTCCACCCCAAAGATTCACGACAAGATTTCCGTCAACGGTTACTGCAACATTCGCACCGACCTCATCACCATCGTCAAAGCTTTTCTGAAAGACATCCCGCACATGCGCAAACTCGGGCGCGCAATGTCCTTTCACCTCGAGCCTGCCACTGGCCCATACCGGTGAGGGAATCGCCAACGCTCCGATTCCGGCAGTGGCGGCTAAAAGCATGTCTCTACGCGTTACCCTGATATCCTCCATTTCAGTGCTCCTCGCCCCTCACAAACCTTATCCCCTGGCCAGGATACGCATCCTCCTGCAACACACCGTCGACGACAACCGCCGTACCTGCCACAAGGACGTGAACAATGCCCATGGAGGGCCGCATGGGATCCTGGTAGGTTGCCCTGTCGCGAACCGTTTCGGGATCAAATATCGTGATATCGGCGTCCATCCCTTCCTGAATTCGCCCCTTGCGCTGCATCATGGGTACGAAGCCCATGCGCTGGGCGGGCAACAAGGTCATTTTGCGCAACGCCTCCATCAGCGAAACGTCGCCCTTTTCTCGTGCGTGGACGCCAAGGACTCGAGCAAACGTCCCTGCGCCACGAGGGTGGCCGCGCCCGTTGATATATTTGACGCCGTCCGATGCAATCATCGTCAGTGGGTGGGCAATGGCCAGGTTCATGGCGCTCTCGGGAATCATGTGGAAAATGACAAATGTCGCCGGGTGTTCCTCCCGATATTTGTAGAACGTCTCCGCTGTCAGCCGCTCGCCTGTTGCGGGCCACTCGATGTCACTGTAGGTTGCGTTCCAGCGCTCTTTCCAGCCATCGTTGAACAGCGCTGAACCCAGCATGGTACTTCCCGCTGTATAGGGGTACACCTCCGTCGAGACATCCATCCCCTGCTTGTGAGCTCCAGAGATGGCATCGAGAATCAGCGCAGTATCGTTCAGGCCCTTGCTGGTAACATGGCAAATGTGCAGCGCCCCTCCGGTTGAGGCAGTGTTGGCCAACACTTCCTGCATCATTTCGAAGAGCCCGCCGGCGTCGGCGTGGTATGCGGCGCGAACGTGAGTGAATACCGCGACACCCTCTTCAGCCGCAGCCTTCATGAACTGGTAAACCTCCCGGCGATCTGCGCCTGGAACGTATTCGGTCGACAGTCCGAGGCCAAGACCACCATCGGCGATTTCCTTACGGAACAGGGACAAGCCATGCTCCAGCTCAGCGTCCGTCATGGCGGCCTCAGCCCACCCCTCCTTCATTCTGAGCAGGCGATCAGCCAGCTTGTCGTTGGTGCTTGCGTGGCCCGCATCGATATCCGTCTTTACTTTGATGCGCAGGCCCTGATGCCCCACACTGGCGCCAAAATGGATTCGCGCTCTCCCCTCTCGAGCCGCGTAGAACGGCGCGACAGGATAGACCCCGTTCTCCTGCTCCAGCGCCGTCGTGACACCATCCAGTGCCTGTAGACCCTGGCCCGAGACAGTCTGGATATGAGCATGCAGATCGATAAAGCCAGGGGCGACCACAAGCCCGGTCGCATCGTAGCTGCGGACTCCCTCAAGCACTCTGTCTGATATCTCGGCAATTCTTCCGTCGCGAATGCCTACGTTGGCAATCTCTTCAAACCCCGTTTCGGGATCCATGACAAGTCCATTCAGAATAACCGTGTCAAACGGCGAACCTGCGGCGAGGGCCTGCCCTGCAACCAATACAGGAGCCAGCACGACAGCGCATGTATGCGCTAGCCAACGCCGTCGATTCTTGATTCCCATGTACAACCTTTGTCCTCGCATTCCCCGGCTCCTAGTATTTGGCGCTGAAACGCAGGCCATACGTGCGGATGGGGCCATACCGTCCCGCAGGATTTACAATGGTCCCGGCACTCGTCAGATACTCTTTATCGAGCACATTGCGTCCCCAGATGCTCACGGTAAATCTGCCATCCGGTGTTTCATAGCCGAGGCTGGCATTCGCGACCGCGTAACTGCCCTGGCGGTGGAGATCATCATTGCTCACCGTGAAGAACGACTCCGACTGCCAGCCCATCTCGCCTGTCAGGCGAACCAACCCCCAGTCGAATGAACGCGCATACTCCGCAAATCCACTGGCAGACCACTCAGGGGCACTGTTCAAATGATTTCCCGATGCATCAATCACAGCCCCGCCGCCTACGGGGGCCTCAGCGTATTCGCTGTAGGTCGCATCAAGGTAAGCGAGGTTACCCCGAAGAGTGAATTCATCCGTCACCCTCCCGGAAAACTCTGCCTCAAGTCCCTTCACCCGAGCAGATGCCGCGTTGGTGATACTGGCAACACCGGGCGTGATGAAGGCTTGGACCTGAAGATCGTCGTAGTCGTAGTAAAAGACACTGAGACGGGAAGTGACGCGCCCGTCTGCGTGCCGCCCATTGAAGCCGATTTCGTAGGCCAGGAGTGTTTCAGGGTCGTACCCGCCAGGCACTCCCGCAGTCATGTTAAAACCCCCGCTCTTGAAGCCACGCGATACACTGCCGTAGAAGAGATAGTCATCGCTCGGCGTGAACTCGACCCCAAGCTTCGGAGTGAACTCGTCGTATTCTCCCTTTTCAGCCGGCAAGTCAATTCCTGTCAGCAAAATGTCCGTACCGGTCAGAAAAACGCCATGAGTCTTGAACCAGTCCTTGGTTTCCTCTGTGTAGCGGGCGCCCGCCGAGAGAGACAGCGCCGGCGTCAGGTCGTACTCGACCTGGCCAAACAATGCCCAGGTCTCTGTGTCCACTTCCGGACCAAGCTCTACCGAAATACCGGACGGCCGGACCTGAACCTCGGTCAAGCCTTCTATCTCCTCCTTGAGCGCGAACGCGCCGAGAAAATACTGTGCCTTTTCGTAGGTGCCCACGAGATTGAATTCAACGGAATACTGCTCCTGATCCTCCCACAACAAGGTGCGATTCAGATCCAGCTCGGTAACGTCCGGATCGGATGCAATATAGTTTTCATTGCTTCGGTAGGCGATCAGGGACTTCAGTGACCAGTGTTCTCCAAAGCCGTTGTTGACCTCAAGGCTTACACCACTGGCCTCCCTGTCGATAAAGGATGGAGCATTCAGCGCGACCTTGCGTGAGTCGCCGACAATGCTCCCGGCAAGGGGAGGATTACCCGCAGCAACCGCAAGCGGGGATGAACTACCAGAATAAAGCGTTGAATTGTCCTCGTAGTAATCACCTCGCATGACCAGATTCGTTTGTTCAGACAGGTTCCAGAGTAATTGTCCGCGGTAGGAGCGAATATCCTCATCGTCGACATCATGTCCATCCGGCGCAATGTTCTCACGGAACGCGTCCCGGTCACTGAGCTGAACGGCAGTGCTGAAGGCAAGCGTATCCTCTATAAGCGGCGCACTGAGATAGCCCTCGAGGCGGTTAAAGGATTCGTTGCCCAGCGTGTAGGTCCCCTCCGCCACAAGGCGATCAAGGGATGGACTGCGTGAAACGATACTGACTGTCCCCCCGACAGAGTTCCTTCCATAAAGCGTACCCTGCGGACCGCGCAGAATCTCGACTCGCTCCACATCCGAGAAATTCGAGAACCCGCTTTGCGGACGCGCCATGTAGACGCCATCAACATGGATGGTAGAACTCGGATCCGCGCCAGCGAACACATTGTTTGAACCGATCCCGCGGATGTAGACCTGCGCCATATTCGCATTCGAGGTCAGCGTCATACCAGGCGTCATGATCGCGACATCGCGAATGTCAGTGACAACCATATCGTTGAGGTAGTCACTTGAGAATGCGGTGATGGATATCGGAGTGTCGTGCAGCGAAGTCGCGCCGGTTCGCGTTGCGGTGACCACAACCTCTTCAAGTAGGGATTCGGCACTGGGCATCTCCGCCGCGACCACCGGGGCTAACCCCGCCATCAGGCCGATGGCGGCGCTGCCAGCGTAAACGCTCTGCCGCGCCACTACAGGTGCATTTTTTTTCATCTTGATTTGCCCTCTCATTGAAGTCATCACGCCGATTCCGCCTCGTCCTGATCCTTTCCGGCCGTGAACGTGAACATCTCTTTTTCGATTATTTTGCGCGCCTCGGGATCGATGCGGTCGATGGCCTCTCCAACCTGCGGCGACAGATCAATATCGTTGTGGTCGTGGACGCCACCGGTGATGACAACCTGCAGCACCCCCTCACCGTCACCAACATTTCTGAACGCCCGGTTGACTCGTGGCGGCACGGAGATTACGTCAAACTCGTCCAGGACGACGGACTGGTCTCCTTCATCTCCCCACAGAAACGCAAAGCGCCCGCGCATCACCGTGAAGGTTTCGTAAGTATCCTTGTGCGCATGCAGGCCGGGCCCCTGTCCTGGCGGACAGACGGCATACGTTATGGTCATACCTCCCGCTCCAACAATGGGCGCAGAATTACTGATCGCCGATCGCCGGTCTTTTTCCAGCCCCACCACTAGAAGAAGTTGTCGGGCGTAAATCAGGTCCAGAATTTCCTGCTGATGCTTCTTTTCCAGTTGGACTGCGATAGGGGTAAGCCCTTCGTACCGCGCTACCCGTTCAGCCATTTCGTCTGCCGTCAGGTTCCTTGTCTTCATATGGCTCCACACGTTATTTTTAAAATGTTCGAACATTTAAGATTATGTTCGTTTATATGTCAATATAATCTACTGAAAAATTAAATTTGTGCCATGCGAGCAAATATATGTTAAGAAGTGCAACAAGTTCTTAACGGTGCTGAAAACCGGCGGACTGACCGGAACTCAGGTAAGGAATACTGCTGCATGCCGACGAAAACACCCCGGGATAGCTCCTCACTCCGGAGCCCCAGCGCCCAATCCCAACAGCTTAGCCCCCCAGTTGACAGGGTTGGCTCGGTAATCGAGTTCATCATTGCCCGTATTCGAACGGGAGAATATGTTCAAGGACAGCAAATCGTCGCTCGCACCATCGCCAATACCCTTGGAATCAGCGTCGCACCGGTTCGCGAAGCATTACACCGACTGTCTGGCGAAGGAATTATTGAACTCCATTCCAATCGCAGTGCACGGGTTCGGCAGCTATCCCTCGAGGAAATCCTTAATGCCCTTGAGGTTTGGGAGGTCCACGGGGCGCTCATGGCCCGGCTTGTCGCCGAGCGCATCAAGATCAGGGATAATGCAGACCGGGTCAGGGCCGCGACGAAAAAAATCCATCAAGCAAGAAAAGCGGACGACCTCAAAGCCTATTCCTATGCCGTTATCGCACTGCAGGAGACCCTGACCGCCATTACCGAAAACCCATATGTGGAAGCTGTCCGCAAACAGCTCCATACGGAGTTCTGGACACCCCAGTTGGCATCGATTTTTCCAGCGGAGCATCGGGATGAATACCTTGCGAACTTCGACAAGATCGAATCCGCCATCCTGTCGGGAGATCCAGTCAGAGCCGCTCGCACCTACGCCCATCACAGTCGCTGGGTAGCCGACAGGCTTCGAGACACCTATTCCAGCTCACGCTAGCAGGCTCTTCTGCAAACCCGGGAGACAGAGGCTTAACAGGCAAAAATCCCAGCTCTTCATCATTGACCCTGGACGCCATAGCGCTGCCACGGACGGCGCCCGACACTGGCCCATCCATGCGGGTTGGGCGCCAATACTGTGTAAGCTCTGGTCTTGTGGATCGAGGGTGTCACCGGCTCCGTGCAGTAATCGATGACACAACAGATCGCCGTCCTCCCGGAGCCCGCCGACCCGGTGGCGATAATCGCCAAGGGGCCGGGATATTAGCCAGAGGCCGCATTTTGCAGGGCGTTAAAGCGGGCGTTCGAAGTCTCGCTGATGAAGTCGTCTTCATCAAATCCTGGTTCTATTGTCAGAATATTTTACAGTCCACTGTAGGCCAGAATTGCGGACGAAATCATAAGTGTTGTTTTTATACGACTTTCTACCTATTGGCCTGGAATATGCTGTAAGACTTGGAAAGGTGTTGTATTCATTGGCATTCTTTATATTTGGTAAGCGCGCCTTGTGCGAGTTGGGTAGAGAGTTTTTCTCGCAGATTTATAAAATAATAAAGGAGATACCATGAAATTTATCGGGATTGCACTTTTTGCACTTCTGCTAGTTGCAAAAGGTGCCGTTGCCGCGCAGCCGCCGCAATATTTCATTGACGAGGCCAAGTTGCCCTTTGGCGCCTATCCGGGCTTTGACAGCGAACGCATCTGGGGCATACACAACGGCGCCGGCTATCGTATTGAAGTACCTGCCAACTGGAACGGGCGGCTCGTCATTTGGGCGCACGGCTACCGGGGCGATCCTGCCACGGATCCCTCGGCGCTCGAGCTCACGGTCGACAACCACCCGCTGCGCGCCTTCCTGGTCTCGCAAGGCTACGCTTGGGCCGCCTCCAGCTACAGCAAGAACGCCTACGACCCTTCGCAGGGCGCCAAGGACAGCCACGCGCTCGCGCAGTTCTTCAACGGGCGCTTCGGCAAGCCGTCGAAGACTTACATTACCGGCGCGTCGATGGGCGGGCACGTCACCACGGTAATGGCCGAGCAATGGCCCCACAGCTACGTCGGCGCAATGCCGATCTGCGGCGTAATGGGCGACTATGAGCTGTTCGATTTCTTCCTCGACTTCAATGTGGCGGCGCAGACGTTGTCGGGGATGAATGCAACCTATCCCTATGGTCCGGACTACCTGACGATGACCGTTCCGCAGACCAAGGCGGCACTCGGGCCCGCCTTCCCTTATGCTCTGAATGTGCAAGGACAACAGCTGAAGACCCTGGTGCAGTTGCGCTCGGGGGGTGTAAGGCCCCTGTTCGACCAGGGCTTCGCCTTCTGGAACGGCGTGGCCGGTGACTTCCTGTTCGGCCTCGGCGTCGGCGACGGCACGCTACCGCGCCAGCCTGGCGTAGCGGTGCAGAACTCGGATGTGGTCTACCAGTTCGACACCGATCCGGCACTGTCCGGCGCCGAGACGGCGTTCAATGACATGGTCCAACGCGTCACCGCTGACCCCCAGGCACGGCGCCGAAAAGGGCTGGCCAACGTCACGCCGACGCCCGGCAACCTGAAGATCCCGATGCTGGCGCTGCACACGCTGGGCGACCTGTTCGTGCCCTTCCACATGCAGCAGGAATACGCCCGCCGCGTCGCCTCCAAGGGCGCGTCCGACCTGCTGGTGCAGCGCGCGACGAGGGACTTCGGCCACTGCACCTTCACCCCAACCGAACTCGTGACGACCTTCGTCGACCTCGTCACCTGGGTCGAGGCCGGCATCAAGCCAGCCGGCGACGACGTGCTTGACCCGGCTGCCGTGGCCGATCCGGCATTCGGTTGCACCTATACGGACAAGGCTGCGCCCCGACTCTGGGCCACACCGGGGCTCGAGTTCCTGACGCCACCGGACTGTCCGTCCCCATAGCGCGAGCGCGTTCGCATCGCACTGGGCCGAGCGGACCGCGCTCTTCATGATCAAAGGGTTTAGTGAATATCTGTAATGACCCAGCTAAAACTGCACACCTACGCTGCTAATTGATACACCTCCCTGGGCGTTTTCATGCCCAGGGCTTGATGGGGGCGGCGCTCGTTGTAATAACGGAACCACGCCCCCAGCGCTGCT
>CAMYIZ010000051.1 GCA_947258585.1 uncultured Haliea sp. | reverse complement strand
GCGGCCGCACCGCGAGCGTGAGCGCCCTGCCCGCGGCGCGCCGACGGCCCAGCGCGACAGCGCCCCCGGCAAGGGCATGGAGCGCTTCCGGATAGAGGTGGGGCACGATCACGGGGTCAAGCCGGGCAATATCGTCGGCGCCATCGCCAACGAGGCGGATATCGACAGCGAGCACATCGGCCGCATTGTGATTCACGACGATCACAGCACGGTGGATCTCCCGGAAGGTATGCCACCGGAGATATTCGACCACCTGCGAGGGGTCTGGGTCAGCGGGCAGCGACTGAACATCGCCCGCCTCGACAGTACGACAGCAGATGCCACCAGTCCATCCCGACCAAAGCCCAAGGCCGGCAAGCCACCGGGAGCGAAAAAGGCCGGGAAGCCCAAGCCGAAGTTCAAGCCCCGGGCCTGAGCCCCACAGCAGTCAGGAAAGGGCCTGCGCCAACATGCGCGCCAGGCCCGCCAGGCTCACTACCAGCAGGCCCGCACCCAGCACCCGGAAGAACAGGCGCGTGTCTCCCCGCAGGGTGTAGTCGTGAAAGCGCAGGCCGAACCCATGCCCCACTGCCGCACAGGGCAACAGCCACAGGTGGTGGCGCCACTGCAGGTCGATTCCAGTCCATGCAAATGCAATGAGCTTGATGGCGACCAGCACAAACCAGAGCACGAACAGCGTGTCGCGTAACTCGTGCCGGGCGACCCTGCTGGCCGCCACGGGCACTACCAGGGGTGCGGCAATCAGGGATGTCCCGCTGACATAGCCCCCCAGAATCATGAAGAACGCATCCAGTTTGCGGCTATTGCTCTTGAACGGCCGCTCGAGGATGTAGCTGATGGCGTAGACCGCCACCACGACGAAGATGAAGCTGCTGACTACGGTTGCCGGCAGTGTGATAACACCGGCGACGCCGATCAGCTTGGGAATCAGCATCAACGGGAACGCATAGCGCAGGAACGCCCAGTTGACGGTGGTGGTTACCGCGCCGTTTGCGACTGCAGCTTGCCCACGGCTGCGAAAATGGGCCTGCACCACGGTGAGCGCGGAAAACAGCAGCAGGTGCACCGAGATGATCGGCAGGTATACCAGCGGCGCATTGTGCACCATCAACAGGAAAGGCAGCGTCAGTACCGCTCCGCCGAATCCCAGGCCCGAACGCACAAACCCACCCCAGACAAACAGCAGGGCAATGACCAGGTACTGCCAAAGCGCGAGATCGGCCATCAATCAGCGCCGCCGCTGCGCCAGGCTGCGAGGGCGTGTTCCACCTTGCCAAACCCCTTGTACTCGTACAGCGCCGGCGGGCAGGTATCAATAGCCGCCAGCAGTTCCGGAATCGCACCCGGCACCGCCGCCAGCGCAGCCAGTGGATGCAGGTAAACCCTGATAGTGAATACGATAGCTTCCGTCCGCGGCAAGCGCCGCAGTGACTGGCGCTCGCTGCGGTAGTAAATTGCATCCTCGGCGCCGGGGCTGTCGTCTCCGGGCCGCGCGCACAGCGCACTGCCCGCCTGCACACTCCAGTTGTGGCGCACCACGGGATGCTCCACCCGAAGATGCGAGAAAAAGCGCTCGACCCTGGGCCCGAGGGCGGCGGCAAAACCGGGAATCAGCTCGTGGATTGCACTCATGCCGCGCCCGAACTTGTCCTCCAGCAGCCAGTGGCTGGGGCTGCACAGGCTGGCGGCAGTCAGGATGTACTCTCCGCCGCGCCGCTCCATGAGCACCAGGTCGTCGGCTATCCACAGGGAGCTGTTCCACAGGGGCTCACTGCTCTCCATGGGCACTTCGAACGCGCCCCCTGCGCACTGCAGCACGGGGCCCTGCTGCGAGTACAGCGCCGGATAATCCTGCCGCAGGTGCCGTGCCAGCAGCTGCGCGGTTTCCATCTGCGCGGGGACTGATTCAGGCAACGCCCGCCACACCCGGTCACCCAGTCGTTGACGCTGCTGCAGCTTGTGGCGATAGAATAGCAGCGCGTCCGCATCGGGCTCCGTCCAGGCCTCGGTCGGCATGGGCGAAAGACCCATGCGCAACAATTCCGGGGCGTGCATATGGGGCAGGTAGCGCAGGGGGGATTGCAGGTCGGTCACGGGGGCTCGCGGGCATATCAGATCCAGCATTTTGCGCCGATTCGTCCCTGCGGGCAAACACCGCACGGCCATCAGCGCTAGCGGCAAATCACTACAAAGCCAACACAAAGCCTTGTTCCTCCCGGCACCATTGGGTAGTCTCCTGTTTCCCTCACGACAGCCCTCAGGAAGCCAGGCATGCAACGGCCCTGCCCCATCCTCTACAGGCTAGCTGCCCTGCCCCTGAGCTTGACCGCGGTGTGGTGCCTGGCAGATGACGCGCCCCCCGCTCCACCGCCAACCAGCTACTCGGCGGAAATCGGTGTCGGCGGCGAGTACGACAGCAACGTCACCATTGATGAACTCGACACCAGCATTCGCCAGGGAGACTACGCGCTGGCGCTGGATGCCAAGCTCAGCCTGCGAACGTATTTCACCCAGGACACCGACCTGCGACTAACCTACGATTTCAGCCAGGACCTGTTTCAGGAGTTCTCACGCCTCAACCGCCAATCCCACATCCTTGGCGCCAACCTTGGCGTGAAGATGCAAGCCGTGGACACCGGCCTGTCACTGTTCTACGTGAATTCGCTGCTGGACGGCAAGGGTTTCCTCGAGCTGTACCGGGTGTCGCCCTCACTGTCCGGCTTCATCAACCGCAAGCTGTTCACCCGGGTGGCCTATGTGCTGGCCGACAAACGGATCGTGGATCGGCCCGAGCGGGATGCGCAAACCCACAATGGCGAGCTGGACCTTTACTACTTTTCCCGGGGCCTGCGCAGCTACTTCAACTTTGGTTATCGCTACAAGGCTGAAGACGCAGCGCTGGAGCGCCTGGACTACCAGGCCCACGCCGCCAAACTGCGCTATATCCGCCGTATCGACCTCGATGGAAAATCCCTGAAACTGGAACTGGCTTATCGCTACGAGGAGCGCGACTACGGCGGAATCACGCCCGGCATCGGCAACGACGTGGGGGACGAGCGCGCAGACCAGCGCCACCGTTGGCAGATCGACCTTGAATACCCGTTGACAGCCAGCAGCGCCCTGCAGCTATACGCGGCGTACAGCGACTACAAATCCAACTTCCAGATCAGCGATTACGAGCAGGGAATCCTTGGCACCCGTTTCGTATACCGCTGGTAATCAGCCCGCGAACCGCAACACGCCATACCCGTAGGTATCGTCTCTCCCGGGAGAACCTTCATCCTGGACGCTGCGAATCAGCGCGGCTCGAATATCCTCCAACGGTGACAGCAGCCGCAGGCGTGCGGCCGCCGTCGCGACGAAAGGCACTGCGAAAGAGGTCCCTGAAGAGGTCGCGTAGCCCCCTCCCGAACGCGCGTGCAGCAAACCCACACCCGGGGCTGCAAGATCAACGTAATCGCCCCGGTTGGCCAGGCGGAAAATCCGGCCACTGGCGTCAACCGCGGTTACCGCAATTACCGACGTGTAAGCCGCGGGGTACATGGGTTTCGCCATCGGGCCACCGTTACCCGCCGCCGCGAGAATCACCACCCCGCGCAGAGCCGCGCGGTCCAGGGCTTTTTCCAGCAGGCGGTTGGGCGGCCCGGCCAGGGAAATGTTGATGACATTGACGCCGGAGGACATCAGCCAGTCCAGCGCCCGTACCAGACTGACCGTACTGGCAATTTCGCCGCGAGTGGGGTCCTGCTCAAACACAGCGGCGGCATACAGCTCCGCCTGGGGCGCAAGACCCAGGTAGCTCTGGTCACGACCAATGAATATCGAGGCGATGGCAGTACCGTGAGCAGACGGCATGTTGGCTTCTTCGCTGGCAAACGCCTGCCGGTGTATATTGGCCCGGTTGAGCGCCGGGTGTGCAATGTCGACCAGACTGTCAATCATGCCCAGGCGCAGGGGCATATCCTCGATGTCCGCAGGGAAGCGCAGGACCGAGCGAGGAGTGCTGCCCTCGACGGTGTGCTGTACCGGGGCCCCGGCAGTGTAGACGTGATTGAGGTCCACTTCTGCGCGCCCCCGGCCTACTACATCGATGACCCCTTCGCGAACATCGTAGATCTCAAAGCTTGATGGCGCTTCCACCTCCGCCAGCAGCAGGCCCATTCCCGGCAGGTCGGTCACGCGGTCGAACAGGTAACCCTTGACCGCCAGCTCATCGAACACTTCCGGTTCGGCCATGACCAGCCACTGCTGGGTGTTGATGCGCGCCTCGTCGATTTCCAGGCGGCTTTCAAGCTCATCGACCACGCTGTCGATTTCGGTCTCGAGCCGCTCTTCGATGGCATCGGCCAGGGAAAACTCTACCGTCTCCTCCAGCGAGACCGCCACTGTTTCCTCCACCGTATCCTCGATCGATTCCTCCACCGAGGACGCCACGGATTGCTCGACCTTGCCCGTTACAGTCTCTTCAACGGACTCCTCGACCGACTCTTCCACCGTAGCCGCCACCGATTCCTCGACCGAATCTTCGACTGATTCCTCGACCGATTCCTCGACGGTTTCCTCAACGACGCCGGCGACGGTCTCCTCGATCGTCGATTCCACGGAGTCGTCGATACTGTCCTGGATGGTTTCCTCTATCGACTCCTCAATGGTCTCACCGACCGCCTGATCCACACGGCCCTCGATCTGTTCCTCGACTTCCTCTTCTACCTCCTCCTCGACGCGCTCCTCGAATTCGGATTCATCCATGCAGCAGGGAACCTGGGCCTGGGCACTGTGCAGGAATGGCGGGGCCGCCCACAGCAGGATCATGGCGAGCGGCATGGCAAGCAGTGCGCGCTGCGCGCCCAGTCTTGACCGCTCACAAACAGAGCGCATTCTGAAACCGTTACACTGTGGCACGATCTTCACCCCTCGCGTCGGTAGACGCCTCTACACTTGAGACGAATCAGAACGCGAATAATTCCAGCAAATGGAATAGAATCACGCAGCTATCCGTCATATCCAGTAACAGGACCATTATGCCATCGCTGAGCACCCCACAGCGAGAACTTCTACTGGCAGAACTCGGCAGCTTGCGCCGCTTCTGTCAGTCACTGAGCGGGTCAGCCTCGGACGCGGACGACCTGCTGCAGATGACAGTGGAGCGTATCCTGGAGAAGGGTATGCCTGCTGATGCGGATGCTGTCAAGTGGGCCTATCGGGTCTGCAAGAACGCCTGGATCGATGAACTCCGGTCCCGGGAAGTCAGGCAGCGCTATCCCCAGCAGATGGCGTGGGACAGCGACGAGGTACCGTCGGCGGAGGAGAGTGCGGGACAGGAAAGGGCCCTGGAAGCCCTGACCGCGGCACTGGGAAAACTGCCACCGGAACAGCGCCTCGCCCTGACTCTGGTGGCGGTCGAAGGCAAGAGTTATGCCGAGGCCGCAGACATCCTGGAAGTGCCGGTGGGCACCATCATGAGTCGCATCGCCCGCGCCAGGGCGCAGCTGTTGAAGTGCCGGGAAGCCCCGGAATGGGAATAGACGTGGAAGAGACTATGACAGACCGAGATTTCGAGCTTTTATCCGCCTACATCGATGGTGAACTGGAGCCTGAGGTCGCCGCGACGCTGACATCCCGACTGGCCCGGGAGCCAGCCCTGCGCGCCCGGCTGGCAGAGCTTGAGACCCTGCAGAGTCAACTCCGGGAGGCCGCCGGGGCCAACGACACGACCCCTCTCCCCGCTCGCATCCGGGAACTGCTGCAACCACAGCCCACCGCTATTCGACCCCTGCTCCATCGCCTCACCCTCTTCCCCGGCAATCTGCGCCAGGGGCTTGCGATCGCCGCATCACTGACGGCCGTCGCCGCCCTGCTGCTGGCTCCCAGGTGGCAAGCGGGGCACGACATTGCGGGGCAGGATGTGCTGCTTGCTGCCGCCCTGGAAACCCTGCCCTCCCGCGCCTCGGGCTGGGACACACTGGAAGACGGTCGCCGGCTGCGCGCGGTTCTCAGCTTCCCCAACCACGCAGGCAGCTGGTGCCGCGAATATGTCCTCACAGGTGCCGGCAGCTCGGTCCGCGGCGTCGCCTGCCGTGATGGCGGCAACTGGACCACCCGGATCGCTGTGCCGCACAACCTGCTTCCCGGGCGTGACGAGGAAGCCTACCGGCCTGCCAGCGCCGGCGACAGCGGTAGTATAGCCAGCTTCATTGACCAGAACGCTGCGGGAGATGTGTTAGGGGCGAAAAAAGAAGCAGGGCTTATCACCAGAAGCTGGCAATAAACCCTGTAGTTCAGGGCTGGAGGGCTAGCGGTCCCCACCCTGTCCAGAGGCATCGAGTTCCCTGACCCAGGAATCCTTCACAGCCGGTTGGTTAGCACCTTTTGCTCAGTCAACCTCAGCGGTATCCCAACGAAAATGGAGGCGGGCAGCGAAGGGCGCATGAATTCCCTTTAAGGCACCCGATTTACCATCCAGGACGCCTGATACTGCCCCCTCAAGTTTGGGTTTCACTCCACTTCCAATGTTAAGACGGACGGGGCCCCCAGTTTATTCCGGGGAAATCAGAACTTTTTTGCCACCGGGATGCCGGCCACCGGAGTGCCGGCCACCGGGATGCCGGCCGCGGGGACCCCGGGCCGGTAGCTACTGTTCCAGGGCCAGGATCAGGTTGACCGTCACGGTATAGCTGTTCTCGCCCCCCGCGACCGGTACAGCCCCGGCATCCGCGGACATCATCATTTCGGCTCGCGTCATGGGCAGCGGTCGCGGCTGGTAGGATTGTTCGGAAATTTCCAGGATCCGGCCGCTCTTTACCCCTGCTGCCGCCGTCAGGGTGGCGGCCCGCTGCAGGGCGTCCTTTACCGCCGCGGTACGCGCCTGCTCCAGCGCCGCCGACGGGTCATCGTTGAGGAACTGGATATTGCCGCCCTGGTTCACCCCCAGTGACACGGCCCGGTCGAGAATCCCGCCCACCTCCCCGAGCTTGCGAACCCGCACCATCAGGCTGTTGCTCACCGTGTATCCCACGATTTCGGGCGGCTCCTGCTGGCCCGACGCCGTTGGCCGATGGTGGCGATAGCGGGGCTGGATCTCGAACTGGGCCGTCTGCAGGTCCCGCTCGCCAATTCCCGCCTTGCGCATGGCTCCCAGGACCTCCTCCATGGCCGCGGAGTTGGCATCCAGCGCCTCCCTCGCCGTTGCTCCCTCGCGAGTTACCGCAAGCTGCAGCAGGGCCATGTCGGGCACAAGCGTCGCCCGGCCCTCACCGGTGACCCGGATCTGCGGCTGCAGCGGGGCGTCACTGGCCTGGGCACTGGCGACAACTCCAAGCAGCAGGGCACACAGGCCCACAATCTTCGGCAGCGTGATGTTCATTACAGGTACTCCTATGCAGGTGTCCGGGCCCATTGCCCGCTGGAAAGCAGCTTGTCAGGCGAAGCGCAGGCGGACCCTGGCGCCAGCGAGACCACCACTGTCGATACTCAGGCTGCCGGAATAACTTGCGGCGATGTCCGCAGCCACGGACAGGCCAATGCCCTGGCCCTCGCCCCGACTGTCAGCGCGGAAGCCCCGCTGGAGGATGGCGGCGCGCAGGGCCGGAGCCACGCCCGGACCGTCGTCCTCGACAAGAATGTCCAGCGGATGATCGCCCCCGCCCGCGGCGCTGACACGAATCTGGTGCGCCGCGTACTTGCAGGCATTGTCCATGAGGTTGCCCATGATTTCCATGAGATCCCGCTCGTCACCGCGAAAGCGGCACCCGGGCTCTACCAGCAACTGGATGTCCAGCTCGCGAACAGCGTACACCTTGAGCAGACTGCTGCGAAGGCGCTCGAGCACCGGCTCGACCGCGACCTGCTGCAACAGGCGGTTGCCGCCGCCCACCGCCCGTTGCAGCTGGTAGGACACGATATCTTCCATGCGATCCGTCTGCTCCGCCACCAGCCCGGGGAAACTGTCCGCGTCCGGGTCCGCGGTCCGGATCACCGCCAGCGGCGTCTTCAGGCTGTGGGCGAGATCGCCCATGGTACGCCGCACGCGCTCACGCCGCTGCAATTCTCCCTGCAGCAGGGCGTTCAGGTTGCGGGTGAGGGTCTGGACCTCCCGGGGGTAGGGCCGCTGCAGAAACAGCGCCTCCCCTGCCTCAATCCTGGCGATGTCCGCCGCCAGCTCGCGCAGTGGGCGCAAACCCCATACCAGGATGACCACCTGGCAACCCAACAACAACAGCGCGGAGCCCCCCAGCCACAGCAACAAACTGCGGCGATACTTCGCCACCTCCACTTCGATTGGCGCGGTGGTCTCCAGCATCGTGAACCTGAGGGGTACGTCAGCCCCGGAATCGGTTTGCCACAACACCTGCAGGGACACCCGCAGCCGGCCATTGTCGCGGGCATGGCTGCGGGCACCCGGCGCCAGGTCCGGAATCGCCGCCAGCACCCTGGCGGGGTCCAGGGTCAGCGCCGATGGCGACGCCCACAACAGCTCACCCGCGCCATTGCTGATCAGGGCATAGAGCCCGGAGTTGGGCTGACCGAGACGCGGCTCCAGCAGCTGCCCTGGCATGCTCAGCTCATCTTCGTACTCGGCCTGAGCCAGCAGGGCCAACAACTGTAGATGCAGGCGCTCCGCCTGGGCAGCTTCTATACTGAGGCGATGGCTGCGCTCCAGGTACCAGCCGGTTGCACCCAGAAACAGAGGCAGCAGGAGGGCACTGGCCAGCAACAGGCGCGCGGTGAGGGAGTGGGCCCCGGGGTTCACTCGGTACGCGGGCTCAGTGCAAAGCGGTAACCGGCGCCGCGCACGGTTTCTATCGGCTGCAGGGCACCTTCCGGATCCAGTTTTCTGCGCAATCGCCCGACGAATACCTCAATGACATTGCTGTCGCGATCATAGTCCTGGGCGTACAGGTGCTCGGTGAGCTCGCTCTTGGAAACCACGGTTCCCGCGCGGTGGGCGAGATAGGCCAGTGTGTTGTATTCGAAGGCGGTGAGATCAAGCACCAAGCCCGCGCGCACTACCCGCCGGGCGCTGAAATCTATGGCGATATCGCCATAGCAGACCTCCGCAGTGGCGCGACCGGCAACACGCCGCAACAGCGCGTTGACGCGAGCTTCCAGCTCTTCCAGGTAAAACGGCTTGGTGACGTAGTCGTCGGCCCCGGCCTCCAGACCTTGCACCTTCTCCTGCCAGTCCGCCCGGGCGGTGAGAATCAGCACCGGAAAGTCGAGGGCTGCGGACCGCCAGGAGGAGACCAGACCAATGCCCGGCTCATCGGGCAGGCCCAGGTCGACTATGACCATATCATAGGGGAACTGGGCAGCCAGATAGCGGGCATCGGCACCCCGGGCTGCCTCCTCCACCACCCAGCTCGCCGCGCGAAAGTGCCGCGCCAGCTGCAGGCGCAGGCGGGCATCATCCTCCACTACCAACATGCGCACGGCTCAGCCCTTGACGGTCACGGTAATCACCCGGCCTGAATCCAGGAGCAGTTTTACCCTGTAGGCCTCACCTTTACGGGACACACTCAGCACCCTTCCTCCGTGCTGGGCCTGTGCCCGGGCCGCTGCCTCCCGTGGCGTCAGGCCCCCCTTCTGCGCGGCGGCCTTGCCCTGCTGGGCCAGCACTTGCTGCGGCGCAACCAGTCCCGGGCCTGCTGCCAGCAGCAGCGCCATCAGGGGGACAAGCAGTATCCTGTTCGGCATTGCGGCCCTCGAGGTCTCAATCCAGTGGTTGCAGCTGGATCCGGACGCGAATGGTGTCGCCGGGATGACGGCTGCTGTGGGTATGGTAGATATTACCGCCATAGCGATAGCTTATGCGATAGCCGGTCACTTCCTCGACATCGCGCAGCTCATAGTCTACCTCGCACCGCTGTTCGGTGACGTAGTAGCTGCGCTCGCTGCGGCGGTGACCGACATCGTGGCCCACGGAGGCACCGAGCAGGGCCCCGGCGCCAGCTATAACCGGCTGATGACGGCTGTTGTGACCCAGCGCACCAGCGACGGTACCCCCGACAACCGCGCCCAGGATACCCGGGGTAGCCGAGTGGCCGCGGCCGCGCTCCACCACACGAACCCGCTCATCCCAGCAGGATTCGTGCGGGATACGCTGGGTGACAGTGCGTACCAGCGGTTCAACCCCCACCACGGGGGCCTCAATGACACTGTACTGGCCCTCAGCCAGAGTCGCCGCCGGCGCCAGCAGCAACAAGCCGAAAACGTGCTTTTTCATAACTCTCCTCCCGACAATCGTCCAGCCCTGGCGCGATACCCGTTATTGCAGCTTAGGTGCCAATTGCTGAATGAACGCTGAACGACTGGGGGCAAATTTCCGGCCGCTGTTCAGCTTCGATTCAGCTGCTCCTGGGTAGTCTGGCCACGGTGGCGGCAGACAAGGGAGAACCGCAATGTACAAACAACTGACAGCCTGCTTCATGGCGATCACTCTGGGTACTGCAAGCGCGGCGGCCATGGCGGATCGCAAGCACCACAAGGCCTACCGGCACTACCAGGGCCACCATTACGACACGCGCTACGACCACAAGCGCTGGCAGCCCCCCAGGCACCGGATAACCCATATCCACAAACACTATCGCAGTGACTATTCCGGCTACCTGGGCGCCGCCCTGCTGGGCTCGGCGATCACCTATACCCTGTTCCATCACCACAACGGTGCCGTCTGCCACGACAGCCACGGCTATCGCGACAGCCACGATTATCGCGACCGCTACAGCAGCCGCTACGACGTGGTGGGATGCCACCGGATCGAGCGATTCGCCGACGGCAGCGAGCGGCGGGTGAGCGTACCCCTGTCCCAGTGCTACTGAGCGGAAGCGCGGCAGGAACCACAGCTCGGGGAATCCCTGCGCCGGCGACCTGTTCCCGGCGTTGGGCCCGCGCTACACTCGGCTCTCGCAAAGGAGATCGAGCATGCGCCAACTCACCCAACTGCTTTCCGCCCTGAGCCTGGTCGGTATTGCTGCCCACGCAGATGAACCCGCCAACCTGGATGCGGCCTTTGCGGCCGTCGAACCGAAGGTTATCGAGTGGCGCCGCGACCTGCACGCCAATCCCGAGCTGTCGAACCGGGAGTTCCGCACCGCGGAAAAGGTTGCGGCCCACCTGCGCAGTATCGGCCTTGACGAGGTAACAACCGGGATAGCCCACACCGGTGTGGTCGGCACCCTGCGGGGCGGCAAGCCGGGCCCCGTGATTGCGCTGCGCGCGGACATGGATGCGCTGCCGGTGCTGGAGCAGACCGGCCTGCCCTTCGCCTCCCAGGCCCGGGGAGAATACATGGGCCAGGACGTCCCGGTCATGCATGCCTGCGGTCACGATGCCCACGTCGCCATGCTGATGGGCGCGGCGGAAGTGCTCGCCGAGCGCCGCGAGGAGCTCGCCGGCACGGTGAAATTCATCTTCCAGCCCGCCGAGGAGGGCGCACCGCCCGGCGAGGAGGGGGGCGCGGAACTGATGGTTCGAGAGGGGGTATTGAGTGGACCGGATGCCCCGAAGGCAATTCTCGGGCTGCATGTCTGGCCCAACGATGCCGGCACCCTGAGCTATCGCAGCGGCAGCTTCATGGCGGCCTCGGACGGCATCGAAATCAAGGTCACCGGGCGCCAGACCCACGGCTCGTCACCCTGGCTCGGCGTCGACCCGATCTATGTGTCTGGCCAGATCCTGGCAGCTCTGCAGGGTATCCCGGGCCGCCACGTTGACATCACCCGGGGGCCGGCGGTGGTCACCATCGGCAGTATCCAGGGCGGGGTACGCGGCAATATCATACCCGACGGGGTGACCATGCTGGGCACGGTCAGAACCTTCGACAGGGGCGAACGCGAGCGTTTGCTGGCGCGCCTCGAGGCCACGGTAACGGGCATCGCCGAGGCCAATGGCGCCAGCGCTGCACTCACCGTCACGGACTCCAACCCGGTTACCGGCAACCACCCCGAGCTGCTGCAGGCAATGATGCCGACCCTGCGCAGGGCCGCGGGGGAGGACCGTGTCTACGAGGGCAACCTGATCACCGGCGCCGAGGACTTTTCGTTCTATCAGGAGCAAATCCCCGGTCTGTTCCTGATGCTGGGCGCCGGCGATCCCGCGGTTCCCAGAGAGCAGCGGCCCTCCAACCATTCCCCTTTCTTTACCGTGCAGGAAGAGGCACTGATGGTCGGCGTGCGGACCCTGGTAGGCTTCGCCCTCGACTACCCCGGGAGCAACCGGCTGTAGCGCGAGGGACCGGATTCAGGCATCCAGCTGCGGGATCAGCCCGGCAAAGCGGTCGATCATCGGCATGATCTTCTCCGGTTGGTCCCACATGTCCACCGCCACGCCAATGACCACGCGTTCGATACCCATGTCGCGATACCGCTTCAGGGTATCCAGGTCCGGGGTGATCAGCGTCTGCAGGGTAATGGGTACCGCTGCGGGATCGCGTCCATTGTCCGCAACCTGACCGCGAAAGGCGGCGACCGAGGTAGCGACATCGCCCATGGCCACGTCCACCGGCATCCAGCCGTCGGCCCACTGGGCGGCATGTTTCACACCGAGAGCCCCCATCGCGCCAAAAATGATCGGGGGGCCCCCGGCCTGGGCTGGCTTGGGGTTGCACCAGACCGGGTCGAAGTCCAGGTACTCGCCGTGATACTCGGGCTCCTCATCCCGCCACAGGGCGCGGGTGGCGGCGACCGTCTCCCGCATCACGCCATAGCGCTTGCCCCAGGGCTGGCGGGTACAGTTGCTGAACTCCTCTTCGTTCCAGCCCACACCGGTGCCAATCATCAGCCGGCCTCCGCTCAGGCGATCGAGGCTGGCGATCGTCTTGGCCTGGGAGAACAGCTCGCGCTCCATCAGCAGGGCGATACCAGTACCCAGTTTCAGGGTGGTAGTCACCGCGGCCGCCGCCATGAGGGTGACATAGGGGTCGCCCATCAGCTTGTAGGCTTCCGGCAGCTCGTCCCCCGCCGGATAGGGCGTCCTGCGGGAAACCGGGATATGGCTGTGCTCGCCGGTCCAGAGTGACTCGAAACCGCGCTCCTCAAGGGCGCGGGCCAGATCCCGCGGGTCGGGGTCGTGGGGCGTATTCATGAAACTGAAGCCCAGGTGCATGGCTGTGTTCTCCTTTGTTATCTTGGCCCATTGTGCCATGCGCTTGCCTGGCACGGGTCGCGCCGCTGGCGTCAGCGGATCAGGAAGTCACCGGGTTCGACCCGATGGGTCATTTTCCAGTACTCGATAATCCGGAACGGCAGGTTGGCGGTCACCCGGCCCGCTTCGTTCTTGTACCAGTTCTCGACCAGCGGCGAACCCCAGGCTGTCGCCGCGTTCACCGCATCGACCCTGGTGTTGTAGGCATCGTGCACCGCCTGGCGGCACTCCAGCGTCTGCTGATCGCGCTCCAGCAGCAGGCGGATGCACTCCAGGATGTAGTGCACCTGGGACTCCGCGTTGTGGGCGATACTCCCCGCCACGACCAGGTTGGTATTGGGCCCGTAGATACAGAACAGGTTGGGAAAGTTGGGCACCGTGATACCCAGATAGGCGCGACCGTTGGTCTCCGACCACTGGTCATTGAGACTGATCCCGCCCCGACCGGTGATCTGCATGGGAAACAGGAAACGGTCGGCGTGAAAGCCGGTCGCGCAGACAATGGCGTCCACCTCATGGTGGACGCCGTCGGCAGTGACCAGGCCGCGGGCGTCCGCGGCCACTATCCCTGTCGTGACCACCTCGACATTGTCCCGCTGCAGCGCTGCCAGGTAGGTACCGTTGTCCTGCAGGATGCGCTTGCCAAAGGGAGGGTACGTTGGCAGCACCTTGGCGAGCAATTCCGGGGCTCGCACCTGCGACTCAATCCAGGCGCTCAGCACCTCGCGCATGCCATCGTTGGCCGCGCTCACGGAGCGGGTACTGTGCCATTCAGGGTCAGCCAGGGTCTTGTCGTAGACGCCCTCTACGGAGGTATAGAACAGCCAGAACCGGTACCACTTGGAGTAGTAGGGCAACTTTTCAAGCGCCCAGCGCTGGCCCTCCCCCACCGGGGAGTGGTACTCGGGATTGGGAAACATCCATACGGGCGAGCGCTGGAACGCCGTGAGCCGGGAGGCGGACTGCGCCAGTTCCGGGATAATCTGGAACGCGCTGGCACCGGAGCCGATGACCGCCACCCGTTTGCCGGCGAGATCCAGCCCCCGGGGCCAGGCCCCGGAGTGCACCAGCGGCCCCTGGAACTGTTCCAGCCCCGCAATAGCCGGCATCTTCGGCCGGTTCAGCTGGCCCACGGCGCTGATCACCGCACGGGCTTCCAGCACTTCTTCGGCGCCGTCTGCGCCCTTGACCCGCACCGCCCAGTCGTCGCTGGCATCCCGGAACTCGGCGGCCACCACCTCGGTCTCGAAACGGATATGCGGTTTCACGCCAAAGCGCTCCGCACAGGTATCGAAGTAGGCGCGGATTTCATCGGCCAGGGGGAAATGGCTGCTCCAGCCGTGATTGGGCGCGAACGAATAGCTGTAACTGTGGCCCGGCACATCGACCCGGCAGCCCGGATAGCGGTTCTCGTACCAGGTGCCACCGACGCCCGGATTCTTCTCGATGATGGTGTAGGGTATGCCAGCCTCACCGAGACGAATGCCGGCCAGAACGCCACCCATCCCCGCACCGATAATAACCACCGGGAAGTTTGCCGCGCGCGCCTGCAAGGACGGGTCCTGCAGCTGCAGGCCGCGGCGGTCGACCCCGTCCAGCGCCACTTCCTCGTTGATGAATTCCAGGTACTCCGCGTCCACGTCAGGGCCACACATGAAGCGGTAGAGCGCATCCATGGTTGCCGCGGTCAGCGGCGGCAACTGGCCGCCGCGCGCTTGCCAGTCAGCGATGGCCGCCAGCGCCCGCTCCCGCACGAACTCCACCTGGGACGCCGTGTACCCGCCCTCCAGCAGGGCTTCTCCGGTCTCGGCTCCGGCGGCCACAACATCCAGGGTCCGCGGGCTGGGCAGTTCATTGAGGATGCCGGTGTCCCCGGTCATGTGCACGATGGACATGATCAGGGCGGCGGTATTCAGTTCCGGCAGATATCCCGCGATGGTTGCAGGATCTTCGGTAACCGGGGACAGCTGGGGCGCGAGTGGAAGCACCATTGACACAAATCTCCAATCTTGTCGTCCCCGCATAGTGCCTGTCGGGGGGAACACTGTCCTCCCTCATTTGGGTGAAGGCTGCGCCAATATGTCACATCCCGCCGCAGCCGTGGCTTCCTATAATGCCCGGCCTGTTACCAGAGCAAGAGAGCAGCACGATGGAGCCGAGCAAACTGTTACCCCGGGCCCTGGCCACAGCGCTGCTGGCCGCAATCAGCCCCCTGGGCGCCGGCCACGACCTGGCCATTGAACTGGTGGAGGTTACTGCCCGCGCCGACCAGGTCGCGGACCAGCTGCTGAGCGAGGCAGCCATTACCCGTCCTACCCATGATGCCGGGGAGCTGCTGCGCTCGGTAACCGGCATGACTGCGCTGCGCCGGGGCGGCCGCGGTTTCGATCCGATCGTCCGTGGCCAGAGCCAGGCCAATCTCAACGTGATTGCCAACGGTGCCTTCAGCTACGGCGCCTGCCCGGGGCGCATGGACCCGCCCAGCACCTACATCGGTGTCGAGAGTTTTGATTCGGTCTCCGTGATCAAGGGTCACCGCTCGGTGCTCTACGGTGCGGGCGGCAGCGGCGGCACCCTGCTGTTCGAACACCGGCGCCCGGAACTGAACAGCGGCGGCACGGCGGGATCGGTGACCACCGGCTATACCGGCAACTCCGGCCTCGGGAGCCTGGCGGCGGATGTCGCAGCGGGCAATGAGCGCGGCTATCTGCGCCTGTTTGCTGCCACCAGGCACGGCGACAACTACCGGGACGGCAATGGCGACAGGGTGGCCTCGGCTTTCGACTCCAGGACCCTGGGCCTGGTGGCCGGTATCGACCTGACGCCGCAGACCTGGCTGGAACTCAGCCACGAGCGCGCGGCAGAAGACGATGTCTGGTATGCAGGCAACGGCATGGACGCGGTGTTCGCCGACTCCGCCAGTACCAGCGCAAAGTGGTTGCAACAGGACCTGGGGCCCGCGGACGAGGTCGAACTGACCCTGTATTACAGCGACGTTGACCACCTGATGGACAACTACAGCGTGCGCCAGCGCAGCACCCAGCCCGCCGGCATGGCGGCACCCTCCTCCTCCACCACCTGGGGAGGGCGCCTTCTGGCCACCTTCCTTGCCGACGCCAGCGAGTGGCGAGCGGGCATCGACTACCGCGTCAACGACCGCAGCGCCGACCTCTTCATGGACCTGGGCAAGGACGGCAGCTACGACATGCTGGTGGCTCGGATGTGGCCGGATGCGCAGCAGCGGCAGGCCGGCCTGTTCGCGGAGCTGGATCATCGCCTCAACGCCCGGGATTCCCTGCGCCTGGGCCTGCGCCTGGACGACCACGACTCCCGGGCGGAGGAAGCAAACCTGAGTGCCGGCATGATGGGCAGCTCCACGCCGGTGCGTCTCTACGAGCAGTTCTACGGCAGCACGGCTACCAGCAACAACCACAGCGGCATCAGCGCCGTGGTGGGCTGGGACCGGCAGCTTGATCCCGAGACCCTGTTCAGCGCCAACCTCAGCCGTTCCCTGCGCGCTCCCGACAGCTCCGAGCAGTGGATAGCGCGCAGCGCCGGTGGCGCCTTCTGGGTGGGCAATCCCGGCCTGGCGCCCGAAACCCACCAGCAGCTGGATCTGACCCTGGCCCGCGACCGAGGCCCGCTGGAGTGGAGCGCTACCCTGTTCGTGGACGCTGTCGATGACTATATCGAACGCTACCAGGCGGGCAGCGCGGACCTGTACCGCAACACCCGGGCCACCCTGTTCGGCACCGAGATCGATGCCAGCCTGGCCCTCAGCGAACACCTCAGCACGCGACTCGGACTCGCCTGGACCCGCGGCCATGGCGACAACGGCGATCTTGCCCAGATCGCCCCGCTGGAAGCGCGCCTGAACCTGGACTACCTGCACAGCAGCTGGGCGCTGGGGGCCGAGTGGGTGGCCTCCGCCAGTCAAAACAACTTCAACCCGGCGGTGGATGTCGCTTCGCCGACCGCGGGCTTCGGGGTCCTGCACCTGTACGGCCACTGGAATCTGAGTACCCGCCTCACCCTGGAAGCGGGGGTCGAGAACCTGTTCGACCGCAGCTACGCCTATCACGTGAATGCCGGCAACGCCGACCCCTTCAACCCGGAGGCGATCCGGGTCAATGAACCCGGACGCCAGGGCTGGCTGAAACTGCGCTACCAATTCTGACAGCCGCCCGGGATTGGCTCAGGCCCGCCAGACCACCGGGCAGTCGGGACCATCCAGCACATCCCCCTCGCGGACGAATTCGTGATGGGGCTTGCGCGGTGCCCCCGGGCGGAAGTGGTAGACCGCGTCATCACCGCAATAGCGCAGGCTGATGGCACGGCGCCGTCGGACAAGACTGAGGTTGCCGCCCGCGGCGTGCAAGGTACGGGCATGATGTACGGTCATGTCCCCGGGGCCCAGCGCAAACTGCACCAACTCGACCTCGCCGGAGGCAGCCAGGGCGTCAATATCGGGAATCACCTCTCCCTCCGTGCCCGGCATCGGCACGTTGGAGACAAACCAGTTGGGCCGGTACTGGCCCCGCCAGCGGTGGGAACCGCGCACAAAGCTCATGGCCCCGGTTTCCGCATCGGCGACGTCCAGCGGAATCCAGGTGGTGCAGACCTGCTCGCCGCTGACATGGAAATAGGACAGATCCTGGTGCCAGGCCGTGCGCTCGGCGGTATCCGGCTCCTTCACCAGCACACTGTCCTCCCACAGGTTGACCTTGTGGGTGCGCAACACAGTCGCAACGATCTCGCCGAGCCCCGGGTTGAGGGCGAAGGCCCGACAATCCGCGTCGACGCGCCAGTGGTCGGTACCGGAGACAAACCGGCCCCGGCCCCGGCGCCCACCGGTCAGCACATCGCCACCGCTGCCGGCGATCTCGGCCCCCATTGCGGACATGTCATACATGGTGCCGCCAATGGCCTCCCGCACCAGGCGATCGACCGCGGGGGCCATCCCCAGGACAAAGGCGGGATCCAGCACCCCGCGCAGGCAGACCACCCCGTCCTCCCAAAAGGCCGCCACCTCGTCCGCCGTGGGCCGTCTCACCAGCACGTTGCTGTTCATCGCCACTCTCCTTCAGACTGAAACCCGGGGGAGCCTGCCTGCTGCGCGAGACCCGCTCCAGACTGCTACAGCCCCTGCACCCCGGGTCGGTACCAGATCGGTGAAGTATAGGCCCGCTCCTGCAGGGTGGGCGGCACTGAATCCGGCAGCGGCAGGCCTGTCCGCAGGCTGTCCCAAGTACTCCAGCGACAGGTCGGGTTCTCCAGCACGCGAACATAGTAGAATGCCGCCTGATCCGGATCGAAATCGGGATCGCGCCACACGGTCTGCAGCTGGGTCGCGCCCCTGCCGCGGTCGAAATCGCAGGTCTCCAGAGACACGCGGGCGCCGTTGTCCGGGCAACGGTGGGTCTCCGCGTCCGGCTCCAGTTCATCCGAACAGGCAATGTCGTACACGCGCTCCCGCTTCTCCCCCGCCTCGACCCAACCCTTGACCAGCTGCAGCCGCTGCAGCCAGGCGCTGGCGGGATCCTTTATGGCCGAGACCAGGAACTGCGGCGCAGCCTCTGCGCCGGCGCGCGGGGCAAGGTCCCCCCCCATGGGGACGGCGCTGGCATAGGCCAGCTGCACGGCATCGTGGCGTTGCAGAACGTCCTCCGGCCACTCCCAGGCGCCGAAGAACCGAACCTTGATCCGCGGGCCGCTGGTGCCGAAGACCTCCCGCCGCGCGAGCGCATCAAAGATCGCCTCCCGTGTGTTGCTCTCGGCCCAGACCCCGGCGAGCCCCGAGGCGCCATACTTGACGTGCTCGACGTTTATGAAACTGCCGCCGCGGCGCTGCTCCGGCGTACCGTCGGCGACGCCAATCTTGCCGTGGTAGTTGTTTTCCTCGACCGGCGACGTGGCGTTGTGGCCGTCGCTGGCGGCGATCACCCCGAAGCGGTAGGGGTTGAAGCCACCCGCGGCCTCCAGCTGCAAGCCGGTGAGCCAGGCGTCGCGGATATAGCTGCCGCGCACCTCGCCCTCGGTGCCGCGCCCACCCAACAGATCACCGAGGATCTCGAAGCCCGCCCACTCATCGTTGGGCGACAGGAGCGGGTGGGTTTCGGAGCTGCCCTTGATCTGGGAGATCTCCGCCAGCGGTTCGTTGCGCTGGCGCAATTCCGCGTATTCAGCGTCCAGCGGTGTGCCGTCAAAGGCCACCGAATCCGGGAACATGAGGCCATTGCTGAGGTTGGAATTGTGCGAGATCGCCAGCGCTTCAATGCCGAGTTCACGCTGCTGGTCCAGCCACTGCCACAGATCCCGGGGATCGACGCTGTCAAAACTGGAGAAGGGCTTGTCGGATACCTTGCTGGTGCGGAAGATCACATTGCGATGCAAGTTGACTTCCTCCATCGCCCCGGATGACGTCCACTCGTAACCAACCAGCGTGGTGAACTCGCCAGGGCGATAAAAGCGATCCGCCAGGCGCACGTACTCCTGCCAGATCCCGTAGCGCAATTCAGGCTCGACGAGGCTGGGCAGCGGCGTCCCCGCGCCCATGGTCATCAACACGCCCAACAAGGCCTGCTGCCGCTGCGCGTCATCCCCGGAAGTTATGGTACGGGCCACTTCCAGCGTCGACAGCTCACTGTCCGGATCAAACAGCTGGGGCAGGATACCCATGTACTCGGAGTGATCGGTGACGGCAATAAAGTCCAGGGGCTGGCCCAGCTGGACTTTACCACCGCCGGCATGGGCAATCGCTTCACCGCGGGCGAAGCGATAGGCATCCTCCGGCCGCGCGCGGACGTTCAGCATGAAGGCGTCGGGGGAATTCATGGTGTGGATGTGAAGCTCGCCGAACAGCGCCGTGCGTTCGGGATAGTGCGGCACAGCCGGGCTGGCGGCGTCGGGCTGCAGCTCCGCTACGGCGAGCACCTGCGCGGGCGCCCCCGCTGCCGGGGACTCCGCCGGCCCACAACCCGCAAGCAGAATGAGCGCGAACACTGTCGCCATGGTACGGCCCGGGTAACTGCGTGAATCTGGCACAAGCTAGGTCTCCATCGTGAATCACCGGAACATACCCCCACCCGGGTCGCGCTCCAACCGGCCCGGGACTGAATCCTTGAACCGGCACCTGAATTCGCCGTGACAGTGTGCCCCGGGTGGCCCATTGTCGTTAGTTGCGGGGAACCTGCACCCGGCTGCCACCCCGCGACCCGGGGCTGCACCAGCGGTCGGGATTGGCACTCCATTGATCCCTGACAATGCCACCGGTGCGGGTTGGACTATGCTGAGAGTCCAGACACGCAATGCCGGAGGTAAGCCGTGGCGTCGAGCAACTGTATCCTGTGGTTCAACGAAGTCGGTTTGCAGCATCTCGCCGAGGTCGGGGGCAAAAATGCCAGCCTGGGGGAAATGTACCAGCAGCTGGCCGTACAAGGGGTGGCAGTTCCCTACGGCTTTGCCACCACGGCCCAGGCGTTTCGCGACTATCTCACCGCCAACGGCCTGCAACAGCCCATCAGCGCCGCTCTCGCGGAGCTGGCCGCGGGGCGCCGGTCGCTGGCCGCTACCGGGCATACGATCCGCGAGCTGATTCGCGCGGGCAGCTTCTCCCCGGAACAGCGGGAGCAGATTGCCAATGCCTACAACAGCCTCTGTGAACAGCGGCAGGCTGCGGACATGCCGGTTGCCGTACGCAGCTCCGCCACCGCCGAGGACCTGCCCCAGGCCAGCTTTGCCGGCCAGCAGGAGAGCTTCCTCAATGTTCGCGGTGCCGATGCGCTGCTGGCAGCCTGTCGCGAGTGCTATGCCTCCCTCTACACCGACCGCGCCATCGCCTATCGCGAAGAACAGGGTTTTGCCCACGACCAGGTGGCGCTGTCCGTCGGGGTGCAGCAGATGGTGGAATCTGCCGCCGCGGGAGTCATGTTCACTCTGGATACCGAGAGTGGCTACCCGGACATTGTGCTGATCAGCGCGGCCTGGGGCCTGGGAGAAACCGTGGTCAAGGGTTCCGTGAACCCCGACCGCTACATGGCCTACAAACCCTTTCTGGATCGAGCGGAACTGAACCCGGTAATAGAGAGTACCGTCGGCAGCAAGCTCTGCAAGATGCGCTACGCGCTGGCCGACGACGAGGGCGTGGGCGAGCACGGACGCGCGGAAGCGACCGTGACTGTACCCACCAGCACCGACGAGCAGCGCAGACGGGTATTGTCGGACAGCGATGTCCTGCAGCTCGCGCGCTGGGCTCAGATCATCGAGCGCCACTATGGGCGCCCCATGGATATCGAGTGGGCGCAGGACAGTGGCGGCCAGCTGTTCATCGTCCAGGCACGACCGGAAACCATTGAATCACAGAAGGATCGCAGTGTGCTGGTCAGCTACAAGCTGACGGAGAAGGGCAAGGTACTGCTGGAGGGCTCCAGTGTCGGCAGCGCCATCGCCTGCGGCCCGGTCTGCGTGGTCGCGAACCCGAACGATGTGGAACACTTTCCCGAGGGCGCCATCCTGGTCACCGAACGCACTGACCCGGACTGGGTGCCGATCATGCGCAAGGCCGCCGGTATTGTCACCAACAGCGGCGGCACCACCAGCCACGCCGCCATCGTCAGCCGCGAACTGAAAAAGCCGGCCATTGTCGGCTGTGGCAACGCCACCGAGCTGCTGCACGACGGCATGGAGATCACCATCAGCGGCGCCGACGGTGCCACCGGCAAGGTCTATGACGGTATTCTGGCCTTCGAGCGCGAGACCATCAGCCTGGCAGACCTGCCGACCACTGAAACTGCCCTCATGATCAATGCGGCCCTGCCGGACGGTGCGCTGCAGTGGTGGCAGCTACCGGTTGCCGGGATCGGCCTGACCCGGATCGAGTTCATCATTTCCAGCCAGATCAGGGTGCATCCCATGGCGCTGGTCCACCCGGACAAAGTGACTGATCCCGCGGTTGCGCGACAAATTGCCGACCTCCACTGCGGGTTCGAAGAGCCGACCGACTACTTCGTGGACACCCTGGCCCGTTCCGTCGCCAAGATCGCCGCATCCCAGTATCCGCGGCCGGTCATCGTGCGCATGTCGGACTTCAAGTCCAACGAGTACCGCGGCCTGCTCGGTGGCGAGGATTTCGAGCTGGAGGAAGAAAACCCGATGCTCGGCTTCCGCGGCGCCTCCCGCTACTACCACCCGCTGTACCGGGAGGGTTTCCAGCTGGAGTGCCAGGCTATTCGCCGCGCCCGGGAGGCCATGGGCTTCGACAACATCATCGTCATGATTCCCTTCTGTCGCACACCGGGCGAGGCAGACCAGGTGCTGGAGACCATGGCCGAGGCGGGCCTGGAGCGCGGCAGCGCGGGTCTCAAGGTCTATGTGATGTGCGAAATTCCCTCCAACGTGATTCTCGCCGACCAGTTCGCCCGACGTTTCGACGGTTTCTCCATCGGCAGCAACGACCTCACCCAGCTGGTGCTGGGCATAGACCGCGACTCCGCGGTACTCAAAAGCCTGTTCGATGCGCGCGACGAGGCGGTGAAGCGGATGATTGAGCAGGTGATCCGAGTGGCCCATGAACAGGGCTGCAAAGTGGGCATCTGCGGCCAGGCGCCCTCGGACCACCCTGAATTCGCCGAATTCCTGGTCCACTGCGGCATCGACTCGATTTCCCTGAACCCGGATTCAGTGGCCCGGGCCAGCGTCCATGTGGCAGCCGCAGAGTCACGCAAAGGGTAGATTTTTGAATTTTGTTCAAATAAACTCGTGGTTCCTGAATAAGTAGAACCGGATGCTGAAACCATGAGCATAGAACTGTCGGAAGAAGATCAGATGTTTGTCGATGTCACCCGCAAATGGGTCGACAAGGAATGCCCCAAGGACTGGTGCCGCCAGCTGGAGCAGCAGGAACACGTCTTCCCCCACGAGCTGTGGGACAAATTGGTGGAATTTGGCGCCCACGGTATCGGTGTGCCCGAGGAGTACGGCGGCCAGGGCGGCACCATTCTCAACCAGACCCTGTTTGCCCGCGAGTTTTCCCGCACCGCGGCGGGCCTGAGCTGGGTCTGGGGCGTCACGTCCTTTTCCGGCACCAAGGCCATCAACTTCTGCGGCTCCGAGGCCCAGAAGCAGGAATTCCTGCCCCGAATCGCCAGTGGCGAGCTGAAGACCGCCATGAGCTTTACCGAAGCCGGCGGTGGCACCGACCTGCTCGGCGGCATGAAGACCCGGGGCACCAGGGTTGACGGCGGCTGGCTCCTGAACGGGGAGAAGATCTGGAGCACCGGCGCCGATGTCGCCGACTACCTGCTGGTCATGGCGCGCACGGACCTGAACGCCGCCAAGCGCAGCGACGGCATCTCCATCTTTTTCGTCCCGCGCAACAGCAAGGGGATCACGGTGACGCCGCTACCCAAGCTGGGCATGCGCGCCATGAGCTCCTGCTCCGTGCTGATGGAGGATGTATTCGTCGCCGATGAGCTGCTGCTGGGGGAGCCCAACCGCGGCTGGTACCAATCCACCAAGACCCTGAACAACGAGCGTCTGGTCAATGCCGCCACCTGCCTGGGCATGCTGGACGGCGTGATCGAGGACGCCGTGGAGCACATGAAGTCACGCCACGCCTTCGGCCAGCCTATCGGCCAGTTCCAGATTCTGCAGCACTATCTCGCCGACATGGCGATGTGGCAAAAGCAGGGCGAGTTGATTGTCCTCCACACCGCCCGCCTGCAGGCCGAGGACAAACCCAGTGCCATCGAGTCGGGCATGGCCAAGGTACTGTGCTCGGACTATGTGGGCAAGGCGGCCGACCTGGGAATCCAGATACTCGGTGGCATGGGCTACTCCGCGGAGACCGACATGCAACGCTACTGGCGCGATTCCAGGCTGCTGCGCCTGGGCCCGATCAGCAATGAGATGGCCAAGAACATGATCGCCGAAAGCTACGGCATGCCCCGGTCATTCTGACCGCTCAGACAGGCAATGGGGTCCAGCATGACCGACAGCAGCAAGGACATTGTCCGGGCATTCCTGGGCGCCGCGCAGCGGGGTGACATGACCACCGCGGCGAGCTTGCTCCATCCCGAGGTGCGCATCATTGAGGCGGACTCCCTTCCCTTCGGTGGCGTGGTGTCCGGCTTCGAGGGCTTCACTGAACTGGTGCGCCGGGTGTTCACGACTTTCGCCAACACCGCCGTGACCGTTGATGAGTACATTGCCGAGGGCGAAACGGTCGTGGTCCTGGCGACCATGACCGGGCAAAGCAAGGCCAGCGGCGAAGCCTTCAGCATGCCCATCAGCGAAATCTGGCGTCTGCGGGACGGCCTGATCACCGAGATCAGGCCGTTCTACCACGATACCCAGAAGTTCAATGCCCTGGCGTCAGGGACGGTGGGAGCCGGGCATGCGCCCTGACGGTATCTTTGCCACCTCCCTGGGTGATCTCCTGCGGCGCAGTGCAGAGCAGTGGCCCGACACCAACGCGGTGATCTTCCCGGACACGGCCCTCACCTATCGACAGCTGTACGACAGCGGCTTTGACAAGGCGAGGCTGCTGCAGGGCCACGGGGTCATCCCCGGCGACCATGTCGGGCTACTGATGCCGAACTGCCCGGAGTACCTGGAATGGCTGTTTGCCATCGCCCTCACGGGTGCGGTCGCAGTCGCCATCAACGCCCGCTACCGGGCCAGCGAGCTGGCCTATGTCATCGACAACGCCGACCTGCGGATGCTGGTTACCCGGCTGGCCCGCGACCAACCCACCGACTACGCCCGGATCCTGGAAGAGATCTACCCGGAGCTGCGCCCGGGCGCTCCACCGGCGGACAGCCTGGCGGCAGCGCCGCTGCTGCGGCAGATCCTGACCACTGGCGATCGCCCACCGCCGGATCACGGGCTGTATCTGGACACCACACAATTGGGCGCTAGCGCTCGCCGGGCCAGCCCGGAGCAGGCGCAACGGGTACAGGCCAGCATCGCGCTCGCCGCTCCCTGCATGATGATGTACACCTCGGGGACTACCAGCCACCCCAAGGGCTGTCCCCTCAGCCATGAAATGGTGACGCGCAAGGCATTTTCGATCGCCAAACGCCTTCGTCTCAGCGCAGCTGACCGCCAGTGGAATCCACTGCCGTTTTTCCACCTCGCGTCCATCATGCCCATGCTGGCCACGTTCAGCACCGGCGGCAGCTACATGACCGCGCCCCACTTTGCGCCGGAACAGGCCCTGCGGCAGATCATGGATGAGCACGCCACGGTGCTCTACCCGGCCTTTCCGACCATCATGTCGGATCTCGTCACCCACCCCCTGTTCAGCGAACTGGACAAGCGCCAGATCCGCCTGATCAACAACGTGGCACCCCCCGAGCGGCTGCGGGAAAACATGAAACTGCTCCCCCACACGCTGCACATCAGCGCCTACGGCCTTACCGAAGCCACCGGACTGTCCTGCTACAGCGACCTCGAAGACGACGACCGGACCCGCTCCAAAACTATCGGGCCGCCCCTGGACGGCACGCTGCTGCAGGTGGTGGACCCCGCTTCCGGCGCGCCGCTTGCCGCGGGGCAACAGGGCGAGATGCTGATCGCCGGCTACTCGGTGTTCTCCGGCTACTACAAGGACCCGGAGGCAACTGCGGCAGCCTTCACCCGGGATGGCTGGTTCCGCACCGGTGACATCTGCGCCATCGACGAGGGGGGCCGGGTGAGTTACCACGGCCGTCTCAAGGACACCCTCAAGGTGGGCGGAGAGAACGTCGCGGCCCTGGAGATCGAGTCTTTCCTGTCGACCCACCCGGCAGTCAAATTCGTCCAGGTGGTCGGCATTCCGGACCCGCGCCTGCAGGAAGTGGTGGCCGCCTTCATAGAACTCAATCCCGGCGCCGAGTGCGACAGCGAGGAAATCATACGGTTCTGTACTGGCCAGGTGGCTTCTTTCAAGGTGCCCCGCTACGTCGAGTTTGTCAGCGACTGGCCGATGTCCGCGACCAAAGTGCAGAAATTCCGGCTGCGGGAAGCCCTTGTACAGCGTCTGGGTCTTGTGTAACCCTTGCCCCCTGACCCTTCTGCCCACGAGGCAAGCGCAGCCGCCCATCCATGACTGTTCCCCAGACCAGCAAGCTCGATGACCTGACAAACAGGTTTCGGGAATTCCACCGGCTCAGTCTGGGCCACTATGAATCCTATACGAAGCTCTACTCTGACTACCTGCGGACAGGGATGCGATTTTTCGAGATGCCCATCGGCATCGTCAGTCGCATCAGTGACGGGCAGTACATAATCCTCGCCATCGAACCGGAAACCATGAGCCTCGCTTCCGGCGACGCCATGCCGCTGGGGGAAACGTATTGCTCTGTAGTCGTCGACAGGGAAGTGACCGTGGCAGTTTCCCACGCCGGACAGGACGCCGCACTGTGCGGGCATCCGGCCTACCGGGAGATGCAACTGGAGGCGTACCTTGCGACCCCTATTCGGGTTAACGGAGAGATCTACGGAACCCTGAATTTCTCCTCGCCGGCTGCGCGTAAACTCCCCTTTCACGATACTGACGTGGAACTCGTCGAACTGATGGCCGGTCGGATCGGCCAGATCATCGAACAGGACCAGCTGGACCGCGAGCGGCAGAGGGCCATGAGCCAACTGCGTGAAAATACAGCGCTGTTCGAGAGTGCGTTCGAGCATGCCGCGATCGGCATGGCTCTGGTCAGCCTGGAAGGTCGCTGGCTGCGGGTCAATAATGCGGCCATTGAACTTCTGGGGTACAGCGAGACCGAACTGCTGACCATCGACTTCCAGGCACTGACTCACCCGGACGATCTCGACAAGGATCTGGAACTGCTGCGCGAAATGCTGGCGGGGGAACGCGACACCTACCGAATGGAAAAGCGCTACTTTCACAAGAACGGGCAGGAAATCTGGGCCCTGCTGAGCGTTTCCATGGTCCGTGACGAAAACAGCAAGCCGGAGTATTTTGTTTCTCAGATCCAGGATATCAGCGCGCAGAAGCGTGCCGAGACCGAGTTGCTGCATCGACAGAAGCAGCTGGAAGCACTGAATGACCGGCTGGAGCAGCTTTCCACAACGGACCCTCTGACCCAACTCAATAATCGACGCGCGCTGGAGGCACGATTGCACGAAGAGCTGTCCCGCAACAAGCGAACCGGGGAGCCGCTGTCGCTGCTGATCGTCGATGTGGACCACTTCAAACGCTATAACGATACCTATGGCCATCCCGAAGGCGATCTGGCCCTGCGCGCACTGGCCGCGGCTCTCAGTGACGTTTCGCGGACGAATGACACCGTTGCTCGACTGGGCGGGGAGGAATTTGTGCTGCTGCTGCCCCATACCGACGAGGCCGGCTGTTGCGCCGTGGCAATGCGACTGGCCCAGTTGGTCAGTCGACTGGAAGGTTTGCGGGCAGCCATCACTGTGAGCACCGGCGGGGCAACGCTGGTGCCCGCCATCGGGTCGACCCGCATACCCACGGCGGACTCCCTGATGAGACGGGCGGATGAGGCACTGTACAGGGCCAAGCAGGAAGGAAGAAATCGCCACTGCCAGGCACCGTAGCGGCCACTCGCCGGGGCCGTCACTGCAGCCCGCAACCATTCGCCCACCGGACCCACCGCCAAAACCGGACAGCGCCACCCCCACGACTGGTATGGCCATGGCGGGCGAGCCCAAGTAGTATGCAGGGTTGTTTTTTCCAGATGGGTAACCCATGGTCATTAATCGCTGGCTCACCTCCGTAGCCAACGCCGGCAAGAACCTGCTGCGCCGCTCTGCACGCGACAAGAACACCATTACCTCACTCTGTTCCGAGCTCTATTCAAACAAGGGGGAGGCGCTGGGTATTGCCCTGGCGGATGAGGTGGCGGTCGCCTATGCCGGGCTCAGCCAGGCCCAGAAAACCGATTTTTTCCACACCCTGGCCGCCGACTACAGCCCGGACCCGGACCTGATCAACCGCTGTGCCGTCGACTACGGCACAAACCAGAGCCTGGAAGCCTACCGGGCGCTGGCGCGGGCAGTGGAATCCCCGCGTCAGACCCTGTTCCGGCGCATCAATATGGCGCCAAAGGGGACTCGCACCATGGTCAACATGCGCGAGGACCTGCTGGCCTTGTTACCCGGCGATGATTCCCTGCGAGCAGTGGACGACGATCTCCAGCACCTGCTCAGTTCATGGTTCAACCCCGGCTTCCTCAAGCTGCGAACCCTGGACTGGGAGTCACCGGCGGCAGTTCTGGAGAAACTGATTGAATACGAGGCCGTGCACGAGATGCAGGGCTGGGATGACCTGCGCCGACGACTGGACGCCCAGGACCGGCGCTGTTTCGGCTTCTTCCACCCTGCGCTGCCGGATGAGCCGCTCATTTTCGTCGAGGTCGCGCTGGTGGCTTCGGTATCCAGCTCGGTACAGAGTATTCTCGCACCGCAGGACGGCGCAGTTGCCCAGGAAAGGCTGAAGACCGCTATCTTCTACTCCATCAGCAACTGCCAGCCCGGACTCAGGGGCATCAGCTTCGGCAACTTCCTGATCAAGCAGGTGGTCATGCGCCTGAAAGAGGAAATGCCACAGTTGACGGAGTTTGCCACTCTGTCGCCAATACCGGGTTTCAGAGCCTGGCTGAACCGGCTGTTGGCCGACGAGCAGCAAAGCCTGCTGGCCGCCCGGGACACGGCACTGCTCACGGCGCTGGACTCACCCCACTGGCACCAGGACAGCAGCCTCACCGCCAGGCTACAGCCGCTGCTGATGTGGCTGTGTGCCCACTATCTGGTGCAGGAAAAACGCGGCAGCGCTCCGCTCGACCCGGTGGCGAGGTTCCATCTGGGCAATGGCGCCAGCGTCGCGCGCCTCAACTGGCTCGGTGATATCTCCCCGAAGGGCCTGCAGCAATCAGCGGGACTGCTGGTGAACTATGAGTACGATCTCGAGGAAGTGGAGGAGCATCACGAAGCATTCCTGAATCGCGGCGAAATCGCCTGCTCACCCACCGTGCGCAGGCTGCTCAATCGACAGGGCTGAGCCGCTGCCGATGGATCACTACTCCGGTGGACGGTCCTGACTAGGCTGTCTGCCGCGCCACTTCCCTGAATGCTTCGCGGAAAACTTCCAGTCCCTCGCGCAACAACTCATCTTCGATATTGAGCGCGACGAACAGCTTGTTGACCTGACTGTCGGCACCGCAGGTTTCGCACACCAGCCCTTTCTCAAATGCGTTGGCGGCCACCTTGTCGGAAAAACCGGCTACCGGCGTCTCGATTCCCAGCACCAGCCCCCGCCCCCGCACCTTGCAGTTCAGTGCGGGAAACTCGTCGCGCAGTTCATTCAGGGCTTCCATGATGATACCGGACTTGCGTGCCACCTCGCCGGTAAGGCTGTCATCGGCCCAGTATTGCTGAATGAGTTCAGTGGCCGCCACGAATGCCAGCGAATTGCCGCGGAAGGTGCCGGTGTGCTCGCCCGGCGACCAGACGTCCGCCTCCGGCTTTATCAGCAACACCGCCATCGGGTTGCCACCGCCGATAGACTTGGAGAGACACACCATGTCCGGTTCGATGCCCGCTTCTTCAAAACTGAAAAACTTCCCGGTGCGGCCGTTGCCGACCTGAATATCGTCGATGATCAGCAGAATATCGAACTCCTTGCACAGGGCCGCGAGTTTTTGCAGCCACTCAGTCGAGGCGACATTGATCCCGCCCTCTCCCTGTACCGTTTCCACAATCACCGCTGCGGGCGTCTCCATGCCGGAACCGTGATCTTCCAGATAGCGGCGGAATACGTGAATGGTGTCGATGTCATCGCCGAGGAAGCCGTCGAAAGGCATGAACGATACCGCACCCCGTGAACCATAGGATGCGTCGCGATAGGCCTCGTTGCCTGTCACCGCCAGGGCCCCCATGGTGTGTCCGTGATAGGCGTTGGTGAACGCGACGATATTGGAGCGGCCCTTGACCTGGCGCGCGAGTTTCATCGCGGCTTCGGTGCAGTTGGTGCCGGTGGGGCCGGTAAACTGCAGCTTGTAATCGTAGCCGCGCGGTTCCAGGATGTACTTGACAAACACTTCAATGAATTTCTGCTTGGCGACCGTGGCCTTGTCCAGACCGTGCGCAATACGCCTGTCCTGCAGGTACTTGATACTGGCCTCCACCGCTGCGTCGGGATTGTGGCCGTAATTCAGGGTGCCCGCGCCGGCGAAGAAATCGATATAGCGGTTGCCATTTTCATCGAAGAGTTCCGCCCCAATAGCCTTGTCAAACACTACCGGAAACGACCGAATGTAGCCGCGAACCTCGGATTCGTGCTGCTCAAACACCTCCATAATCGTTCTCCCTCAACCGTGCGAATGCCAAACCGCCTAGTTTAACGCAATGGCAACTGAAATTTCAGGGTTGACACGACCGTCTGTCGACCTGTTGTCCAGAACCTCTCCGAGTTACTCGACCATCCGGCCAGCAAACGGGGAACATCGGGGATGTGCCTTCAAGTGTCCATGGGCCGACTGTGCTTGATACCAAATTCCGCCGCAATCGTCCTGATTTCTTCTATCTCCTCAGCGCTCACTTCGCCATCTGCTCCGGCGATCGCATACAGGGATTCCAGGAAATGGGCCTTGCGGGCCGCGATCAGGCCAAGCTGCTCTTCGCTGCTGTCACCAGCGTTCATGGTCCGGCTCTGCATCATGGAGAGCTCCATGATGAACTCCACCTCGGAAGGTTCAAGCTGGGCGACGTCGTGCAGGACTCGCCGCATCTCGTCACGCTCATTGTCATCCACGACATTGTCCGCATAGGCGACGCGTGCCAGGGCAAAGGAGAATGCTGCGAGATAGCTGGCGGTGCCGGGCTCGTGTTTGCCCAGGAGGTTCAGCATGCGACTGGCACCTTCCGATACAGCCTCGCCGAGCGGCTTCATATGACCGTCCTCCAGGTGCAGGATACGGTCTGCGATGTCGAGAATACGATTGTCGTGCGTCACCAGCACCACGGCGGCCCCGTCTTCCCGAGCCAGTTCCTGGATCAGTTCCACAACATCGCGACCGGACTGCTTGTCCAGTGAAGCGGTAGGCTCATCCGCGAGGATAACCCGCGGCCGGTTCACCAGGGCACGCGCGATTCCCGCCCGCTGCTTCTGGCCTCCGGACAGTTCCGCGGGGTGCTTGTTGATATGCTCACCGAGGCCAACGCGTTCAAGCACCGCTACAATACGCTGCCTGGCGTTGCGGCGCCCCGCGGGATCGAGCTTCAATCCCATCTGCACGTTCTGGCCGATGGTCAAGCTCTCGAGCAGATTGTGGGATTGGAAAATGTAGCCGATCTGCCGGCGCACCTTGACCAGGGTGCGCTCGCGGGCCCGGTTGAGCTCGTGTCCCAGCACCTTTACGCTGCCCTGCTGCGCCGAACGCAAGGCGCCCATCAGAGTCAACAGCGTGGTCTTGCCCGAGCCCGACGGCCCCGTCAGGATCACCACCTCACCGGCACGCACAGTGGCGCTGATGTCGAACAGAATCTGCTTCTTCAGCGCTCCCTTGCCGTAGATATAGGACACACCCTCCAGGACCAGCGGCAGCTCATCAGTCATCAGAACACCTCCGCCGGATCGATGGAACGCAACTTGCGCAGGGCCAGAATGCCGGAGCCCGCGCACATGAAGAGGGTCAACAGAAACAGAAATCCGGCCGAGCGGGCATCCATCGACAGGGGCAGTCCAGTGGCGTCCGCCGCCTTGCCAAACACCAGAATCGAAATCGTAATCCCGGGGATAAAGCCCAGCACCGCCAACACCACTGACTGTTGCAACACGACCCCGCGCAAAAAGCCGTGGGTATAACCCATGGCCTTCAGGGTCGCGTATTCACCGACGTGGTCCTGTACATCGGCAAACAGGATCTGGTAGACAATGATAAAGCCCACGACCAGACCCATGATCGCACCGAAGGTGAACATGTAGCCGACCGGGGTCGTCTTGCTCCAGTGGTTGATTTCCTGGGCCTTGAACTCATCCCGTGTCAGCACCCGGACATCCCCGGGAACCCCGGCGATAATCTCACGCTGCAGCTGCACCGGGTCCGCACCGGGCTCAAGGTGAATCAGGCCAATATCGATGGCCGACTTGTCACGCTTGGGAAACGCCCGCAGAAAATTAAGGTCGGAGGTGATCACGCCGCCGTCCAGGCCAAAGGAAGTGCCGAGGGAGTACAGGCCCGCCAGTATCGGCATCCGGTCGTTGATATCCACCTCATAGGGGCCGTTGCTCCTGAACAGGGTGGCAACCGGTCCATACTCCGGCCGGCCACGCTGGTCGAAGATAATGCGATCCGGCAACTTCACCAGATCGTGTTGCTCCGGTGTCAGCAAGCGGGCGAAGCCGCGGTCCGAGGGGTTGAACCCGACCACAAAGATATTGCGGGCGCTGGTCCTGTCAGCCGGATTCCGCCAACTGCCCTGCTGCGTATAGACCGGCGTGACCCCTGCCACCCCCTTGAACCCCGTGGCCTGGTAGAGCCGACCGCGAGGGAACTGTTTGGTCGAGACCAGGTAGGTGGTCTTGGGACTGACCATCACCAGCTCGTAGTCCATGGCGCTGTGATAGCGCACGGCACTGACTGACAGGGCCTGGCTGAACTCGAGCTGCACGGTGATGAGGATAACCGCGAAGGCAATCCCGACAATGGCGGCCAGCAACCGCAGTTTCTGGTGCTTGAGCTGCAGCCAGCCCAGCGGGAGAAAGCGGGACATCAGCTCTTTATCTCCACCTCGACCTGCATATTGGTCAGGCCCGACACATCCTCACTGCTGTCCAGCAGGATGAAAACCTCCACTACGCGGGCGTCGGTCTTGGCAATGGGGTCCGTGCCCAGCACATCCATCCGCCCCACTTTCAGGGCAATACGCTCCACTTTGCCCGTAATGCCATCGCCCAGAGCCGGGGCCTTGACCACCGCCGCCTGACCGACCTGCACCAGGCTGATATCGGTTTCATAGACCTCGGCAACGGCGTACATGCGATCTGTCTGGGCCAGCTCCAGAATACCGTCAGGACCGACACTTTCCCCCGGGTAACTGTGGATCTCCAGCACCTGGGCCCGCAGTGGTGAGCGTACAACAGACAGCTCAAGGCGGGCCTGAGCGGCAGCCAGATCAGCCCTGGCAATACTGAGCTCCATAGTGGCCGCATCCAGCTGGGTCCTGCTGGTGGCGGACGTCTTGGCCAGGTCTTGCTGCCGCGACATCTCCCGCCGGGCATTGTCGAGAATGGCCTCCAGCCGCGCAACTTCCGCGCGCCGCAGCTGGTAGCTGTCGAGATAGGCAACAATCTGGTCCTTTTCTACCCAATCCCCTTCCTCGACCGAGAGCTCCTTGATGACCGAGCCGGACATGCCCACGCCGGATGGACCTGAGAGGCGAATGATGCCGTTCAGTGGCTCCAGCCGGCCCAGGCTGGACACCCCCCGCTCGGCGGCAGCGCCAGCGGAGGTCATCAAGAGCGTCAAAGAAAGTATTCCCAGAAGATTTTTTTTCACGGCTGCATTCCCTTATCCGTCGTTTATTGTTGGCAGCGACGTGTTCGCCCTGCCTTATCCGAACTGACTCTGAGCGGATACCGCGTTTTGCTTTGTAGCCTGGAAATTCCCCAGCAGGGCCCGTACCTGAGCAAGATTCGCTTCGTACCAGATATCGGCGTGTGCCCTGAGATTGCGCACATAGCCCGGCGTGGTTTCATCCAGTTTCATCAGAGCGCGTGGCAGCGCGCCGTCGACCCGGATATAACGCTCCCCCAACAGCTGCTGGCACTGGTGCGCGCTCACCGCGGAGCTGGCGCTGAGCATATGGTCGAGCAGGCCATTTGACAGCCAGCCAATGATGCCCCAGTCCCGGGACGCAGTGCCAATCTTGTCCTGTTGTTTCTGCGACATATCGTGAACAGGGCGCCCGGTACCCATGGATATCATCCAGATCTGGTCGATGGTGTAGCCCATGGCCAGTGCCTCGGAGATGGCGCAGAGACTCGGATCATTGATTGCAACCGCGCCATCGATCAGCCAGCGGCTGTAATTGTCGGTCGTGGGTACAGGGGGATACAGGGTGGGAGCAGCCGTGGCGGCGTCACAGATCTCGGCGAGCGTCGGATTATAGCTGGCATCGTGCCCGCGACGGTTCTTGAAGGTGATCAACTCGCGGTTGATGAAATCGTAGGCAATCACCATCAGTTGCTTGTCGACAATGTCGTTGATACGCACCTTCCCCAGCACCTCATCCAGATACTGGCGCTTGTTGATGCCATCGTATTTTGGCTGGTTCTGGACACGCCCGAGCACTTTGTCCCAGACAGACTTGTCGAATATCCGTGACATGTTGTCAGACGAATAACTGGTCTTGGCAAGCAGCTCAAGGGAGCCCCCACCCATCGCGCAATAGGACGCAATCAGAGCGCCCGTGCTGACACCGGCAAAGAAATCGAAGGTAGCGCGAATATCCACACCGGCATCCTGTTCGATCAGGTACAGCACGTTCACCGGGATTACTCCGCGCGCGCCACCGCCATCTATCGAAAGAATCAGTATCGGGTCTGTGCTGCCTGACACCTGGTCTGGCCCCCTTGGCTGCCGTGCAAGCCTTATTATTTCCCCATCCTGGGGAGGAATGAGACTACACAGAGTAGGGACGCTCCGCAAGCGCCGTCCCGGCGGGCAGCTGCCCCGGCACAGCCTGCTCCTCAGGGCGCCAGGTCGTCCTGGTCCGCACCTTCCCTGACCGGTATGATCAGATCTTCCTTGCTGACGCCAAGCAACAGCAGGATATTTGATGCCATGTAAATCGACGAATAGGTGCCCACTGTAATACCGACCAACAGGGCAATGGCGAAGCCCAGGATCATGTCGCCTCCGAAAATTGCCAGAGCGACAAGCACTAGAACGGTAGTCAGCGAGGTGATCGTGGTTCGCCCCAGTGTTTCGGTCAGGGAGATGTTCACAACATCCAGCGGGGCCACCCCGCGCAGTTTGCGGAAATTCTCGCGAATGCGGTCGTAGACCACGATGGTGTCGTTGAGCGAATAACCGATAACCGCCAGCACCGCAGCGAGCACAGTCAGGTCAAACTCCATCCCGGTAATGGAGAAGAATCCCAGGGTGATCACCACATCGTGGATCAGTGCTATCACCGCGCTCAAGGCAAACTTGAACTGAAAGCGGAACGCGATGTAGAGCATGATCAGGCTCAGGGCAAGCAACATGGCCAGCCCACCCTGCTCCCGTAATTCATCGCCCACCTGAGGCCCGACAAACTCGACGCGGCGCAACTCAACCGAGCTTTCAACCTGCTTCTGAAGTGTTTCCAGCAGCGCCTGTCCAGCAGTCTCCGTGTACCCCTGGGGCAGACGGATGAGGACATCGCGATCAGTACCGAAAGCGACTACGACGGCGCCAGCGTAGCCCGCCGTGTCCAGATAGGCGCGAATCTGGTTCAGGTCAGCAGACTCACTGTAGTGCACCTCCACCAGCGTCCCGCCAGTGAAATCGAGCCCCCAGTTGAGCTGGCGGGTGAAGAAGGAGCCAACTGACACGATCAGCAGCAGCAGGGAAAAGGCCAGGGCCAGCTTGCGCCAACCCATAAAATTCATGGTCTTCATGAACATTCACCTGAGAAATATGAAGTAAGCTTGCCGCCGTCAGCGACGCCCGGGTGCCGGCACAAGCCAGGCAATGGACGCCGTCGGGGCGCTACAAAGGGAAAACTCAGGTGTTGAAGGGCGGCGCCTGCGGCAGAACCGGGTAGTGACTGATGCGAATGCGGGCCGGGGCAGCAATGGCCAGGACAACCGTGACAGGCGTGGTGAGCCAGCCGACAGCCGGCCATCCCTGAACTGGAATGGCACCGGAATCAGCGCTGGAAAAGCCCTCCCCATTGCCCGGCAGGAAAGGCGGGGACCCATCACCCAACTGTTCGAACTGCCCGCCGTGGAACGCGGGTGCATTCCAGGAGGTGGACCAGACCAGCAGATTGCCAATCAGCAGCAGGCACAGCGCCAGCTGGGTGATGGATCGGCCTGAAATGGGGGGTGTCATGGTGGGGTCCTGAATGGACAAGCTACGCTGTGGCACTATTAGTAGCACGGTTTCCGCTGGCGGCGATAGCGGCAAAAATCACAAGTTGTCGGTCGGGGCAGCGCTACCGGTCGGGGGGCCGATTGTCCGGACCTTGTGGCTGAGGGAAAACCTGGGGAAGGTGCCGCTGGCCGAGCCGCTGTGCCCCCGCATACACCACCTGCCTCCCCTGACGGGCAAAGCCCACCAGGGTCATGCCACAATGGGCTGCCGTGTCCACCGCCCGTGAAGTGGCCGCAGACACGGCGACCAGCACCGCCATATTTGCCCTGGCGGCTTTCTGCACCAGTTCGTAACTGGCGCGACTGGATACCAGGGCAAAGCCCGGTGGCCGCGGTCCGTTCACGGCCAGGGCACCCACCAGTTTGTCGAGGGCATTGTGGCGGCCAACGTCTTCCCGCAGCAGCAGGATGTTCCCGGCCGGGTCGCACCATCCCGCGGCGTGCATGCCGCCGGTCAGGCCGCCCAGTTGCTGGCAGTCGGGCAGTGCCGCCAGGGCGCGCTGGATCGCGCGGTGACTGATCGCGACGTCCGCCGATACCGCCGGCAAGGGCGTCGCAAAATACGCCAGTGATTCGACACCGCATAGACCGCAGCCCGACTGGCCCGCCAAAAACCGCCGCCGCTGTTTCAGCGCAGCGAGACAACCGGAGGCCAGTTCCATGCGCAACTCAATACCCTGCCCACAGTGGCGAACCTCGATGTCATAGATCTGCCCGGGGCGGTCGACAATACCCTCGCCCAGGCTGAACCCCAGGGCGAAATCCTCCAGGTCCGAGGCCGACGCCATCATCACCGCGTGGGACACGCAGTTGTAGACCAGCGCCACGGGCGTCTCGTCCGCCAGGGTATCCCGACTGTCGCCCAGCTCCCCCTCGCGCCAGGTCTGGACCGGGCGCGAGGGCAAGTCACCGTCGGTCCCGACCGGCAGCTCAGGACTTTTCGGCGACATCCTGGCTGGCCTCCGCTGGCTCACCCTTCGCCAGACGCTGTTGCTCCCGGTGGAACTCGCTGTGCGCCCGCTGCCAGGCCGCCGGCCCGGTGGTCCTGCGCACCTCAACCGCCGTCACCTTGTACTCAGGGCAGTTGGTGGCCCAGTCGGAGTTTTCGGTAGTGATGACGTTCGCACCACTGACGGGGTGATGGAAGGTGGTGTAGACCACGCCCGGCTGCAGCCGCTCGCTGAGGCTGGCGCGCAGGGAAGTCTCACCCACCCGGCTGGCGATGCTGACCCGGTCGCCATCGCCGATGCCCCGGTCCTCCGCATCGTGAGGATGGATCTCCAGAACGTCCTCCGCATGCCAGGTACTGTTGGCGGTACGCCGGGTCTGGGCGCCCACATTGTACTGGGACAGTATCCGCCCCGTGGTCAGCAGCAGGGGAAAGCGCCGGGTAACTTTCTCCTCGGTCGGCACATACTCGGTTACGACAAACAGCCCCTTGCCGCGAATGAATTCGTCCACGTGCATTACCGGGGTGCCCTCGCGGGCAGCCTCGTTGCAGGGCCACTGGATGGAACCCTGCTGCTCCAGGCGCGCATAGCTCACCCCCCGGAACGAGGGCGTGAGACTGGCGATCTCGTCCATGATCTCGGCGGGATGTTGATACGACATCGGATAGCCCAGGGCATTGGACAGCGCCATGGTGGCTTCCCAGTCCGCCTTGCCCGCCAGCGGGGTCATGACCCGGCGCACCCGCGAAATGCGGCGCTCGGCGTTGGTGAAAGTCCCGTCCTTCTCCAGGAAGGAGGCGCCCGGCAGGAACACATGGGCAAACTTGGCGGTTTCGTTGAGAAAGATGTCCTGCACAATCAGGCAGTCCAGCTTGCGCAGGGCCGCCTCGACGTGTTTGGTATTCGGATCGGACTGCGCTATGTCCTCGCCCTGGCAGTACAGCGCGCGGAAGTTTCCCGCCAGCGCCTCGTCGAACATGTTGGGGATGCGGAAACCCGGCTCTGGATCCAGCGCTACCTGCCAGGCGCCCTCGAACTGGCTGCGCACGCCGTCATCGCCTATTGGCTGGTAACCGGGCAGCTCGTGGGGAAAGGAACCCATATCACAGGACCCCTGCACATTGTTCTGCCCGCGCAGGGGGTTTACCCCAACGCCTTCACGGCCGACGTTGCCGGTGAGCATCGCCAGGTTGGCGATGCCCATGACCATGGTGGAGCCCTGGCTGTGCTCGGTCACGCCGAGGCCGTAGTAGATGGCACCGTTGCCGCCGCCGGCGTACAGCCGCGCCGCCGCCCGCAGGGTCTCGGCATCGACGCCGGTGACCGCCGCGACCTGCTCGGGCGCATGGCGGGGCTCGCGAATGAATTCCAGCCACTCCCGGAAGGCCGCCTGGTCGCAACGCTGCTCGATGAAGGCCCGGTCCTCCAGCCCTTCACTGACGATGACGTGGGCCATGGCATTGATGAACGCCACGTTGGTGCCCGGGCGCAGCGGCAGATGGTAATCGGCGCGGACATGGGGTGATTGCACCAGGTCGATACGCCGGGGATCCACCACAATCAGCCGCGCACCGCTGCGCAGGCGACGCTTGAGCCGGGAGGCGAATACCGGATGGCCGTCGGTGGGGTTGGCGCCAATCACCATCACCACGTCAGCCTCGTCCACAGAGTCGAAGTTCTGGGTGCCGGCGGACTCGCCCAGGGTCATCTTGAGTCCGTAGCCGGTCGGGGAATGACAGACCCGTGCGCAGGTATCGACGTTGTTGTTGCCAAACGCCGCGCGCACCATTTTCTGCACCAGGTAGGTTTCCTCGTTGGTACAGCGCGAAGAAGTAATCCCGCCAATGCTGTTGCGCCCGTACGCCTGCTGTACCTCGCGCAGGCGCCTGGCGGCATAGGCCACGGCCTCCTCCCAGGACACCACCTGCCAGGGCTGATCGATGGCCGCGCGGATCATTGGCGTAGTGACCCGATCCGGGTGGGTGGCGTAGCCGAAAGCGAAACGTCCCTTGACACAGGCGTGGCCGCGGTTGGCACCCCCGTCCTTCCAGGGCTGCATGTTCACCACCTGTTCGCCTTTCATCTCCGCCCTGAATCCGCAACCGACCCCACAGTAGGCACAGGTAGTCACCACCGAGTGTTCGGGCTGGCCCTGCTCGATAATGCTGTTCTCCATCAGCGTTGCGGTCGGACAGTGCTGGACACAGGCGCCGCAGGACACGCAGTCCGAGTCGATGAAGGGCTGCTCCGCACCCGCCGCCACCCGGGATGCAAAACCGCGGCCGGCGATGGTCAGGGCAAAAGTGCCCTGCACGTCCTCACAGGCACGCACGCAGCGAGAACAGACAATGCACTTTGCGGGGTCAAAGGTGAAGTAGGGATTGGAATCATCCTTTTCCGCCTGCAGGTGGTTTTCCCCGGACTCGGGATAGCGTACCTCGCGCAAACCCACAGCACCTGCCATATCCTGCAGTTCACAGTCGCCATTGGCGGCGCAGGTCAGACAGTCCAGCGGGTGATCGGAGATGTACAGCTCCATGACGTTGCGGCGCAGGCGCGCCAGTTTGCCCGTCTGGGTGGTAACCGCCATGCCCGCCTCCACCGGCGTGGTGCAGGAGGCCGGGTAACCCTTGCGGCCGGCGATCTCCACCAGGCACAGGCGGCAGGAACCGAAGGCGTCCAGGGCATCGGTTGCGCACAGCTTCGGGATGTTGATCCCCGCCAGTGCCGCCGCGCGCAGCACCGAGGTGCCCTGTGGAACCGCCACCGCACGACCGTCTATGGTAAGTTCCACGGTTTCCAGGGCGGCGTAGCCGGCACTGTACTCGGGCAGGGGCGCGGGCGTGCCGTAATCCCGCTCCGGTTCGTAAATGTGCAGCATCAGACGGGCTCCCGGGAACCACACGGTTCTCCGCCAACGGTGAAATCTTCGGGGAAGTGCCGGAGGGCGCTCAGCACCGGGTAGGGCGTCATCCCGCCCATGGCGCAGAGGGAACCGTCGGTCATGGTTTCGCACAGCTCCTGCAGCAGCGTCAGGTTCGCCTCCCTGTCCGCGGCAGTCGCCAGCTGATCGATCACCTCGACACCGCGGGTACTGCCGATGCGGCAGGGCGTACACTTGCCGCAGGACTCCACGGCGCAGAACTCCATGGCAAAGCGCGCCTGCTGGCGCAGATCCACCGTATCGTCAAAGGCAACAATCCCGCCGTGGCCCAGCATGGCACCCATGGCAGCAAAGGCTTCGTAATCCAGCGGCGTATCCCACTGCGACTCCGGCAGATAGGCGCCCAGGGGGCCGCCCACCTGCACCGCCCGCAGTGGCCTGCCGCTGTGGCTGCCGCCGCCGAAGTCATAGAGCAGCTCGCGCAGGGTGGCGCCAAAAGCCAGTTCCACCAGACCGCCCCGGGCGATGTTTCCCGCCAGCTGGACCGGCAAGGTACCCCGTGAGCGGCCCATGCCACTGTCCGCGTAGGCTGCGGGCCCGCGATCGAGGATAAACGGCACAGCAGCCAGCGACAGCACATTGTTGACGACCGTCGGCTGACCAAACAATCCTTTGACGGCAGGCAGGGGCGGCTTGACCCGCACCATACCGCGCTTGCCCTCCAGGCTCTCGAGCAGGGCTGTTTCCTCGCCGCAGATGTAGGCCCCGGCCCCAAGCCGGACCTCAAGATCAAAGCGGTAGCTCGTGCCGCGAATACCCTCACCGAGGTAGCCCGCCGCATAGGCGCGTGCGATGGCCTCGTTCATGACCCGCAGCGCCAGGGGATATTCCGAGCGGAGGTAAATATAGCCTTGCGTGGCCCCGACGGCGACGCCCGCGATGATCATGCCTTCGATCAGCAGGTAGGGGTCGCACTCCATCACCAGGCGATCAGCAAAGGTGCCGGAGTCCCCTTCGTCGGCATTGCACACCACGTACTTCTGTGGGGACGGTGTATCCAGCACGGTCTGCCACTTGATGCCCGTTGGAAACGCTGCGCCGCCACGACCGCGCAGGCCCGACTCCGTCACCCAGCGCACGATATCTTCCCCGGCCATGGTCAGGGCGCGGCTGAGCCCCCGGAAGCCAGCGAGTTCGACGTAGTTGCCCAGCGACAGCGGATCGCCCAGTCCCACCCTGGAAAAGGTCAGCCGCTGCTGCTTGCGCAGGAAGGGAATATCCTCTGGCCGCCCCTGGAACAGCGCGTGCCGGGATTCCCCCGAGCACAGGCCCGTTTCGAACAGCTCGCCCACATCCTCTGCGCGCACGGGGCCATAGGCTACCCGGCCCGCAGGCGTCTCCACTTCAAGCAGCGGCTCCAGCCAGAACAGGCCCCGCGAGCCGTTGCGCACCAGCTCAAGGTCGATCTTGCGCGCCATCGCCTCCCGCTCAATGGCCGTCGCGACCGCATCAGCGCCCAGCGACCGGGCGCTGGTGTCGGAGGGCACATAGATCCGCGTAGCCATCACTGCACCACCACCACATCGCTGTCCAGTGCTTCCAGCAGCGCATCGAATACTGCCGGGGAGACGCGACCATACACTTCATCTCCAATTCGAACCGAAGGCCCGCAGGCACAATTGCCCAGGCAGTACACGGGCTCCAGGCTGATCCGTGCCTCCTGAGAAGTGGCGTGGTAGTCAGTGCCCAGTCGCTGCCTGGCGTGGCTCTCCAGCTGCCGCGCGCCCACCGCCTGGCAGGCCTCCGCACGGCATATCTGCACGACCGCGTTTCCCGGCGGCCTGGTCCGGAAGTGGTGATAAAAACTGAGTACGCCTGCCACCTCTGCCCGGCTCTGGTTGAGCGCTTGCGCAATGGCTGCGATGGCGTCGCCAGGGATGTAGCCCAGCCCATCCTGGATCGCATGCAGTATCGGCAGCAGCGCGCCAGGCCGCTGACCATGGGTGGCAATGGCAGACTGAATCACGTCGGCCTGCGGCGCGGTTGCTCCAGGCATGAACCCACCTCTGAAGATTGACTTATTGTGCGGCGTGGAAAGGAGTATACCTCCACCGGCAGACCCTGTGCCAAATGCCGGGAGCCGTTGCCGGGCTCCATCAGCCCAAGTTATTGCGGTGGAACCGAATGTGGTCACCCATGAAGCTGGCGATAAAAAAATAGCTGTGGTCGTAACCTGGCTGCATACGCACATCGGCAGTCAACCCCGCGCTATCGAGGGCTTCAACCAACAGCTCTGTTTTCAGCTGCTCCCGCAGAAACTGGTCCGCGTCGCCCTGGTCGACCAGCATCGGCAGGGGGCTGGCCCCGGCCAGCAATTCAGTGGTGTCGTACTGTCGCCACTGTTCCCGATCGTCGCCGAGATAATTTGCCAGGGCCTTCTGGCCCCAGGGACAGCGCATGGGGGAGACGATCGGTGCAAACGCCGACACGGAGCGGAACTTGTCTGGATTCCGCAGGGCGATGGTCAGCGCGCCGTGGCCACCCATGGAGTGACCGAAAATGCCGACCTGGCTTGCACTCACCGGGAAGTGCTGCTCGACAAAGCCCGGTAGCTCAACTGCAATGTATTCGTACATCCGGTAGTGCTTGGACCAGGGTGCCTGCGTTGCATCGACGTAGAACCCCGCTCCCAGGCCGAAGTCGTAGGCGCCCTCCGGGTCGTCCGGCACCCCCTCACCCCGCGGGCTGGTGTCCGGGGCCACGATAGCCACGCCGTGCTCGGCGGCGTAGCGCTGCGCTCCGGCCTTGGTGACGAAATTTTCGTCGGTACAGGTCAGGCCGGACAACCAGTACAGCACGGGCACCTGCTCGTGCTCTGCCTGTGGCGGAAGGTACAGGGAAAAATGCATGTCACAGGCCAGCGACCCGGCGTAGTGAGAAATACGCAGCTGTCTGCCACCAAAGCAACGCTGATCATTGACTATGTTCATGGCCACCCTCATCAAAAAAAGTGCCCACCGTCCGCTCTATGGCGCGGCGGGCCAGGGACCGTAACGGACGAGAAAGCGCCCTAGTACAGCACCACCGAGCGAATGCTTTCCCCGGAGTGCATCAGGTCGAACGCCTTGTTGATGTCATCCAGGGGCATGGTGTGGGTGATCAGGTCGTCGATATTGATCCGCCCATCCATATACCAGTCGACGATCCTGGGCACGTCGGTGCGGCCCCGGGCGCCACCGAAGGCCGTTCCGCGCCAGGAGCGCCCGGTTACCAGCTGGAAGGGACGGGTGGAAATTTCCTGCCCGGCGCCCGCCACGCCCACGATACAACTCTGGCCCCAGCCCTTGTGGCAGCACTCCAGTGCCTGGCGCATGACATTCACGTTGCCGATACACTCGAAGCTGTAGTCCACCCCGCCGCCGGTCAACTCGATGATATGTTCCACGACGTTGTCCACCTCTTTGGGGTTGACGAAATCGGTCATGCCGAACTGCCTGGCCAGCGGGACCTTGGCCGGGTTGAGGTCCACGCCAATGATACGGCTCGCCCCGACCATCCGCGCGCCCTGGATGACATTCAGCCCTATGCCACCGAGGCCGAACACAGCCACCGTGGCGCCCGCCTCGACTTTCATGGTGAAAGCGACCGCGCCAATGCCCGTGGTCACCCCGCAGCCGATATAGCAGATCTTGTCGAACGGGGCGTCCTTGCGCACCTTGGCCAGGGAAATTTCCGGCAACACCGTGTAGTTGGAAAAGGTGGAGCAGCCCATGTAGTGCAGAATGGGCTTGCCATCGAGGGAAAAACGGCTGGTTCCATCCGGCATCACACCCTGGCCCTGGGTGGCCCTGACGGCCTGGCACAGATTGGTCTTGGGGTTGAGGCAGAAATTGCACTCACGGCATTCGGCGGTATAGAGCGGAATCACATGGTCGCCCTTTTGCAGGCTCTTCACCCCCGGGCCCACGTCGACCACCACGCCGGCGCCCTCATGACCGAGGATAGCGGGGAAAGCGCCCTCAGGATCGTCGCCCGACAGGGTGAATGCGTCGGTATGGCAAACCCCGGTGGCCTTGATCTCAACCAGTACCTCGCCCTGGCGCGGGCCCTCCAGATCCACTTCCACCACTTCCAGAGGCTTTCCCGCCTCGAATGCGACCGCTGCCCGGCTTTTCATAGACTGTCTCCACCAACTCTAATGTGAACGAATCTCAGTATATTTTGTTCTCCAATAAAGATTAACCAATGTAATATGAAAAAACTATTTCCATATAGAAACACTTTTGCGAGTGACCGCCATGCCAATGCGAGACCACAATGCATAAATGGGAGGGTATTGAAGCCTTTGTCGCCGTGGTGCAGCACGAGAGTTTTTCCCGCGCGGCCGATGCCCTGGGTGTGTCGAAATCGCATGTGAGCAAACAGATCGCGCTGCTGGAATCCCGACTTGGCGCACAGCTACTCGTACGCACAACGCGGAAACTGTCAGTGACGGAGGTCGGCCAGGCATTCTTCCTCCGCTGCCAGGACGTTCTCACCACCCTGGTGGAGGCGGAGGACGCCGTCCAGGACTTGCAGGAGAGGCCCCGCGGGCGCCTGAGAATGACCGTGGCGGGAGCATTCGGGGAAGACTTTATTGCACCTGCCGCAGCGGCGTTCGTGGCCCAGCACCCCGGTATCAGCATCGACATCGACTTCAACAATCGCCTGGTCGACCTGATCGCCGAGGGCTATGACATCGCCATCCGGGCGGGAACACTGCGGGACTCCTCACTGATTGCCCGGCGCATCTGCAGTCGCCGGCTGGTGACTTGCGCCGCACCCGGCTATCTCGATCGCTACGGCAGTCCGCAGGACGTGGCCGCACTGGTGAATCACAACTGCCTTGTCGGCACCCTCAACACCTGGCGATTCAGGGACAAGCAGCGCAATTTCGACCTTGAAGTCAACGGCAACTGGCGCAGCAACAACGGCCGGGCGCTGGTCCACGCGGCCAGGTCGGGCCTGGGGCTGGTGCAACTGCCCGATTTCTACGTCCGCGGGGCGGTGGACGAGGGACAACTCCAGCCCGTTCTGGAACAGTTCAAACCGACAGATACCGCAGTGTGGGCGGTATATCCACACAACAGACACTTGTCGGCCAAGGTGCGGCTGTTCGTGAATCACTTGGCGGAGGTGTTGCCGGACTAGGCAAGTGGGGGGGGCTCGCTACGGGCGCTGCTCTTGGCTTAAACTACTGCTCGATATTTACCTGTCGCTGAGCGTGTGGTATGGATACCTATGTAAAAAAACGTCTTCCAGGCACGTCAATCCGTTCAAGGAGGATGAGGAAGACGAGCAACCGTCACAGCTGCCGGTCGTCAATGAAGCTGCGATGGCATTCGTAAGGCAGCTTGCAACAGATCTGCAGCAGGGCGAGTTCGACCTCCCACCATTTCCCGACACGGCCCTGCGGATACAGCAGTGCATCCAGGACCCCGCTTCCGACAACCGCTCGCTGGCCGCTGTCGTAGCGACAGAACCCGCCCTCGCCGCACGCCTGATGCGTATGGCCAACTCGGCACTGATGCGCAGAGGCCCAATCGAAATCACCGACATTCCCACCGCGATCTCGCGGGTGGGCCTGACCATGGTACAAAACGCCGCCATGTCATACGCTGCCCGGGAGGCTTTTCAGCCACCCCCGGGCACTGCCTGTTTCAGTGAACTGAATGCCCTGCGCCGGACCAGCGTCAAGGTCGCGGCGATAGCCTATGTCGTTGCCAGGGAAGTGCGCAGCTTGCGCAAGCCTGACGAGGCCATGCTGGCCGGCCTCCTGGGTTCAGTGGGAAAATTCTACATCTACACCAGGGCCGCCCAACATGCCGAGCTGTTTTCGGACCGCAAGGCACTGGACCGACTGATCGCGCAATGGCATACCGGCGTCGCCCGGGCGATCGTGGAGTCCTGGGAACTCCCGGAGATAGTCGCCCACGCGGTCGACGAGCAGGAGGTGAAGGAGAGAGACCGAATCGACGCCGCGGACCTGAGTGATGTGCTGTTGATCGCCAATATCATCGCCCGGGCAGGCATCAAGGCGGCGGGGCATCTCGGTGATCTCGACTCCCTCGCCCGCCTGAGGATGGATGCCAGCACACTGCAGGCAACCCTGCAGGCCGCCGAGGAGGACATCCAGTCCATGGTGTCTGCCATGTCCTGATGGTCAGGGGGCAGCCGTCACCTGGCATCATGGCTCTTCATCATTAACCGGGTTTGCTGAATATTGGTGCGCGCCAAAGTGGGGAGAGCCGCGGGGAGAGCAGGGAGAGCCCCGAATTTCCCTCCAATGCAAAAACGGCCCCGAGGGACCGTCTGGCTCTTCATCATTAACGGGGGACACCGGTATTCATTAAACTGATTTTGCGAAGATCGTTTAATGGAGAGAATACCGATGTCCCACGCAGGAAACATTCTAGGCATATCCGATCTGGAGGTCGAGCG